>MGTS01000021.1:0-33966 GCA_001799565.1 Elusimicrobia bacterium GWA2_51_34 | reverse complement strand
GGCGGGCGCCCGCTGGCATAGCGGGCGGATTTTGTTATAATTTGGGAATTCCGGAAGAAGAAGGTGATTATGCCTTTAAAAAACAGCGAAAAAGAGAAACCGCCGCAGGCGTTGGAAGCCGGGCTCAAAAGCTTTTTTGAAAAAACATTCGGTTCTGAGCCTGAAACCATCGTGCCGGTGGGCAGCGACGGTTCCGCGCGCCGTCTTTTCAGGCTTGGGTCCGCCGCGCGCACGGTAATAGGCGCGTACGGCCCCGATAAACCTGAGAACAGGGCCTTCATTGAGTTTTCAAGGCATTTCAGAAAAGAAGGTCTGCCGGTGCCGGAAATTTTCGCCTTTGAGCAGGCAACCGGCTTTTATCTTGAAGAAGATCTGGGCGATACCACCCTTTTCCAGTTCATGCAAAAAGAGCGTACGGGCCCGGAGCTTCCGCCTCAGGTTGTTGAGGCTTATAAAAAAACCCTGAACTGGCTGCCGAAGTTCCAGACGCCGGCCGGTAAAAACCTTGATTACTCTTACTGCTACCCGCGCGCCGTTTTTGACCGGCAGTCCATAATGTGGGATCTGAACTATTTCAAATATTATTTTCTCCGGCTCGCCAATATACCTTTCAATGAACAGAAGCTAGAGGATGATTTTAACCTCCTGGCCTCTTTCCTGCTTGAGGCCGATTCGGATTTTTTCCTTTACCGCGATTTCCAGTCCAGAAATGTGATGCTGCGCGCGGGCGAGCCCTGGTTTATAGACTATCAGGGCGGGCGCAAAGGCGCCGCTCAGTACGACCTTGCCTCTATGTTATACGACGCTAAAGCGGATATCCGCCCAAGGGCGCGGACCGAATTTATAAAATATTATCTTGACGCCGCCGGCATTACGGCCAAAACGGACAGGGTTAAATTCATGCGGCATTTCCACGCTTTCGCGTTCGTCCGCATCATGCAGGCCATGGGTGCCTACGGTCTGCGCGGTTTTTACGAGGGTAAAACCCAGTTCCTCCAAAGCGTGCCTTATGCCGTAAGAAATATTGAATGGCTTTTGGAAAATGCCGAGCTGCCGCCCAAACTCCCTGAACTTTTACAGGTCTTAAGGCGCGTTTCTTCGTCCTCACGCCTTCGCCAGTTCGGCTGTCCGAGCCTTGGCCTTACGGCCCGCGTTACCAGCTTCGCCTACCACAACGGCGTGCCTTCCGACGAGAAAGGCCACGGCGGCGGTTTTGTTTTTGACTGCCGCGCCCTTCCAAACCCCGGCCGCCTTGAGCAATACGCGCGTCTTACCGGCAAAGACGAAGCGGTAATAAAATTTCTTGACGGCGAGGCCGCGGTCTCGGGATTTTTGGAGCATGTTTACGGGTTGCTTGACGCCAGCGTGGAAAATTATCTTTCCAGGAATTTTACGGACCTGATGGTGTCTTTCGGCTGCACCGGCGGCCAGCACCGCTCCGTTTACTGCGCCGAAGCCCTGGCCCGCCATCTGCGGGAAAAATACAAGGCCACCGTGGAATTAACGCATCGCGAACTTGGGGCCAAAAGCCAATGACGAAGTCATTGGCCAAGGGTATAGGGTATAGGGTAGAGGGTAGAGGATTGGGGTTTAAGGAGTTCCTTACTTCTTTACCCTCTACCCTAACCCCTCTGCCCTCTGCCCTGCCCTTATGAAAGCCATGATACTTGCCGCGGGCCGCGGTACGCGGCTCAAACCGCTCACCGACAATATCCCAAAGGCACTGGTGGAAGTGGGCGGCATATGCATGCTAGAAACAGTCATACGCCGCCTTATCAGCGCGGGCGCCGATTCTCTGGTGATAAATGTTCATCACCTGCACAATAAAATACTCTCCTTCCTGGCTGAAAAAGAATAT
Source organism: Elusimicrobia bacterium GWA2_51_34 (assembly GCA_001799565.1). Classification (GTDB taxonomy): domain Bacteria; phylum Elusimicrobiota; class Elusimicrobia; order Elusimicrobiales; family UBA9959; genus UBA9634. The sequence continues at coordinate 32,108 of MGTS01000021.1, read as the reverse complement.
TTCGGTGTACATATAGATATTTCACCTGAAATTTACTTTCCGCTTGAAACCGGCGGCGGGCTGAAAAAAGCGGCCTGTTTTTTTGACGACGGGAAGCCTTTTTTTATGCATAACTCCGATGTCTTCACGGATCTTGATCTCGCCGCGCTTTACGCCGCGCATTTAAAGAACGGGGCGCTTGCCACACTCGCAGTAAAAAAAAGGCCGTCCGCCCGGCAGCTGCTTTTTGACGGCGGACTGAGCCTGAAGGGCAGGCTTCAAGCCGGAGAGATCCCTGTCGGTCTTACTTCGCTCGCATTCAGCGGGGTTCAGGTTATTTCGCCGGACATCTTTGAAAAAATGACGGAATCGGGCGTATTTTCCATTACCGATGTGTACCTGCGGCTGGCGGCGGAAGGCGAAAAAATAATGGGCTTCAGGGAAGACGCTTGTTACTGGCAGGACATCGGCAGTATTGAAAAACTGGAAAGCCTGCGTAAGTATGTGGAAAGTGGCCGGTGAACAGTAACCAGTGACCGGTAACCAGTAACCAGTAACCAGTAATATGTAACTTGTTTTCTGTACCTCTGGCTTGTGACCTGTGACCTGTGACTTGCAACTTGTTTAGCTATGGCAAAACATAAAATCCCTGACGGTTCCGAGGTCTACTGGGATGGCTCGCATTACGATGCGGATAACGCCTCTTATCCGGCTGATATCCCTTTTTATGTGAAAGAGGCGAAAAAAGCCGGAGGGCCGGTTTTGGAGCTTGCCTGCGGCACCGGGCGGCTGACCATCCCGATTGCCCGCTCCGGAGTTGACATCACGGGCGTTGATATTTCTCAGCCGATGCTTTCGCGGGCACGGGAAAAGGCTGCCAAAATCGGAACGAGCGCCGTTTTTGTTAAGGGCGATATCAGGTCCTTCCGGTTAAAAAAGAAGTTTAAACTTATTTTTATTCCTTTCAATTCCATGCAGCATCTTCACGACAGGGTTTCCCTGGAGCGATTTTTTAGCCGGGTTAAGGCGCATTTGGCTCCGGACGGGCGCTTTATACTTGATGTTTTCAATCCGAACCCGCATTATCTGGTCCGTGACGCGGATGAGCTTATTCCAATATCGCATTACAAGGATCCGGCGGGCGGCCGTGATATACTGGTCAATGAAAGTTATTCCTATGACAGGGCCGCGCAGGCGGCGCGTCCTGTCTGGCACTATAAGCGCGGCCGCCGCGCTATGGGCGCTAAAAAGTTGAACATGCGCTGCTTTTTTCCGCTGGAACTGGAAATGCTGCTGCATTACAACGGTTTCGCGATACAAGCCAAATATGGAGATTTTGACCGCTCCGCCTTCCGCTCAGAGAGCCCGAAACAGATAGTTGTTTGCTCGGCCCTCCACTGCTGCTGAATTTCCGCTCTAAAAAACCTAAAAATCTAAAAGCCCTTGACAAAAGGGTGATTTTGTTGTATAACATCATTGTAATATATTACAACAATGTGGTGATAAAAATATGAAAGAAAAATACCTTTGTGATCCCGAAACAGGGGAGGATTTGCTAACTACGGAACAAGCGGCTGACCACCTCGGTTACAACTACGCATCGGTGCGCCATATAATGAGGATTGAAAAGGATAAACCTGAAGGACTTAAGCCTTGGGGACAGGTAGGGAAAACCTGGTTGTTTAGAAAAACAGACATAGAAACGTATAAGATAAGCCGTAAACGAGTGGGGACGGAAGATGATAAAGCCAAAATCGAGGCCATTCCTGATAAATTGGAGGCTAAGATTGAGCCTCTTTCTGATAAATTGAAAGCCGAGGTGGGGATAGACGTCGGGCTTGGAAAAATGTTTCCACAGGACAATAAAATTGAAAGCTTCACATGGTCTGACATCCCCAAAATCAGGGCCAGTATCAGAAAGAAATATGGCAAAGATCGTCCCTTTGCAATAACGGTTGAATCACCGGATGGTAGTTTGTGGACGATAAAATATGAGCCTCAGCCGTGGATAGAGAGTCAGTTTAAGAAATTATTTAGGAAAAGGTAGGTAATTTTATGAGATTTAGAAGCTTGCTTGGGGTCGCTAAAAGCATCTTATTCGTATTCGGGTTCGTGCTTGTGGTGGAGATTGTTTGCTATGCGATTACTGGAAAACTTTTGAGTAAATCGTCTATATATGGTGATGTGATTCTTGGGTTTTCCCTGGTAATCACAGTAGAACTAATAAAAAGAATGATTGATCGGCGGGCCGAATGTAGAGGCGCTGATAAAAGCGCTGGTCTGAACGAAAAAAAATAGGAAAAAGCCGCGGTTAAGCTACGGTGATAGGGGGAAATATGAGCAAATATTTAATTGTTTTAATATTTACACTTTTGGCCGGCTGTGCGTCAACCTCTAAACGGTTTGAGTATGCGGCTAATTACGAAACCATATATGAATCCGCTCTGGATGCCGGGCGCAAAATAGCTTCACAAAACAAAGAATTGCTTAACCAGAAAAGAATATTAATTAAACCGCTTTGGAACGAAGGCGTGCCGAACGGTATTATTGTAAGGGACGCATTAAACGAGAGCCTTTCTGTAAAAGTGTGGACGCTTACCGCGCCTACTCAAAAAATAGTCGCAAAAACCGCCGCGCAGGAAGCCGGCCAGGAAGCGCCCATGCCATATGTTCTTGCCTACCGACTTCTTGATTGTGGTGTGGACTACGGGAAGGCGAAGTCCGGTCTTTTTTCTTCTTCAAAAATCCAACGCATTGCCCGCACCCGCCTGTATTATGAGATACTTCACGGACCCGGCGGCGAAATACTAAAGTCCGGCAGGGTTGAGGGAATTTTTAAGGACATTATTGCGAAGGACAGCAAAAAATTTGTGGAGACGCCAGATTTGCCGGTCTATAACTACCCTGACGCGAAAGATATCCCGGCAAAAACCCCGGAAAAACCGCCGGCGCAGGCGCCGGGAACGGAAAACGGCGGGAAATCTTTTTTAGGAAAAATTACCGGATTATTCGGCGGGGGCAAATAGGCGTATTGGTGCGCTTGCAAGGAGGATTATATGAGCCGAAGATATAAGAGAATGCCCTTTATGAGGGGAGAAAACCAGGGCAAATCGGATAGTGTTGATGTTTTCAGTTCCAGCAAGGAAATCAATAGCTGGGTATTTGACTTTTTGAAGACTTACATCCACGCGCTCTATTCCGGCATACTTGCCCACCCCGGCGTAAAAATAGACTCCTTCAACGGAATGGTATCAATTGAACATCCTGTGCTCACAAAACCAAGAACCTCGTTTCAAACCGAAACAGGGCTTGTCCGCATAGAGGATAGTTATATTTATGCCCGGATCAAATACGCGGATGCGGATTATTATGTGAGTCTTTTGAGAATGCATCATGAGATAAGAGGGATTGTCCATGAAATAATCATTTCGGGAACATCACCGGAAGCAAAGCGTCCGGACGCTTTGCGGGATCTGCTTATACATGAAGCCATTAACAATTCAATGTATAAGGGGAAAATATTGCGGGTACTAGAGGCCCCGGCGGAGCGTGATGATGAGGACCCTTTTGGGCTGGGAATTGAGATAGTTAAAGACCTCGGCAATTCCGCGCTTGAGGATGTTTTTCTTCCGGCGGCGGTATCGCGGGATCTCCACCAATTTATTGAATGCGTTGGCCGGTACGGTGATCTGAATCTATCCATGCGCTATATTCTGTCCGGCCCGCCGGGCACCGCCAAAACCCAGATCGTGCGCTCCATAGCCAAAGCTTGCGAGGGGAAGGCCACTATAATACTCGCAAGCGGAGGGGATGCACGATTAAACATGTTGTTTTCGTTCGCAAATATTTTCAACCCCGCTATATTATGCGTGGACGATTTAGACCTTATAGTGGGGGATCGGACACAAACGTTTAATAAGAATGTACTTGGCACTTTTCTGCAAAAATTGGATGGTTTTGTGGAAAACCATGTTTTCGTTTTAACGACCACCAATGACAAGGCTATGCTTGATATGGCCGCCAGCCGTCCGGGCCGGTTTGACCAGGTAATTGACGTAGGCGCGCTTGAACCCAAAAATTATCTTGATTTGGTAAGACGGCGTACCGACGACCAGGAAATACTAAAACTGTTTGAAGATAGCGACGTGCTGGCACTTCTACGGGGAAAGGAAGTGGTGGGCGCTTTCCTGTCTAACCTTGTAAAGCAGGCCGTAATCCGCAAACGCACCAACGGTCGGGAAGGCCTTGATAAAGCGGAGTTGCTAGGTATTATCAATAGAACCTACCGCGGCTTCTACCAAGACACAACGAAAGCCGCCGTGGGCTTTTCCGCAGTAGTGCGGGAAGAGGCAGGATAAATATGAAGCAAATCTTTAAAATATATTGGTTTCCTGGGTTGATTGTCCTGAGTTCGGCGATGGTTTTTTACTTGTACAAGGCTTCAGGACTCACGGATATCATTCTGTTTCTCACCTATTCTGTAATCATTTGGTACAGTTGGGAAACACGCCTGCTACGCCAGGAAACCCGGAAGGCTTATGAACTGGATAATGCGCCTTTCCTCTTGGTAATAAATCTTGTCCAGAACAATGTTGCGTTGGGCCAGCCTGACGCCCCAGTTAACTTTAAGTTGCTTAATGTCGGTAAAGGGGTTGCCCTTAAAATTGTGGTTGAGTTCAGAAATACTCTTGGAACGATTGAGTTCAGCAAGGAAACCCCTGCACTTCCACCGGGTAAGCCGTTTGAATGGGCAATATCCGGAAAACAACTATGCGATGTTTCCGGGGTTCTACAGGTTTCTTTTCTTAACATCTTGGGCCAACCGTTCCGGTACGATTGGGAGATTAATTGCGGTAAAGTGGAAAATATTGAATTGATAAAGATCTTTAGCCATGCGGAAATATCTAGGAGAAAAAATCAAGAATCTGCCGGCCCGGGTTGAAGGTTAGCTGTTCCGGCTGTTGGGGGTATCCACGGAGAGAATTTTTGGGATAGATAATAGGTGTAATATCATGAGCGCCCGAAGGCCTAATAAATTCAAAGACTACACCCGCAAGGAGTTGATTGATTATTGCTGGAGGCTTTACCGAAAACATGGAATTCGTGCACTTGAATACCAACAATTGGTTAAGTCACGGGGCTTGTGTAATGCCTTTTACTTAAAGGGAATCGGACAAAAAAAACTCATTGCATATCTTGGGCTAAAGAAACAATACCAAAAGCATGTGTTCGAAACTTGGAGCTATAAGTGCGCGTCGGGTAAGATCGTAAAAAGATGGAATTGGGAAAGACTTATCCGGAGCGTTTCAAAAATTAGAAAGAAATTGGGGTATCTCCCTCCGGCTGGCTGGTTTCATAAAAACAACTTAAGTGGGATAGTAGGATCAATATATACTCTCGGTAAAACGTGGGGAGACCTTCGGGATTATTTTCATGACGAAGCCAATTCCGCATTTTTTGTGTCACGAAATGGGTTGCGTTGGAGAAGTCGTGCGGAAAAGTCTTTATCAGATTACCTTTATGCAAGGGGAGTGTCACACAAAAAAGGAAGACGTTATCCAGACGAATACACGCGTATGACTGGCAGGGCATATGGATATTATGATCTGCAATTTAAGGCGTGTAATAGGAAATGGATTGATGTCGAAATTTGGGGGGATAAACCTTTGGGGCATAATGAAGCTGACTACGCCACAAAGCGAGAACAAAAAGAACGGTTTAATGGTAGTAATCCGTTGTTTTTGGGATTACAATTTCAAGATTGTTATAGTGACTATAGTATTTCAAAGCTTCTTAAACCCTATATCGGTAAAAAAATCAATAATCTCCGAAAACATAAGCACTTTTATGATATAGGAATTGAGACGTCTCACTGGTCTGATGCCGATGAACTGCTTGAGACCTGCAAACAAATCGCAAAGACTATGCCCGGAGGGATTTTCCCCACAGAAGAGTGGCTTCGGAAAAGAGGCAAATTCACAAATCGAAAGGGTTTCGCTTACAACACTGTCGCAATCTATATACAGAAATGGTTTAGGGGGATAAGACAACTCCGTTTCGCGCTTGGCCAACCGGAAGAAAGCACGACTGCATGGACTAAAAAATTGTTGGTCAAGGAACTCGCAAAGTGGCATAGAACCCATAATTGCTCTCCTGGAGCATTTGTCACTGCTTGGAATAGACGTGGTAAGCCAGATTCAGGGAAAGATGTGGCAAATTGGGCATCGTGCTTGGGTGCCGCAATTCACAAATATTTTGACTCAACAAAATCTGCATATTCTGCTGTGTGTAAAACACGAAAAATCTAATCAAGGAAAAAGGGGCTTTAGCGGAGGAATCTGTATCAGAGGCAGACGGTGGTTCGCCTTGCCGGTAATTTAAACATAGTTCGGAACGGGGGGAATTAATATGGGGGAAAAGAAAAAAATTACTATAGACCTGATAAAAAACGTGGTGGCTGATAAATATGGCGTTGACCACAGCTGTCCGGGGAAAGTTTTAAACTGGGGTGGGGTGTAAACCGAGTCGGACCTTAGAATAGGCCAAATCTCCTATGAGAAAGGGATTTTATGTCAATTTAGCGGTGCTGTCCGGTAAGGCGGCAAAACCGGGAAATGCAGAATCATGTCCATTTTGGGGGATGGCTTGCGTCGTTGAGCGTTTTAAAAGTCAAGCATGACGGTTTCCGCAGGGAAATACGCATAAATACGGCTGTTTACGCCAATTTTTTGTGATATGTGGCGGAATTTCCCCGGACAGATGTGGGCGTTGACGCAAAGGATTTTAGCTCTAAAGAGCGTGTGGAAGCGTCTGCCCGATCGCGTAAAATAGCTATCTACCTGGCCTGCGAATTATGCGGCCTTAGTGCAGCTAAAGTAGGAAAGGCCTTCAATCAAAGCCTGATTGCTGTTGCGTTTGCAAAGAAGATTATATTGCGTGATATGCGGGAGGATACTCGTTTTGCCGAGACTATATTCCAATTATCAAACAAAATAGAGGCAAAAAATTCTCCAAGACCTCAGGGGTTAGAAAGGCCTGGAAAATCGATTAAGGTTAAAGTCAGTGTTCAAAAAGACGGGCCGCGCGAGATTATTTTAACCGACTGCAAAGGTGGCGTTGAGGACAAGACTTACTACTACAACATCATTGACTATGAAGGAGACATGTCCGACTATGTTAACATCACCCGCCATAAAACGCCGACTGGCGCCATTCGGGAAGCGAAGCGGTTCGCTTTGGACCGGAATTGGGCTGGGCCCGGGACTAACGCGGTTTACGCCGGAATGCCGCCTATGATTGTGCGGACAGTTAAATTTGTGGAAATGCACCGAGTTGAGGTTAAATGCCCTGCTCTGAAAAGACCCGTTTTTCCACGCGAGGAGCCGATAATAGGTAAAGACGGAGAGCTTGATTTTAAGAGAATGTGTAAGAAGCGCGATGCAGATGTTAAAAAATTCTGGAAGCAGTTCAGAAACTCTAAAGAACCGAATGAAGGCAAACCGCACCCCAGAATAGGTGCTCTCCCACGCCCGAAGGTCTAATAAATTTAATAAAAATCTTTCCGGCATGACTTTAGGGGAGCAAAATCGGGGACATAATATCTTGGATTATCGTCAGATAATGGTTGCTGCTTTAAAACCGCAAAAGAGTCTGTGTGCAAACATAACTTGCAGCGGAATGAATATGGAAAACCAGGAAAAAACTGCGGCGCTTATTTCCCGGCTTGAAGAAGAGAACGCCGTGCTGAAAAAACAGGTGGAACTGCTTAGCGGTGGGAGGAAACCCATAACTAATGTCGAAACCCAGATAAAAATAAGAGGCCGTTCAATAACTGTTGCCGTTGAAGGGCTATCGCCGATAGAAATAAGTTCAATAGCCTGCCAAGTTGAAGAAAGAATAAAGCGGATAGAGGAAAAAACAGAAGTGGCCGACACCGCTAAGTTGTGCGCCCTTGCCGCCTTTGAATTTGCCGTCGAACTATATAATTCAAAACAAAAAGTCGAAGTCAGTCGGATTTGTGAAAAATGAAATCTTCCAAGTTATAGATGGCGCAAACCGCATCCCGGAATAGGTGTTTTCTAATAAAAAAACCAAAAGGAAAAAACTTTTCGGGCATGACTTCGGTAAGAAGCTTGCCGTTGAAATAAACACGCGAATTGTTCTTTTGACGCCGGACTTTGCTCCTCCAAAGACCACGTTGGCGGATTTTGTGATAATGGTACAATAGTATACCCCCTTGCATTAGCAGGGAGCCCCCCTGTGAATTGCCATTGAAACAGGCCGCGCTGATTTGCTATCATTACCCTGCTATGAATACATATGAATTGATGGTTATTCTTAATCCCCAGGTTTCCGACGCCGAAGTTAATGAAATTGTGGACAAAACCAAGAAGATAATTACCGACGAGAAGGCGGAAGTTCTCGCGGAAGACAGGCTTGGCCGCAAAAAGTTTTATCACCAGGTGGGAAAACACCGCGACGGCTACTATGTTTACATAAAAGTGAGAGCCGAAGCCGCCTCCGTTAAGACCATAAACCGCAATCTAAAGCTTCAGCAGCATGTTCTGCGGTCCATGACGCTTAAAGCCGGGCTTGAACCCGCCAAAAAAGCATAACGGCGCAATGCGCCGTTATGCTCAAGTCTCAAGTCACAAGCAAGAGGGTTAAGGGAAAATAAGGGTATATGGTGTTTTTTGCCTTTACCTGTGACATGAAACCTGTGACTTGTGACTGCGCAAGCGAGGGGCAATCAGGTGAATATTAAGATTCCTGAACAGAATTACGTGGTTATCGCGGGCAGGCTTACCCGCGACCCGGAACATCGGATGACGCAGAAAGGCGCCGGCTGCTGTTTTTTTGATGTGGCAGTAAACCGTCGGTATAAAGACACGGTCACCGGCGAGTGGAAAGACGATGTTACATATGTGCCTGTAACCACCTGGGGGCCCATGGCCGACCGCTGCAAAGAAAAACTTCAAAAAGGCAGCCCCGTGCACGTGGAAGGGCGTTTAACCGGCGCCGATTATGTAGATAAGGCCGGGCAGAAACGAAAGGTTTTAAAAGTGACAGCCAGACGTGTGCAGTTTTTAGCCATGGCCTCCCCGGCTCCTGAGCATAGCGACGGAGTTGAAACAGCGGAAACGGAGGAGCAAAACGGCGTTCAGGCTAAAGGAAGTTTCTCCGGTATAGACGAAGTGCCGTTTTAGGATTGTAAGCTGGTAGGCCGGTAAGCTAGTAGGCTTTAAAAAGCATACCAGCATACCCGCCTGCAAGCCTACTAGCAATCATTCCAGGAGACTTGTAAACTATGGACAACAGAGAACAGAATATTCCAAGACCGGCCGCAAACCCCGGCGGGAACGCGGGCGCGACGGGGCCGTCTGGCGCCGGCTTGCCGCCCCATTCAGCGGGGCCTTCGCATGGCCCCTCGGCCAATAGAAGGCCGCCCAATAGGCGGCATTTCGCGCCCCGCAGGAAAGTATGCAGGCTTTGCGCCGAGCATATCGCTCATATCGATTTCAAGCAGGGGCAGATCGTAAAAAGCTTTTGCAGCGAATCCGGCAAAATTCTCTCTCGCAGAATTACCGGCGCCTGCGCCAAACACCAGCGCCAGATAATGAGAGCGGTTAAAATAAACCGTAACCTTTCTCTCATGTCCTACGACGGTTGACGTTGACAGATAAGTCGTTAGCCACGGAAAGCAAGGGAAGGCCAAAGAAGGCAACCGAAAGTAAACCCCGGAACTTTCCGTGGCATTCAGTAGCGTTCAGTGCCTTTCAGTTGCTATCAGTTTAAAAATAAACGGAGCTCTTTTTATGAAAGTTATACTTAAGAAAGATGTTGGCAATATCGGCAGGATGGGTGAAATTAAGCAGGTTAAAGACGGTTACGCCCGTAATTTTCTTTTGCCGCGCGGCTTGGTTGAACTGGCCACCGAAGGCACCCTCAGGGCCTGGAAAAACAGCGAGGTGAAGCGTTCAAAGCGCGTGGACCAGGAAAATGCCGTCCTTCAGGAAACCGCTAAGCGCTTGGCCGCTATCACGCTCTCATTCTCAAGGCCGGTATCAGAAGACGGAGTGATGTTCGGCTCGGTAGCCAAGAGCGACATCATAAAGAACCTGCAGGCTGCCGATGTCAAGATCCACAAAGACATGATAAAGCTGCCGGCTTCCATAAAGGCCGTGGGTAATTTTGAAGTGGAAATAGTGCTTAAAATGAATATCGCCGCCAAAATAAAGGTCGTTGTTTCCGCTCAGAGCAAATAAGCGTAAATTAAAGGTTACGGGTAGCAGGTTACAGGCAGAAAATATTAAGGCCTTCCGGGGTTTATTCCGCATAACATCTTTGCTTTTACCTGCAACCTGTCACCTGCGACCTCTCAAAAATGAACACAACCAAGGTGCCTCCCCATTCGCTTGAGGCGGAAATGGCCGTTCTGGGCGCCATGCTTATTTCCAAGGAATCGGTGGAAACAGTAAGCGAAATCCTGCAGTCCAAAAACTTTTATAACGATTCCAACCGCAAAATTTTTGAAGCTGTGGGAGCGCTTTACTCAAAAAATCAGCCGATTGACATAGTAACGCTTACCGAAGAGCTTAAAAAATCCGGCAGTCTTGAGGACCTGGGCGGGCAAAAGTACCTGGCTGACCTTATGGAAAAGGTCTCAACTCCGGCCCACACCCAGGCTTACGCCCAGCTGGTAAAAGAAAAAGCCGTCCTGCGCGAACTTATCCGTGTGTCCACCGCGGTGATAGAAAGGTCTTTCTCAAGTCCTGAAGACGTAAGTCACCAGCTTGATTACGCCCAGGAAGAGATACTCTCCGTGGCCCAAAACAGCACGGACCACGGTTTTGCCTCCGCCGAGACGCTTGCCAAAGAAGTGCTGGAGCGGCTTGAGAAATTTTACGGCACCCACTCCTCAGTAACCGGCGTACCAACCGGCTTCAGCAAGTTTGACGACATGACCGGCGGCCTGCAGAAAAACGACCTTATAATACTGGCGGCCCGCCCCAGCCAGGGCAAAACCGCCATGGCGCTTAACATGGCTTACCACGCGGCCGTAGAAAAGAAGATTCCGGTGGCCGTGTTTTCGCTTGAAATGGATAAGCACGCTATTTTTCAAAGGATGCTTTGCGGCGCCGCCAGGGCGAACCTTTTGAATGTGCGCAGGGGCTATTTCCCCAGGGAAATATGGAGCGAGCTTACGCGATATTCTTCCGTAATTTCCGAGGCCCCGCTTTGGATAGACGACTCGCCGGGCCTGAACATTCTTGATATCCGCACGCGCGCCCGCAAGCTGATGAGCCAGCTTAAAAATCAGAACAAGGAGCTTGGCCTCATTATAATAGACTACCTTCAACTGATACGCGGCACCGGCCGAATTGAAAGCCGCCAGCAGGAAGTGTCGGAAATTTCCCGGCTTTTAAAGGACCTTGCCCGCACGCTTAAAGTGCCGGTGCTCGCCCTTTCGCAGCTTAATCGCCGCAGTGAAGACAAAGCGCGCGAAGGCAACCGCCCTCAGCTTTCCGACCTGCGCGAGTCGGGCTCGCTTGAGCAGGACGCTGATGTAGTGGCGCTTATACACCGGGAAGAATATTACAAAAAAGACGACCCCACCCTTAAAAATAAAGCCAAGATTATCATTGCCAAGCAGCGGAATGGCCCTGTGGGCGATGTGGACCTTAATTTCTTCTCTGAATACACGCGCTTTGACGACCCTGCCCCCCCTGGCATGGAGCCGATTCCCGAAGAAGCGGTGTTTTGATGACAGGGTAGAGGGTGCGGAAATAATAAACTCCTTATTCTAAGTTTTAAGTTCACAGTTCTAAGTTTTAAGTTCTAAGTACTAAACTCTAAGCTCTATTCCTTGCTCTTCCAATGAAAGTTCACAGGCCGACTACAGCTGAAATAAGTCTTCCGGCGTTAGAGGCCAACCTCCATAAAATAAAAAAAACCGTGGGTGACAAAACCCGCCTGATGTTTGTTGTAAAGGCGGACGCCTACGGCCACGGCGCGGCGGCCGCGGCTGTTTTTGCCGAAAAGGAAAAACTGGCCTGGGGTTATGGTGTGTCGTCGGTGGAGGAAGGGCTCGCGCTGCGCAGGGCGGGCATTAAGTCGCCGGTGCTGGTGCTTGGCAGCCTTTATCCGTTTGAAAGCTTTGTTGAGGCCATACACGCGGACCTGGCGCTTACGATTTCAAGCCTTGAAGCGGCGTGTCAGGCGGTTTCGGCTTCAAAACGTCTTGGTAAAAAAGCCTGGTGCCACGTGAAGCTTGAAACCGGCATGGGCCGTATAGGGGCTAGAAAACCTTCAGTTATTAAAATTTTTAAGGAGCTTGGCGCTTCAAAGACCGCCGCGGCCGCCGGGCTTTATACCCACCTTTCAAGCTCCGACAGCGACCCGCAATTCAGCGCCCGGCAGCTTGAATATTTCCGCCAGACCGTTATTGAGCTTGAAAAATCAGGAACGCGCGCGCTTATAAAACACACGGCCAATTCATTCGCCGCGCTAAATTATCCGCAAAGCCGCTGGGACATGGTCCGGGTGGGACTTGCCGCTTACGGCTGCATGGAAGGTTTTCAGGCCGCGCTTACTCTGAAAACCAGGATAGTTTTTATAAAAACGGTGCGCGAGGGGGCTTATATAAGCTATAACAAATCTTTCAGGGTCCGCGGCCCGATGAAAATAGCCACCCTGCCTATCGGTTACGGCGACGGCTACACACGCGCCCTGTCAAATAAAGCCGAGGTGCTTGTAGGCGGCCGTCGCTGCAGGGTGGTTGGCAACATAACCATGGACATGCTGATGATTGATGTCACCGGCGTAAAAGAGGCCGCGGTGGGAGATGAAGCCGTTTTAATAGGCCGGCAGGGCAGGGAAGAGATAACGGCGCGTGAGCTGGCCCTAAAGGCGCTTACGATTCCCTACGAAATTACCACGCTGATAACCGCCAGAGTGCCGCGGGTGTATGTGGGTTAGGCTGCCCGCCAAACAGCCCGGCGGGTCCGCCTTTGGCGGAAAGGCTGAAGGCTGTAGGGTGTTAGTCGCTGCAGACTGAATACTTTCGTAAGTCTGAGTCTCTTCTCCAACAGTGAGGCGATGCCGCTTTGTGGTTTTCACTCCTTCCAACTACTGAGAGAACACCGCTGTAGCGGTTTCTTCTTCAACTGCAATTTTCGGGTTAGATAGATTGCTCGGCATTTGTTTTTTTACACATGCTGAAGCCTTATAGAGCACGATTATAACACCAATATTGGGGGGGCAATGGAAATAATAAACGATGAAGTTTATAAAAAATGGCATGAAACCTACGTAAAATGCACCACCGAAAAAGAAAAGGTCGAAAGTGCTATGACAAAAACAATTTTAAAACTTCAGAAACATGATTCTTTTTTGGATATCGGCGCAGGGGATGGGGATTTGACTTTTCGATTGGCTAAGTTTTTTAAAAAAACAGCCGTTGTTGAACCTAATAAACAGGTGAAAAATATTTTTGAGTCGAAAGGAATTGAATTTATTAACGGATACTTTGAGACTGTGGCATTCGGAAAACAAAATTTTGATTTTATTCTTTGCAGTCATGTGTTTTGGCTTGTAAAACGGGAGAAACAGGCTGGTTTTATAAAAAAAATATATAGCCATCTGGCCCCAAACGGGAAGATGGCTATTATTATGGTTTCTCCGTTCGGACAATCACATGATTTTTATAAGAAATTCTTTTTCGGATATAGTACTACAACACATGATATATTGAAGGATTTACATGATATGGGGATATCCGCGGAAGTTGTGCCAATAAGCTTTAATTTTAAGACTAAATCATTTAATGATTTTTTTAATATTTGTAAATTGTTTACCCTTGAGAGTTGGCTGCATCCGGTAAATATTTCAGATGATAAAATTAAGAAAGAAATTGGCAATGTTGATAAATATACGGAACTGAAACTTAAAGAAATAGCCGATTTTATTGATGGGAATTGTGCTCGTAATGGGGAATATATTATGAATGAGGAAATAGATGTCTTAGTGATTGCAAAAGAATAATTATAAACCAATGGTATAATACTAAAAGCTTTTAAAGTTCCGGCTGAATTTATGTCAAGTCTGGAGGCTTTCCCAAAAAGCACGCCGATTTACATAGATTCCGAACTTGGCGAAGGAGTGAAGGGCGAGGATATAGCCAAAACCATTCACGCCTGTGGCTTTGAAACCATTTACCTTGAAACCGGCCATCCGCCGGAACGTTTTGCCGGAATGCCCTGGATAAAAGAAGTTATAAGTAAAGATCCGCCATGGGGCAATGACAGTGAGCAGTAATCAGCAGACTGACTATGGAAAGGCACAAAGGGTCAAAGGCACCGAGGCACTAAGTGAAGGAACTCCTTATAACTCTGCCACTTTGTGCCTTTGAACCTTTCGTCCCTCGTTAACTTATATGAAACACCGGTTTACGGAATATGTGGGCAGGGAATTTATAAGCCTGGCTGAAACCATGGGCACTGCGGCGCTTATGCTTAAGTCCGTGGTCTTCTGGCTTTTTCGGTCCAGGTTTGAGGCGGGGGAAACGGCCAAGCAGGCCGTTACAATAGGCGTGGATTCACTTATTGTGACCGCACTTACCAGTTTTTTTACCGGCATGGTACTTTCCCTTCAGACCGGTATCAGTTCCAAAAACCTTTTCAATGAACCGCTTTATATCGGCACCATGGTAGCATTCTCCATGGTGAAGGAACTGGGGCCTGTGCTTACCTCTATAGTGGTGGCCGGCCGCGCCGGCGCCGTGGTTACTGCCGAGATAGGCACTATGAAAGTGACCGAGCAGATAGACGCGCTCTATACCCTTGGCACCAACCCCACCCGGTATCTGCTGGTGCCGCGCTATATAGCCTTCATGATCACTCTACCGCTGCTCACGGTTTTCGCGGATTTTATAGGCATTATCGGCGGCTGTCTGGTGGGCATGGTGAAGCTGGGTATTCCGAGTTCTGTGTACTTTGACGATGTTTTCAACTTCCTTAAGGTGTCTGATTTCTTGCACGGTTTCCTTAAAACTTTCTTTTTTGCTTTTATGATAGCCACGGTGTCCTGTTATAAAGGACTGAACACCAGGGGCGGAGCTGAGGGTGTGGGGAAGGCTACCACGGAAGCGGTGGTTACCAGCATGGTGCTTGTAATGGTGCTGGACTATTTCATAAGCGCGGCGCTGGTGGCGGTGGGCATATGATCCCACCACCCGCCTATTCGCCTGCGGCGAATATTAATTTAAATTTTGAGGCGGCCTGTGGCCGCAGGCAGGTGGTGGGATGATTGAAATAAGGAATTTAAATAAGTCTTTTCCTGATAAACAGGTGCTCAAAAATATTTCCGTGGACATAAAAGATGGGGAGCTTTTCAGCGTAATTGGCCCATCGGGCATAGGCAAGAGCACATTCATAAAATGCATTATCCGGCTTCTTAAGCCGGAGAGCGGGGAAATAGTGGTGGACGGCCAGGACATCGGCCGGACTTCCGACGAGTTTAAGCTTGCGCGCGTGCGGCGCAGTTTCGGTTACCTGTTTCAGGAGGGCGCGCTTTTTGATTCGCTCACGGTGCTTGAAAATGTGGCTTTCGGCCTTAAATATCTTACCGATATCCCCAAAAGCGGGTACGCAAAAATAGTCAGGGAAAAGCTGGCGCTGGTGGGCCTGAAAGATGTGGAAAATTTGAAACCCGCTGAATTGTCGGTGGGCATGAAGAAGCGCGTGTCGCTTGCGCGCT
Organism: Elusimicrobia bacterium GWA2_51_34; assembly: GCA_001799565.1. Lineage (GTDB taxonomy): Bacteria > Elusimicrobiota > Elusimicrobia > Elusimicrobiales > UBA9959 > UBA9634. The sequence goes on along the minus strand of MGTS01000021.1, from coordinate 16,373 downwards.
CCATAGCGGCGGAACCCAAATACATACTTTACGACGAGCCGACCACCGGCCTTGATCCTGTGACCACGGGAATGGTGAAGGACCTTATACTTGATATGCGCGCCAAACTTAATATCACCACGGTGGTGGTTACTCACGATTTAAACCTGGCGCTTGAAATTTCAAGCCGGGTGGCCATGCTTTACGGGGGTGAGTTCGTCGAGGTGTCTGAACCCGCAAAGTTCCGCCGGTCAGAAAACAAAGGTGTAAAAGAATTCATGGAAATTTCCCATCTCTCCAGGAAATAGCCGGTATTATCCACAAGTTATCCACAACTGTTAATAGATTTATGACTTTATCGAAAAATGCTTGTTTTTTATGCATTTTACCTGTTGATAACTTTATTTCCCGGCATAAATAACTCAAAAAAGCAGGCATTTGTTGAGGAAAATATTACAATCGTACTATTAGCCGGAAAATTGCAGTTAAAATCGTCCGCTTTAGGCGGACGAACGCTGAAATAACGGCGAGTTTTTCCGGGTTAAACTAGCGGCTACGGCGCGGCCTGCACGCATGCCCCTGTAAAACCCCTGCAAAAATTGCTATTTTATACACTGGGCCGTGGTAAGTTAATAGGAAAGCATGAACAGCGAGATGAAAGTCGGGGTTTTTGTTCTGGCGGGCGCCATACTTTTTGGAGCCGCCGTATTCCTGCTTGGCGACTATTCCTTCCAAAATTATTACACCGTTTACGCCGAGTTCTCGGACGTGGCGGGACTTCCCGACAAGGCCACGGTTAAGCTCTCCGGAGTGGAAGTGGGGAAAATTAAAAAAATATTTCTCAGGGAAAATAAAGTGATAGTGCAGCTAGCCATTAAGGAAGGTGTAAAAATTTACCGCGACGCCCGCTACCTTGTGGGTTCCACCAGCGTTATTGGTTCCAAGTTCATGGAGATAGACCAGGGTACTCCGGCGGCCGGCGTGCTTAAGGCGGGGGAAACTGTGCGCGGCGAAAACTCGCTGCCGCTGGACAGGGCCATGACCAAGATGATGGAGGATCTGCAGAGCCTTATAAAAGACGTGCGCGGAGACGGCAACCTGTCGCAAAACCTCAACGGCATCATGACTAATTTGCGCGAGGTCACGGCTAATTTAAACGAGCTGGTGTCCGATTCGCAGCCTCACGCGCAGAAAATGATGGAGCGCCTGGACTCAATTACCGCCAGACTTGACGACATGCTGTTAAAGACCGACGCCATAGTGGACAAAATAAATAAGGGAGAGGGCGCCCTGGGGGCGCTGGTATCCGATAAACAGATGAAAGAGAATGTGACCTCCACTCTTAACAATTTAAAAGACGCGAGCGCCTCGGTAAAAAACGTGGTCGGGCGCATAACCGGTTTTAAAACCTACTGGCGCTGGGATTGGAAATATGAACCCGCGGCCAAGGCTTCAAGAAGCGATTTTGGCGTCAGGATCTATCCCAGGGACGGGCGTTATTACTACGTGGGCGTGGCGAATATTATAAACTCGAAAGACATGGCCCGCGGCACAGATTACGAAATAAAAAACACTGTGGACGCGCAGATGGGTTGGGAGGCAAGAGGCTTTGATCTGTACGCGGGTTCTGTGCGCGGCTCAGCCGGCGCCGGAGTGCGCTGGCAGCCTTTTTATTACAATTCCACATGGGATAGAGTCAGCCTGCTGTTCGAGGCTTCGGAATTTACCCGGAACCGTTACATTAAAAACAGGTATTTCAATACTCCGCGCTATGACGCCGGCGTGACTGTCGCGCTTAATAAATATATTTCGGCCTGCCTGCGTTTAAATGACATGAACGAGGTAAAGCGCCTTGATTATATCACCAAAGTTGCCTTTGAGGACAAGGACATCTCCTATCTTCTCGGTCTGGTCACTTTAGGATCAGCAGGCAAGAAGTAGGAGAGTGGCGGGGAAGAAGCGTAGCGGCTTAGGGAGTGGAGTCTAGAGGCGGAGTTTCTTAAATTTCAATGCCTCCACGCTTCTACGCCTCTACGCTTCCAGCTTTTAAAGTTTTTTGTTATGAAACTGAAAACAATCTACCGCTGCCAGGAATGCGGCCAGGCTTCGGCCAAGTGGATGGGCCAGTGCCCGGCCTGCAACGGCTGGAACACCTTTGTGGAAGAGGCCGAAGAAGTGCTTTCAAAGGCGGCGGCTAAATCCCGCGGGCTTACCGAATTTTCAAGCGACCCGGTAAGACTTTCACAGGCGGGCGCGGCAAGCCAGAGCGCCATTGCCACCGGCATAACAGAACTTGACCGGGCGCTTGGCGGCGGCCTTATAGCCGGCCAGGTGCTGCTGCTCGCGGGTCCCCCTGGCATAGGAAAGTCCACTTTAATGCTTGAAACCGCGAAGGCGCTGGCTTCCGGCGCCTTCAAGAGCGGCGAGTTGTTGTATGTTACCGGTGAAGAATCCATAGAGCAGGTGGGATCAAGGGCTTCGCGCCTTGGCGCTGTGGCGGAGAATATTTATCTGCTGGCCGAAACCAACCTGGCCCGGGTGCTTGAGGCTTTCAATAAAATAAAACCGGCCGCGCTAATAATAGACTCAATACAGACCATGTACCACCCTGATTTTGTGGGCGCGCCGGGCTCCGTCGGCCAGATACGGGAATGCGCCTCGGAATTGCTTAAAACGGTGAAGGCCAGGGGAACGCCGCTTTTCCTGCTGGGCCATGTTACCAAGGAAGGGACGCTCGCTGGCCCGAAGGTGCTGGAGCATATAGTTGATACCGTGCTTTATTTTGACGCTGAGAAAAACAATATTTACAGAATCCTGAGGCCCCACAAAAACCGCTTCGGCGCCATAGATGAAATAGGTATTTTTGAAATGGGCGAAAAGGGCCTTAAGTCCGTTTCAGACGCTTCGGCGCTTGTAGCGGAAACAAACCGCGAGCGCGCTTTGGCGGGGCGGGCTTTTTCAGTGGCCTTTGAAGGCTCGCGTCCGATACTTGCCGAGGTGCAGGCGCTGGTTTCAAGATCTTATTACCCGTTCCCCAGGCGCACTGTTACCGGCATGGATCTAAACCGCGCCCAGGTGCTGCTCGCGGCTGCCGAGAAGAATGTGGGGTTGCGCCTGGACAACATGGATGTTTTCGCCTCTTTCCAGGGCGGCCTTAAAATAAAAGATACCGCGCTTGACCTGGCTTTCTGCGCGGCGCTTATCAGTTCGGCAAAGGATATAGAGCTGCCGGGCGACTGCTTTTTTGCGGGGGAAGTAGGGATACTCGCTCAATGTTCAAATCCCGGTTTCGTATCAAGGCGCCTGGCCGAAGCCGAACGGCTGGGTTTTAAAAAGGCCTTTATTCCGAAGCAATCAGTCAAAGAGGCCGCTAAGTTTAAGAACCTCGGTCTTTTTCCTGTGGAGGATTTGGGAGCTCTGAATTCCGAGCTCATGAAGCTTGCGCCGGGTGTTAAGAGCAGGGCGTGAAATTGCGATAAGGCGTAAGCTATAGATAGAAAGACTGCCATAAGTTCTAAGCCGTAAGCCATATGGTCCTTTACAGGAGTTCCTTATAAGTTTACGGCAGCATTCTTTTGTTAGTTCGCGCGACTTAAGGAGAAAAAATGATTATCTGGATATTTAGGGTTATAGCTTTGGTCGGCACCCCGGTGCTTACGTATCTGACGATAGCAAAAGATATAAAGGGCGCGGCGCTCGGGTTTTTTATAGGCCTTGTTATCATAGGAGTGGAATATGTTTTTGAAAGCGTCAGCCTGTTCTCTCTTATTATCAGTATAATCGGCGCAGTGGTGGGTATAATTGTCTCAAAACTGCTGGACTATACCGTGTTTCAGATAGGCAATGACGGGCTTAATCAAATCTGGCAAACCTACAACGGCATTATCCGTTACGCCCTTGCGCTTCTGGGTATGATAATAAGCATCAGGAAGATCCCCGAAATAGACGACCTTGACAAGAATATCCTTTCATTGGGCAAGCGCTCGGGCAGGAATATAAAAGTGCTTGACCTGTCCGCCATAGTGGATGGGCGTATACTTGACATCTGCGAAACGCATTTTATTGCCGGTTCCGTGGTTACGCCGCGTTTTGTAGTGCAGGAACTGCACGCGCTGGCGGAATCGGGCGAGCCGATAGCACGGGCCAAGGGCCGGCGCGGGCTTGATATTCTAGCGCGCCTGCAGGAGTCAAAAGAAATGCCTTTCCGCGTAATAGACCGCGACATAAAAGAACTGGCGGATAGCTCCCTTAAAGTCGTGCGCATAGCGCGCGAGCTTGGCGCCGCGGTTATTACCACGGATTTTAATATCAATAAGCTGGCCGCGCTTGAAAACCTTGTGGCGCTGAATATTAACGATCTTACCGTAGCGTTGAAACCGGTGGTCCTGCCCGGGGAAGATATGTCGGTGTTCGTGATGAAAGACGGCAAGGAAAAAGAGCAGGGTGTCGGCTACCTTGACGACGGCACCATGATAGTGGTGGAGGACGGCCGCGATTTTGTGGGTAAGAAAGTGGACGCGACCGTGCAGTCTATTCTGCAGACCTCGCAGGGCCGGATAATATTTGTCAGGGTAAAGGGCTCGCGGGCGCCCGGTAGGACCCAGTGACCAGTAACCGGTAACTGGTGGCCGGTAATTGGTAACCAGTTTACTGGTGCATTAACAATAAAATGGGGAAGGAAAACAAGAAAAAGCCGCGGGCAGCGGCCCTTATACTCGCGGGAGGCGCGGGCTCGCGCATGGGTTCGGACAAGCAGTATCTGAACCTGTGCTCAAAGCCCATGATAGAGTGGACAGTTTCCGCTTTTGAGGATAGCGCTCTGTTTTCTGAAATTATTCTTGTTCTAAGTCCTGAGAACATTAAAAAGCACGGCGCGTGGTGGAAAGGCCGGGGAGTGAAACTGGCGGGTGCGGGCTCAAGCCGCATGGGTTCGCTTGAAAACGGATTTAAGAAAGTTTCCGCACGTTCCGTTATTGTGGCCGTTCACGACGGAGCCCGCCCGCTTGTGAGCCGTGAAGTGATAGCCGAGTGCCTCGCACGCGCGTTCAAAACAGGCGCCGCCGTGCCGGGCGTGGCGCTTAAAGACACGGTTAAAAAGCTTTCAAAGGACGGCAAAAACTTTGAAGCCACGCTTGAGCGCGGGGCCTACATGGCGGTGCAGACGCCACAGTGCTACAGGCGTTCCCTGTTAAAGCGGGCGCTTGATACGCCGGGCGCCCGAAGGGATTGCACCGACGATTCCCAGCTGCTTGAAGTTCTTGGCGTAAAGCCCGCCGTGGTGATTTCTAACTATTCAAACCTGAAAGTTACCACTCCCGAAGATTTAATAATAGCGGAGGCTCTTATGAAAGTAAAGGAAACAGTCAAGCGCGCTCAGCCGCGCGCGAGGTTCGGTTTCGGCTATGATATCCACCGCCTGGCCGGCGGCAGGCCGCTTATAATGGGCGGCGTGAAACTTGACTATTCAAAGGGCCTGCTTGGGCATTCCGACGGCGACGTGGTCCTGCACGCGGTTTGCGACGCGCTTCTGGGCTCGGTGGCCGCGGGCGAGATAGGCGTTTATTTTCCGCCCACCGACCTCACCATAATGGGTATTTCAAGCGTGGATATAGCGGAAAAAACCCTTAAGATCATGCAGGCCAGGAAAGCCGTAATAGTAAACCTGGACGTGACCATAGTGGCGGAAGAGCCGAAAATGAAACCTTATTATGAGCTTATAAGAAAATCGCTCGCTAAAATTTTCAAGCTTGAACTTGACAGCGTGAACATCAAGGCAAAAAGCCGCGAGGGTCTTGGCGAGGTGGGCCGCGGCGAGGCCATCGTCTGCTATGCGGTAGCAAGCGTGGTTAAGTGATGATGGATAGCAACGGAAAGCTAAAAAAAGCAACAGAAGGCAACAGAAGGCAACAGAAAGCAACAGAATGTAAGAAAAATCCTTCTTCCGAAACCTTCAGTTGCGTTCCGTCGCTTTCAGTTGCGTTCCGTTGCTTTCTTTGGCCTTCCTTGGCTTTCTTGTGCTTTTTTTGCGCCTGCAGCGCGCCTGAACCAGGCGCTCCCGCCCCCGCGCGGGAGAGAGCGGTGGTTTTTAAAACCCGCCTCTACGCGCTTTCTAAAACCTCCGACCCGGACCTTGAAATTGCTTTACCGGACATAGTAGCCGAAAGCCACAATTACGCCTTTAAAAAAGCGGGCGCGCCGGCGGACGCCGGTTTCAGCTATACGCTTGCCCCCAGAGGAGCGGTGTATCCTTTCTCGGAAATGGAAGTGGCGTGCGTTATAAGGGAAAAATACGCTTCCCGGTACGGCGCGAAGCTTTGTTCCGTCTTTTTTTTCGACCTCGGCAAAAAAATAAAAAATATTTTACAGAAACCGCCCTCCACCGGGCTTGAAGAACCCTTAAAGGACAGGTAATATGGGCTTTACCGTTTATAACACGCTTACCCGCAGAAAGGAATTATTTAAGCCTTTAAAAGATAACACCGCCGGTATTTACACCTGCGGCCCCACGGTGTATCTATTCGCGCATATCGGCAATATGCGCACATACATCTTTGAGGACGGCCTGGTGCGCGCGCTGAAGTTCTTCGGCTACAGTGTAAAACGCGTGATGAACATCACCGACGTGGGGCACCTGGTCTCGGACTCCGATGAAGGCGAAGATAAGATGGAAGTCGGCGCCCGCCGCGAGGGCAAGTCCGCCTGGGACATAGCTAAATTCTACACGGAGGCTTTTTTTAAGGATTACAAGGCGCTCAATTGCCTTATGCCCGACGTGCTGTGCCCGGCCACGGAATATATCAGGGAAATGATAGAACTGGTGCTGGCGCTTGAGAAAAAAGGTTTTACCTACCGTACAGGCGACGGGGTATATTTTGACACGGCCAGGCTGCCGGATTACGGGAAACTTGCCGGCAAAAGCCATATGGAAGGGATACAGGAGGGGGCGCGGGTTGAGGTTAACGCCGAAAAACGTAATCCTCACGACTTCGCGTTGTGGAAATTTTCCCCGGCCGGCGAGAAAAGGCAGATGGAATGGCCTTCTCCGTGGGGAACCGGCTTTCCGGGTTGGCATATAGAATGTTCCGCTATGGCTATGAAGCACCTGGGCGGAACAATAGACATCCATTGCGGCGGCGAAGATCACGTGGCAATACACCACACCAACGAGATAGCCCAGTCCGAAGCCGCCACCGGCAAGCCCTTTGCCAATTACTGGATGCACGGCCGGTTCCTTGTGACGGGGGACACCGGGAAAATGTCTAAATCCGCCGGCGGTTTCCTTACCGTTTCCACACTGCCCGAGAAAGGCTACGACCCGCTGGCTTACCGCTATTACTGTTTTCTCACCCATTACCGCAAGCAGCTTGAATTTACCTGGGAGGGGCTAGAGGCCGCCGCCCGCGGCCTGGACGGCCTGCGCGGGCTGGCCGAAAAGTTGAGGACCGAAGTCACGGGGGAGCCGCCAGCTGCGGACAGGGACGCAAAATATTTCAAGGATTTTAAAGAAGCGCTTGCTGATGATGTAAACCTGCCGGAGGCTCTGGCGGGCCTTTGGGAAACGCTTAAAAACTTCTCAATACCCGCGCCGCAGCGGCTGGCTTTCGCGCTGGCGGCGGAAGAGGTGCTGGCGCTCGGTCTTTTCTCCGCCAAAGAGCGGCAGGAACTACCGGCTGAACTGGCCGCGCTTATAAAAGAGCGTGAGGCGGCCCGCAAGGCTAAAGATTTCAAACGTTCCGACGAACTGCGCAAGGCGCTTGCCGGTAAAGGCGTACTGATAGAAGATGTCCCCGGCGGCACCAGGTGGAAACTCTCCCGCGGATAAAAAACATTTTTGCTTTATTAGCCCTTCTGTCTGGTTTTTGTGTGCAGCCGGTTCAGGTGTAGGAGGCTTCGGCGGCCCGGGCTGCCGTTCAAAATACGGCAAGTTTGAAAAACCGGGGAATCTTTGCTAAAATTGACAGATAGAGAGCGCGGGCGTGGTTCAGTGGTAGAACGCGACCTTGCCAAGGTTGAGATGTGGGTTCGATTCCCATCGCCCGCTCCAGATTTTTGTGGTATCATTCTCCGACGGTAGACTGTCATAGTCTGCCGTTTTTTATTTTATTACTGACTCCCCGGTTTTAGGGCTTGGTATCTTGGATCGGAGGAAGTTATTTTGGGTTTTAAGTAGCGTCAGGGTTTTATTTTTAAGTCCACTCCGAAGATGTGCGATATAAGGGCCGCGCGCGCCCACATGCCGTTACGCTCCTGGCGCCAGTACATGGCCCGGGGGTCCGTGTCCACCTCCGGTTCAATTTCGTGGCGGCGGGGAAGCGGGTGCATGATGACGCAGCTTTTTTTGATGATTTTCAGGTGTTCTTTTTTGAAATAATAGGGGGAATAATCCACTTTCTTTGACTCTCCGGCCTTGTCGTGTTCATCCTGTATGCGCGTCATGTAAATCGCGTCGGCTTCCCGCATTACCGAGCTGAAATCTTCCGTTTCTGTATAGGGGATAGAGTGCTTATTGAGGAATTCTAAAATGTCCGGTTCCATTTTGAACTCTTTAGGCGAAACAAAAGCCAGATTGACATTCTTGTAGTTCTTCATCAGGTAGCTGAGGCTGCGCACTGTGCGCCCGCGCTTCAGATCGCCCACCATTACTATTTTTTTGCCGTCCGGTTCGCCGTTGAAGCTGCGGTAAAGCGTGTACATGTCCAAAAGGGCCTGGGTGGGGTGCTGGTCCTTGCCGGAGCCGCCGTTGATTATCGGTACCGGCCTTCCGGTGCGGTTCATCAGCCAGGCTGCTTTTTCAACAAAGCCCGGCGCGGGGTGGCGCATTATGATCAGGTCCACATAGCTGGAGAAGGTGCGCACCGTGTCTTCCGGAGTTTCGCCCTTTACCTCGGAGGAGGTGGAGGTGTCGCGGATTTCCGAGGTTTTGACGCCGAGGATGTGGCAGGCGTTAAGGAACGACAGGAAGGTGCGCGTTGAGGGCTGGACAAAATAAAGCATTCCGCGCTTGTGGGAGAGCAGGCCGGAGACAAAGTCCGCGCCCGCTTTTTTCTGCGTAACTGCGCGCAGAGTATCGGCGGTCTTAAAAAGTTGTTTCAGCAGTTCGCGGGTCAATTGCTGGGCGAAAAGGCAATCGTAAAGGCGGCCCTCCCTTGAAAAAAAAGGGAGTTTTGAGGAAATCTCCGCGGTGTAGAATTTGTCCCAATCGGCGCCCACGCTGGTCATTTCCTTCGTTCTTTCCATGGGCATAATAGTGGATCCTTAAAGAGCTTCAGGCTTCAAGGCTGATGCTAGGATTATATAAACTCTTCCCCGCAGCTTCAACTGCTTCACTTATGGTAATATATTTTCATTATGCCCATTGGAAGAACAGCTGAATTGTCCGTTTTAAGTGAAATAAAAGGCCATCCGCTCGCGCTTTACAGCGACTTTAGACGGTTGTTCGCGGGGCGGGTGGTTTCCGCCGTGGGGGATAAGTTTTTCGCAATCTCCATCGCCTGGTGGGTGTTAAGCCAGGCAGGGGAAAACGCCAAATTCCACCTTGGGCTTGTGATGGCGGTGAATGTTATTCCTGTTGTTGTTTTCGGACCGCTGCTGGGGACGGTAGCCGACCGCTGCGATAAGAGAAAAGTCATGCTTTGGGCCGATGCCGCCCGCGCCGCGCTGGTTTTTTTGCTGGCATGGTTTTTATTTTCGGGGAACCTGACTTTGGCCCTTCTCTACGGGCTTTGTTTTGCCGTTTCCGCTTTCGGCCCGCTTTTTGAGTCGGCTGTGGCAGGTTCGCTTGTCAGGCTTACCTCGCTTGAAAAACTTTCCCAGGCGGTGGCCGCGGATTCCTCGGTGATGCAGGTTTCAAATGTCATCGGTTCGGCGCTCGGCAGCGTTTTAATGGCTGTCATCGGAGTGGCCGGGGCTTTCGCGTTTAACGCTGTTTCCTACCTGGTTTCCTTCGCGGCGGTTTTTTCAATAAAGAAGAGCCTGGCTCCGGGCATCGGTTCCGGCGCGTCTTTCTGGACGCAGTTTAAGGATGGACTTTCCTATATTTTCCGCAATAAACCGGTGCTCGCGCTTATAACGGCTTTCGCGGCCTTTAATTTTTTTGTGGGGCCTATACTCATCATCATCCCAATGCTGGTCAAGTTCACGCTCAAGGCGGGCGTGGCCTGGCTGGCTGTTTTTGAAACTTTTTTCGCTCTGGGCTCAACGCTGGTCTCGGTTCTGCTCAGTTTTAAAAAAAGTTACCGCAATATATACGGCTGGTTTTTTGTTTCGCTCCTTTTAATGGGGCTGTCCTTCCTTGGCCTTTACTTTACGGATAACAGGTATGTTATGTGCGCGCTCCTTTCAGCCGCTGGCTCGGCGCTGGGCCTTGGCAACGCGGTCGCGCTGACGCTTTTCCAGCATACGGTGCCGGAAGAGATGAAGGGGCGGTTTTTTGCCGTGCTCACCACGCTTTGCTACGCAGTGCTGCCGTTAACCTTTATGCTTAACGGGGCGCTTGCGGACATTTTCTCACCCGGCCTCTCAATACTGCTTAATTCCTGCGCGGTGCTTGCGCTGTCGTTCGCGGTGCTTTTCCTGCCCAGGATAGAGATGAAAATGGGTGGGCTGAAGGTTTAAGGCTGTCAGCCATAGCTGCTTCTTGCCTGATATTTTTAATTTTTAAAATTCCCCCAATCCTAAAAGCGGGCCAAAAATTTTCACAGACACATTGTTTCCGTAAAGTTATAATACGCGCCGATTTTTTGCGCAATGGCTGCCCGCGATTTTGGGGATAATATGTATAATTTTCAGATGGAAATAGCGGCGCCGAGAAGAAAACTTATTGCCGATTTGGGGCTTTTCTACTGCGCCGCAGTGTGGGGTTCCACTTTCATGGTTACCAAAGGGGCTCTTTCCGCTGTTAACCCCGTGACTATGGTCGGCATAAGGTTTTTTATTTCCGCGGCTTTCCTTTTGCCGTGGGTTTTAAAGCGCAAGGCGTTTGCGGCCCAGATGAAGGAAGGATTTATCCTTTCACTGCTGCTGTCGGTCCTGTATCTCACCCAGACCACCGGCCTGTTATATACCACGGCTTCAAATTCGGGTTTTATAACCGGGCTGTTCATAATTTTCATACCCGTGTTCATGTTTTTTTTCAGAAGGCAAAAGCCTTCCCGGCTGCAGGGCGTATCCGCCGCGCTTGCGGTATGCGGCATGTGGTTTTTGACGGGCGGGGTCGGCGGGTTTAACCTGGGCGACGCTCTTACGCTTATAGCCGCCGCTGCATATTCGGCGCACCTGATAATTACCGATAAATTCGTAAAAGCCGACGCCGATACCGTGATGCTAGCCTTCCACCAGTTCTGGATGGTATCGGCCATCTCTTTCGGACTGGCTTTAATAAAAGGTTGTCCGCTTGGCGTTTCAAGCCTTAGCGGCTGGGGCGTTATTACTTTTCTCGCGCTGTTTCCTACGCTGTCGGCTTTCTATATACAGATGCTCGCGCAGAAACATTCCGAACCCTTTAAGGTCGGCCTGATATTCACGCTTGAACCGGTGTTCGCGGCCGTTTTTGCCTGGACGCTTGGCGGTGAGAAGTTTTTTTGGGCCAGTGCCGCGGGCGGGTTCCTTATAGTGTCCGGTATGATAATAGGCGAACTGTCAAAGTTCAATTTCAAGCGCGCGCTTGAAAAAGAAGTGCTGCCGGTGTGATAACCGTCCGGCTGTTTGTGATGTTTTTTCAGGGAATAAGGCAAAGGTCATTCCAAAAGCGCTCACCCCAAGGTAAGAAATTACCGAAGCCCGAAAATTAAAATATTAAGAATCGTCCAGTATGCCGTTTGAAAGCCACGCTTCCATCAGCTTCTTTATTTGCGTTTGATACGCTGTTCCGGTCCGGTCGGTCTTGGCCCTGAAGGCTTCAAGAAGCGGCTCCGGGATTTTTATGCTTATCAGTTCGCTTTTCGGCCTTTCCCTGTGGGCGTGAAGTTTGCGGAAATTTTATATAAAGCGCAATGCCGGTTCAGGCTTTATGCCGCGGCATTGTTTCAGATATTCTTGGGAGAAATATTGGACCGGTTTCATTTCAGTTCCTCCTGTGCTTTAACGTCCTCCAGGTCATGGAGGCTTGCGCTCCTGCGTTTCATAGCAATAAGAGAGTCCCGGTTTAATACCGGGATTGAATGCCCGTTCGCGGCCGTCCATGCTGATCCTGACATTTCCGGCTTCCCATATAAGCCTCATGCTTTCCTCCAGGGCTTCCACGCAGAAATCGCTTTCCAGCGTGTTTGACAGCCGCCAGCTTAAAACCCGCCGGCTATACCAGTCTATGACCGCCACATGGCAGGCAAACCCATGCGCCAGCCTTACATAGGTGATATTGAAGATTATACGGGCTTTTGAAAACGAAGGATGCTCTCAAATTCCAACCGGACAGCTGTTTTGTTGATCATATATTCGTGGAGCAGCGTCTCCTGCATTTTTTTGGAATTATCTAACTGCGGTAATATGCGCTGTCTAAAAAACCTGTAAACCAGTGCGATGGTCTCCGTTCTGTTTTGTATAAACCAGTTTGTATCATCTTTTTTCAAATGTTTCGCCTGGGATAACAGCAAATCCAAAAACCGCATGCGTTCTTGCCGCCACAGCAAAAGCATGGTGTCCGGAAAATTCTGCATGTGGATTATGATCAGACACAAGCGGAGAAGAAACGCTTTGGAGAGTTCGTCGTTTTTGATGGTATAAAACGAGGTAAAAATATCCGGATGGCTTCGAATCATAGTTCCGTCTTTTTTCGAAAGATGGCACTCCGGTCCCGGCGAAAATCCGTCAAACTCCAGCTGGTGAATATTGTTTTGGGCTATCGGCGTGCCGGAGTGAGGAGTAAGTGTATGCAACTGTATAATATTCCGCCTGTTTCCGGCGAACATAACATCCAAAAGCAATTTCAGCGTTTCGCGGACATCGGATAAATCTTCTCCGGGGAATCCGACAATAAAAGATGCGGTGCACCCTATCCCGGCTTTGTTCGCATTGATTATATTTTTTATCACAAATGCCTGATCCAACATCCTTTTCCCAATAATCTTGTGTACTTTCGCGGTACCCGTTTCTATCCCTACAAATAGTGATTTGCACCCTGCTTCGGCCATTTTTTCCGTCAGATTGGAATTAAGCGCATCCACGCAGGCGCTTGTATACCATTTAAATTTCACGCCGTCGGCTTTGACCGCCTTGCAAAATTCCAGGCAAAAATCCGGTGAACCAGTAAAATTGTCAGACACAAACTTAACGTTATTTGTTCTGTACTTAGCTAAAAGCATCTTGGTTTGCTCCAGCAATTTGTGCGCGGACTTCATTCTTATGCGCGAATTCCAAAAGCGCGAAGTGGAACAATATGAACACCGATGCGGACACCCGCGCCCTGCTTCAATGAGGATAGTACCGGCGTCTGCAAGGGAAAATGGACTCAGGTCATAGGCAGGAAGCGGCAGTGAATCAAGATTTTCCACAAGAGGGGCTTGTTGATTCCTGGTAAGTTGCGAACAGTTGCGCCATACAAGGTTGGGGACATTGCTCCAATTCCTCCCATGCTCAAATTCCTTGATAAATGACTCTAAGGCCACTTCGCACTCTCCGACCATAATACCGTCTATTTCGTTATATGCCCGGAGAGTTTCTTCTGCGGTTGCGGATGCCATGGGACCGCCCATAAGCACATAGACATCGGGCCGTAACCGTTTACAGGCAATTGCCATTCTGATTGTCGCAGGATATGAATTGTATACCGTTGAAAAACCGATAATATCGGGGCGGTCGGATAACAAATAGCCTGCGAAGTTTTCTATTTTGCCTAATTGCTCCGTATCGGTGCAGATTATATTGATGTCCCGAATATTTACCTGATGCCCGCAATTTCGCGCCACGGCGGCAAGAGATATTACTCCGAGAGAATTATATAACCGTATTTGATTGTAGATTAGGGGAGGGCAGAAAGTAATGGTTGCCATAAACTATTACTAGATTAGCTATCTGCTGTGTCTAAAACTTGCGGTGGCGTATTAGCCCTAGCCTCCGATTAATGAATGCCGTGCATCCACTTCTTCAGTTTCGGGGTGATGAGAAGCAGCAGGACCGCAGCTCCGGCGGCGGTGCCGGTGGGTACCATGTAGAACAGCGTGTGGTTCATCGCGTCATAGTTGCCGGCGAAGAAGCCGCCCACGAAGTTGGCCGCGAAACTGGACATCAGCCAGACGCCCATCATCAGCGAGCCGAACTGCACCGGGGCTAGCTTTGTGACCAGGGAAAGCCCCACGGGCGACAGGCACAGTTCCCCAAGAGTGTGGAAGAAATATGCGCCTATCAGCCACATAACGCTTACCGGCCCGGACTGCTGGTACATGGCCGCGCCGGCTATCATTACCACGAAGCCGACAGCCAGCAGGCCGAGGCCCGTGGCGAACTTGACCGGGCTGGAGGGTTCTGTGCCTGTTTCCGCCATTTTAATCCACATCTTTGAGAAGAACGGGGCCATGATGAAGATCAGCAGCGGGTTGATGGACTGGAAGTAGCTGGCCGGCATCTCCCAGGTCCAGCCGAACAGGCTTATGACCCGGTTGGTCTCGCGGTCGGCGAACAGCGTAAGAGAACTGCCTGCCTGCTCGAAAGCCGACCAGAAGAAGATGGTGAAGAACACCATTATAAAGATAACGGCCATGCGTTGTTTCTCCACCGCGGTCAGCGTTGACTTTTCATGCTTTGAGGCGTAGGAATAGATCAGGCCGGTCAACACCGCAACGGCAAGCAGCACGTAGGCGTAGCGGGGTATCATTCCTTTAATGTCGTAGCCGCTGAACTGGAAGGCGCTGGCTATAAGGAAAGCCAGCACTATCCCCACAAGGACGAAGGGGACATACAGCTTGCCGCCCGGGTTCGTGGGCTTCATCCCTTTATCGCCCAGTAGGGCATGTTGTCCCCACAAATACATGACAAGGCCTAACACCATGCCCACGCCGGCCGCGCCGAAACCGTAATGCCAGCCGATCTTTTCACCCAGCGTTCCGCACACCAGCGGCGAGAAGAATGCGCCAAGGTTTATGCCCATGTAGAAGATGGTGAATCCGGCATCGCGGCGCGGGTCGTTCTGTTCGTAAAGCGAGCCCACCACGGTGGAGATGTTCGGCTTAAAGAAGCCGTTGCCCATTATAAGCAGTATAAGGGCTGAAAAGAAGAACGGCAGGGGCGAGAAGGCCATGGCGAAATGCCCCAGCGCCATCAGCGTGCCGCCCACTATTATGGATTTACGCCGGCCCAGGTAGCGGTCGGCTATATAGCCGCCCAGGATCGGTGTGAAATATACCATGCCGGTGTACCAGCCGTATATCTGGCCGGATTTTTCGGTGGTGAACATCAGGTACTTCACCATGTAAAGCACCAGCAGCGAGCGCATGCCGTAATAAGAGAAGCGTTCCCACATTTCAACGAAGAATAAAAGGAAAAGGCCTTTAGGCTGGTTTTTGTGCAGGCTCATATGCGGTTCCTCACTATTTTGCTCAGAATTTCTGGGGTTTGCCGGTTTTTCCAGCAAATCCGATTATAACTTATTTTCAGCGGTTTTTGTCAACAACCGTTTAAAACCCACAAAAAAGCGTTAAAAACCGCGTTCTCGCGGTAATATACTGTGAATTATAAACAAATCCATATATAGACAGATAAAAACGCAGGAAAAACCGCCAAATAAGCCATTTTAAGGGGGGAATTGCCGTCCTTAACTGTGCGGAGCCCTTTTTGCTCCGGTTCCGGGCTGCTGTCGGTCGGCGCCCAATGGCCCATCGGCCCCGAAATTCCTGCCCCGGTATTTTTATAAAAAATGTTTGACAAGGTCCCCGGACAATTTGGTATAGTAAATGTGTTGTCGGAGATTTTTCCGCAGAAGGCGTCCGCTAATCCAGCGGCCTGAAAATCTCTTAAAGCGGAAGTTCAGTAAAGCAAACCGCAGTTCCTCCGACGAGAAAAAAAGAGTTGACAGGTTCCGCCAAGTTTTGCTAACATTGTAGTACCAGCCGCGAACACAAGCCGCGGCAAGACAAATTACCCGTACCTGTGAAGTAGAAGCTACTAAGCAGGAAAGGGTTTGCTCTCTAAAAAATTATGTATGAATGGGCACCCTGATCGTATAAAATCAGGCGCAGGTGATAGGCCGGTGGCCGGGAAACTGACCGCCAGCCACTAATCACCGGCTACTGAGGTTTATATGGGATGATTAATCATTAAAATCCAAATTGGGTGTGAGAACTTTGCACAGACAGCATTAAAGCAAATCAGAGCCTTTAAGAACACTCCGTAAATGCTAATTGCTAATAGCGATGTTCGCTGTTAACAGTTACGGATTTTTTGGAGAGTTTGATCCTGGCTCAGAG
>MGTS01000020.1 GCA_001799565.1 Elusimicrobia bacterium GWA2_51_34 | reverse complement strand
TTTTCAAGATTGCGCCAATTTCACCATCATGTTGCGTTGGAAATGGGGATATTTTCACCATCATCTTGCATTGGATAATTCTTACATTTGACAAGCGCTCCCGCAATGTATCAGAATTAGGGAAAGACGGTCCATGTTTAATTTTTTCAGGAGGATACGATGTCTGAGAATAGAACCGGCGAGGTAGTAAGCGCGTTTTTGCTGGGCGGAATTATAGGCGCGGCCCTGGGCATACTTCTTGCCCCGGCCTCCGGCAGAGAAACCCGCGAAAAGGTATGCGATTGGATGGACGAGACCAAAGAAAAAACCAAAGAGAAACTGGAAAAATTGGAAGAAGAAATAAAGCGCCGCAAGGAACAGCTGGTTAAGCATTAAAAAGAGTATTTTTAAAACCCCGTCCGCCTAAGACGGACGGGGTTTTTTATTCCGCTGGAGGCGCCGATTTAGATGCTTTCCGGCACGCCTCAGCCGCGGACAGCGCCAGAGGCCCGCGTCCGCCTAAGGCGGAGAAGTGTCTCCAAAGGGCCGAACAGCCAGCCCAGGGAGAAAGTGGACACCGTGCCTATAACTATTATCCAGCTCCAGCCTATTGAAGCATAACCCTTTTCAGAAAGATAAAGCACTCCGCCCGCAAGCGCCGCGCTGAAAATCATAGCCGCCACATTCCCCAGGTTGACCGTGCGCTTTGTAAGCAGACCGAGCAGAAACACTCCCAGCAGGCTGCCGGCGGTAACCCCGTTTATTTTGAAAGCCAGCCAGAGCATGCGGCCCGATCCGGCCGCGCACAACCAGGCTATCTGCGCAAGCAGCAGGCCGAAACAGACCACGCTAAGCCGGGAGGCCAGCAGATAGTGCCGTTCATCGGCCTGTTTTTTTATGAGAGGCCGGTAAATATCCGTTATAAATGATGAAGAGAGCGAACTAAGAGGCGAATCTATGCTGGCCATCACCACTGCCACCAGCACCAGCCCCTTAAGACCGGCCGGCAGAACATTTATCGTGAAATGTGAAAGTATCGTATCGGCGTTGGCCGGCAGGGAAAGAGCCGGATTCTGCCTGTAAAAGACGAAAAGCAGCGTGCCTATGCCCAGGTAAAGCGCTGTCACGGGGAAACTGGTGAAAATGGTGGCTAAAATAGTTTTCTGGCTTTCACGGCGGGTTTCAAGCGTGAGCAGGCGCTGCATCAATTCCTGGTCCGTGCCGAAAGCCGCCAGTGAACCGAAAACCCCGTTAAGCACCGCCACCCAGAAAATATTGGGGTCTTTAAAATTCCAGCCGAAGTTGAAGATAGAGAGTTTCCCCGCTTCTTCGGCCAGGCGCCAGGCGCCGAAAAATCCGCCGTCTATATGCAGCAGCAGGTAGCCGGCCACCGCGGCGCCCGCAATATAAAAAGTGGCGGCCTCAAAAGCGCCGGTCCAGAGGACGGCCTTTATGCCGCCAAAGCCTATAAAAACCACGCTGACCATGGTAAAGAAAGCTATAGTGTAACCCAGCTGCCAGCCCATGACCACCGACACGGCAAGAGAAGCCGCGTAAAGCCGCACGCCGGAAGCGAAAAGGCGGGTGACAAAAAAGAAAACCGACCCGGCGTACTGCGTCTGCGGCCCGAAGCGGTGTTTCAGAAATTCATAAATAGTAGTGCAATTGAACTTATAAAACGCCGGGATAAAAACAAGAGCTATGAGCACGCGGGCGGAAGCCGACCCTATAAAAAACTGAAGGTACTGCCAGTTTTCCGAGAATCCTACGGGCGGCATTCCCACTATGGTCATGGCGCTTATTTCAGTGGCCACGAAAGAAAGCGTGCCCACCCACACCGGGGTTTTACGCCTGCCCAGAAAATAATCCTGGGTATCGGTTTCGCCGCGGCCTTTGAACCAGGCGATAAAGAAAAGGAACAACATGGCTGCCCCAAGCAGCCCATAGTCCAGCGGGGCAAGCCCTGTAATGCGTTCAACCGCGGCGGTTTCGTTCATGTTTTTCGGCTTTTTTTATTTTTCGCCATTGGACCAGCACCTGAGCGGACGTGGAAAGTCTTTTTCCGCCGAAAACATGAGGGTGCCGCCGCACCAGTTTGGCGTTGACGGTTCGTATCACATCAGAAAGCTTAAAACGCCCCTCACGCTCTGCAAGCGCGCTGTGAAAGACCACCTGCAATAAAACATCGCCCAGTTCTTCCCTCAGGTTTTCCCAATCGTTCTTTTTAACCGCCTGGGCAACCTCAAGCGCTTCTTCATGGAGATATTTTAAAAGCGTGCGGTGAGTCTGCTTACGGTCCCAGGGACAGCCTCCCGGCGCCAGCAGCGCGTCCATTATGCGCGCGAGCGCGCGCAGGCTTGAACTGTCCGCTGATTTTCCGGCTTTCCGGACAGGCTTATATTTCATGGCGGCTTTTCCTTTCATTCGTCCCTTGAAAAGTATATAATTTTATATTGGGTTTCCCCAAAAAAAGCGTCAGCCTTAGGCGGACGCGGAGGGCGTATGACAGGAACAGAAAAGAAACCTGAAAAAGGCCTGTACCGTGTGCTGGACAAAGGTTTTGTGAAACTGGTAGATTTCATGGGAGGCGACCAGCGGGCCGTTCAGTCCGCGAGAGTCACTTTCGGCTCCCGGACCAGGGGCGCGCAAAAGGATAAAAGACTTATAGAATACCTGCTGGCTCACGGCCACCATACCCCTTTTGAACACTGTGTTTTTCAATTTCATATAAAATGTCCCATTTTCGTGGCAAGACAGTGGATGCGCCACCGCATGGCCTCTTACAATGAGGTCAGCGCGCGCTACACCGAGGTGACGGAAGAGTTTTACATACCGCCGGCTTTCCGCGCGCAGGACAGGATAAACCGCCAGGGCTCCACGGCTTCGCCCGCGCTTGACCAGTCAAAAATGCTGGCTGTTTATGAAGACAGCGTTAAGGCCTCTTATCGGGCCTATAAAGAACTGATAAAAGCCGGGGCGGCCAGAGAAATGGCGCGCATGGCCCTGCCGGTATCGCAATACACACAGTTTTACTGGAGCGTAAACGCGCGCAGCCTGCTTAACTTCCTGTCGCTTCGGATGGACGCTCACGCCCAGTCTGAAATACGTGATTACGCCGGCGCCATTTCAAAAATTTTCAATAAGAAAATGCCCTGGACCTGGGAGGCTTTTTTAAAACTCCATGCAAATTAACCTGAATCCTTCAGTTGAAAGCTTCCCGGCGCAAAGCGCCGGCGCGCTTCGCGCGGGTTACACCCTCGCGAATTCTGCGCGCAATGCGCTTGATTCGCGACCCGCAGAGCGGGGAATCCCGCAATGTTCCTGTTCCCCGTATTTCTCACTCTCGATGAAAACCATCTTTAATCGCGGGATTCGGGTTGAAATTCTGCTGGCGGTTTTCTGCCTTGTGTCGGCGCGCGGCGCTTACGCGCAGCCGATAATGATCAGCGGTCCTGAGCGCGAGCTCAAGGAAAGCGACATTGAAGTTTACGGTAAAATTACCGGCATTGCCACCGCAAAGGACACCTACGATGTTTTCGCCCCTTTTGACGGCAGAGTGGAAGAGGTGCTGGCGGAACTGCTCGACTTTGTCACCCCGCAAACCACGACCGCCAGGCTTGTATCAACGGAAATGGCGGCCCTGCTTGACGCGACCTCTCCCGCGGAAAGGAAGCAGACCGAGAAGCGCTGGCAGGATGTTTACAAATACTACGATGTAAAGCCGGATGAACAGGGGATAATATTGAATGTTTATATAAAACCAAAGGACAAGGTTTATAAGGGCGACCGCCTTTTCACAATGGCCAGAAAAGTTGTGATTGTAGGCAAAAACACGGAACCGCTTTATTCGCCGCTGGCTCCGGGCATGACGGCCGAAATGGTTTACGACGGCGACAAATCAATTAAACTTAAAACCACACTCTCCAGTTTTCTTCCCCTGGAGGGACGCCCGCTTTACAACCGCGTCTGGCTGGAAGCGCTGGACTTGCGCAGCGGCATACGGATAGGCGAACGCTTTAACGGATACATCTTCGTGGGCAGAAGCGAGAACGTGCGCCTTGCGCCCAGAACCGCTATAATAGAAAAAAACGGCCGTAAATATCTTGCGATAGAGGTGGAAACAGGCCTGACCACCGAGACTGAAACCGAGCTTACTAAAAGCGGCCTTCATTTTTTAAGCCCCTCCCAAAAAATCGCCCGCCAATCCGGCGGGCACCCGCTGGAATAGCGGGCGATTTTTTGGGGATATTGGGAATGACCCCACCACCTGCGGCGGGTGGTGGGGTGAATTTGCCGACTTTTTAATTGGTTTCTCATATTCAGTCCCGGAGGTCCCGAATCCGCCCGCTATTTCAGCGGGCGTCCGCCTAAGGCGTACGGATTTGGGAAAACTTATGGAAAAAATGAAAAAACAAAACAATATCTACTCAAGTTTCATGTTTATCAAGCTGGATCCGCTTTTCAGACGGCTTATTTCAAACGAAAAAATAGCCGCCAAACAGGAATTTGAGAACATGGCGGCCTCCTGCCAGGAAAAACTTTTTTTCCGCACCTACATGCTTGCCGGCCTGTGTTCCGATTCCGACCTCCTGATCTGGCGCATGTCCGACGATCTGGAATTTTTGCAGGAGAACTGCGCCCGCACGTTTTCCACCGGGGCCGGGCGGTATTTTTTAAATACCCACTCTCTGCTGGGCGTGCACCAGGCGACGGAACAGTCCGCGCCTAAAAAAGACCTTGAATTCGGCTTTCTGCCCAAAGAGTCTTTCGGCCTTTATAAATTCATGCTGATACACCCTGTAGTCAAGTCCCATACATGGTACGAGCTTTCGGATGAAGAACGCAGCGCCATGCTAACGGAGCGAACCTGCGTGGTGGGCCGATATAGGGAAATACGGGAGAATTTCTTTACTTCCTACGGCCTGGGCGAGCAGGAAATGATAGTGGCGCGCGAAGCCCGGCATCTGGACGAACTGACTAACGCTACCAGGGAACTGCGCGAACTGCGCATAAAAAACTACACAGCCGGCGACAAGCCGGTATTTTTGTGCGTGGGCCGTGACCTGCGGGAAATACTTGACGCGATAAGTTAAAGTTAAAGGGATTTGCCATAAGCAGAAAGACTGCCATAAGCTTTAAGCCATAAGCCATAGGCTTGTAAGGAACTCCTTAAAAGCTTACGGCCTAAAGCATACAGCCTGTGACGCGGCTGAAACAGCCGCATAGCTTATGGCTTATGGCGGGCGCGGCGCCCGTATGGCTTAAAGCGACGAACTCCTCCAAGGAGAACTTTATGAAAACTATTGGCATGATAATGGCAGGCGGAAAGGGTGAACGGCTTTATCCGCTCACGAAAGAGAGATCGAAACCAGCCGTCCCCTTTGGAGGCAAGTATCGTATTATTGACTTCGTGCTGTCTAACTTTATAAATTCCGGCATTTATTCCAACTACGTGCTTGTGCAGTACATGTCGCAGTCCCTGATAGAATACCTGCGCTCCACATGGAACCTGGGCGGCATCACGCGCGAACACTTTATAACAATAGTTCCCCCCCAGATGCGCCTTGGGGAAATGTGGTACCGCGGCACAGCCGACGCCGTGAAGCAGAACCTTAACCTGATAACAGATTACACACCCGACCTGGTGGCCATATTCGGCGCCGACCACATCTACCGCATGGACATCCGCCAGATGATAAGCTTCCACCTTGAGAATAAGGCGGATGTGACAGTGTCGGCGCTTACCGTGCCGATAAAGCAGGCCTCGCGCTTCGGCACCGTGGTAACTGACGCCAAAAACAGGGTGACCGCTTTTGAGGAAAAACCAAAAAACCCGAAGCCCATACCCGGCAACCCCAACTTCTCCTACGCCTCCATGGGCAACTATATTTTTTCCTATGACGCGCTGGTCAGGATCCTGCACGAGGAATCGGGCGAGACGGTGGCACTTGACTTCGGAAAAACCATACTGCCATCGCTGCACAAACGCTATCGCGTGTTCGCCTACAATTTTGCCTCGCAAAAACTGCCCGGCATCAAATCCTACGAAGAAAGCAACTACTGGCGCGACGTAGGTACGCTGGAATCTTTCTGGCAGACGCATATGGACCTGCTTGGCCCTAAACCCAGGCTTGACCTGAACAATAAACTCTGGCCGATACATGACAGCAGGTATAACGCCGGCCCCACTAAGATAATAGATTCCCACCTTCAGGATTGTATGCTTTCAGACGGCTGCGTAATAAACCAGTCGTCACTCAAACGCTGCATACTTTCAAACGACGTTATAGTGCACGAAAAATGCCATTTGGAAGACTGCATTATAATGGACGCTTGCGAGATAAAAGCCGGTTCCCGCCTGAAAAAGGTCATAATAGACCGGTACAACACGCTGGAAGCCAAAACGACAATCGGCTTCAACTCCGACCAGGACGCCCAGAACCATTACATAGATCCCGACGGCATAGTGGTGATACCGCGCGGTATTTCAAAGTGGCAGTAATAACGGATCAGGTGGATAGGCTGTAGGCAGTTAGCCTGTAGGTAAGAAGCAGATATTGCTAATAGCCTTCTGCCTAAGTTTACAAATGTCGATTGAAATATTTTTTGAGACACCCGCCCCTGCCGCGGTAAAACGCGCCAGGCCGCTTTTCAAAAGAGCGGTGCGTTCGGCCCTTGGGAACAGGTTATCAAAACACACCGTGTGTCTTATTTTTACGGACGACTCCGGTATTAAAAAACTGAATAAAAAATTTCTCGGAAGGAACCGCGTTACAGATGTGATCTCTTTCAACTATCCGGCCCCGCCCGGATTTAAAGCCCCTGCCGTATTCGGCGACATTTATGTGTGTCTCTCCAGGGCGGGCAAGCAGGCAAAGGCCATGGGGCACTCCGTTTTAACGGAACTGCTGATACTTTCCACGCACGGGGCCCTGCATCTGGCTGGCATGAACGACTACACCCCGGCGCTCCGGCGCCGCATGAACCTGAAAACCGCCGCCATCCTTAAAGAACTGGCCTAAAAATATCTTTCATTAACTCCGACCGCCATGGACACATGGCAAATCCAGGACGAATCGCGAACAGATTTGCTTAAAGTTGTATACTTAAATAAGTACATTTTAAGGAGGGGGATAAATGAAACGCTTCAACTTGTCCGCAGCCGTATGCCTGTCCGCGCTTCTGCTGGGCGCCTGCTCCGCCGACCTGCGCAAAAAGATACCGCCCATAGAGGACGTTCTTCGCGCGGGACCGCTTGCTAAAATACTGGTTTATTCCGGCAACGTGGCCCTTGGCCAGAGCGGCCCTTCCGCAGACGGCATGACCCTTTCCATAGGCGGCACGGCCGGCTTGAGCGCCCAGGGCCGCGACGCGAACAACCGGCCCATAAAGATCACGCCCACATGGACCGCCAGCAAGCCTGAATTAATAGAGATAACACCGCGGGCCGGCGACATGGTTCTGGTGAAAGGGCTCAGGGAAGGCACCGCCGAAATAGCGGTAGAATACGACGGCGTAAAAAAGACGGTTGAATATATATTTATAAAATGAAATTCGGCTGCGAGTACGCTTTATCCCGCAGTACCGGGCCCGCTGAAACCGGGCCCGGCGCGGCCACGCTTTCAGAAGAGGCCCTGACACTGGCCCCGAAGGGAGCCCTGCCGCTTGTCGTTCCATGGGAAGAGATAACCGCGTTCTCGCTCGGAGATTACAGGGCGAAACTTGCCCTCAGGCAGGCCGCTCTGACAATAAGCTCCCTTGGCTACCAGTTTGAGAACTTCGCGCAGCACGCTGCGCGGCTGCGCAACGAAAGACTGCTGAAACTGGCTCTGGCGGAAGAACCCCTGAAAAAATCCATGATAGAGGCGGAACTGGCCTATAAAGACACCACTTCGGAATTTAACTGCCGCTGCGAACTGCGCATCTATGAAACTTCCCTCGTCGCTCTGCCCGAAACCGCCGATTTTCTGCGCCTTCCTTTCCGCTTTATAACTGAAGTGAAAGAAGGCGATTACAATATGGAAATAACCGGGGAATGCGGAGAACGCTGGAGCATAAGCGGCCTTGGCCGCAACTACGACCATTTCCGTGATTCCCTGCGCGCGCAGATGGCGGAGCTTGACCTGTTCGTGCAGAAAGCGCTGGCCGCCGCCCTGCCCGGGGTCTCCCCGCTGGAGATACGCGCCCTGTCCGGCCTGCTGCGCGAGGGCCGCCTGGTCCCGTTAGCCGAGGCGGAAAAAATCCTGCCCGGAGCTTCGGCCGCCATAGAAAAGCGCGTATGCTGGTCTAAGGACGACTCCATGGAATACAACTTCCTTAAAAAGCTTTCCGCCACGGGCAAAACGGCTTTTGGCGTAAAAAAAGGCCTTATGGGGAAGCTGGGCGGCGACCATCACATGTTCCTGTTCTGCGCGGAAAAACCGGCGCCGGCGGTCATGGTTGAGTCCTTCCTGGTGGAGCCTAAAGCTAAAGAGACCACGGACAAAAAAGCAACCTACGTTTACCGCCTCCCCCCCGGCGCGAAGGACCCCTGGGCGGGCTTTCTTTCCTTTTTCAATCGCGCCATGACAGCCGTAAATTTCAGACACATGCCGGTGCTGCTTTCGGAAGAACGCCTGGCCGACCCTAAAAACGCGATTTACACCGGGGCGCTGGCCCGCATACCTGAACTGGCAGCCCTGAGACAGCTGTACGTGGGGCGGGCCATACATTCCGGAACTGAGCAATGGAAGGCGGGGGTGTCGGCGCTGCTGGATTTCGCGGCCAGAAACCCCGGCGCCAGACAAGGCGGAACCAAAGAAGACGGAACAGAGGAGGACCAATGACGGGCTATAAACATCCGTGCCGCTATTGCGGAGAGCTTGTGCCGCCGGACGCCAATGTCTGTCCGGCCTGCGCTAAAATAAATCCCTATGGTGACTTCCGCTGCCACAAATGCCGCGCGCCGGTAAAAGAAGGCTGGAAGGTCTGCGCTTCCTGCGGATTTAAACTGGAGACAGTATGCCCCAAATGCTCGGGCTCTGTTTTTTTCGGGGATTATTGCTCGAAATGCGGGGCGCGCCTTACCGTGGTCTGCCCGCATAAGGGTTGCGGCACGGAACAGCCGCCCGTTTCGGAAAGCTGCAGTAAATGCGGAAAAAAATTAGGAGGGAAATAATATGTCGGAGAACCTTATAGGATTCACCAGCAATTTCGCGGACAACAGCACCGAGGCCGGCTTCCAGTTCACTTTTTACTGCGACACCTGCAAGGAAGGCTATAAAACCCGCTTTACGGAATCAAAAACCTACAAGAAAAAGAAATTCTTCAAAGGGCTGGGCAGCGTCATAAGCACTGTGGCCCAGATGGCCGGGAAATCCAGCCTGGGTTACGGCCTGGAGCGCGGCACCGACGCCATAAGCGAGCGCTTCACCGGCATGTCCCCTGAATGGCACAAAGAACATGAGACGGCTTTTGAACTGGCGCAGAACGAGGCCAAAGGCCACTTCAAGCGCTGCCCTAAGTGCAGCAAGTGGGTATGCGAAACCTGCTGGAACGAACAGGAGGGGCTCTGTGTTAAGGACGCGCCCAGGGCTAATGTGGAGATAGCAGCGGCCAAGTCCAGGAAAATGGTGAAGGACATAGAAGCCGCGGCCGAAGCCACGCCGGTCTTTACCGGCAAGGTGGAAAGCAAGCAGACCGTCTGCCCAAAGTGCGGCAAACCAGCCGGCGAAGGAAAATTCTGCGGCAGCTGCGGGGCCCCGCTCGCCATGCCCAAATGCCCGAAGTGCGGCGCGCAGAACCAGCAGGGCGTAAACTTCTGCGGAGAATGCGGAACTAAAATTTAGTTAACAGGAATTTTCGCTTCCCTAAATCCCCCCTGCCTCAGGCGGACGGGAAGTGCATTCCGTTGCAAATCCTAAACACCTTACAGTTAACCGCTTAATCAACGCCCGCCTGTCCGAACAATCCGGCAACATAATACCTATTTACCTTAATTGAGTATTATGTCACTGGATTGTTAGCTGGCCGGCATGGACGACGCCACTCCGGCGCTCCGGCGCCGCATGAACCTGAAAACCGCCGCCATCCTTAAAGACCTGGCCTGAAAAAGTCTCCGATAAAAATCAACCCGAAACATTCAGCCGAAACGGGCAAAAAGGCCCAAATTTGTGTTAGCTCATCCTGCGTTGAATAATTTCTTTGGTTTTACAAGTATTTATATAAGATGTAAGATATAGATTATCGGCTTCCCGTTGCGGGAAGCAGCCGCAGACAACCGCCAGGTCTTTCAACGGCCAGCCCCGCCCTTTTGCCAACAGAGTTAAACAGCATCGGGCAAAAGGGCGGGGCCAGCCTCGGCAGCAGCACCGGCAATTAAAATTTAAACAAAGGCGCATGGATCTTCTTTATCATCAGGCACCTACGTTCTATTCCATTGTGCCTTTTTTATTGAAAATTTGAACATGATTCCTTCCATAACCGGCAATTTCGCGTTCCTTAGTGATCCGCTGTCCCTTTTTTTTGTATTCGTCATCTTTTTGATATCGGCGCCTGCCGCCATTTATTCCGCCGGGTATCTGAAAGGGGATTATTCCGGCGGCAAAATAAAACTTGCCTGGCTCCTTTTGGCCCTGTTTGTCCTGTCAATGCTGGCGGTTGTCAGCGCGTCCAACCTTGTTTTATTCCTGATATTCTGGGAACTAATGTCCTTGATTTCATATTTCCTGGTCATTTTTGACTCCGGGCATAAAAAATCCATTCAGGCCGGCACCGTTTATATCGTAATGACGCATTTCGGCACCGCCCTTATCACCGCGGCTTTTCTTATAATGTACCGCTACACACATTCTTTTGACGTCCTGGCGGTCAAAGAGGCGGCGTATCTTATTCCCGACAGCGCTAAAGGCGCGGTTTTTCTGCTGCTTTTTTTCGGTTTCGGCGCCAAGGCGGGTATAGTGCCGCTTCATATCTGGCTGCCAATGGCGCATCCTCAGGCGCCCAGCCACATCTCTAGCATTATGTCGGGAGTAATGATAAAGCTGGGGATATATGGCATTATAAGATTCGCGGTTTTCACAATGGGGATAAGCCATCTCTGGCAGGGCGAAATAGTTATGATACTGGCCGCCGTCTCCTGTCTGGTGGGCGTTATTTACGCTTTAATGGAACATGATATTAAGAAACTGCTGGCTTTCCACAGTGTGGAAAATATAGGCATCATTCTGCTGGGCGTGGGCGGCTCCATGATGTTTCTGGTTATGAACCAGCCCGCGCTTGCCGTTTTCTCCATGGCGGCGGGGCTCTATCACCTTGTAAACCACGCCATTTTCAAGGGGCTCCTGTTTTTGGGCGCGGGCTCCGTTTACAAAGCCACCGGCACGCGCGATATGGAAAAAATGGGCGGGCTCATCAAGCTGATGCCGCAAACCGCCTTCGCTTTCCTCGCCGGTTCCATGGCAATTTCCGCGCTTCCGCCGCTTAACGGTTTTATAAGCGAGTGGCTAACTTTCCAGGCGATTTTTGCCGGAGCCCTTAAAAGCGCGGGCAACGGCGTGATGTTCTGGATAACGGCGGCTTCCGCATTGGCGCTTACAAGCGGGCTCGCCGCGGCTTGTTTTGTGAAAGCTTTTTCAGTGACCTTCCTTGCCGCCCCCAGAAGCGAGAAGGCTTCGGAGGCCAAAGAATCGCCTTTCTCCATGACTGCTCCCATGCTTTTCCTGGCGGGGCTCACTCTGTTTTTCGGCCTGTTCTCCCCGCAGATTTTAAGGGTTATGGCCCAAGTAGCGGGCGCAACGCTTGGCATTGACACACAAAACATGAAATTCTCCGTGTTGAATTACGGCGTAACCAGCGGGCTGGAAAACGCAGGCGCAGTTTCGGGCTGGCTTGTGCTGGCGGCGCTTGTCCTTTTGGGCCTTGCGGCGTTTTTCGGGCTTAGGATCTTTTACGGAAAACAGCGTTTCACCGCGGGACGGACCTGGGGGTGCGGCTATTACGCCTCCGATTCCCGCTCGGAATATACCGCGACGGCTTTTTCAAAGCCCTTCAGGATCTTTTTCAGTTTCTTTCTAATGCCTTACAGGAAAACTGAAAAGGCGACCCACGGCGGTTATCATCTGAAATATTTCAAATATGAAACCCACACTACTCCGTTTTTCAGAACATTCTTCTATGAGCCGGCCGTGGCCGCGTCTTTCCGGCTGGCAAAAAAGGTAAGAAGGATGCAGCCGGGCAGCATTCATCTCTACCTTTCCTATATTTTCGCGGTCATAATTCTGCTGCTTGTTTTCAGAGGGAAATTCTGATATGGAACATGGTCCGGCCATTATCCAGATTCTGCTTATCATCGCAGCCGCGCCTTTATTTGGCGGACTTATCACAAAGATAAAAAATATCGTCAGGCTTAGGCGCGGCGCGCCCGTATTGCAGCCCTATTGGAATTTTTTCAAGCTCCTGGGCAAAAGCGATGAGGTTATTTCGCAGCACGCTTCATGGCTGTTTAAAGCGGCCCCGTATGTTGTAATTTCCTCATCGGCGGCGGCGCTGCTGCTGGTGCCGCTTTTTGGCGGCTTTGCGGCGGCGGGAGGCATGGGAGATATTGTGGCTGTTCTTTTCATACTCGCGCTGGGCCGGTTTTTCATGGCGCTGGCCGGCATGGACGCGGCCAGCGCTTTCGGCGGCATGGGCTCTTCCCGTGAAATGTTCATTTCAAGCCTGGCCGAAACGGCGGCGCTCGTTTCTTTTTTTGCTTTGGCCTTAAACTCCGGTTCCACCTCATTTGCCGCTATCGCCGGCGACGGCGTATTTCGCGCGTCTTCATTCACGGCGGGCTTTGCGCTTTTTCTGGTGGCAATAGCCGAAACTTCAAGGATCCCCGTGGACAACCAGGAAACGCACCTTGAGCTTACCATGGTGCACGAGGCGATGGCGCTGGAATACTCCGGCCGATCGCTCGCTATTATTGAATATGCCTCCCACATACGGCAGCTGGTCTGGTTCTCGCTTATAGCGGGTATTATTTTCCCTCTCCCTCCGCCTTCCGGCTGCGGCGCGGCGCTTGCTGCGGCCTCGGCGGCGGTGTTCGCCCTGAAATTGCTGGCGCTGGCCGTTATTATGGCGTTTACGGAAATTTCGCTGGCTAAAATGAGGTTGTTCCGGGTGGCGGATCTGCTGATGTTCGCGTTTGTGGCGGCGCTCGCTTCCGCTGTTCTTGCGGCGGGAGGATATTGAAATGTGGACTCATATACTAACCGTCGGGCTGTTGTTTTCGGTATTTTTGATGGCCGCTTCCAAGCGCCTTGGGGCGCTTATACGCGCTTTCAGATTCCAGTCGCTGATGCTGGCGCTTTTAACCGCTTCTTTCGCCCGGCATTCGGACGACTTGGAACTTTGGGTTATAACCGTCATGATACTTTTTATCAAGGTCTGGCTGATTCCACGGCATCTTGAAAAAATAACGGCTGAAATGAGCTCCGGGGAAAACATGGGCCTTGTCCTGAACCCGCCGATGTCGGTTATTATAGTAACCGTGTTCGGCTGGCTTATTTACAGTTTTTCCGACTCGGTTATAGGCGGAATGTCGGGGGACGCAAGGCTGAATTTTTCCATTTCGTTCCTGACTATCTTTACAGGATTTTTTTTGATGGTTTTCAGGCTGAAAGCCCTGGCACAGATAATAGGGCTGTTGGTGATGGAAAACGGGGTTTTTATGCTGGCTTCGTCCATTTCCGACGGTATGCCTTTTATAGTTGAAATAGCGGTGTTTTTTGACCTGTTTGTGCTTGTAGTGGTAGCCGGGATATTTGTTTACAGGATAAAAGGCCTGTTCACACATATAGATGTGAGCAGGCTGACAAGGCTTAAGGGCTAAGCAAAAGGAGCGAAGTTCCTTTTGCTGTCACAAGTCTCATGTAACAAGACTCATAAGGGAAACAAAAATTTCCCTACAACTTGTGACCGGTGACCTGTGACTTGTGACTTTATATGCTGATCTACCTTGTATTGCTTATCAACGCCTTTTGCGCGGTGGTCCCCTGGCTTACGCGCCGCCACCAGGCCATGGGCGCCGTAAATATAGCCGGGCACCTGGCGGCTTTCGTCCTTGTACTCGTTCAAATAGCGGTTTTAGGAGCGCCGGGCCGGCTTGACAGTTATTTCTGCGCCGACGCCTTAAGCCTTTTTTTCATCTTCACAATTGCTACTGTTAACCTGGCCGCGGCCCTTTATTCAAAGGATTATATAGCGGGCGAGGTCGGAGAAGGCCTGATAGGCGAAGGAACGGCAAAGCTTTATTATTCCCTTTTCAACATTTTCACTTTAAGCATGTTTTTGGTCACGCTGGTCGAGAACCTCGGCCTTATGTGGGTATGCGTGGAAATGACAACGCTCGCCTCTGCGTTCCTGGTGGGTTTCCATACCACTAAAAAAGCCATAGAAGCGGCCTGGAAATACGTGATAATCTGTTCGGTAGGCCTGGTGCTAGCGCTTATCGGCGTCATTCTTTTCTATTACGCGCTGAATACCGGCACCGGGGCTAAAACCCTTAACTGGCATGACATGCTGCTGCACGCGGGAAACCTTGACCCGCATATAGTAAAAATAGCTTTTATTTTTATCCTTGTTGGATACGGCACCAAAGCGGGGCTGGCCCCGATGCACAGCTGGCTGCCCGACGCGCACAGCCAGGCGCTTACGCCTATAAGCGCCCTGCTGTCCTGCGTGCTGCTTAAAACTTCGGTATACGCCATTTTACGGTTTATGGTCATAACCAATAAGGCCGTGGGCGTCTCCTACGCCGCCGACCTCGCGCTTTTATTCGGCATAATTTCCCTGGGTGTTTCGGCGGCTTTTATCCTGGTCCAGAAAGATATCAAGAGGCTGCTGGCCTATTCAAGCGTAGAGCATATAGGGATA
Organism: Elusimicrobia bacterium GWA2_51_34; assembly: GCA_001799565.1. Lineage (GTDB taxonomy): Bacteria > Elusimicrobiota > Elusimicrobia > Elusimicrobiales > UBA9959 > UBA9634. The sequence continues at coordinate 69,598 of MGTS01000020.1, read as the reverse complement.
ATTTTCGTAGGCATAGGGATCGCGGGGCCGGCTGGCACATTCGGCGCGCTCTACCATGTTTTTAATCACGCCGTCACCAAGGCGCTGATGTTTTTTGCCGCCGGCAGCGTGGCAAAAAAATACGGCACGCACAATATGCGCAATATCAGGGGCGTTATCGCGGCGATGCCTTTTACCGGGACATTCCTGCTCTTCGGGGTTTTCGCGCTCGGAGGCCTTCCGCCTTTTTCAATTTTCATGAGCGAGCTGACTATACTGTCCGGGGCGTTCGTGCAGGGCAGATACCTGATCTCCGGCCTTTTTATGTTCTTTCTCGCGGTGATCTTCGGCGCGCTGGTGCATCATTTCAGCGGAATTCTCTTTGAGAAAAAACCCAAAGAGATAGCCGCTGAAAGCGAACCGATGGCCACAAAAACCGCGTTTATAATGCTGGGCGGCTTTATGCTCGCCCTGGGCCTCGGCATTCCGGCTTTTATGGTAAAACTGCTGCACGCGGCCGTTAATATTTTAACAGGGATATGACATGAAAATAGAAGATATTTTGAAGGAGCTTTCTACCCGGGAAGGCATAACTCCGGTTTCAATGGACTGGAACGCGCCAGAAGAGGTTCACCTTGAGGTAAGACCTGAGGATTTTAAAAAAACCTGTCTTTTCGCGCATCAAAAAACCGGCGCGCCCGTTTCCGCGCTGTTCGCGGAAGACGCTGTCGCCGCGCAGAACCGCTTTTTTATCCGCTGTGTTTTCGCCTCCCGCCTGGAAAGCAAGTGGCTTATCGTATCCGCCGGACTTCCCTGCGACGCTCCGGAATTTGATTCGCTCGCGAACGATATTTTTTCCGCAGCGCTCTTTGAAAGGGAGATAGGAGAGATGTTCGGCATAAAGCGCCGGGAGGCTTTTGATTCCAGGCGGCTGCGCCTGCATCCGGAAGTATGGCCGGAGGGGTTTTATCCCCTGAGAAAAGATTTTAAACCGCCGGAAAAATACGGGGACACCGGGAAAAACTACGCGTTCCGTCGCGTAGAGGGCGACGGCGTGTTTGAAGTGCCGGTAGGTCCCGTGCACGCAGGCATAATAGCGCCGGGACATTTCAGGTTCAGCGCGGCGGGCGAGCCGGTAGTGAACCTTGAGATACAGCTCGGCTTCACGCACAAAGGCGTTGAAAAGCTTTTTGAAGGCAAAACCGCGGAAGCCGCCCTGGCTTTTTCGGAACTTGTGGACGGCGAAGCGGCTTTCGCCCACAGCCTGGCTTTCGCCGATGCCGTTGAGAAGATACGCGGCATAAAAGTTCCGGAGGCGCATCAGTGCGCAAGGGCCATCCTGCTTGAAATTGAAAGGCTTTATAATCACGCCGCAGACGTGGGCGGGATGGCCACGGATGTGGGATTTAGTTTCCCCGCAGCCTGCGCTTCCGTGATTAAAGAAAACCTGCTGGCGCTGAATGAAAAACTCACAGGGTCCAGGTACCTGAAAAATTTCAACCGCATAGGCGGGGTTTTAAAGTTCCCGCCATCGGTCTGGGAAACCATTGACTCCGGGCTCGAAGCGGCCGAAAAAGATTTCCTCGCTTTGAAAGAGATGCTTTACGGCAGCGTGTCTTTTATGGACAGGGTTGAGGAAACTGGCATATTGCCGCATAAAACGGCCGTAGAGCTGGGCGTTTCCGGCCCCGCCGCGCGGGCCTCCGGAGTAGCGGCGGATCTCCGGGCGGATTTTTCGCCGCTCTACAAAAGCGCGGGATTTAAACCCGCGAAGCAGGAGAAAGGCGATGTTCTGGCCCGGCTGAATGTGCGGGTGTCTGAATTTAAGGAATCCGTCAGACTGATAAAAAAATTAACCGGTATGATTAAAACCGGATCTGATGTAAAGATCTCGGCCGGGGAGCCGCGAAGCGGTTGCGCGCTTGGCTATGCCGAAGGCTGGCGGGGCCCGGTCCTTTACTGGGTGAGAATCGGCCAAAACGCTCTGGTGGAACGGTGCAAAATAACGGACCCCTCTTTCAATAATTGGGAGGGGCTCGCCCAGGCTGTGCCTGGCAATATCATCCCCGATTTTCCGCTCTGCAATAAAAGCTTCAACCTTTCCTACCCGGGTAACGACCTATGATGCGTATTTTATGGAATAGTTTTAAAAAAGGCGTCCTTTCAAGGAAAATCGGAAAAATTCCCGCTTCCCTGCGGTACGAAAAAACCGGCGAAGAGCTGCGCTCGCTTATCATAAAAAAATTCGGTCGTTCACTGCATATCAGGGAAGTTGACACTGGTTCCTGCGGAGCCTGCGAATCTGAGATAATTTCCGCCACGAATCCTATATACGATATCCAGCGTTTCGGTGTTGATTTTGTGGCCTCCCCAAGGCACGCCGACGCCCTGCTGGTGACGGGGCCGGTATCCAGGAATATGGCGCTGGCTCTTAAACGCACCTACGAAGCCATGCCGGAACCGAAATTCGTGATAACCTGCGGTGACTGCGCCCTGAACGGCGGCGCTTTCAAAGATTCCTATTACAGCATCGGAGAAATAAGCAAGATAGTGCCGGTAGCCGCGCACATCCCAGGCTGCCCCCCCCACCCACTGGCTATCCTGGACAGTCTCCTGCGCCTTATGGGGAATCCGGTGACATAATACCTATTTACCCGAATTAGGTATTATGTCACCGGATAGCAAAACCCGACCCCGACTCTCATTGAGGCACTGCTGTTAATCTGATAAAATAGGTACCTGAGGAAAGCGGAGCCCGTAAAATGAAAACACCCATAGACATGCCGGATTTCAGGGACATAGACAAAAAACAGCAGGAGAAGTGGCGGGCCGCTGGTGTTTTTAAGGCCGCCGCCGTTCCCGGAGCGAAGAAATTTTACTGTCTTGACATGTTCCCCTATCCATCGGGCGAAGGTCTGCATGTTGGCCACCCGGAAGGCTACACCGCTTCCGACAGCCTATGCCGCTTCAAGCGCATGAACGGTTTTGACGTGCTGCACCCGATGGGCTGGGACGCCTTTGGCCTGCCGGCCGAAAATTACGCCATAAGCACCGGCGTGCATCCGAAAGTTACCACGGCTGAAAATATAGACAATTTCCGGCGCCAGATAAAAGCGCTTGGTTTCAGCTACGACTGGGACCGGGAAATAAGCACCACCGACCCGCATTATTACCGCTGGACGCAGTGGATATTTTTGCAGCTTTTCAAGAAAGGCCTGGCCTACGAAACCACCGTGCCCATAAACTGGTGCCCCAAATGCAAAACGGGGCTTGCGAACGAAGAGGTTTACGGCGGCCGCTGCGACCGCTGTGAAACCCCTATAGAAAAGAAAAAACTTAAACAGTGGATGCTGCGCATCACCGCCTACGCCGACCGGCTGCTCTCCGACCTTGAAAGCACCGACTGGCCGCGTTCCACCATGCTTATGCAGAAGAACTGGATAGGCCGCTCGGAAGGCGCAGAGGTTGATTTTGAACTGCCGGGCGCCGACCGAAAATTGACGGTTTTCACTACCCGGCCGGACACGCTTTACGGGGCCACCTACATGGTGCTGGCCCCGGAGCATCCTTTAATTGAAAGTCTTCCAACCCCGGAGCGCAAAGCGGAGGTGGCGGCCTATGTTGCGGCCTCCGCAAATAAATCCGATCTGGAACGCACCGAACTCTCCAAAGAAAAAACCGGCGTATTCACCGGCGCGTACGCCGTGAACCCGGTCAACGGCGAGAAACTTCCGGTCTGGACCGCGGATTATGTGCTTACCACCTACGGCACAGGAGCCATTATGGCCGTACCCGCGCATGACGGGCGCGACTGGGAATTCGCCAAAAAATTCGGTCTTAAAATAATTGAAGTGGTTAAAACCCCGGAAGGCTTGCCGGGCGGCAAGCCTTTCTGCGAAACCGGCATAGCCGTAAACTCCCCCGTCATAAACGGCCTTCCCACGACAGAAGCGGCGAAAAAGATGACCGCCTGGCTGGAAGAGAAAGGCCTGGGCCGGGCCAGGGTTAATTATAAACTGCGCGACTGGGTGTTTTCCCGCCAGCGCTACTGGGGCGAACCTATACCCCTGGTGCATTGCCCGAAGTGCGGCACTGTACCGGTACCGGAAAGCGAGCTGCCGCTGCTGCTGCCGGAAGTGGAACAATACCAGCCCACCGGCACTGGTCAGTCACCTCTGGCGCTCATAGATTCCTGGGTAAACACCGGGTGCCCCTCCTGCGGCGGCCCGGCTAAAAGGGAAACCAATACCATGCCTCAGTGGGCCGGCTCTTGCTGGTATTACCTGCGTTTTATAGATCCCAGCAACCCGTCCGCTTTCGTAAACAAGGAGCTTGAGAAGGCCTGGATGCCGGTTGACCTCTACATAGGCGGCTCCGAGCACGCGGTGCTGCACCTTTTATACGCCAGATTCTGGCATAAGGTCCTCTACGACCTGGGGCTTGTTTCCACGCGCGAGCCTTTTAAAAAACTTATCCACCAGGGAATGATACTGTCTTACTCCTACCGCGATTCAAAAGGCGTTTACCGCGCCTACGGCGAACTTGACATCCAGGACGACGGCTCCGCCGTCACAAAAACGGGCGAAACGATAAAACCGGTTGTTGAAAAGATGTCAAAATCCAAAAAAAATGTTATCAATCCCGACGAAATAGTAGCCTCCTACGGCGCGGACGCCTTCAGGATGTATGAGATGTTTATGGGCCCGCTTGAAGACGCAAAGCCCTGGAATATGCGCGCCATAGAAGGCATTCACCGTTTTCTCAATCGCGTTTGGGCCTGGAGCCTCGGCGCCGGCCTTTCCGACGTGGAACCGCCCAAAGACCTGCTTATACTGCGCCACCAGACCATAGCCAAGTTGACCGCGGATCTGGAAAGCCTCAAATTCAACACCGCCATTTCAGCCCTTATGATCTATTTCAACCGCCTGAGCGCGGAAGCCTCACCTTCAAAAGAAGATTTTTCCGTGTTCATGCGCCTGTTGCACCCGCTTGCCCCGCACATTACGGACGAGCTTTGGGAGCGTTCGGGCGGCCAGGGCACGCTTATGAAAACCGCCTGGCCGCGGCCGGACGCCGCGGTGATTTCGGAGCGTGATATTGAAGTGCCGGTTCAGGTAAACGGCAAGTTGAAAGTCCGCCTGAAGGTGAAGGAAACTACAGGCGATAAGGAGCTTGAACGCCTGGCGCTTGAAAACGCGGCTCCCCACATGATCGGGAAAACAGTGGTAAAAGTAATAGTGGTTAAAAGCAGGCTTGTAAGTATAGTGGTAAAAGACAGGCTGTAGGCTGAAGGCTGTAGGATGCAGGATATTAGTCTATTTTTCGGCTTCTTACCTACAGCCTAACTGCCTATAGCCTATCCACCTTAACAGTCACCTAAAAATCAAAACGGGGGGAGATTATGAAACATGGAATTATAATATTCGCGGCGGCGCTGGCTATAGCCGGCTGCTCAACTTCAGAAATACAGTACAACCCGGCTGAGCAGAAAATGCCGCAGCATATAAAAAAGATAGCTGTAAGGCCTTTCTTGAATAAAACACCGCAGTTCGGCCTTGAAGAAAAACTGATGCTTAAGGTAATTGATGAGTTTTTAAAAAACGGAGAGTACTCGGTATCCCCCGAAAGTTCGGCCGACGGCGTGCTGGTGGGAGAGATAAGCAATTATATACTCACCCCCATACAATACGATGTTAACCTGGTGCCCACGGTTTATAAAATTAATGTGGTGGCGGTGGTACGCCTGCTTGACAAGGCATATAACCGCTACCTCTGGGAAGAACCGGCGCTGCAGGTGACAAAGATCTATTCCGCCTCAACGCTGCCGGGCGGCTTGAGCGAAGAACAGGCCAGGGAAGCGCTTTGGGAGATACTTTCAAAAGCCATCGTCCGGCGCACGGTGGAAGGTTTCGGTTCCGTCACCAGCGTATCACAGCGAAGCGTTCCGCAAGGGTCCCTGGACAACTCGGACCCGCCGGCCGCCGGCCCCAGGCCCTCCCCGGAGGTGCCGGTTTCAACCGCCGCCGGAAAATAATGCAGACACTGACTCCGCAGGCCATGGAAGAAGAGTGGCGCAAAAATAAATTGCGGCCCGTATATTATTTTTGCGGAGAAGAACATGCCCTTCAGGAAGCGGCTTTAGCTCGCTTGAAAGCGCTTTTTAAGCCGAATGCTTTTGATTTTTCAGTCCACTACGCTGAAACCGCCGACATGCGCGAAATTGCCGGCGAAGCACAAACCGCCCCCATGCTGAGCGAGAGACGCTTTTTGGTTATAAAGCGCTGCGACAAACTGAAAAAAGATAACGCTCGTGAGCTGGCCGCTTATCTGGAAAACCCCGCGCCCTTTACCTCGCTTTTTATTATTTCCTCAAAAAAATATGAAGCTTCCGACCAGTTCGCCAAAGCGCTCGCGCAGGACTGCGCCCTGGTTATTTTTGAGTGCTTAAACGACTTTGAGGCGCGTAAGTTTCTAGGGCAAAAGCTTGAAACGGCGGGTTGCGCGGCATCGGACGAAGCCCTTGAAACCCTGACGGAACTGCTGGGCACCGACGCGGGCACCCTTGCCGTGGAGGCGGAGAAAATAGCCCTTTACCACCACGGCGTCAAAAAGCCGTTCGGCGCATCCGACGCGGTTGAACTGGCTGGTTTTTCAAAAAACCAGAACCCTTTTGACCTGCCAAACGCGGTCTGCAAGCGCGACGCGCAAGCCGGCGCTGTTATTCTGGACAAGCTGCTTGCCGAAGACGCAGAACCCCTGGTTTTGCTTTATAATGTTTCAAGAACGCTTGAGCGGCTGCTGAAAGTTAAAAGGCTTGAGGCATCGGGAGCCGGCTCGTCAGCCTCATATCAGACGGGCGTAAGCCCGGGCCAATACAGACATCTGTCCGCGGCCGCCGGCGCCTACTCCGAAGACAAACTATTGAGAGGGCTTAAACGCTGTATGGAAACAGAAGCACTGCTTAAGTCCTCTTCCGGGAGAAACCCGGCTCTGCTGATACGGCAGTTAGTTTATGAGATTTTAAGATTTAAGTAGAAAACAGGAAAAAATTGATCTTTAGGAAAGCAAAATAGCGAAGCAGTGAAAAGGGAAGGAACTAAAACCCCTGTTCACTATTCGCTATTTGTTATTCGTTATCTGTACAGCGGTTTTTATGCGCAGGGCAAGTCGTGATTTCCTGCGGGCGGCGGCCTTCCAGTGGATGGTGCCGGTCTTGGCGGCCTTATCAAGGAGCGCGTGGACCTTCGGCAGCAGTTTCTGCGCGTTTTCCACGTCCTTTTTGGCGATCAAGCCGTCAAATTCCTTAGCTGCGTCATGAATCCTGGCATGGACGCCCCTGTTTCTGGAGGCCAGACGCTCGGATTTACGGTGCGCTTTAATAGCGCTGGTATGTCGTCCGGTCTTAAGTTTAGCCATATTATTATAGTTTACCGTAACTACTCAGGCAGTTAGGAGTCAGAATTCAGAAGTCAGTAGTCAGAATATCGAAGAAAGCTGCTTGAAGAGACCGGCAAATCCTTGGAGGCCTATTCACAGGCCATTCTGAATTCTGACTTCTGAATTCTGTCTACCTGAACAGCAACAGTTTATCACTTTATGAGCGAAAAATCAAATTTGTTCGCAAAGAACGTATCCGGTTTTGCCTTTGCCTCGCTGATAACAAAGCTCCTGGGGTACGCCCGAGACGTCCTGCTGGTGGCGTTCTTCGGGGGCGGGGCGCTTACCGACGCCTACTACGCCGCTTTCAGACTGGTGAATGTTTTCAGGCGTACCGCGGGTGAGGGAGCGATTAACGCCGCTTTCATCCCCCTGCTGGAAAAAGAACGCGCCAAATCGGAAGAAGACGCGAAGGCTTTTTTCTCCTCCGTCTGGACGCTTATTTTATGCGTATCGGCGGCGCTGGCACTGGCGGGCATATTACTGCGCCGGCCGCTGGTGAAGGTTTTTACGGGCGGATTTGCCGCTAACCCGGAACAGTTCGCGCTTACGGCGCTTCTTACCGCAGTGCTGATGCCGCACCTTATTTTTGTGAACGCGGCCGCGCTTGTACAGGCGGCTTTAAACGCCGCGCGCAGGTTTTTCGCGCCGGCGCTGGCTCCCGCGGTGTTTTCCCTGTCTATTATAGCCTGCCTGCTTTTCATGCATGCGGGGTTTGCCGCGTCTTTAAACCCCGCCCATAAAATGACTCTTTTAGCCGCCGTGGCTTCGGCCTCCGGCCTGGCGCAGCTGGCAGTACTGGCCCCCATGATACGAAAGGAAGGTTTTTGCCTGGGCCTTAGCGCGCCGGGGCGCGCCATAAACGGAGCTCAGGCCCTGGCGCTCGCAATACCCGCGGCCGCCGCGCTCGCGCAGGACCAGCTTTCCATGCTTATAAACACGGTTTATGCCAGTTTCCTGGCGCCAGGCTCAATTACCGCCATATATAACTCAGCCCGCATCGTGCAGTTTCCCGTTTCGCTTTTTGCCGTCTCGGCCGCCGCGGTCAGCCTGCCTGAACTTTCAAGAATGTCGGCCATCTCCGGCGACAAACGTGCAAACGCGGCAACGCTTGAACACGCCTTTAAAACCACGGCCCTTATCATGCTGCCGGCGGCCATCGGCCTTGTTTTTTTAAGCCTTCCTGTTTCACGCGCCCTTTTTGAACACGGCCGCTTCACATACGAGCAAAGCGCGCTGACCTCGCAGGCCATTTTGTTCCTGGCGCTTGGCCTGCCGGCCTTCGGCGCCAATAAAATAGCGGTCTCGGCTTTCTACGGCGCGGGGAAAAACACGCTGCCGATTAAAGTTCTGTTTCTCCAGTTAGGCGCGAATGCCCTGCTGGGGTTCCCGCTCATGCGGGCAATGGGGCTTAAAGGGCTGATGCTCGCCACCAGCCTTAGTTCGTGGGGCGCGGCTGTTTTTTTACTGTCGCGGCTTGAAAAAGATACTGGGTTTTCGGGTTTAGGAGACAAGAGAACTTTTTTAAAGATAGCGGCGGCGGCGGCCGCCATGGGCTTCGCGGTGATGGCCGTAAAACTTTCTTTTGAAAGATTCCTCTCACCGGCGGCAATGACCGCGCTTGGCGTAGCGTCCGGGCTTACGGTTTATTTTTGGGCCCTGAAAGCGCTCGGCTGTGAAGACAGAAAACTTGTGACACGGGGACTGTTTTAACCGGCTGCCATAAGCCGTAAGCCATAAGCAGAAAGACTACATAAGCTTTTAAGGAGTTTCTTACTGACATATGGCTTACGGCTTATGGCCTAAGGCAATAGCCATATCTAAAATTTACGGCTTATAGCGGGCGCGGCGCCCTTATGGCTTAAGGCAAATGAAGTTTCTTAAATATGGACCTCACCCACCTTCCCGCTTCTCCCGGCGTTTACCTGATGCGCGACGTTTCAGGCGCCATAATCTATATCGGCAAGGCGAAGGACCTGAAAAAAAGGGTGGCGCAGTATTTTAAAAAGAACCCCTCCGACGGCAGGCGCAAGATTCCCAGCCTGACGGCGCTTATCCGCTCCATAGATTATGTAGCTTCCGCAAGCGAACGGGAGGCGCTGTTAACCGAACGCACGCTTATCCATCGTTATCAGCCCTTTTTTAACGAGATGTGGAAGGACTCCAAGTCCTATCCGTACGTGAAAATAACGCGCGAAGATTTCCCCCGCGTTTTTTTCACGCGCGCCAAACCGCGCGACGGCGCGGCCTATTTCGGCCCTTACCCTAAAATGGAACCGCTCAAAAAACTTTTCGGTTATTTGTGGCGCATAAAATTTATAAATCTGCGCCGCTGCCGCTGGGATTTTTCACTTGCGAAACCGCTTAATGCGCGCAAAATAAACGCCTGTCTTTACTACCATACCGGCCAATGCCCCGCCCCCTGCGCCGGGAAAATATCAAAAACCGCTTACGCCGCTTTGACCGGGCGTGTGGCGGATTTTCTTAAAGGGGATTTGGGAAAGCTGCGCGGCGCCTTCCGCCTTAAAATGGCGCTCTCCGTAAAAAAACTCGCGTACGAGGAAGCCGCTCAGTACCGTGATTTTTTGTCCGCCTTTGACCATATGCGGGAGCGGGTTTTTGTCAACCGTCTGCCGGAAAATTTCATGGAGCTGGCAACCGGGCGCACAGGGGCAGTGACGGCGCTTAAAACGGCGCTGGCCCTGGCGCGGCCCCCCGCCCACATAGAGGCTTTTGACACCTCAAGCCTCTTCGGGAAGCAGGCGGTCGGGTCCTCGGTTTGTGTTATCAACGGCGAGAAGAACACGGCGCACTACCGCAGATACCGGGTAAATTTCCGCAATGTTCCGGAAGGCGGCAATGATTTTGCGATGATGGAGGAAATTGTCGGCAGGCGGCTTGCACAGGTAAAGAAGAGCGGCGAGCCTCCGCCGGATCTGCTGGTTATTGACGGAGGGCCGGGGCAGCTTGCGGCGGCGATGAAGGCGCTGCGCGCGGCTGAAATGAAGATACCGGTTATAGGGCTCGCGAAGCGCCTTGAGGAAATTTACATGCCGGGCCGGGCTTTCCCGCTGATCCTTGACCGGGCGCACCCCGGCCTGTTGCTGCTGGAGGCCCTGCGGAACGAAGCCCACCGCTTCGCCGTACGTTACCACCGGCTACTGCGCGGCAAGGCAGAATTGGAGGGGTAGCAATTTGGACGCAAAGCAGTCTAGGGGGATCTCTTTTTTCAACCCTCCTTGCGTCTTTACATCCTTGCATCTTTGCATCTGAACAAATTACTTCATGACAAAACAACAAGTTCTATTAAAAATGAAATCCTACACGCCTTTTCAGCAGGCGGTCTGGCGCGCCTGTATGAAAATTCCAAAAGGCCAGACACGCAGTTATAAATGGATAGCGAAACAGATAGACAAACCAGGCGCGATGAGGGCGGTAGGCTCGGCTCTCGGTAAAAACCCTTTCGCCCCCATAGTCCCCTGCCACAGGGTGATAAAATCGGACGGCACCCTAGGCGGCTTCTCCGCCCCAGGCGGTCTGGCATCAAAACGCCGCCTGCTACGAAAAGAAAACGCCGCAGGTTTTTAACCGTAACAGTTTATAATCAGAAACGTTGTCACCCCCGATATTTGTTGTCGGGGGTCCATAAACCCGAAAATTGCCCCTATGGCGGTATTTACAAGCTTTTATATTGTTTTACCATAAACATGGTAATTTTATACCATAAACTTTTTTAACAGAAAATGAACGGGGTGAAGCGGATGGTTAAAGTAATGGGAAATGAGTTGCGTAAACATCAATCAATTTCCGAATCATCTTTTGATACGGAGTGTGGTACTTATGAGCCGCTCTCTTAAAGAACTCTACACTGGACTTGCTCAATGTCATAGTGACTTTAACGCCATCCTCTTTAAAAACCAGTTCCTCCGGAGGAGGTAGGAAGTCTTTGATTACCTGTAGCTGTCCGAGCGGCTCATCCGTGTACTTTATTTTCTTCTTCATAAATTGTCCTCCCTTTTCTCCAGTATCCCGCCCCGATAATCCGAATCGTATTCTTCCTAAACGTGAATCGGACGGTCAGGATTCCTTCTCTTACCCTGCCAAAGCAAAAGAACCGCTTTTCCTCCCTGCTATGCTCCAGATCTTCGGCGATGATGCGTTTAAGATCGGAGAATGCATATTGAGCAAGCCTAAAGGATACGTCATGTTTTGACTGATTTTCCCCATCCTTCCTTTCATCCCACTCAAAATGTAGCATGTCTGATATAGTATACACGATATATGGCTTTTATACCATACCAATATATGGGCTGCCTTTTGTTACTTAAGGAAGAGCCGGCGGATTATCCGTGCGCTCCGGGACTGAATTTTGGCGGATAAGGACGGAAAGTTTTAAACTATTGGCCTAAACGACATTTGCAGGCCCGAGGCGTTCAACACACCCAGGAACGTCTTAAATTCCGGATTCCCTTTTTTTGAAAGCGTCTTATATAGGCCCATCCGCGACAGCGACGCCATTTTAGCCGTTTTTGAAAGCCCATGCGCTTTGGCAACCTGGGCGAGCGCGGCAAGTATGAGCGCCTGGTCGTTCTCTTCCGCAGCCGCGTTCAGATAACGGGCGGCTTCTTTGGGATCTTTCAACACTTTGTCCAAATAATCATCATGGCTTCGATAGGTTCTCATACGCTGCTCCGCTTTATAGATAATGGATCGTTTACGTGTTATAAATAGTGTACACTATAGTTTACATCTTGTCAATTCGGATGAAAGAGCCGGCAGGTTTGCCCGCGGAGGCCGGGTCGGCCAGCGCGGCCGCCCTTATCCTCGACCTCCCCTGACTGCAAGCCCAAGTCGGCCTCCGGAAACCTCCGCAAACAAACCTGCCGGCTCTTTCTTACATTCCTAAATTTAATATATAGGTGTCCCCACCCTTTTTTTGATACGTCCGATTTACCCACCCAATTGGTTTTGTCTTTTTATGGATTGAATCCCAGTTTGTAACCCAAGGTACACACCAATTTTTGAATTAATCAAATCCCAAGAAACTTTTCTTTCTATATCATTTTTTATCGCTTCTGTATTTTTGTCAGAAAAAACAAGAAGGATCCCTGCCTTATATTGCCACTTCGTAATAAATTCGTTTAATGTTTCAATATCTTTTTTCAACTGGTCCTTCCTCAGTTTTACAGCAGACTTCACTTCCATAACGACATGGTTCCTATTTGTTCCAGAAACATGCCAGATAAAATCTGGCTTTCTTTTAGTTTTTATTATGGCACCGCCGCTTTTATCCACCTCAGCATGAATTGTCATATCAATTCCATCAACCATAATTTTACATCGGATTTGATGATATAGTTCGTAACAGAATACTCGCTCTCTGGATATAGGCAAACCAGCGGACACGGGAAGAATAAAATAATTATTATTTACTCGTTTTATAGATTCATTTAGCACTTCCGTAAAATCATTTATTTTAGAATTTGACATTTACTCCCCGTGAGTCAGGATCAACAATTTTTAATTTATACTCTATCGTTAGTAAAAAAAGACTGATTATTATTACCTTTTCCAAACCGACTAAGTTTCAGGAGAGGGCAGAAAATTTCACTTTGATGTTGGTTTGGATAAACCTGGCCACTTTAGTGCATCAACTAAAGCTTGTAACTCTGTATAGAGCTTCGAATCTAATTTTACTGCTGTGTTAAAATCCTCTATTGCCTTAACAACTTCCGCTCGTTCAAGTATGCTCCCGACACCTTTTCCACATAAACTATTTCTTCCACGATACATGTATGCTTCAGCCAGATTGGGATTAATTGCTATGGCCTTGTTAACGTCATCTAATGCTTTGGAGCATTCGCCTTTGCCTTGATACATATGGCCCCGGAACGCATACGAATACGCATCCTTTGGGTTGATTAAGATGGCCATAGAAAAGTCTTCTATTGCTTCGGCCCATTCCCTCTTCTGTGAATACGCAATCCCTCGGTTCGTATATATTGTCGCTTCTCTTGGGTCAATCTCTATTGCCTTAGAAAAATCTTCAATGCCCTTATCAAGCTCACCATTCTGCACATAAGCACCCCCACGATTGGAATATTCCCCCGCATCCTTTGGATCAATTTCTAACGCCACGGAATGTTCTTTAATTGCCTTATCATACTCTCTTTTACTAGCATAGATACTCCCAAGAGCACTATGGGCCCCCGCATTCTTCGGAACATCCAATATTACCCTTAAAAAATCTTCTATTCCCTTGTTATACTCACCCTTCTCGTTATATGCCAATCCACGCTCGTAATACGCGCCAGTAAACTTCGGATCAATTGCTATAGCTTTGGAAAAATCTTCTATCACTTTATCAAAATCCCTCTTTGCATAATAAACATTTCCTCTACCGAAATAAGCCATCAGATGGGTCGGATCAATACTAATCGCTATGCCGAAGCTTCCTATCGCATTATCATATTGCCCCAAATCAGCATACATTGTGCCCCTCTCGTAAAATGCTTGTGCGTCCTTTGAGTTTTTCTTAATAACTTTGTTTTGCTCTTCAAGGAGTTTCTTGTATTGGTCCAGCCAGTCTTTTTTTATTTGGGTCTTGGCGGCGTTTATTATTTCTCCGGATTCTACTGATACCAGGCGGGTGTTTAGTTCTAATTGTTTGTCGGGGAGTTCGGTTAGGGTTCCTACTACTACCCAGTCGGCGCCTAGCATTTGGCCTATTTCTTTGGCGGAATCGGGGTTTATGGCGCCGGACCTTTGGAGTTTTAATTCTTCAAAAACTTTTTCTATTTCTTTTCTTTCAATTACCTTGAATTTTTTTGATTTTACCAGTTCGGTGGTTATTCTTTCGGCTACTACGCCGCCGTCACGGGAATCCCGGCCGTCGGAATAGGAAAAGCCGGCCACGGCTACCGCTTTACCCGCACCTGTGCAGTCTTTCAGGAGTTCCCCCGCGATTGTCTGGTAAATATCGGCCTTATTTTTGGCAGTGGGAGCTGCCGTCGTAAATGCCGGAGCGATAAGCAGTATGAAAATAATTATCTTTGTCATTTGAGCACTCCCCCTGTCAAGTTGCGATTTCAATAGATTAGCGGATTATTTTCCCGGACCATAGCTTTTCCAGGAATATCTTCCAGGGTAGAATTTCTATACCGCCAACCAAACGCGGACTGGTATCCAGTGAAACCGCTATCCGCCGCCGTGGAGAATATTCCTCTCCGAAAGCCCGAAGCCCCTTAAGATGTCCGGGGAAAACTTCTTTAACGCCCTTTACTTCAAGGGCAACCTCCCCTCCGCCCAGCACGAAATCCACCTCTAGTTGCGATGCGGTGCGCCAGTAGGCCGTTTCATACTCAAGGCCGGAATAATGACTGTGCGCTTTTATTTCCTGGAAGATGAAATGTTCAAAGGCCTTGCCGAATACTTCATTGCCCGGAACTACTTCTGTCCGCTTCAGCAGGAAATTGGGAAGCGAAAGATCAAAAAAATAGAATTTCGGGGCTAAAATAACGCGCCGCTTGGGTTTTTTTCTGAAAGACGGCACAAACCGCCCCAGCAGCGTGTCGGAAAGAATCTGGAAATAATTTTTAATGGTAGGGCCACTAACCCCGCAATCCGAGGCAATATTGTTGTAATTGACCATCTCGCCGTTGCTGAAAGCCGCCGCCTCCAAAAAGCGCGAAAAAACAGGGACATTCCGGGAAACGGCTTCCGCCGAGATTTCCTCTTTAAGGTAATCCCCTATATAGGCGTGGATAAGTTTTCCTGCCCTGGCCGCCGAATAATGCCTTGGAAGCAGGCCGTTGTTCAAAGCCTTATGAAGATCGAACTCCCGTATCTCGCTTGAAACCAGCGGGAAAAGCTCATAATGAACGGCGCGGCCGCCTAAAAGATTGGCCCCGGCCCGCCTAAGTTTCCTGGCGCTGGAACCGCACAGGATGAACCGGATATTTTTATTTACGATGAGCCACTGAACTTCGTTAAGCAGGGCTGGCACAAGCTGTATCTCGTCTATCAACACCGGCGCTTTGGGCGGTGTGGCCAGCAGTTCTTCGCGCAGGAGGGCTGGCTTTTTGCTGAAACGCTCAAACTCTTCGGAAAGCAAAAGGTCATAATACTTTGACTCCGGGAAAAGCTTTTTTAGAAGAGTGCTTTTACCGGTCTGGCGCGGACCAAGCAAAAAACAGGTTTCGGTTTTTGACAGCTCAAGTTTTTGAATACGTTGGTACATGGGGAAATTATACTTTACTTTATCATGATAAAACAAACACATTGTTTACTATATCCCACAAAACTACGGGGTACCGCGTGAATACACCAATAAAAAAACCCGGGGCGGATTGGCCCCGGGTTGCACCACACGCTAAAAAATATCAGCCGCCGCTTACCATGTCGCCGAGGCTTAACATCGGCATGAACATGGCTATCACTATCGTGCCTATCACCGCGCCAAGCACCACCATGATAAGCGGCTCTATCATTGAGGTAAGGCCTTTAACCGCCGTATCCACTTCCTGGTCGTAAAAATCGGCTATTTTGTTAAGCATATTATCCAGTCCGCCGGTCTCTTCTCCGACGCTTATCATCTGTATCACCATGGGCGGGAAGATATTGGCTCTCTTTAGCGGGTCGGAGATGCGCCCGCCTTCCTTTATGGAGTCGCGGCTCGAGTTAATAGCCCTCTCTATAATTTTATTGCCGGAGGTTTTTGCCACGGTTTCAAGCCCCTGCAGTATGGGCACGCCGGACTTTATAAGCGTGCCCAGAGTTCTTGTGAATTTGGCGATAGCCACTTTTTTAAGCAGTATGCCGAACACCGGCAGCTTCAGCGACAAGTCGTCAATTTTTTCCTGCCCCTTCTCGGTTTTGACATATTTCCCGACTCCCCAGTAAATAGCGCCTATGCCCACGATAAAATACACAAACTTCTGACGCAGGAAATCCGACAGTCCGACTATAACCCGGGTGATAAAGGGCAGTTGGCCACCGAAGCTTGAAAATATGTCTTTGAATATGGGTATTACGAACATGATAAGGAAAACGGTAATGAGCGCCGCCACCGTGGAGACAACCAGGGGATACATCATGGCGCTTTTTACCTTTGCCCTCAGGACTTCCGAGGCTTCCAGGTAAGCGGACAGACGTTCAAGAATGGTGTCAAGTATGCCGCCAACCTCGCCCGCTCTTACCATAGAAACATAAAGCTCGGTAAAAGCGGTGGGATGCTTGCGCATGGCGTCCGCTATGGAAAGGCCTGCTTCTATATCGCCGCGCAGAACGGTCACCACGCTTTTAAACGCAGGGTTTTCCGCCTGTTCTTCAAGAATATTCAGGCCCTGCACTATGGGCACTCCGGCGGACACCAATGTGGACAGCTGGCGGGAAAAGATGACAATGTCACTATTGTGGATTTTAGGTTTGAAAAACTTTTTTTTAACGACTCTCTGCTTTACCTCAAGAACCGCAAGTTTCTGCTCGCGCAAACGGGCGAAAGCCGCTTTCTGGTCGGCGGCTTCCACCACGCCTTCAACAGTTTTGCCGCCGGCTCCCCTTGCCTTGTATGAAAATTGCATAATTATTAAACAAGAAAGGCTATTAGGCTGAAGGAAGAGTAGGCTGTAGATAAGAATCAGATTTAACTAACAGCCTAATAGCCTTCAGCCTATTCCTCAGCCTTCAACTCTGCACCGACAATGTTTTCTGCAGCAGTTTTTTCAAATCTTCAGGGTCCGAGGACCTGGTGATGGCTTCCTGGTAGGTAATTTTCTGCTTCTTGTAGAGGTCCACCAGAGCCTGGTTCATGGTAACCATGCCGTACTTGCCGCCAGTCTGGATAATGGTATTTATCTGCTCAATCTTCTGTTCCCGGATAAGGTTTCTTACCGCGGAGTTGGCCATTAAAACCTCACTGGCCAGAACACGGCCCGTACCGGAAGCGGAGGACAGAAGCTGCTGCGCCATAACACCCTGCAAAACAAAGGACAACTGCACCCTGATCTGGGCCTGCTGATGCGGCGGAAACACGTCTATAATGCGGTTTATGGTCTGCGCGGCGTCCGAGGTATGCAGCGTGGCAAACACCAGATGGCCGGTTTCCGCGATATTTAAGGCCGCGCTTATGGTTTCAAGGTCGCGCATTTCGCCGATAAGTATCACATTGGGGTCCTGCCTGAGCACATGCCTAAGCGCCGCGCCGAAGGTTTCGGTATCGGAACCCACCTCACGCTGGTTGACAATGCTTTTTTTGTGGGTATGCACATACTCAATGGGATCTTCCACGGTGATTATGTGGTAGTTCCGGTGCTCATTTAAGTAGTCTATCATTGAGGCGAGCGTGGTGGATTTGCCGGAGCCTGTGGGGCCGGTTACAAGTATAAGCCCCTTGGTAAGCTTCATTATTTCGTAAACAATCGGCGGCAGATTCAGTTCATCAAAGGTCTTGAACTTGCTCGGGATGGAGCGGATGGCCGCGCCTATCACCCCACGCTGGCGGTACGCGTTCATTCTAAGGCGGCCCATGCCTTTTATGCCGAATGCGAAATCCAACTCGTTGACGGCTTCAAAACGCTGGCGTTGGGCATCGGTCATAAGCGAGAACACCAGAGTCTGGACCATGTCCGGGTTAAGCTTTTCAAATGGCGTCGGCAGCAGTTCGCCGTCAAGTCTAAGCATGGGCGGAGCGCCGGCGGTTATATGTATATCGGAAGCATTTTTTTCATGCATCAATATAAACAAATCGCTCATTGTAACCATAAGTAACTCCTAAAAAAACCGTCTGCCATAAGCCATAAGGGCACCGTGCCCGCCATACGCCATAGGCAGAAAGCACTTCCCTTTTATGGCCTAAGGCCTATGGCTTATGGCCTTGTTAATCCACATCCGAGCTGGTAACCCTTAACACTTCTTCCACCGTGGTCAGCCCGGCAAAAAGCTTCCTTATCGCCGATTCACGCAAGGTTATCATGCCGTTCTTGCGGGCCGCGTCCTTAATCTTTGCGACATGGGCTTTCTCTATAATGAGCCCCCTGATTACATCGTTAACCTCAAGTATTTCGTGAATACCTACCCGGCCCTTGTAGCCGGTTCGGGCGCAAATGTCGCAACCTTTGCCTCTTGACAGAATTATTTTACCATTTTTGGCATTGTTATCAAGGAAAGCCTTTGACACACCGAGGCTTATCATCATCTCCGGTTTTATCTCGTAGGTTTCCTGGCAATTTTTACAGATGGACCGCACAAGGCGCTGGGCCACAACCATTAAAAGCGTGGAGGAAGTCAGAAACGGCTCCACCCCCATCATGCCTATACGCGTGATGGCGCCGGGAGCGTCGTTTGTGTGAAGCGTTGAAAACACAAGATGCCCGGTCATGGCCGCATTGATAGCGGTGGCCATAGTTTCAAAGTCGCGAATTTCCCCCACCATTATAATGTCGGGGTCCTGTCGCAGAAAAGACCGCAGGCCCGAAGCGAAAGTAAGCCCCACATCAGTATTCACCATAACCTGGTTTATGCCTTCCAGGTTGTATTCAATGGGATCCTCTATGGTGACAATGTTTACATCCGGCTCATTCATGGTGGCCAGCGCCGAATAAAGCGTGGTGGATTTGCCAGATCCTGTAGGCCCGGTCACCAGATTAATGCCGTGCGGCGCCTTCAGGCACTTGGAAAAAATAGCCAGGTTCTCCGGCTCAAAACCCAGATCCTCAAGCTTAAGCTTCAGGCCTGAGGAGTCAAGTATTCTCATTACGACTTTTTCCCCGGGGCCGCAGGGCAGAATGGAAACGCGCAGATCTATTTCTCGGTCATCAATTTTTAATTTGCTGCGACCGTCCTGCGGGAGGCGGCGCTCAGAGATATCCAGGGTGGACATTATTTTAAGACGGCTGATAATGGCATTATGAAATTTTTTGGGAGGCGAGGGCTGGTTATGCAGAACGCCGTCTATGCGAAAACGCACGCGGGTATCTTTGTAGCCGGGCTCTATATGGATGTCCGAGGCGTGGGCCCTGATGGCCGAAGAAATAATAAGGTTTACCATCTGCACTATGGGAGCGGCCTCGCCTTTCGCTTCCAGGGAAAGAAAGTCGTCCGCCGTACCAGCGCCCTCATCTGTATTTACCAGTGAAATATCCGTAACGCCGCCGGTGGTCTTGCGCAGAATGTCGTCTAAGGCTTCCTTTGAGGACTTGGTGCCGTAATATTTATTTATGGCCGAAGCGATATCGGTTTCCGAACCAAAAACCGGTTTTATGTCGTAGCCGGTCATCATTTTAAGATCGTCAAGGATTACAATGTTAAGCGGGTCCTCCATGGCTACTTTAAGAGTGTTCTCTTTTTTCCCGATAGCGATAAGACTATAGCGGCGGGCGATATTTTCCGGAATAATTTTCAAGGCGGAGTCCGGGATCTCCATAGCGGCCATATCTACGAATTCTATGCCGAATTGTTTGCTAAGGAATGAAAGCAGTTGCTTTTCTTCTATGTAGCCCTTATGTACCAGAAGGTGTCCGAGCTTGCCGCCGCCGGCCTTCTGCAGGTCCAGCGCCTCCGCCAGCTGGACAGCGGTAATAAGGCCTGAGGAGACAAGCATCTCCCCCAGCTTTTTTGAAATATTTATGAATATGCCTTTTTCAGCCATAATAACGGAAAGTGGCCAGTGCCCGGTGGTCAGTGTCCAGTCTAAGAAAAATATTGGAACGACGAAGACTCAAATCTTTCACAATATGTTACCACATATATACCGAATGCATCAAAAAAGAATGCCGCGACTGACCATTAGCAACTGGCCACTCACGGCTCTGTTAGTCCGAATTCCCCAGTTGGAATTCTGGAGGTTACAGGCAATTTTCGTGCTAGAACAACTCCTCGTCGGATTCCTGAGCTTTTATGTATTCCACCTTTTCCCCGTTATCCGATTGAGCATCTTCAAAACCGGCTGAATCCTCATCTTCGTTGTTAAGGCCAGCCGCCGGCGCGTCCGGCAGCGGGAGTAAAGGGACTCCTTTAGACTTGCCTGGCTTTCTCACCAGTTTAGCTTTGGCGGAAAGTTTTTTTGCCGATATTTTTCTTACCCGACCTTCCGGTTTAGGAGCGTAAACCGCGGACTGTTCTGTTTTTCCGGAGGAGAAATCCAGCAGTTCTATGGCATTATTGTTGATACCGCGGATTATGTCGTTTTTTGCGCCGTCCACTTCAAATTGATAAATAAGCGGGTCCTGCTTTTGCCTTATCAGGCGATACTGCACAACAAGAATATCTCCGTGAAGCGGAGTTGCCGACCACTCTTCGGACGCGGCGCCGGAAGAACCAGAAAGAAAAGAATTGGCAAACCAGCCGCCGATAGCGCCCCTGCCTCCGGATAATTTGTAGTTTTTAACTGTCTCAATCGCGGTTTTAACTCCCTCATTTACGGCAAGCGGCGCGGAAGTTTTTTCAGGCGACTGCTCCGCAGCTGTGGCAGGGCTTTGAGCCCCTCCGGACTGGTTTTCAGGAACGCTTTTTACCGCGTTCTCCGCTGCCGGCAGACCGTTTTGCTGACCGGAGACGCTGACCTGTTGCGGGACACTGGCGCTGTCCGCATCTGAGGCCCCCGCGACGGCAACTTCGGTGGATTGGCCAGCGTTTTTATCGCTAACCTGCGGTTCAAGCTGAGAAGGCATGATGCTTTTTTGGGCGCGTTTTAAAGAATTGAAATCAAGCATTGAAAATTCTGAAAAGCTGAGGCCATCGCCAAGAAAGAAGAAACCAAGCCCTCCCGCAGCTATGGCGCCAAAAATTATGATGATAGCGATAAATGCCAGTCTTCCGCCTTTTCTGGCCGGTTTGACCTGGGATTCAACCTCCGTTTTCAGCCCATTGCCGGATATTGTTATGCGCGCCATTTTATCCGGAACGGAAACCGGCTGCTGTTTGACAGGGGTGGAGTCAGGCGCTTTTTGTGCCTGATCCTGAATAGCCTCCGCGGCTGAGGCCTCTGGGACACCCTTTCCCACCGGCTGTGGCTCTGACCTGTCGCGGGCCTCTGACTCTGGCGTGCCGGTGGCCTCCGGCGCTGTCATCCGGCCTGGCGTCGTCCGCGACTGAGGGGACACCGCAAATGCGGTTTCCCCTCCTCCAAAGGATTGGCCGTTTTGTGGGCCAGCGGCCTCTGGGACGGCACCTCCAAAGGATTGGCCGTTTTGTGGGCCAAAGGCCTCTGGGACGGCACCTCCAAAGGATTGGGAAACGGAACCTGCATGATCAGGAAATCCGCCATGGCCAGGCAACCCTGAATTGATCTGCGTCTTTTTAAAAGGCTCTTCGCTTTTTGGAGTTTCAGCTGTAAAGTCCTGAATCACCCCGTCCGACTTAGGCAAAGACTCCAAATTACCGGTAGTGGCCGGCAGCAAGGGAGGCCGCTGTGCGGCGTCCCCCTGCGGCAAATCCACGGAAAGGGCTCCGCCGTTTAATGCGGACAATGTCTCAGGCTTTGGCTCCGGAGTTGCAAGCGGCGGCGGTTCAATACTGGGCGCCCCTCCCCCGGTTTGGCTGGATGTCGCCTCATCCTCCGCCAATAAGCCGGGGCCTTCCTGGCTTTTAGCGCTTCCGCCCAGGCTTTTCAGCCTGCGGCTGGTAATGCTATTTCCAGCTTGCGCGGCGTCATCGCTGTCACCAAGCCTTTCAAGTTTTACCTCATCGGAAACCCTCAGGTTCTTTAAAACTCTAATGTCTTTTTCGTTAATCGTATTTTTCGGCCCGGCCGAAGAAGCGCACGAGAGTTCAGCTGAATTATCTTTGTTAATTTCTTCCGTCTTTCTTACGGTTTCGGCCTGTTCCGTTAAATCCTCCAGACGGCCGTTTTGTGGGCCAGCGGCCTCTGGGACGGAACCTCCTGAGGATTGGCGCAACTGCTCAAATTCTTTTTCCATGGCGCCGCCCTGGTCCAGCACCGTCTTCAGCCTGACTTCCAATTCCTCTATACGATCACGCTGTTTCCTGTCCTCCAGGTCCTTCAGTCTTACTTTTTCCTGCAAAAGGTCTTTTTCCCAGCGGGCCAATTCCAGATCCTCCTGTATTTTTGAGAGAGGAACATCAAATTTATCCATCTGGTCATAGTCAAAAGAACTTTTCCACTCAGTTGCGGACAGGCCACCTGAAGCGGAATAGGCCGATATCTCAGGCTCGCCGGCAGAACCGCCGTCCCCGGTCTTAAGAATATCGTCTATTGTGCCCAGCAGATTTTCACAGGCATAGCCCTGTTCAAAGGCGCTTTCATAGACGGGTGTTGACACTTGTGAAAAACCGGTTTCAAGCGCGTAAAGATCCCCAATGCCGCCATAGCCTGAAGAAATTGATTTACCGGCTCCCACACTTAAAGCTTCCTCTATTTCCTCCGCTTGGGAAGCCGGCTTCCAGTCATCCGGTTTATCTCCGGTGGAAGTTTCAAGGCAAACAAGGCTGTCCTGCGCGAAAGCCGGCAGAGTAAGCAGTTCGCCGGGGGCGTAGGGGCCAA
The DNA here is from genome assembly GCA_001799565.1 of Elusimicrobia bacterium GWA2_51_34. GTDB lineage: Bacteria > Elusimicrobiota > Elusimicrobia > Elusimicrobiales > UBA9959 > UBA9634. The sequence continues at coordinate 46,683 of MGTS01000020.1, read as the reverse complement.
GAATATTGCCTTCGGAATAGAACCAGTATTTCATAGAGTTTGTAACTGCTAAGGTCGTTCAGGCTGCAGGCTGTTAGACTATTAGGTAAAAATCAGATTTGAGTAACAGCCTAATAGCTTACAGCCTATCTGCCTAAGCAATTATCCACAATATAATTCTACAAAGAGGGTGTTTGGAATTTAAGACAAAGATATGGCTAAATTGTTACAGCAAACCCGGAAGGTATGGCACGGAATATCAAGCTATAATTTCCCGATGCCAACCGAGATCCTGCGCAGGGTTTCGTCCTTGCCCAGCAGTTCAGCTATTTCAATGGCGCCGGTCGGAGTTACGGCCAAACCCGAAAGGGCTATCCTCAACGGCCACATTATCGGGCCTATCTTAGAACCTTTAGCTTCAGCGCAAGAATTGACGGCGGCATAAATTACGGCATATTCCCAAGAGGTCAGTCCTGAAAGAATGCTCTTGAGGTCAGTCAATACGGCACGGCTGCTTTCAGGGGTGGTTTTGTTCTTCTTGTTGACGAACAGCTCCATGGGATATTCATCCAACTCCGACAGGAAAGACACCATCCCCAGGATGTCGGCGGGCTTCTCAACCTTGCTCTGTATAAGGCCTGAAAGCTTCCTGACGTCAAGCGCTGTTACTATCTTCTCGGGGTAGAACTTCAGAAAAAGCTTATGTGCGTCTTCGGGCTTCATGGCCTTCAGGTGTTGTCCGTTTAGCCAGGAAAGCTTTTTCTCATCGAAGATAGCCGGGGACCGGCCTATCCTGGCGATATCGAATTTTTCCACCAGGCCGGCCTTAGTGAAGTACTCCTGCTCGGTCCCGGGGTTCCACCCCAGTAGGGCTATGTAGTTCAGTATGGCCTCCGGCAGATAGCCTTTCTCCAGGAAATCAGAAAGCGCAACACTGCCTTCGCGCTTTGAAAGCTTGCGCCCGGCCTCGTTCAGGATATGCGGCAAATGGATGTGCTCCGGAATACTCCAACCGAAAGCGCGGTAAAGCAGGATATATTTCGGAGTCGAAGAAATATACTCACAGCCCCTCATGACGTGGGTTATCCCCATCAGGTGATCGTCCACTACGTTCGCGAAATTATAGGTGGGGTAGCCATCACGCTTGAGCAGTATCTGGTCGTCCAGCTGCTTATGATCCACGGTTATCAGGCCGTAAACGAAATCGTTGAAAGAGGTCTGCCCTTCCCGGTCTATCTTCTGCCGGATGACGTAAGGCCTGCCCTTGGCCAGGTTCTCCTTAACCTCGGCCTCGGACAGCCTGTTGCACCGCCCGTCGTAGCCGAGCAGAGGGCCTTCCTGTTCCTCATCCGGCTGTTTTTCCGTCTTCTCGTCCTTTTCGCAGAAACACCGGTAGGCATGTCCCTCGCTCAGCAACCTTTCGGCATACTCCTTGTAGATCGCGCGCCGCTCGCTTTGCACGTAAGGCCCGACCGGACCGCCTTTGTCCGGCCCCTCATCATGCTCCAGGCCGGTAACCGCGAGACTGTCATAGATCACCCTGATGCTGTCCGCCACAAGCCGGGCCTGGTCGGTATCCTCTATCCGCAATATAAACTTACCTTTGTTCTTCCTCGCATGCAGGTACGAATAAAGAGCAGTCCGGAGGTTGCCGATATGCATATACCCGGTCGGACTGGGCGCGAATCTGGTTCTCACTTCCATGGTGTAAGGTCTCCTTGCGCTATATTCCGGATTCAGCCAGCAGCTCGCGGGCATGCTTGAGGCCGAGGTCCGTGAATTGCTTTTTCCCGCCAAGCATACGGGCTATTTCAGCGGTTCTATCCGCGGCGGAAAGCGCGTGTGTCATGACGGTGGAAGATTTATTAAGCGAAGTCTTTTCAACGATGAAATGCTTTTCCGCGAAAGCGGCCACCTGCGGCAGATGGGTTATGCAGAAGATCTGTTTTCCAGTGGAAAGCCGGCAAAGCTTTTGTCCTACCAGCCGCCCTGTTACCGCGCCTACCCCCGTATCCACCTCGTCAAAGACAAGTATCCCTATTCTGTCGGCGGCGGCGAGCACTGTTTTAAGGGCAAGCATTACACGGGACATTTCACCGCCGGAAGCCGTGTATCTTAAAGGGCGCAGCGGATAACCCGGGTTAGCCGAAAAAAGATATTCCACGGCATCACAACCGGATGAGGATATATTATCCTCCTCCGCTTCCACTGCCACCTCAAAACGCAACTCTTTAAATCCGAGTTCCGCCGCTTCGTCTTTTGTACGGGCGGACAGCTTTACCGCGGCGCCGCGCCGCGCGGTATGCAGCGAGCGCGCGAGCTTAAGAAGGAGCGCTTCGCTTTTTTCAAGAGCTTTGCCCGCGTCGGCACGGTTAAGGCTGAGGTCTTCAAGCCCGGCTATTTTATTTTTAAGTTCCGCCCCTTTGGCAATAACGGAATTTTCATCTGGACCGTATTTTTTCTTAAGCAGGGATATCTGTTCAAGCCGGGAGAGGCAGGCATCAAGCCTGGCCGGGTCGGTATCAAGCCCTTTTGAGTATTTATAAAGCTCCTCGGAAATATCGCCTAATTCAATAAGCGTGTTTTCAAGCCTGGCGGCAAGCGCCGGAGCGCCTTCGTCGAGCTCGCCCAATGCCTTTAGTTTTTCAAGAGCCTTTTCAAGGTTAGTCTTGGCTGCGCACTCGGACCCGGCCGCTAGCTCATGGGCGGCGTTTGAAAGAGTGAAAAGCTTTTCGGCGTTTTTCAACCTGGGATACAGCGCCTCAAGCTCGGCCTCCTGGCCGGGTTTTAGCGCGGCTTCCTCTATTTCTTTAAGCTGGAAGCGGTAAAGATCAAACAGGCGCTCCCGTTCCTGTTCCGACATTGAAACCGCTTCAAGACGGCCGCGCAGTATCTGCGCTTCCAGGAAAGCCTCACGCACGGCATCAGCCTGTTTTTCAAGGCGGCCATAGCGGTCAAGAAGAGCGCGCTGCACTTCCATTTTAAGCAGGCTCTGATGCTCATTCTGCCCGTGAAAATCCACCAGCGCCGAACCCAGAGCTGAAACACGGGAAAGCGGAACCTGCCTGGCGTTAATAAAAGACCTTGTACGCCCATTAGAGTCAGTCTGCCGCTTAAGCGTAATAAAACCGTCCTCCTTCGCCAAGGCTTCGAAGGGACGCGGTCCTGCGAAGCTGTTGTTAAGCGAAGCAGTGACACTGGCCTGTCGTGGGCCTATGGCGCTGTCCACGACTGACCCGCCCGCAAGACCGAAACTTTCAAGCAGTTCGCGGTTAAGTCCGGCGGAGGAAAATTCGCCGTAAACCTCAGCCATTGCTGCCCCCGGGCGCACCACATCTGATCCCGCTCTCTCCCCCAAAAGAAAACCGAGGGCGGAGATAATTATGGACTTGCCGGCCCCTGTTTCTCCGGTGAACACATTAAGCCCCGGCCCCGGCTCAAGCTCCAGTTTTTCTATAAGCGCAAAATTTTTAACAGTAAGTTTTTTCAGCATAGCACTGTAAGCAGGCAGTTCAGGAGTCCAAGAGCCTAAGAGTCTGAGAAGCATCTCACCGCTTCACAGACTCTTAGACTCCCAGACCCTGAGACTCTGAGACTATCTCTTCCCCCACCTGAGCTTTTTTCTTAAAACATCAAAGTAAGAAAAGTTTTCCGGAACCAGCATTTCAAATATACTGGGATGCTTTTTTATAATTATTTCGTCATGGCCTTTCAGCTCAAAATTTTCCTGGCCGTCAATGGATAAAATAACCTTATGAGGCCTGTGCCGGGCTGAAAGCACTTTTATTTTTATATCTTCCCGGGCCGAGAGCACCAGAGGGCGGTGTGTAAGGGTATGCGGACATATAGGGGAAAGCAGCGCCACTTCAAGTTCCGGCATGGCTATCGGCCCCAAAGCAGCAAGATTGTACGCGGTGGAGCCTGTCGGGGTGCACACTATCAGCCCGTCTCCAAAGTAATTTGAGAGGAACTGACTGCCGTACGACACATTAAGATTGAAAGCCCGTGCTTCCGTGCTTCTTATCACGCAGTCATTTAAGGCGGGAAAAGGGCCGAACACTTTTTTGGATCCGCGCATCACCTCAGCCGAAAGCAGGCTGCGCTTTATTTTCTTAAATCTCCCCGCCATAAATTCCCTGATCCTTAAAAGGAATTCCGTGTTTTCCATGCCGCTTAAAAACCCGAGCCCCCCGGCGTTTATGCCAAGCGTGGGCACAGGTCGCTTTATAAGGTGGCGGGCGGCGTAAAGAACGGTGCCGTCGCCTCCTACTGCTATGGCGGCATCCACGGCCTTTAACTCATAAAAAACATCATTAACGCAAATTTTATAAACCGGCACGCCCGCGGCGGACAGCCTCTTTTCAATACCGGCCGCGAAAGTAATGGCTTTTTTCCTCTTGGAGTTGTAAAAAAGCGCAACACTTTTTATCTGTTTCATAAACGATATAATACAACTTTTAAAAGAACCGTTTCACAACAAAAGGTATTTCAATAGAAGCGCCGCGCTGCGCCTCCAGAAACCGCCCTCCGGCCTCAAAAGCGGGGTTTTTCAGAAAGACCTGTCCTCCTCCCGCGCAAACTTCAGCTTGAATACCGCGTAAATTAAAAACAAAAGACATACGGCTTTCCTCTATGCGTCCGGTATAGCCCGGCGCGCCGTCCGTCTTTTTGCCTCCGCGCGCGTAGCAGGGCCACTGCGCTGAAACTTTTACCCCGTCAAGAACCACGCCGTCTCCGGGCCAAAACCTTATAATATCAGTTCCTTCCCGGGAGAGTTTTTTGACTTCGCAGTTAAGACCGTCCGGCAGAGGGCCGTAGGGCAATAATAAACGCCGCACCCTGACCAGACCTGAAAGCTCATGAAGCCCGCTTGAATCTTTTTCGTCAAGCGACGGCAGAAGAATAGCCTTTAACTCCCGCGCTCCGGCGGCCAGAACGGCGTTGGAAAGCTTGGCTCCGTTTAAGCCCGCGCCAACCAGAAAAAGCCCGCCATTACCGGCTCTAAGAAGAAAGCCCGCGCTTTTTCCGTCTGAAAACAAGGACGCGCCTGAACGCGGGGGGAAAAATTTACCGCAACCGAACAGAAGCAGTGCCAAGGCAAACATCGCCCAAACAGGCTTTTTTTTGAAATTAAAAAGCGGAGCGTGCAGAAAAATAAAAACCAGCACGAAGAACGCGGCCGCGGACCAGGCTGAAGGCTCGCTTACGCGTACGGCTGAAAAGCTGAAACCCGCGAAAAACCTGACAACCAGTATAAACAAATCCAGCGCCCGTTGAGTGAAAAAAGAAAAAAAACCGTACAAAACAGATATTTTTGAAGAAAAAACCAGCAAAAAACCAAGACCCATTATAACGCCCGATGCCGGCACAAGCAGTATGTTTGAAACCAGCGCCATAAGCGATATTTTATGAAAATAGAAAGCCATCAGCGGATATAGCCCCGCCTGCGCGAAAAAACTTACGGCAAACAGTCCGGTTAAAATACCTGCAAGACCCTTGAAACGCAGGCGCTCCCCCCAAAGCGTCATCCCCATGCTCAAACCGTAAGCGGCCGCGAAAGACATTTGGAATCCGGCGTCAAACAGGGCCAAAGGCTCAAAAGCCAGAATGAGCAGGCAGGCGATTATGAGGCCCTGGAAAACACCCGGACGGCGCTCAATAAGCAAAGCCGCAAGGCCCGAACCGAACATAAAATATGCCCTGGTAAGCGGCGGGTCAAAACCCGCGGCGGTCACATAAAAACCGGCGGCCACAAGCGCCAGCGGCCAGGAATATTTTTTCTTCATCCCGAGGCTGGCGCAAATAAAATAAGTGACAATCACAACAAAACCGACATTTGAGCCGGAAGCCACAAGCAGGTGCATTGACCCCGAATCCTGAAAAGCGGTTTTAAGCTCAGGAGAAATATTCTTTTTTTCACCGATAACTACCCCGCCGGCCACCGAAGCGGCCTCAGAGCTGAGCTTTGTGTCAAAAACGGACAACGCCGTCCGCCTGAAGGCGGCCGCTCCACGAAGCGGTAAAAATGCCTTGCGTTTTACGCTCAGGCACGGCGCACGGGCTTCCGCGTTTATGCCGCGCGCCGCCAGATAGCGCGGCCAATCCAGATTACCCGGCACCACATTACTGAATGGTTTTTTTAAGTCGCCGTTAAAAATTACCGTGTCGCCCAGGGAAGCTCCGCCCAAATCGCCGGTATACGCCATAACTCCGGCTTTTAGCGGACGGCTGTCTACGCTTGCTGTTTCCAGTTCCAGGCGCCAAAGGCCGTAATATTTTATTGGATATTCTTTTATTACGCCTTCCACTTCCGCCCCGTAAAGGGGCAGCGTCAAAGCGTCTCCGGAGGCCCGGCGCTCGAACCAGGGGCGAAAAGCGATAATGATCAGGGCGTAGAGGACGGTTAAAATGAAAAGCGGCCTTTTGTAATAGGAAAAAAGCATGAGTCAGTGATTAAGTGATTGAGTTAATTGAAACCGGATAAAACAAGCCGGATGCCTTCAGGGCTGAGACAAGGCTGTAAACAAAAAATGAATCATCACCGACTTAATCACTAAATCACTCATCACTTAATCACTTGTTATATTTTCACTCGGCCCTTAAGGGCATAGCCGAGCGTTATTTCATCCAGATAATCTATATCCCCCCCAAGGGGCACGCCGTAAGCTATACGGGTAATTTTAGGCACATACTTGCTTAGAAGCCGGGTAAGATAAATGGCCATTGCCTCCCCTTCCGCGTCGGGGTTGGTGGCGATGATCAGTTCTTTTAATATTCCGTTTGAGGCTTTTACCCTGTCGGAGAGTTCTTTCAGTTTTATCGCGCCGGGAGTTATTCCCTCCGTAGGTGAAATGGCGCCGTGCAGGACATGATACACCCCAGCGAAAGTCTTTGTTTTTTCTATGGCGGCAACATCCTGCGGATGTTCAACCACACAAATAATAGAGCGGTCCCTGGCCGTGTCGGAGCAAACAGAGCAGCGCCCGCCTTCGGAATAATTCCAGCATTCAGCGCAATATTTTACCAGGCTTTTAACCGCGCGCAAAGCCTCCACCAAATCCTCAACTTCCCCCTCGGCAGCCTTTACTGTGTAAATAGCGAAGCGTTCCGCCTGCTTGGGGCCAACGCCCGGAAAGCGGCGAAAAAGGGAGATAAGCTTGTCCAGGGATTTCATATGAGTTAGCGAATAGCGAAATAGCACAGGAAAACCAACACAATCAGAGTTTCCGCCACTATTCGCTATTCGCTTTTCCCTTGCACGGTTTTTTTACTTACTTTTGTTATCTTGCTGCCGTGAAACACTTTTGAAAGTTTTTTAAGTTCAGGTTCAATATCTGAAACGCCGGCTTCCGGCAGGTCTTCCCAGCGGCCTTCCGGCTCCTGGGGACCGGTTAGTACTTCTGCCTCCGGCTCAACATCCGAAGAAACCTGTGGAGCGGATAAATCTTCAAGCACAGGAACGGCTGATTTAACGGCAACCGGATGTTCTATAACAAACTCTATTTTTCTGCCGGAGAGGTTTTGCATAGCCTCCTCAAGCTCAGGCCGGGCCTTCTCTATCATACCCGCTTCAAATTTATTCGGCAAACTAAGGCGCCACTTCGTCTCACTGTCAAAAGTAATTTTTACGGAAAGCAGCATATTGTAGACCATCGGCTTTTTAGACGCTATGTGTACAAGCAGTTTTTTCCAGAGAGCGGAAGGAGGGGTTTGCGCGACCGCACCAGAGGTGACAGGCGGCAGGTGGCAGGTGACAGGCAGAGAAATACCTGAATCTTCTTCCTGTAACCTCTGACCACCGGCGTCTGGCCCTGATTTTCCCGGCTGTGTCTCTAAAATATCATTTTTTTTTTGCACGGGAGGAAGCGCGGCGCAAGGCTCTATGACCGGAGGCCGGCCCTGTCCGCCGACCCCACCACCTGCTTGCCCGACTTTTCCGACTGAGGCGGATCCGCCGAGTTGTTTGGCGGAGGCGGGCACTGCCGGTCCCGAAGCGGGTGGTGGGGCGAGACGCAGTTCAAGTCCCTCAAGCCGCCTGACCAAAGCGTCAATGTCCTGCGGCGTGTCCACAAGGGTAAATAGCGCCATCTCCGCCGCTATGGCCAGAGAATCGGAAAATTTCACTTCCTCAACGGCTAAATTAACTTTTCTAGACAACTTGGCGAGTGCCGAAGCCGACAGATCTTTCGGCAGGGCTCGGGCCAAAGCGGTGGAAGCGCTGGAAAATTTCTGGAGATAAAAAAAAGTTCCGGCTAAAAGATCGCGAAGGTCGCGAAGCGCCGTAAGAGTGTCGTAGCCCTCGGAGTTGAGCTTGTCAAAAGCGGCGTGAAGGGCGGCGCTGTCCCTGTTGACGAGCGCGAGCGCGAGTGAGTTTATAATATCCTCACCGGCATGGCCCAGAAGTTCGTTTAAAACCTCCGTCTTTACCTCGCCCCTGCCGAAGGAAATTGCCCGGTCAAGAAGCGTCATAGCATCGCGCATAGAGCCGCAGGAGGCTCTGGCGATCATTGCAAGAGCTTCCGGCTCGGATTTTATTTTTTCCTTTTCAGCCACTGCCTTCAGCCTCTCAAACATTATTTCTTCCGAAAGCGGCCTGAAACGGAAGCACTGCGAACGAGAAAGTATGGTAACAGGCACCTTATGCTGTTCAGTGGTGGCCATTATAAATACCACATGAGCCGGCGGCTCTTCCACAGTCTTTAAAAGCGCGTTGAAGGCCTGGGTGGTAAGCATGTGCACTTCGTCCAGAATGTAAACCTTATATTTATCACGGGAAGGAGCGAAAGCCACATTCTCAATTATCACATTGCGCACTTTATCCACCTGCGTATTGGAAGCGGCGTCTATTTCTATCACATCAAGGGATTTGCTCCCGGCTATTTCTAAGCAGGAGGCACACTTGTCGCAGGGCACGGCGCCCGCCGGGTTATGGCAGTTTAAAGTTTTGGCAAGTATGCGGGCGATAGTGGTTTTGCCGGTTCCACGCGGCCCGTAAAAAACATAAGAGGGGGCTATGCGGCCAAGTTTAACGGCATTGGTCAGGGTACGCTTTACAGTTTCCTGACCCAGAACCTCATTAAGATTTTTGGGCCGGTATTTGGAAGCAAGATTTTCGTAAGGCATATCTTTTGAAACATCTTAACTACCGCTAGTAGGCTGGTAGGCTGGTAAGCTTCAGAAATTCCTTCATAAAGCCTACTCGCATACTAGCCTATAGCCTACTAGCTGGCTTTCTAGAACTTTATTCCCGCTCCGACCGACAGGTAATTGTCCTTAGTGGAACCGTTGTCAAACATCTGGTAGCCGACATTTGCCGTTACCATACTCAAGTCAAGGTAAGCGCCGAACAGGTAAGCGGAACTGTCGTCACGGCCTCCCTTATACTTGGTGCCGGTGTATGAAACGAACGGAGTCACCATGGGGAAACCGGGCAGGTCCAATTTCACGTTGACACTGGACTTGGGAAAAGCCCCGAAGGCGAAGCTAAGACCGGGAACAAAACCCAGCGGAGCCGCGTCTTCGTCGCCATACTTATAACCGGTATAAGAGGCGGAAAGGTTCACCATCAGTATTTTAGCCCCGGCAAACAGCGAGCCTTCGGTCTGGGAGGTTTCATTATCGGTTGTCCCAACGGCCTGAGTATGCATGGTTTGCTTAAGGCCAGCGCCAACATCAATGCGGGTTACGCCCTGTCCACCGCGCGCGCCGCCGCGCGAACCGGGGCCGGTAAGACGGGACTTCCCGCCTTCTCCGGGAGTAAGAGAAACAGTTATATCGCCGCCGAAAAACTTATTGGAATAGCCGTTGACTTCAGGGGTGGAACCGACCAGTCCGGCCACGGTGTACTTTTCCGCTTCCCAGGCTCCGCGAAGCGTATATGTGTGAAATGTATCGTCCAGCGTGTCCCAGGTATAGGCGGCCAGCGAGGGCTCTATGGCCAGGTTGCCGGAGCCTATAACCAGATTAAGGTTCGTTCCGTGATAACCATCGGGGCCGGAAACAGAACTAGCCCCCCCGCTGAAATAGGCCGCCGCGTTAAGACCTAAAACCGTACATGCAACCGCCGCTAATATTATTTTTTTCATTTTTCTCCCCTACGCGCATGTGCTTTGCGAAACGACATTCAGCCGCAGGAACTCCCGCTTGTGTCTTGTGGCTGTTTATCCAATCTCATTTACATTATACGATTTTCCGGCCCCGGCAATAACACAAAAAACCCCGTCCGCCTAAGGCGGACGGGGTTTTAAACCGCTTAAAATACCGATTGATTAATCCGCGTCGCCTCCGCAGTTCACGCCGTGCATTCTGGTCAGCGCCTGCCACTCTCCGAAATGCACGGTAGTGCCCGCACCATTGGTCACAGCAGAGCCCATTTTGAAGAACGATTGCCCCGCGCTGATGCTGATTCCTTCGGGGTAGGTTTGAGTAATAGGCTTGTGCACCAGGAAAGAAACAGACGTGGTCCTCCAGGCCCCGTCGGACCTGCCGCAAAGGACTTTAAGCTTACCGGTGAACTCACTCTTCTGGGCCTCGCCTTCATATGTCTTACTGGTCTTACCGTTCACTGTCCTTGCAAGCGTAAATGACGTAAAGACGCCTCTGCTTTCCACCGGTTCAGAACGATGCTGTATCCCGAACACGGGGATAAACCATTTAGCCTTGCAATCCTCAACAGCAGCGCTGAGGCGGAAGTTAAGCGCATACCTCCACCAGGGCACACTGGCCCACGCATCCCTGCAGACACTCTCTCTGTCATCCTGTCCCCAGCTTGAATAAACACCGGGGCGGTTCGCGTAGGCCCAGTCCCAAGCCTGCCCTTCAGCGCCGTCGGCTTCGGCGTAGGCTGATCCGGCGGTAAGCTTCTGCTTACGCACCTTCCAGTTCTTGTGCATATAGAAGTTGCTGAGCGTGCGGCAGCCTTCGGCGCGCTCCCAGCATTTATCGGATATTTTACCGGCAGCCTCAAAGGCATCATTCAATTTTTTCAGCGCCAGTTCAGCGGCTTCAGCCTTCGTCCTTAATGTTTCCAGGGCCGTCAGCGCTTCCTTGCGGGTATTTTCCGTGGCGGCATTCGTTGTGTTATGCAATGGCTCGGCCGCGGCCAGACAAGACTGCAGCTTGTTCCATTCTTTCTCGGCTGCCGCACGCAAAGCGCTGACACTATTGCCTGAGGGGAAGGCGGCCCATTTGGGTTTGCCTTGCCCATAGGCCGTTATAATCTTATTGAAAGCTTTCGTGCCTTCCGATTTAATGCCCTGCAGGGTCAGGCCGCCCGCCGGAGATAAAGGGTGCAGCCTGGCAAAGTCAGCAGCCGCCTTTACGCCCGCATCTACAGCCGTGGACGCTTTTTCCAACTTGGGTTGGGCAGCGGCAAGCTTTGCCTTAAGCTCCGCTACTTTTGCCGGCGGGAGGTTAGGTGTAGCCAGGGCGGCCTTAATACCTTCAAGCTCTTTTACCGCTACACGCAGTTCATCCATGTTTTTCCCCGCCTGGGCCAGCAATGGCCCATACTCCGCCTGGGATTTAGGGTCAATCATATTTTTGGGCGGCAAGTTCGCATAAGCGGATTGCGCGGCGGAAAGTTTGCCGCTGTATGTGCTGTAAAGAGCGTTAGCTGAACTTGTAAGACCGGCCTGTGCCCCCCCCCCGGTATTTGGGTCCGGATTGACCGGGTTTGAAGGATTTACCGGATTCGCCGGGTTCTCCGGTACCGCGCCGCAGCCGCCATCCGCGAAGTAGCAGGAGTCCACTCCCGAACCCGTCACCGTCCGCTTAGTCTTACCCATAGAAGTCTCGGTATCCGAGAGCATGCCCTCTACATTTGAAAAGTCAGGCAGTGCACCCACTATCGCCTGCTGTATTTCACCGCTGCGTAGAAGATTGGACACAAAGTTGTCCGGCTGGCCCAGGCTCACGGTGATCTTTTTTTGCCAGTCACCCCACGCCTGTTTCTCTTCTGCCGCGACTCTGGAGCTGTCAAACTTATGCTCCGCCGCCCAAAGCGTGTCCCAGTCCAGGGCGCGCAGCCCGGTTGCCACCTGTTTCACGGGAGGGACTGCTTCAGTTCCCTTGTCTGCGCTAACAGCGTCCTGCCCCCTGCCGGTCATCTTTTTTAATTTAAGCGGCCAGCCGTCTTCACCGCTTATAATGGACTCCGCCGCGTCGTTTGCGGCGGACTGCTTTTTCCGTATGGAATCAATCCCGCCTTCCACAAGCGAGAGCTGACTTGCGTAATCAGTCATTTTTTTCCGGTGAGAAGCAAGTAGCCCATCCGCGTTATTTAAATATACGGGGCCCTGCCCTTTCCATAGATCTATGGCCGCGCGCACCCTTGTCAGGGTGCCCTCGTCGGCAATCACTTCCATACCATCATGGACCTTCATTTTCAACTTCTTCTCCGCCAGATCTTTTTCCAACGCGGCAACCTGAGGAATGAAGGCCTGATATTTTACCTGCGTTGCGGTGAACTTTGCCTGCGTCTCTCCCACCCTGCCCGAATACCCGTCTAAATCCGCTCCGGCTTTGGTCTTCGCGGAATTCAGCAACGGAAACACCACGTCGTTGACTTTAATATTAATGTTTTTAAAACCGCCGGCCACGCTTTTAGCGCTGGCTTCCACCATGGCTGGATCAGAAGCGTTGGACTCGGCCGCCACGGTCTGATTTACCATATCCTGCAAAACGGTGTCATAATCCGCAAACACCTTACCGAAGGCGTCCGGAACCTGCGGCTGGGCATTACCCGGCGTCGCGTCAGGACTGTCTTCTGGGGTTGTGCCTCCCGGGATGTAAGGCGCGCCATTGGTAGGCGCGTTCCCTTCGCCGCAAATACACCTCTTTACCTGAAAGTTTCCAGTACTTTCCTTGCCGGCTTTTTCCATTTTAAAACCGATTGCGCCGAACTTAACACAGAGATCAACAGGCGCGGTCACGTTATTCTCTGTTACGGCTTCTCTGCAGTCTCCGTCATCACATACGGCCGGCTGCCAACAGAATTGAGTCGGCGGATAATTTCCAAGCATGCTGTTTACGGTTCCGTTCACCATATCGCCCAGGGGCTTTATCAGTCCGCCGGTGACCACATTCTCCATAAGGGCTGTTATTATCTGTTTGGGAATCTCGTATTTTTTATAGAATTCCCAGTCAAGGGCGGCTTTCTGTCTCGCTTCAGCCGCCAGCTCCGACAGCGACTTTTCCCCTTTGTTCCAGCTGTGTTCATTTTTATTGGTAGAATTTGAAGGGTCCTTGGTTTTTTCGCCGCTGCCGCCGGCGCCCGCGCCGCCCGTCCCTTGTCCCGCATTAAGCGCGTCCGCGGCCGCCTTGTCCAGCGAACTTATGGCGCTTTCACCGCTGAAATTGCCGGCTGACCTGCCAGCCTTCGCGCGAAGTTTCTCAAAAGCGTCTTTGCTGGAGCTGTTCAGCGCGGAAGCCACGCCTTTATAACCCGCCGCGGCAACCGGCCCGAGCATGGATCTGGCCGCTGACTTGCCTGAGGCGTTCCTGGCGTCCTGTAGTATCTTATCGCCGCTGAGATTATCCGCGCTGCGAGAACTCTCTCCGCCGCTGAAAAAAGAACCCACAGAGCGCAGGGCGCCCTGCATTTTTGGGATCGGCGTCGGCGCGCCTGCAGATTTCGCGGCCGCGGAAAACGCGGACCTGCCCGCGTCTTTCATGGCGTCGCGTAAATCAACCCTGGGCGCGGCGGCAGCGGGCATGGGCGGCGCTGAAGACTGTGAACCAAGTATGAGCGACAGCGGATCCCTTGCGCTTAAAGGGGTTATTACCTCGCCGGAACCATCCGCTGAACCCTGGCTGAGCCCGTTAATGCCCGGTTCAAAAATCCCTGAGGCCGAGCCCTGCTCTCTTCCGCCGAAACCCGGAGCAAGCAAATTATCAGCCGGGGGCCCCGACATCATATACTCCGCTACCGGAGCCATAACAAGAACACCCAGACCTATACCCACAAAAGCCATGTCTTTTTTGGAAAGATTTTTAAGCCTTTTCATGATATTGCCGGTAGATTTCAAAAAACCGGACGTCCTGCCGAAAGAGACGGTTTTTTTAAAAGACGAGCTCAGTATGGGCGGCAGCCCGTCTTTTTTCTCTTCGTTATCATTCAGTTTCATAAATCCCTCCCTCAATCAAAGCTCAGTAAAAATGTCGCTGATGCCGGTACGCTCAGCTTGCGAATGCGCTGCAGACACGCTGCCTGAGACACCACTCCTTATATATAATTTAGCTAATATCCCGCTAAAAACCAAGTGCCAATTGTCCTATAACCGGCTAGGCCATAAGGGCACCAAACGGCGGGACAGCTTGGCGGCTAGACAGCAAAAAAAACGCCTAACGTCTCTTTCAATCGATCTATTTTTTCCATAAGCAACCCACCTGCCGCCCAACCGCCTCGCAGTTTATCTGCCCGGCTATTCAACCCCAATAACAAAAGCCCGGGCACGAACCTGGCGATAGTTCCATTGCTAAGTGCGCGGCTCACACCCGGCGGCTGCCCGCTGAAACAGAGGGCTCCTCCGGCGGAGAGACACTTGCAACAGAGAACTACGCTCCTTTATCCTGTCGGAGGCGGCTGGCCGTTTTGCGGACCAGTGACACTGGCCTGCCCCGCACTTTTTCCGAGAGGGCCAAAGTGCGGGGCCTGCCGCGGGCCTCTGGCGCTGTCCGCGGCTGAGACTGGCGGCGCCATCCAACGGGGTAAACCAGGCTTGAAACCTCGGGCTTTAAGACAAAACAAAAACACGCTCAACTAATTGCTCGCGGCATTGAACCCATCTTTCAGGCCCTCTCACGCAGCACATACTTTCCGAAAGCGGCCGCCCGGCAGGCTATCGGCCCGCCGTTAAAGGCTGCCGCAATCACCCCCCCTTCCCCCATATAATGTGTGCCCAGGCAACCAGCGCAATCACGGCGGTAACGATAAGTATCACGGGGATAATAATAGGAGCAGCAGCAGTAATGAGTAAGGCAGCTACTACTATAAGCGCAGCGGCAGCAATTGGTGCCCCATAGCATAGCTCAGAGCCACAAGGGACGATTTTATTGGCATCGTACTGGCCGCAATCTATTGGTTGGCTCTCTTGCATGCACGCGCCCGCAAGCCCCTGCGCATTAACATTGTAGTCACCACAGGCAACCTTCATCTGGTCCTGCTTGTCGTTCCAGGCCTCCACTTTATCGTCATTAAAACAGCATGGCGGCGGTTCACCCAAGGTTTTAGAAATATCGTCTATTGCTTTTGCAGCGGCGGTCATATTTCCACTATGCGCGGCCGAGCCGTCGGCACACTTATCCCCCGCCTCTATTGCATCTTCGGCTGTGTCAAGGATTTCATTAAAATCTTTATCTAACTCAATCGGTGTGTAGGATCCGCTTGGGCCGCTTGGGCCGCTTGGGCCGCTTGTGCCACCTGGGCCACCGCCGCCGGTTATAACATTGCCGTTAACACTATTGCCGTCGTAGGTGGCGCCCACATAAGCTGCCTGGTATTCGGGGGCGGATTCCGTTGTTCCAACAGCGGCGGCTCCCATTGAAAATGCTTCGGCAAGCTGATACATAGGCCCCTTGCTGTTAAGCCGACCCGAAGGTTTCACGCCGGTGGTTCTATAACCCACATTTCTCCAGGAAAACCCGGACACCTTACCCATGCGCCTGGCATTTACTCTCTGCGGCCTGCCCGGCACCGGTATTTTACTCGCCGCCTGGGTAAAGACGCGGTCATACATGTTTTCGCGTTTATCGCCGGCGGCGCTGCCTTTTGAAATGAGCGTTCTGTTAAGGTACGGGCCGGAACCGTAATTACCGCCCCCGGCATAACGGCCGGCAAGATTGCGGCCCAGCAGGTCGCCATCAAGCCCTCCGCCGGCCGCGTTGGAAAGCATGTCCCCGAAATTTACCGCTCCGCCGCCCCCGCCGGCCGCTCTTTCTTCAGCGTTAACCACGCCTTTAACAGGCCCCCCTTCGGATTTGTCATCCTCCAAAACCGGAGGGCCGAATACACCGTCCCCGCCGCGAACCATGGCCATGGACGAGGGGCCGTCCGCCGGCGGCAAAGTGGGATTCAGGCTGTCTAAAAACTTATTCCATAAATAATCCCGCGAACTGTCGGCCGCGGCTTTATCCAGAGCGGATTGCAACCCGGCTGCGGAATACCCGGGGTTTATGGCTGAAATAATCCCGCCAAACCCCAACGATCTAAGAAAAGAGGTCACCCCAGGCAGTTGCAGCATCCAGTTCAGGGTTGTGCTTGAAACCACGAAAGGTAAAGAAATAGCGGCCAACAGCAGCGCTATGGCCACATACTTAGCCCTGCCCTTTAAAAAAATGAGCAACAAAGAGGCGAGAAGGTTTCTCTTTTTATATCTCCCGGTAAATTTGCCGCCCATAAAAACCTCCCCCCCCCATCCGCATAAAGCAAATGGGGGAACAATAAAACCACGCGCAACTTAACCAACACTGCCTGCACATTCCGAACCGCCGCTGATTTAGCATTGCCGAACCATGCGCTTTTGCGTTTATCCTTCATCTAAACCAAGCCTCACTCAGATTACGGCGCGTTATCCACCATCACGGAACCTCAGCAGGCAGATCCGTAGTAGGCGCCTCTGTAGCTATGGGTATATCAAGTTGTATCTGATCCTGCGGCGGCAGCATTCCACTTACAAACCCCAACATACCGGATGTAGCCAACGTTATTAACATCCAAGTAGGCGGGGCGATGAATACAGCCGCTGCTACGGCGCCTGCAACAGCTAGAAGTCCAGCAGTCATGTATATCATACCCGCAAGTTTCTGACCGTGTTCGACCATTAGTATGACGGCCATAGCGATGACCGCCGCAGCCGCTATTCCGGCGAGAGCGGCAGCAGCAACTTTCCACGGTCCCGGAGGCATAAAACCAGCTACGGTTGCCAAACCAATAGAAAGCCATAGCGCGATCATCAGATTTTTGACCAATTCCTTCCACGGGGAGACATCTTCTCCTGGTGCCGGGCCATACGACGCACCACCCATATCAGCGGCTATAAGCGGTTCAGAGGAGGGGGGCCCCGATGGTGCGCCGCCGCCGGTGCTGCCGCCGTTGTCAAGTGAAGAGGAAGGTACAATGCCGGCCCCGCCCGGGCTTACACCCGCGCCGGGAGGGACAACCCCACCCTCGGCAGTGGAGCCTTCCCAGGCCTTATCCTGGGTTGCGCGGGCGGCATCAATATTTGTGCCGGTATAAGATTTCTGCGTGGCGCGCAGTCCTTGGGCCTGATTATACGCCCCCGAACCGAACTTTGCGCTTCTCCCCCTCTTCATGTTTAACACGGGCTTTGAGCTGGCCTTCATGGCGAGCAGCTTCTTCCTTTGGTCGAAGTTAGGCAAGCCCTTAAAGCCGGCGCCCACGCCGCCTGTTAAACTCGCCTTGGGTCCCATGATACTCTTACCTCCGCTCATGCTGCCGCCAAGAGAACTTGAAAGAGAACTTAAGGAAGACCCCTGCATCTTACCTATCATATCCTGCGCCATGTTACCATCCGTATACTGGGCGGCTTCCGCTTCCGCCCTTCTGGCGGCTTCCTCTTCCGCCCTTCTGGCGGCTTCCTCTTCCTGCCGCGCCTTTATAGCGGCTTCCTCAGCGGCCTTTCTGGCAACTTCCTCTTCGGATGATATCCCGGAACTCTTGTTAGCGTCCTTGAACATGTCCAGAGAAGATCCCTGGTTCGCCGCCTGGCTCCGTAGTATGGCCGGCACGTAGTTATCGGGCGCTTTGCTGAAGGCGGAACTCTGCGAGGTAGACGGGGCATTATTATTGTTTGCCATATAAACCCCCGCCCCCACGGCCACGATGGCGGCGGTGACGATCAAGCCCGCCTTACCCGCCAGCAGGGTGCCTATACCGGAGGACGCGCCGAACTTGGCCGCGCCACGAAACGCGCCCCCGGCTTGTTCAACCCCGCCCATGGAACCTCTGGCGCCAAAGCCCAGGCGGGACTTTAGCCAGGGGAGAAGGCCTTTCTTTTCTTTCTTCTTTTCCTTAAAGTCTATTTCCGGCAGATTGTCGTTCATAAGAACCTCCCTGAATATCAGACGCTATGTTTACTTTGCGACTTTTAATACCGGCGCTGTATCGCCATCACTGATTCATCCCAAGGGCGGCCGCGGCGGCAGCCCCATTGCTTCTAGGAAGTTATTTATCGGCGTCACTGTCAATGTTTGCGGTGGCACTGCCTCTGTCGGCAGAAACTTTACGCTACCAGCGTTTGTCATCGAAGACCATTTGTTACCGAAGGTCTTGTTCAGGGTGGCAACATTATCCGCGGCGGTTCCTGTCTTCCCTATGCCGGAATAAGCCGCATAGGCCTGATAAATAAGGGCGGCGCCAACCATTCCATAAACTATACCCGTTGTCTTCTGTCCAATGCCCATCAGTTTAATGCCGGCAAATATAACGGTACCGGCAGCCGCGGCGGCAGCTATAGCGCAGAGCATAGCCGCGTTTTTCATGGCCGCAAATTTCGCTAAGGCCGCGGCAACCGCGGCGGCGCCGGCGGGCCCAAGAGCTGACGCTGTGGCCGCTTCCGTCAAAGCCTCATTAGCTTTCTTTGCGAAAATGCCGGTCGCGAAAATTAAACCGGCGGCCGCCATCATCCCGTACAGCGCCAGGTCGGTGTATTTTTTTATGTCATCGTTAACAAGCTCCGCCACGGGGCTGACCACGGGCGGGGTTGAATCGTTGCTGTTAAGGCTTGGATCATTATTTTTCAAGCCAGCACCGTTTGAAACACCCGCAGCAGTCTGCAAGCCCACTCCCTCGCCGGATGCGCCCACATCTCCATTGCCGGAGGTTTCACCCACAAAAGCCTGAGAAGCCGCCGTTCTAGCCCCCGTGGCGTCAGCCGAATACGAGGCTCTGGCGCCCATATTGCCGGCGTATTTGGCCTGGCCGAAAGCGCCTCGTTTATTAAAGCCGGATACCGTATATTTGGGGGAATTGGCCACCCGGGAAGCCAAAGAGCCCTTCATAGCCGAGGTTTTACCCATGCCGGACGACGGGCTGTAAGCGGAAGCGGACTGGCCGCCTGTGCCGCCCCCGGGCCCCCCGGAGATATTGGTGCCCGAACCGCCGGCATTTGAACCAAGACCCGGCACCGCCTGCAATTTCGGTACACCGGCGCCCGCCGCGGCAGCGTACGGATCGGGCTCCGCGTTCTGGGCGGCCGAATTATCCCCGGCCAGAGCCTCGTCTGAAACGTCTTTATCCGAACTATCGCCTGCCTCAGCAGCCAAACCGCTAAGACCGTCTTTTTTGGCCTGCTCTCTGAACATGTCAAGGGAGGACTGCTCAGCTGAAGCCGAGTTTCTGTCCCTAACCCTTTCCATGCCGGCTTTCCGCGCTTCTTCCTCAATGTAGTTGCTCTGAAACAGTTGAGGAGTGTAAACGGACCTGGAAGACGAGCCGATAAAGTTATAGATCACACCCACTCCGGCCGCTATAGTGGCCCCTCCAAGCACCACTCCTAGTATGCCGGCCTTAGTAGCAAACAGCCCGCCAAAACCTCCGGCTGAGCCCAAGCCCGAGGAAGTGCCGCCCATGGCCGACGAACTCCCCTTTACAACCCTTGGAAGAACCGACCAGAACCCGCCTTTTTTTTCTTTTTTGTCATCATGAGTACCCATAAACTCCTCCTTAAAATCCGGTGCATATTCTGATGGAACGCACGGCTAAGCGCATACAGCTGTTTTCAGTATTGCTGACTATAACCCGCTCCGCCGGGATAACCCATAGAGCCTGCGCCCATAGAACCCATAGGCCTGCCGTAACTCATATAGTTGGGATTAATAGCCTGCGCCATCATCTGCCCCATACCCCCGAATATCTGCCCGAGCGTGGCCTGTATTATCATCTGCATTATCATCTTCTTCAGTTGCTCGTCGGTATCATCAACTTTCACGACCTTTGGCTGGGGGAGCTGGACTTTGTGAGAATTCAGGCTGGGGTCATTCCTCTTCAGATCCTGCGCGGCCTGCCCCATGCTGAGCCCTGCAGCTGCCGAGTTGCTCTCCAGTGCCGTATTAAGGTCCGATGCGCCGGCCTTGGCGCTTTTTTCAAAAGCCGAGGCGGCGCCGCCCCTGGCGGCGTCCATGCCGCCGGTTTTTGCCGCAAACTTGCTTTTATCCGCGGCATTGCCCAGCATTGCCACCAGAGCGCTTTTTTTGGCGGCGTCACGGCCGATGTTCGCGTTGAGGTCGGGCGCGGACGCAATGTCGTTTTTCGCGTTACCGTTGCCAAAGAATTTATTGTGCGGGCCGCCCGTGGACATGGAATTTGAATTGCCGCCCGTAATTGAAGCCTTCGGGGCAAGTTTCGCGCGGCCCGCACCCAAGGAGGGAGCCGGAGCCGAAGCGGAAGGTTTGCCGGACAGCGAACCTGAAACACCGGCCGAAGCGCCCGCGCCGGCGGCAGTTTCCTCATCGCCGGCTTCGGACTGGAAAAGCGAGGATATCAGGCTTTCTCCCGAGGTCGCCGGATTATCCGTCATTTCCCCGCTTAGAGGCGAGCCGGGCGCCCCACCTTCTGAAGGGATATCTCCCATCAGAGACCCGATATCGGACACTTTGGATCTAAAAGGATTGCCGGCGGAGACGGAAGCGTCAAGGGAAGAATTACTCATGAGCGGAAGCAGGATCCACGCGATAAGTATGATAACCGCGACCATTCCTCCCACGATATACTGAACAGGTCTCGGTTTCTTTATTTGTGTCCGTATCATAACCCCCCTCTTTTTACGGCCCTTCTAAACCCGGCAGGCATAAATACCACTAAACTTTCCTTGACACAGTTTACTTAAATGTTCAAGGCAAAGTTACCGACCGCACTTATGGTATAGCAGAAAACACTTGACTTGTCAAGGGGTATTAAACACCGGGGTATTAAACACCGGGCTATAGACCGCCTTCCTTTACTGTGCAACCCGCATGAGGCCGTTTGAACTGGCCCCCTCAAATGAGATAGGAGGACCGAACTGCGGATTACCGCCCGGATTAAGAGGAACGATATCCTTATAGTATGTAACGCGGCCGTCAGGGCCCGTCTGCTGCCCCTCATAAGTGGCCTGCCAGCCGCCGGCAGGGTTCTGCTGGAAGGTAGGCGCATTGTCCTTGAATACGCTTCCATTGTCAGGGACCAAACGGCATCCTTCCGCCGTTGGACAGTATTGCCCCTCAGGTTTGGGAAGATTTCCAAGCTGCGTGATCTCCGGCGGAGGGGTGGAATTTCTACCCGCGCCGGTTCCGCCTTTATTCGCGCCTAAAGCGCCGGCCATGGAACCGAACATCGGATTAGTCAATCCCGCCTTGGCGTCCTCCTTCATTTTGTCGAGTGCGGCATTTTCTGCCTCGCTTGATTTGACTTTTTCAGGGGCGCCGACATCTGGTATTTTAAGGGATTTAAGATCATTGGTTTTAAGGTTGGTTATTTCCCCGCTTTTTATGGCATCAAGTTTAGCCAAACTGCTCTTGCTATAGGCAAGCGCCTCCCCTCCCCCCTTATCACCCATGCCGAAACTTTGCCCCCATTTGGCCTTAGCCTCCATGGCGGAAGAACTTTTAAGCGCGTCGCCCAGGTAGGCCTGAGAATTGCGCAATGACGAAAGCGCGGCGTTTTTAGAGCCAGGGCCCCTGGCGCCAAGATCGCCGGCTTTTGAAACAGCAACATTACCGGAGTCTCCGCCTGAACCGAATCTGGAAAGCCCGGCTGAAGATTTAGTGCCCGCGCCGCCGGCGGAACCAAGGCCCGCGCCTTTCGCCGCCATTCTGGGAATGGAAACGCCGAAGCCCCTTGAGCCGGGAGCGGCCGAACCGCCGGAAGAACCAGTGCCCGCGCCGCCCTTATCCATCCAGTCGGAAATATCCGCAGTCGGGCCGGCCGCGGAAGAATCCAGCCTCCTTGCCGCGTTTCTTCCCCGGGCGGCCTCCGAAAATTCGACCTCATCCGAGGTAAAACTAAGATACTTCATAAAAGCGCTCACTCCGGCCCTGGCCTCGGAACCGTAGGA
The DNA here is from genome assembly GCA_001799565.1 of Elusimicrobia bacterium GWA2_51_34. GTDB lineage: Bacteria > Elusimicrobiota > Elusimicrobia > Elusimicrobiales > UBA9959 > UBA9634. The sequence goes on along the minus strand of MGTS01000020.1, from coordinate 24,652 downwards.
AAAATTCCGCGTTTTATTATCTTTTAAATCGTCGGCGCCCTGAATCACGAAAAACAGGAAAATCCCGCCGCCAAAAAGAAGGAAGAGCAGCACAGAAACTATAAGCGCTTTTTTTCTGCCTCCGGAGTGCCGGTGGCCGCTGGCGTTGTCATCCTGCCTGCCCTCATCATTTTCGGCCATATCAGTTTCCCCCCCGAAAACAGCACAAACGAAAAATGCCTTACTTTCACCTCTCCCGCCCCGCTCTTTTGCCCTATTCCGTTTAACTCTGTCGGCAAAAGGGCGGGGCGCCGGAAACTGAAAGCTAAGGGATATCCCGCGATTACAGTCTAGCAGAGGAAACACTTTTTTTCAAGGCCCAAATCAAAAAAGCGCCATAAGCGCTTTTTTATCCGGAATCCTGAACCTTCAATTCTTAAAGCTCCAATCCTTTATGCCTGAGCGCTATGATGGAAGCTAACTCGTCAATTTTCTTCAGGTCCTCTTCTTTCGGCAGGCCTTTTACCAGTACGGGTGGAATTATTTCCGCCTTTATATTGGTCAGCATGCCCGCCAGTGTTTCAACCGCCTTGCCGCCCCAGCCGTAAGAACCGATGATGGAGATAAATTTCACTTTAGGCCTGAGCGCGTTCATAAGACAGGCCCCGTAAACCGCCTTGGGGTGCGGCCCCGCTAGCACCGTGGGCGTGCCGACAATCACAGTGGCCGCGTCCACCAGAGCCATAGCTACGCGCCCCTCGTCAAACTGCTCCAGGTTCAGCTTTTCCACATTCACCCCGGCCTCTTCAAGGGCGCTCACCAGACGGTTAACCAGGATATAAGTGCTGCCGTGCATTGACACATAGGCCACAAGCGCCTTATTTTTCGGCTCTCCAACGGCCCAATCACTATAGATACTCTGCACGAACTTTACATTTTTGTGCACCGGACCGTGACTGGGGGCGATAACATTAATCTCATATTTGGACAGTTTCTCAAGGTGCGCCTTTATGTTTGAGCGGAACGGCATCATTATCTCGGCATAGTAACGTTTCATAGGCGCGTAAACCGTCCGTTCATCCGAAAACAACCCGCCCGCGGCCAGGTGCGACCCGAAAAAATCGCAGGAAAACAGAATTTTGTCTTCGCGCAGATAGGTGCCCATAGTCTCGGGCCAATGCACCCATGGCAGGTAAACAAATTCAAGCGTTTTGCCGCCGAGGGAAAGGATTTCACCATCCTTAACCTCTATAAATTTATCGGCGGGAAGCGCCAGGTGGCTCATAAGGAACTCTTTACACCTGGGGTTTGTCACTACTTTGGCTGAAGGATATTTTTCAAGCACGAAAGAAATAGAGCCCGAATGATCCTGCTCGGCGTGATGGGCGACTATATAGTCAAGTTTTTCAACGCCTTTAAGGTAGTCAAAAAGGACTTCTTTCTTTTCAGGGTCAACACTGTCAAGCAGGGCTGTTTTTTCGGTCCCCTTTACCAGATAAGCGTTATAACTGGTGCCATCAGGCAGGGGTATAAGGGAATCAAAAAGATGCCTGTTGAAATGGTTGACGCGCAGGGAGTAAACATTTTCAGTTATTTTGACAGGTCGCATAATCAACTCCTTTTGTGACAGGGGCTAGCGGATAGAGAATAGGGGTTAGGAAAGGAGTTCCATAATCTTTTACCCTCGCCGCTATACGCTGCCCCCTATCCTCCGGAAACCGGCGGAAAAATATGCAGGATATCCCCGTCTTTTAATTTTACCCGTGAAACTTTGCCATTGTCAAGTATTTCGGAATTAAGGGTAAGCACGAAATAATTTTTCACACTGCCACCGCCGTCAAAAATAATTTTTCTAGCCTCGGGCTCTTTCAGGGCGCAAAGCTTTTCTATAAGCTCTCCGACATCGGCGCCCTCAAGCTCCGCCCTTGAAAAGCCCAGCCTTTTCCTAAGCGTGGTGTAAATCATCACAAGCGCCTTAGCCATTTTTATTACCTTTGATTACACAGATTATAGAACGATTACACAGATTTTTTATCAGAATTTCCCGATAGAACCGCTTGAGCCTGCAATCTGTGTAATCTAGGGGCTGCTTTCAGCAGCCCCTAAAGCGCTTTTAAGATATCCCGCGCCAGATCAGAAAGCGTGACGTCTCTGGCGCCCATTACGATTATTATGCCGCCCGGCTTAGCAAGCGGAACCAGGGCGGCCGGGATATCCTCGCGGCGCTCAAAGAATAAGGCTTTTACACCCCTTTTGGAGACCTCATCAGTCAGGTTTTTTGAGGAAATAGTTTTGCTTACCGTGCCGCCGGCATAATAAATTTCGGGCATCACAAGAATGTCTTCCTTATTCAGCCCCGAAACAAAACTTTCTATCAGTTCATTCTTCAAATGCCTGGCCGGGGTAAAGCCGTGCGGCTGATAGACGGCTATTACAGGCCCGCCCCTGGCAGCGCGCGCGGCTTTTAATACAGCGGAAATTTTGGCCGGGTTATGCGCGTAATCGTCTATTACCGTTACGCCTCTTTTTTCGCCTGTTATTCGGAAACGGCGGTCCACACCTTTGTAATTTTCAAGCGCGGAAGCGCATTTATCAAGCGCCACCCCAAGGCCCGCGGCAACGGTAAGGGCCGCCAGAGCGTTTTCTATGTTATAAAGGCCCGGGGCCGGAAGTTTGAAAGGAACCCCGTTCACCCTGAACGAAGAAGAAAAACCGCTAAAACTGATATCTGAAACCTTGTATTTGCCGGTGTTAAGGCCAAACAGTTCCGCCTTCGGGTTCAGAACGGCGGCGGAAGGATCTTCGGCATTGGCGTAAAATTTCCCGCAATTGCCGGCGAAAACGCCGAAAATACTTTTTAATTCTTCCAGATCTTTATGATCCTTGGTGATGTTTAAAAGCACTCCGATTTTCGGCTTATACCTGGTTATGGTGCCGTCCGATTCGTCGGCCTCCACCACCAGCAGATCAGACTTGCCGCGGAAAGCGTTTCCTACCATACCCCGCTCCATAAGCGAGATCAGCGCCCCGCCGGTAATCAAACCCGGACGGCGGCCCGCAAACTCAAGTATTTCAAATATCATGGTCACAACTGTTGATTTTCCGCTGGTGCCGGCCACGGCTATGGTGTTAAAGCGGTTGACATAGGAAGCCAGCAGTTCGGAACGATGGAAAATTTTAACGCCAAGAGCTTTAGCCGCCGTTATTTCGGGATTTGAATCCTCTATGGCGGTAGAGACCGCAAGTTCAGCCGTATCAGCGCAAACAGCTGAACCGTCCTGCGGAAATATTTCAATGCCAAGGGCCTGGAGTTTGGTTCTAAGCTCCAGGTTGCGGCCCCGGTCAAAGTCGCGGTCGGACCCCGTAACAGCTTTACCCTCCATGGCCGACAATTGGGCTAAAGCGCTCATCCCCACCCCGCCTATGCCTGAAAAATGAATTTTGCCGGTGTTTTCCATCCGCGCTCCTCCACCCAAATAATAGCAAATACAATACTTGCGACAGGAGAGGGAAAAGTTGCGTCAAAGGACTTTGTCCATCAACGCGGACAAAGATCAGTCCCAAATGGCCTATGTACGCATGGGCCATTTTCCCACCTGCGAATAGGCATTACGCCTCTGGTGACCCGCGCATTTTTTGGGCTATACTTTAAATGGCGGGAAGCGCGGCCGGGGACAGCTCTCCGGGGGTTACAGCGCGGTTTATTAAGGGATATAAGCGAAATCCGGCGGTAAAAGGGGAAAAAACTGTTTATGAAAAAAATAGCGAAAATCATCACTTCGGGAACGTGCGGTTTTATGGTGGCGGCCGGAGTTTTCGTGGCCGGATCTAACGCCACAGCCGTTTCCACTGCCACCATGAAGACGGATATTGATGCTGTGGAAGTACTGTCCCTTGATAAGGGCGCAACATTCAACAAAATAGTGCAGGACTGGATTTTCGACGGCAACCATAACGGCGGCGGCGTAGCCAAAGGCGCGGCAGTGCGCATGTCTTTGACCGGCAAGCCGGCCGCTAAAGCGGCCACACAGGCTAAGCCCCCCGCGACCAAGACAAAAGCTCCTCCGTTACTGTCCCTGCTGTCCGACAAACCGGGTGTAAAGCAGAAAGGGCTCAACGGCCTGGTGGTCTCTCCGGACGGCAATATGTACCGCGTTGCCAAAGTGTCTCCGTGGTGGAAATTCTGGGATTCCAACCGCGCCATACAGAAAGCCACGCCCGACACGGAAGGCGACATGTGGAACGAGAAAGGCGAATTCGTGGGCGACTGGAAAACGGTCTTAGAGACCAAAGCCGCCTCCAACCTGCAGGTGGTCAAAGGCCAGGACGGGCAGGACCATTTATACACCCAGGAAGGCTGGACCAATAAAGTATACCGCGACGGCAAATATGTAACCACGTTCAGTAACAGCATCTTCAGCAATGCGTCATTAATAAAGATCAGCGCCAGCGCGGACGATAAGTTGTACGCGCAGTACTCCAAAAATTCCGAAGATATCATAATGATGGTGGACCCGGCAACCCAAAAGCCGCGGGTGGTCGCCCGCGTGCCATCCGAAGTGCATGTGGACACGGTATGGCGCTCAAGGACCGTGACGGACAGCGACGGCGATGAGCATACCGAATACTACACAGAAACGGTAGTAACCAGGTACGGTGTGGATAAATTCAATGTAAGCGCCGACGGAAGGGTACTCACGCAGTTCAAAGGCAATGTGTTTGAGGAAGGCGCGAACGGCAACAGGAAAATGCTGGCCGGCAGCGGTTGGTACAACCCGTTAGAGAACGTGCCGACCGGCAATGTAAGCGACTTCACAGTAGACACGCACGGCAACCTCTATACGGTGCAGGGCGGCCATGTGCACGCTAATAACAATCCCATATCCGGGCTTGACCTGGGCTGGGGACAGACACTGCGGGTTGACGACTCCGGAAACGTGTACACTACGGAAACCAGGATCTTCGACGGCACGTACCTTACCCGAACCAACATGCTGCCCGACGCGGCGGGCAGCGGAGATTAACCTGTAAATAATTAAACGGCGTTATACAATCCGGGCCAGAGTTTTTACAACCTGCGCCCGGATCGTTTTTTTGCGCAACCCCTGTTTCAGGCGATTTGACCGCTGGTTGCGCTTCCAAGTTGAATGCAAGGGAATATTCGCATGGGACTTTAGTCCTATTTTCATGCAGGCCGGATTCCCGCGGCGCGGCAGGGCTAAGGGCCCTTTGAAAAACATGATTCTTCCCTTAGACTATATTGGGATACCAGCGGCCCTGATAAATTTAAAGGAGATAAAAGTATGAAACATTTGTTCTATACCGGCTTGATGGTTTTATTCACCGGCAACGCGTGGTCATACGTAAACGTAGACGCCGACGTGTCCGCGAGCCTTGAGAACCGCATTACACGACTGGACCTTACCCAGCAGGTGGGCGCTGAGAGAATTGAGTGCGGGAAGGATGCCGCCGGCAACACCGGGGTAGTGAGCGTAGTCAGAATAGCGAAGACCAAAGCTTTCGTTTCCGCGGCGGCAGATGTCCGCGCAAGCTGTAACGCAAGAGCCCACTACAGCGACTCCTGCTCCTGTTCCGGTTCGGGCTCCTGCAGCACCTCCGGCTCGGGGTCCGATTCCGACTCCACGTCGGGATCCGACTCGGCTTCCTCCGAGAAAGTCACGGAAACCAAGTTCACCGTCGCGCGCATATCCGAGGCCAGATTAAAAGAAAAAGGGTTCTCCTTGAACCCTAACTCTTCCTGCGAACTGGTGGATGCCACGGGTTTTACGCTGGACCCTCTTGGAGCGGTGGCGGTGGTTACTCTGGTTTACGGCGAAGAATTGGTGACAAACAATCCTCTGGCTATGAAATCCATGAGAAATTCAATTACGCAGAAACTGATGGAAACGGACATTCCAAAAAGCGTTTCCTCATCGGAGAGCATCATTAAAAACCTGTTATTTAACCAGACGAATTCCAACCGTTTTGATGGAGGCAATGTAAAATGAAACACACTACATTCTCAGCTTTTTTGCCGGTAGTTTTCTTCCTGGCGTCCCCAGCTACAAGCGGGGCGACGGGGCAGGATATGGAAAAATTGTCCTTTGATGAAATTATAGGGGCTCATTTTTCAGATGTTTTGGATGCCGCCCGGTCCCCAAAAAGCGGGACAGCGGTTCCGGCCGCGCAAATGGTCAAAATTGCTAAATTATACGCGGAACCGGGAAATATCGCGCGGAAAGAGGCGGAAATAAAGCGTTGCCCGCCTGACGCTGTTAAACTTAACGCCTCCCCCGACCCCGATCTTTATACATATGTCGGGTTCCGTTATGTACGCTCCGACGAATCCACCTGCTCGTCCGAGCCCAGCGACAAGATAAATTATCAGCAGCCTGCAATAGAACAACTCTCCTTCAAGGCCGCGCAGGGGAAAAAGGAAGCGCCCTTGGAATATACGTACAATCTTAAAGCGCGCGAATATAATATCAAAAGGGACTTTTTCTTCATACCTAAACGGGACGGGACCCGCCTTTTTTACTTTATAGATTCCCAGCAATATACCGGGAACCATGTGCCGGAGAGCGCCAAAATAAGGTTCCTCAACCGCCCGGATTACCCGATTCTTCCATGGGAAACTCCAGAATTATTTGCGCTGCATTACGGAAACACGGCCGCCGCGGCCCTGAAACCCAAAGATACCGGCTACGAATATGACATACGCCCGTCCGCCGGGTCAACCGCCGACGGGAATCGTTTAACCGTATTTGATGTTACGGCACTTCGGAAGCTTAAATTGACGCCTCCTGAAGATGATGCGGTAACACTGACGCTGACCGACGGGGGTAAAAACCTGATATTGGATGTGCGGGATTCACGCACGAAGTATTATATAAAAGAGAAACTGGGATTACGTGTGCGCGTGTTAAAGAATATAGTCTTATGGCCCGACAAGCTGGTGTATGAAATTGACGTAAATCTTGGCGCCGCCCCGCAAATATTACTGGACCTTTCCGACCCCAAATGGGACGAATTCAAGAAAGAAGCCACTGAGGCCGGGCATGAATACTATGTTGAATGGAGCTTTCGCAGAACCGACAGCAAAATTTCCACAGGCGAATGGATAGACAAAGAAAAAACCGCCCCGCTGGCAGTAGGTGGGAACTGAAGCCTGTCTGAATATTTTAGACACTATCAAGGCCCGGCAATTTCGGCCATAGGGGATCGGCCATAGGGGACGCGGCCATAGGGGACGTTGCTTAAACGCTTAAATGCTCCGCTTTTGCTATCTTCCTGCCTTTATACGCCAGGTATGAGGCGGCCCCGGAACTTATCCTGAGTTCCTTCATTAATACCGCACCGTTTACCCTGGTACTTGTTTTGCGCAGATAACAATATAATGCGCGCCCGCGCCCTATTCGTGACTGCCTGCTTTAACCAAGCAACTCCTCTTTGGTCACCCCCGTAATCCGCCCTACTTGGTATTTTTTATACTACGTTTTTCTTTTAATGTGTGTCAACAATTCAAATTTATCGCCTTTTACAGTGAAACTGTAATTTTATACTATAATAAGCGGGACGTATTTCCTATGGAATGCAAAAAAGAAATCAACTTAAAAACCTGCGCCTGCACTTATGACCCCTGCCCCAGAAAAGGCGTTTGCTGCGAATGTGTGACCTATCACAGGGCGAACGGGGAACTACCCGGCTGTTTGTTCAGTCCGGAAGCGGAAAGAACTTATGACCGCTCTTTTAAACACTTCGCCGACTCGGTCAAAAAGGATTTAAAAAATGCCTAAAAAAACAATCTTAACCGACACCGCGCCCGCCGTTATCGGCCCCTATTCCCAGGCAGTGGAAGCCAACGGCTTTGTTTTTGTTTCCGGTCAGCTGCCGACAGACCTTAAAACCGGCACTTTTACGGAGGCTGACACGGCCAAGCAGACGGAAGCCTCCATAAAAAACATACAAGCCATACTCAAAGCAGCGGGGCTCACGCTTGAGGCGGTGGTAAAAACCACGGTTTTCATGACCGACCTGACCAAATTCGCTCAAATGAATGAGGTTTACGCCCGGTTTTTCGCCAAACTTCCACCGGCACGGGCCGCGGTGGAAGTAAGAGCCCTGCCCAAAGGCGCTTTAGTGGAAATAGAAGCGATAGCGGCACGGTAAGTCATTAGCGAATAGGGGTTAGCGAATAGCGAAATAGGGATGGAAAAAGAATCTTTATAGCTTTTCTGTTTTTATTCGCTACTCGCTATTCTCTATTCGCCATCCTCTATGCATTCACTTTTAGAAAAGAAACACACCGGGGTTTTATTTCCCCTGTTTTCCATGCGCTCAAAAACCGACTGGGGCATGGGCGATATTTCAGCCATGTCCCTGTGGTTTGACGCTTTAGACGGAATGGGCATAAACCTGCTGCAAGTGCTGCCTATAAATGAAATGCCGCCCGGCGTATCGTGCCCGTACACGGCATTAAGCGCTTTTGCCATAGACCCCATTTATATCGCCATACCCGAAATTGAGGAGTTGGCGGACTTCCCGGACCTGACAGGTGAAATGCGCTCCCATGGTTTTCAGGAGGGAATCCGGCGCCTGCGGCGTTCAAAATACGCGCTCTACGAAGAAGTCCGCCTTCTAAAATTCTCTTTTCTCTGGAAGATTTACACCAGTTTCCACGAGCGCCATATTTTAAAAAACACGCCGGCGGCCAAAGAATTTTTCACCTTCATGCAAGAGAACTCGGCCTGGCTTGACGATTACGCCCTTTTCAGGCGCCTGAAAGACACGCGCGACTGGTCCTCCTGGACGCACTGGGAAGCTCCGCTTAAAAACCACGACGGCGCGGCGCTAAAAGAACTGGAATCACGGGAAGAAAACCAGATCCTTTATTTCAAATACCTGCAGTGGGTCGTACACCGTCAGTGGAAAAAAGCAAGGCTTAAAGCGGCCGCTCTTGGCATAAAAATACTGGGAGATCTGCCTTTCATGGTAAACCAGGAAAGCTCGGATGTGTGGGCAAGACAGGCGGAATTTGATATCTCAAAAGAAGTGGGCGCCCCGCCGGACGCTTTCAGCGAGACGGGGCAGCAATGGGGCCTGCCGGCTTATAACTGGCCGGAAATAGAAAAAAATAATTTTGACTGGTGGCGCTCCAAAGTAAAAAAAGCCTCGGACTTCTACGATCTTTTCAGGATTGATCACATGGTGGGCTTTTTCAGGACCTGGGTGATACCCCATAACATTGCCCTTAAAGCGGATTTTGACGTTAAAGATGAAAACGCGCAGCGTGAAAGAGGCGTACGTTTCCTTAAGGCCGTTATTTCCGCCTCGCCCATGCTGCCGGTGGCCGAAGACCTGGGTCTTATCCCGCAGTTCGTATACCAGTCTCTTTCCGAGCTTGGCGTTCCCGGCTACAAGGTAATGCGCTGGGAAAAAGAAAAAGACGGCAACTACAGGCAACCCGAAAACTATCCGCGCGTGTCGCTTGCCACCACCTCCACCCACGACAACGAACCCCTGGCCGACTGGTGGGAAACCGTTGACTATGTTGAAAAAAAACTCTTCTGGAATATGGTCTCCGGAGAGACCTCAAAGCCGCCCGCTTTCCACGTTGCGCGGCGGCAGATACTTAAGAAAATACTGAAAGCCGCCTCTGCCATTGTTATACTGCCCATGCAGGATATAATGGGCATTAAAGACCGCGTTAACACCCCAAGCACACTCGGCCTGCACAACTGGACCTGGCGTTTTAATACCCCGGCCGAATATTTTTTAAAAAAACATGCCGGGCTTGTGTCAGAATTTAAAACAATAGTGAATGAGGAGCGAAAGTGAAAAATATAAATCAGTGGTCAGTGGTCAGTGGTCAGTGGTTAAAAATCAGAAGCGGAATTCATCCGCTGCTTCGCTGCTTCGCCGCTTCGCTATTCGCTATTCGCTATTCGCTATTCGCTGTCGTTCCATTGATTTCAGCGTGCTCATTAAACCGCCTGGCCGTGCGCCAGACGGCGGGTATAATAGACGGCGGCCTTCCGGCGGTATTTGCCCAAAGCGACACGCAGTATGTTAAAGAGGCTCTGCCGGGCAATTTACAGTTGATGGAAATACTGCTGCAAAACGACCCGGCCAACCGCAAGCTGCTGATAAACGCCGCGCAGGGTTTCTGCGGCTACGCCCTGATGTTCCTGGAGGACTACAACCCGGAGCGCGCCTCAATCTTCTACCTTAAAGGCGAGACTTACGCTTCGCGCGCGCTGAAGGGGATTACCACCCAAAACGCGAAAAAAAAGGATGTCCCCCCGCTCTTCTGGCAGACCTTCTGCAAGGCGTCCTACATAAATATCAACAGGGATAAGCCCGAAGCCGTGGCGGAACTCCCCGGCATTGAACCCGCGGCCGAAAAAATACTGACGCTTCAGCCCGGCTACTACTACAACGGGGCGCAAAGCATTCTGGGCGCTTACTATTCCATACGCCCGCGCATACTGGGCGGGGACCCAGACAAGGCCAAGGCCCGCTTTGAACTGGCGCTAAAAGGCGAAGGCGGGGATTTTTTATTGAACCGCTTCATGTACGCGAAGATGGCCGCCGTGGCGGCGCAGGACGCGGAGCTTTTTGACACGCTGTTGAATTACGTGCTGGCGGCGGAACCGAAAGACGGCAATACCCGCCTGCCGGACGAGGTGGCAAAGATAAAAGCGAAAAAATTACTGGAGAAAAAAGATGATCTTTTTTAAACGAAAGCGAATAGCGAATAGCAAAATAGCGATTAGGGACTGCTCTGGGAAAAAAGCTGAGATTAAAAACCCAGGTTTTTGGACAGCCCACCGTTTCGCCGACATCTTGCTTGCCACTTCGCTATTCGCTATTTCGCTAACCCCTTTCTGTCACGCTCAGACTGTTGTTAAATTCGCCACGCTGGCGCCGGACGGTTCCACCTGGATGAAAGCCATGAAGCAGTTCACCGAAGAAACCACGGCAAAAACAGCGGGGCGCGTGAAATTCAAAATTTACCCCGGGGGCGTATCCGGAGACGAAAAAGACGTGGTCAGGAAGATACGCCTCGGCCAGCTGCAAGCCGCCGGTTTTACCGGAGTGGGCATAGGCGAAATCGCCCCTGAAGCGCGCATCCTTGACACTCCTTTTCTTTTCAAGAACGCGAAAGAAATAGACCATATTTACAAAATTTTTGACGGCGATTTCCGCAAGATCTTTGAGGCCCGCGGCTATATCCTGCTGGGCTGGGCGGAAGTGGGCAGTGTGAATATTTTTTCCAACTCGCCGGTAACAAAACTGGACGACCTGAAGGCGGTTAAGATGTGGATATGGGAAGGCGACCCCATAGCGGAGGCCACCTTCTCGGCGCTTAAAATAAAACCCATACCGCTTTCAATCACGGATGTTATGACCTCATTGCAGACCGGCATGATAAACGGCGTTTACGGCTCCCCACTTTCCGTAATAGCCCTGCAGTGGTTCTCCCGCATGAAATATGTTTTTGCCGCCCCCATTGCCAACGCCGCAGGCGCCGTGGTAATTTCAAAAAAAGCTTTTACCGCCCTTTCAAAAACGGACCAGACAACAATGCTGGAACTGGGCGGAAAATATTTCAAGGCGCTTACCGCGCAGAGCCGCAAGGATAACGAAGAATCGGTAAAGATACTTAAAAGCAAAAAACTGATATTTACGGAGCCGGCGGGGATGGATGAGCTTGAATGCGCCGGGGTTGAAGCCCGGCAGTCCCTGGTAGGCAAGCTTTACTCAAAAGAACTCCTGGAAAAAGTTGAAACAGCCCTGAAAACCTTCCGCGCCGCCAAAAAAAGCTGAAACAACAGCGGTAATAAGCGCCTCGGTGCGCAGTCGGGTCTTGTCCGGGTTCTTAACGCTTTGTTAATTATTAGGTTGTTGCCCCCACCCTTTTCACGATACTTCCTAATAACCCACCTAGCGGAGAAATATAGAGAAAGGCGTCAGACTCTTTATTTTAATATTGCATTTGAATGCGCATTAGTGACCATAAGCTGTAATTGATAAAATAGGGTTGGCATATACTTTTTAAGTATAGAACCTAATTGCAACTCCTTTTAACCAAAGGATGAAAAAGATAATCAGGTAGCGCCAGCTGGGAGAATGCCCAAGAGATTGAAGACTAAGTTTTCAAAAAGGTCAATGATATAGTATTAAGACTTGGAGGGAAGATGGCCTCATTTTTTTCTGCGAACCCGAACATACTGTTTAAAAAAAGCCTTTCACTTGGTTTTTGGATAAAACTTTTTATTTATTTTCAAGTAATAGCCGGAGCGTTCATTTATCTTCTAAAAAAAACAGGTCCTGCCGACAGCTCCCTCCCGTTTTATTACACAATTATCACCGGCTCCATAATGCTATTAGGTTCTCTTTTCTTCTTGTCAAAACAAGGTGTGAATTTAGAAGAAAGACTCCAGATATATTATCAACATGCCGGCCAGGATCTTCTTGTTGCACTGCTCTTTGCAGCATCAATGTTTTTGCTCATGTTGCTGATGGAACATTATAACGTACATGGGCGGGTTTTCTCGCATAATTCAACAATTCTGGGCGGCCTTTTTTCAAATCCAGGCGGACAGTTGCATTATGACAGATTTGCGCTGGCTATTATTGGCTTTGGGCTGATTGGTCCGATAGCAGAAGAGCTTTTCTACAGAAGATTGCTCTATGTAACTTTGCGGCTGAGGTACGGTTTATGGATATGCCTGGGGATTAACTCAATATTATTCGGGCTTATCCATCCGGACGCAGTATTCTTCTCAATTCTGTATGGATTCACAATGTGTTTAATGTTCGAACGATATGGCCGGATAAGTATAAATGCGGCATCTCATATCATTTTTAACTGTGCGAATCTTATTTGTATAGCGACCCGGTTATTAGATTAAAACAATCCTCGCCTCGAACCTGCCCAAAATTAGCGTCACTGACCAGCCCCAGTAATAGGCTCAGCGGATCCCACCTACCTTAACGCATTCGCAAAAAGTGCTCGGACACTTATGGTGTTCGTTTTAGTAATCAATTCTAAATGTATCTATATTAAGGGCGGGGAAATGTTGTTTAAAAAGGGAGCCGGCGGATTTTCTGCGCGCACCTTTAGCAAATCCTTTCAGATACTAAAAACTTCCTTTAAGGGCCGGGCATGGGTTTGCTCTGTAGCCGCATAGCGGATGGGAGGAGGGAAACCGCCCGCTACTTCAGCGGGCGTCCGCCTTAGGCGGACGGTTTCCTACGCGGCGCAAGGGCAATCCCATGACTGGCCCGCTCCCCATCCCGGTCCCGGAGCGCGTGGGAAATTTGCCGGCTCCCTATCAGGTATTATCTTCCGATTAACTTCGGAGTTTGGCGGAAAATTTCTTGGACAACTTTTCAAGGATGGCGGCCATATGGCCGTTTATTTCGGAGTCGGTAAGCGTTTTTTCCATGGAAGAGAAAGTGAACCGGATGGTGACGCTGCGCAGGTTCCCGTCTATATTTTTGCCCTTATAAACGTCAATAAGTTCCACGCGGGCCAGATCCTGCGTTTTTACCACCTCACGTTCAAGTTCCGCCCACTCGTATTTGTCTTCAAGAACCACCGACAAATCACGCCAGATGGCGGGGTAGGCTGACACCGGTTTCACCTGGGAGACTCTCTGCCAGAAGTCGGCCTTCCGGGACCGGGCGAGCGCGGAGAGCAGTATTTCAAAATAATAAATTTTCACGTCCTTAAGGCCGCTGTTTACAACAGCCGTGGAGTTTAGAAGGCCAAGAAAGCCCGCCGTTCCCGCGCCAAGTTTCATTTCAAGAACGGCGCCCGGCTGGAAATAGGCGGGGGCTGACTTCGGTTTTTCAAAGCGGAACCCGCTTTTACCGGAAAATGCGTAATCCATAACGCCTTTAAGATGGTACAAATCAGCGCTGTCAGCGCCGCCTTTCCAGAACAGCTCCGCTGGAAAAGAGCCGAACATAAGGCCGGAGCAGCATATCTCTTCCTTACCCTGCGCACCAGACTTTGAATAAACCGTGCCGGTCTCAAAAATGGCGGCGGAATTTCGGCCGCGGTTGATATTGTAATCAAGGGCTTTTAAAAGCCCCGTCACCAGCGACGGCCGCAGGAACTGGAAATCGGAAGAGAGAGGGTTTTTAAGCGAAATCGCCGCCGCCTCGTTTAAAAGGCAATTTTGCAATTCTTTAAGAGAAATGAAATCGTAATTATATACTTCAGAGAATCCCAGCGCGGACAAACGCGCGCGCAGTTCCCCCGCAGCTTCAAAAGCGGGCGTGACGGAGGCGCTCATCATTTTCATACTGGAGCGCACGGGAATAACGTCATATCCGCTGTAACGCGCCACTTCCTCGGCCAGGTCCCAGGCGGACTCAATGTCGCGCCTGTAGCTTGGGGGATAGAAAGTCCAGGGCTTTTCATCTTTAATTGAGGGCGAGATCGCTTTAAGGCAGGCGAAAATATCCTGTTCCGGTATTTCCGTGCCAAGAATGGCGTTTATCCGCGCGGGGTCGGCCTCAACCGCAGCCGGCACATATTTCACCGGATTCACATCTGAAATCTGTTCAAGGCTAGCGCCAGGCACTTCGGCAAGTATCAACTGGGCTACGCGCAGCGCCGCGCAAAGCTGAAGTTCGGGGTCAACACCGCGCTCAAAGCGGTACGAGGACTCGCTTTTAATACCCGCTTTTTTTGAGGCGCGCCGCACCGCGGACGGTTCAAACCAGGCGGATTCTATAAGTATGGCCGTGGTGGCGTCCGAAACCGCGCTATCCGCCCCCCCCATAACGCCGGCCAACGCCGCCGGTTTTTCACGGTCGGCTATAACAAGCATATCTTCGTCAAGCTTCAGGGTTTTACCGTCAATAGTTTTAAGGGTTTCGCCGGGTTTTGCCCGGCGCACTTTTACTTCGGGGCCGGAAAGCTTGTTCAGGTCAAAGCAGTGAACGGGCTGACCAAGCTCGTACATCACATAATTTGAAACGTCTATAAGCAGGTTGCCCTTCGCCTTTGAGCCCATGGCGGCAAGGCGTGCCGCCATCTGAGGCGGCGTTGGAACCGGCGGGATATTTTTTATTACTATGCCCGAGTAGCGTGCGCACAGCCCCGGCTCTTCTATGGTTACCGGCGCGGGAGCTGGGGTTTTAACCCCACCACCTGCTTGCCCGACTTTGTCGGGCCCTTTCGGTCCCGAAGCAGGTGGTGGGGTAAGTTCCGGCATAACAGGTTTTTTAAGAGGCAGGTTGTAAAAAGCGCAAAGCTCTCGCGCCACGGCGTAATGGGAAAGGCAGTAGGCGAGATTCGGCAGCATCTCTATTTCTAGCAGAAGGTCTGGCTTTTCAAAAAGAGTTTTGGCGTCGGCGCCTACAGGAGAATTTTCAGGCAGGACTAAAATACCAGAGCCGTCCTCCTTCGCTCCGGCGTTTTTGACCGGAGCTTCGAAGGGACGCGGACCTGCGAAGCTGTTGTTAAGCGAAGCAGACCCGTCACCCGGAAGCCCCAGTTCCGGAGCCGAACATATCATGCCTTCCGATTCCACGCCGCGTATTTTAGCCTTTTTAAGCTCACCGCCGGCGAGTTTCGCGCCCACTCTGGCAAAAAGTATTTTCTGCCCCTCGGCTATGTTTTTAGCGCCGCAGACAACGCGCGTTACGCCTGAGCCGGAATCCACGTCGCAGAGCGAAAGCTTGTCGGCGTTCGGATGTTTTTCAATTTTCAAAATCCGGCCCACAGTCACGCCCTCAAAGGCGGCGCCGGTTTTGGAAATGGATTCGGTTTTCAGCCCTATGCGGCCAAGTTTTGCCTGAAGCTCTTCCGGCGCTAAAGGCGCGGCGATAAAATCAGAAAGCCAGGAATATAATATTTTCATTTCAATACAGAGCTAGAGCTTAGATGGTAGCGTTTAGAACATCTCCGCGCTATTTTCTCTTTACACTTTACTATTCACTATTTCCTACAGTTGTTTCAATATCCGCAGATCATTTTCGTAAAATACGCGCATATCGCTTATGCCGAAAAGCAGCATGGCAAAACGCTCTATGCCCGCGCCGAAAGCGAAACCGCCCCACTGCCTGGGCTCGTAGCCGGTTGCGCGCATTACATTGGGATGCAGTATGCCCGCGCCCAGAACCTCTATCCAGCCGGAGCCCTTGCACACCGGGCATTTGCCGCTGTGTCCCTTGCAGAACACGCAGGACATTTCCACCTCGGCGCCGGGCTCCACAAATGGGAAATAGGAAGGCATGAACCGCACCGCAACGGACGAGCCGAACAGGTCTTTTATAAAAGCGTCAACAGTCCAGCGCAAATCCGCCATGCTGACGTTTTTATCCACATAAAAACCCTCTATCTGGTGGAAAGCGAAGGAGTGACTGGCGTCTACGGCCTCGCAGCGGAACACCCTGCCCGGGTGGAACACGCGCAAAGGCGGCCGGCGGTCCTTTAAGGTGTGTATTTCAACGGTTGAGGTATGCGTGCGCAGCAGCAGATCTTTGCCGGAAGGATCTTTTAAATCCAGGTAAAAGGTGTCCTGCATTTCCCGCGCCGGATGGTCCGGCGGGAAATTAAGGGCTTCAAAATTGTAATAGTCCTCCTCTATCAGGGAGGCGTCGGCCATTGAGAAACCAAGTTTAATGAAAGCTTCAGTCAGACGGTTTATTGTAACCGTAAGCGGATGCAGGCTGCCCTTCGGGAAAGGATAGCCCGCCATGGTAAGGTCTGAGAAGGGAGTTTTAATATCCGCTTTTCCCGCGCCGGGCCCGCCTTTTTTTTCGGCGAGTTTCGCGGCCATAGCGCCCTTTACTTCGTTGCCAAGCGCCCCAAGGGCCTTGCGCTCTTCCAGAGGAAAATCCTTCAGGTCCCGCAGCAACAGGCTCAAGTCGCCCTTCCTGCCGAAATAAAGCAGTTCAAGCGCTTCCAGACCGCCGGTTTGAATCCCGGCCAAAGAAGAAAAAAAACTGTCCCTTACTAGGAACAGTTTTTCCTTCCACTGCGCCGGGGTCATGATGTCTTTTTGAGAGCGGCCTTGGCCAGTTCCGCTATTTGGGTGAAAGACCGCGGGTCCCTGATAGCGATTTCGGAGAGCATCTTCCTGTTGATGGAAATGGCGGCCTTTTTGAGGCCGTTCATGAATTGACTGTAGGACAAACCCTCTTCGCGCGCGGCGGCGTTTATCCTGGTTATCCAAAGCTGGCGAAGGTCGCCTTTTTTGTCTTTGCGGTGCTCATAAGCAGTGGTAAGAGACTTCTTAACCTGCTGTATCGCCATGCGGAGGCGGTGGCCTTTATCGCTGTAATACCCTTTACTCAGTCTAAAAAGCCGTTTCTTTCTTTTATGCCTTGGAACGCTGTATGTTATTCTCATGACACTAAATCACCTTTCCGCGCGCGGCGCGGGTGCAACTGACTCAGGCATAAGGAAGATATGCCCTCATGATCTTCCCCTCGCTTGAATTTTTCTCTTCCACTTTCACGGTCCTGAGGCCGCGGCCCCTTTTGGACGACATTCCAGTAAGCAGGTGGCGCAACCCGGATTTCCTGTGCAGCCATTTGCCGGAAGCGGTGCGCCTGAATCTTTTTTTGGAACCGCTGTGACTTTTTATTTTGGGCATAGTTTTACTCTCTCGTTAGGATATTATATAAATAATCGAGCCCGTTGGAAATAGGCAGTCGCCCTTAAGGTTTGGGCGGCGGATTCTGCGGCGGCCTCGGAGGCTGAACCGGCGCCGGTTTTACGGCCTGTTGAGCCGCGCCCGGGGCTGGTTTTGCCCCCGCGGCAGTCGGAGGAACAGACGGCGCTTTTAGAACCGCTCCCGGCGCGGGCTTTCCCGGTTTGGCGACAGCGGGGGAAAGCATTATGCTCATTCTGTTGCCCATAAGCTGGGGCCGCCCCTCAGCCGCTCCAACTTGTGAAAGCATTTCTTTTACAGAAGTCAGTATTTTCTCTCCAAGGTCGCGATGCTGGTTTTCCCTGCCGCGAAACACCACGGTAATACGCACTTTGTTCTGCTCTTTAAGGAATACTTCAGCGTGTCTTATTTTGGTGTTCAGGTCGTTGGAAGCGATGCGGGGATTCAGGCGGATTTCCTTTAAAACCCCGGCCTTCTGCTTTTTACGGTTTTCCCTTTCCTGCTTATCTTTTTCGTAAAGATACTTGGAAAAATCCATTATCTTGCAAACCGGCGGATTGGCAGCCGGAGATATCTCCACCAGGTCAAGGCCGGCGGCTCTGGCCATAGCGCCGGCTTCGTAAACCGGCTTAACGCCGACCATGGTCCCGTCGCTGGTGATAAGACGCACCTGCGGGGCCGTAATATTTCTATTCACTCTGACTCTTTTATCGTAAGACAAACTTTTCCTCCTGTATGCTGGTAGGCGAGTATGCTTGTAGGCCTAATTTAGGAACTCCACTGAAAGCATACTAGCATACCAGCCTACAAGCATACTAGCTCTCCAGCTTACCTGCCTACCAGCAGATTGGATATATTTTACCTTTTTTGCCGGCCGGAAATGAGGTTTTTCATTTCAGGACGTTAAATAAACCAACCTGTAGAAAACAAGCCCTATCCATTCATTCAAGGCTTTGGCAGGATCGCCGGAACCGGGCAGATAATCTTTAAAATAATATTTCCTCCCCGGCCGCTGCTCACGCGTCACGGGAAGCGGAACTATCTGCCCGAAACCCGCTTTTTTGAAAAGGAAAACCGCGCGCCGCATGTGGTAGGCCGAAGTTAAAAGCAGTATTTTTTTATAACCTTTTTCATCGCATATTTTTTTTGAAAAAAGCGCGTTTTCACTGGTATCGCGGGACTTCTCCTCGGTAAACACGGCCCCCGGCGGCACGCCGGACTCAATAAGATAAAGTTTGGCTGCCTCGGCCTCGGAGTCCCTGGCGAAAACAGCGCCGCCTGAAACCAGCACAGGCAGGCGGGTTTTGCGGTAAACCGCCGCCGCCGCGCTAAGGCGCGCGAGACTTGAAAGCGAAAGCCTTTCTCCGGCTGAAACAGCCGGAAAGTTTTGCAAAACGCCTCCCCCCAAAACAACCACCGCGTCGGCCTTTAGATCATACGGAACAGCATAAGCGTTTTCAAGCCCGTAAAAAACCAGATCGGAAAAGGGCGCGGTTGAACAAATCCACATAAGAGCGGAAAAAGCAAAACAGGCGCATGCTCCGCGTCTTGTACGCTTAAATATCAGCGCGCCGCAAATGGCCGCGGCAAGCACAAAAATACCCGGCGGCAGTAAAAACGGAGCTATTAGTTTTTTAATAAAAAACATGTTTTACGGCAATGTGGACAGTTTATCGCTGACCACTGAACACTCATCACTGGCCACTAGCTTCAGCTTCGCCGCTCTTGATACGCATGGCGTAAAAAGAACGCCACACGAACACCACGCTGACGGTAAAGAATATGGCGGCCAGCATCCGGTTCACGGCGGGGTCAATGGTTATGGCGAATTCAACAGCGAGCAGCCCGAACAGCGTGGTAAACTTGATAATAGGATTCATGGCCACCGAAGAGGTGTCCTTGAAAGGATCTCCCACGGTATCGCCCACCACAGTAGCGTCATGCAGAGGTGTGCCTTTCATGTTCAACTCGGTCTCAACAAGCTTTTTGGCGTTATCCCAGGCGCCGCCCGCGTTGGCCATAAAGATAGCCTGGTAAAGCCCGAAGATGGCGATTGAGATAAGATAACCTATGAAGAAGAAGTGATTCACGCATGCGAAAGCGAGCGTGGAAAAGAATACCACCATAAAGATATTAAACATGCCTTTCTGGGCGTACAGGGTGCAGATCTCAACCACTTTCTTTGAGTCTTCCACGGACGCCCTTTCTCCGCCGCCTTCCAGTTTGATGTTCTTTTTTATGAACTCAACGGCCCTGTAAGCTCCGGTGGTGACAGCCTGCATGGAAGCGCCGGTAAACCAGTAAATGATGGAGCCGCCTGTAATAAGCCCCAGCAGGAACAGCGGGTTAAGTATGGAAAGGCCGGCTTCAACCTGGCCGGGGAAGGTTTTGTTCAACACCTGGATGATGGAGAATATAAGCGTTGTGGCGCCCACCACGGCCGTGCCTATAAGCACCGGTTTGGCCGTCGCTTTGAAGGTATTGCCCGCGCCGTCATTTTCTTCCAGAAAACGCTTCGCGTTCTCAAAATCCGGCTCAAAGCCGAAGTCTTTCTTTATATCTTCCTTTATACCATAGATGGTCTCTATGCTGGAAAGTTCGTAAACTGACTGGGCGTTATCGGTTACCGGGCCGTATGAATCCACGGCTATGGTAACCGGGCCCATGCCTAGAAACCCGAAGGCCACCAGACCGAAAGCGAATATTGCCGGCGACGCCATAAGGGCGCCGATGCCAGTTTCGCTAACCATATACGCCGCGGCCATCAGCGATATTATGGCCATGCCCATCCAGTAGGCGCTGAAGTTACCGGCTACGAGCCCGGACAGGATATTAAGCGAAGGACCGCCTTCCTTTGAAGCTGCCAGAATTTCTTTAACATGGCCCGAATTGGTTGAGGTGAAAATCTTCACCAGCTCTGGTATCAACGCGCCCGCGATGGTGCCGCAGGAGATAATGGTGGAAAGTTTCCACCAGAGAGTACCGTCGCCAAGGGCGGGTATCAGCAGGTAGCTAAGGCAGTAAGTCATGGCGATAGAAACCGCCGACGTAAGCCACACAAGCATGGTGAGCGGGTGCTCAAAATTAAACTTTTTCTGTTCGCCGTATATGCTGCGGGTGATCAGGGTATTGACCCAGTAGGAGAAGGCGCTGGTGACTATCATGCCGATACGCATTACAAATATCCAGACCAGCAGCTGAACCTGGGAAACGGCTTCCGGCACCGCCAGCAGTATGAAAGTGATAAGAGCGACACCCGTGACCCCGTAGGTTTCAAAACCGTCTGCGGTGGGGCCTACCGAGTCGCCGGCGTTGTCGCCGGTACAGTCGGCAATTACGCCGGGGTTGCGCACGTCATCCTCTTTAATTTTGAAAACTATCTTCATCAGGTCGGAGCCTATGTCGGCTATCTTGGTAAAAATGCCGCCGGCAATCCGGAGCGCTGCGGCCCCCAGAGATTCGCCTATGGCAAAACCTATAAAGCAGGGTCCTGCATAATCGCCGGGCACAAAAAGCAGAATAAACAGCATTATTACCAGTTCCACGCTTATAAGCAGCATACCTATGCTCATACCGGCTTTAAGCGGTATAGCCATAGTGGGATATGGCAGGCCTTTTAACCCCGCGAAAGCTGTACGGGAGTTGGCGTAGGTATTTATACGTATACCGAACCAGGCGACGGAATAGCTGCCTAAAATGCCTATAATACTGAAAAGCACTATGATGACGACTTTCATCGGGTCAAAATGCAGCAGGAAACTGTAATAGATCACCACGATAACGGCAATAAAAGCCCAGAGCAGAGCTATGAATTTGCCCTGGGTAAAAAGATAGGTCTTGCAGGTTTCATAGATCAACTCTGAAATATCCCGCATGGATTTGTGCACCGGCAGTTTTCCTATCTGCATTGACTGCCAGAGGCCAAAAACCATTCCAAGCACGCATATTGCGAGCCCCATCATCAAAAGGACGCGGCCCGGCATTCCAAGGAAAGAAACACTGGAAAGATCAGGAATAATAAGATCAGCTTCTCCGGCAAAAACGGCGGGCGCTGATATTATGGATGAAACCGCTAAAACCGCCAATGTGTTAAGTTTTCGCATTATATTCCCCTTCGCAAAATGTTATTACTCCGGTAAACAGAAATCAGGAGTCAGAATTCAGAATTCCGACTTCTGACTCCTGACTCCTGAATTCTGGCTATCTGAGCAGTTACGCAAATTTACATATCCCCCTGGCTTTATCCCGCTTTTTCAACCAGAACGGGCAAGCCCGGGCCCATAGTTGAACTTATGAAAACGGATTGCATATACACGCCCTTTGAAGAAGCCGGTTTGCTTTTAAGCACGGCGTCTATGATAGCCTGCACATTTTCCACAAGACTGCCTTCAGGGAACGAGGCCTTGCCGGCAGGCGCGTGAACGATACCCTGGGGGTCGGCTTTAAATTCAATGCGGCCGGCCTTCAATTCTTTGACCGTCTTAGCTATATCAAAAGTTACGGTTCCGCTTTTGGGGTTGGGCATAAGTCCGCGGGGGCCAAGCGTTTTACCGAGTTTCGCCGCGTCTTTCATCATGTCGGGGGTCACTACAAGCACGTCAAAATCCATAAAACCCTTGAAAATTTTCTCTATCAACTCCGCGCCGCCCACCATGTCGGCTCCGGCATCCTGAGCTTCCTGGGTCTTTTCGCCCTTAGCAATGACGGCCACCTTTTTGGTCTTGCCGGTGCCGTGCGGCAGGCTTATAATACCACGCACCTGCTGGTCCGACTGTTTCACATCTATTCCCAGCTTTATGTGAAGTTCCACAGTCTCGTCGAACTTGGCATTGGCGTTCTTTTTTACTATCGCCACAGCCTCACCCACTTTGTACTTTTTTACAAGCTCCAGTCCTTTTTTTATGGCAGCAAGTCTCTTTCCCATTTTATTGTCCTTTGAGGTTTTAGCGCGGCGCCCTTTTGAGGGTCCGCTCCCTCTTCAACTGCGGTTACCGGTTTACTCCGGTATCCAGTTACTGGTTACTGGTTACTGGTTACTGGTTACTGGTTACTGGTTACTGACCACTTCTGTTACTCTGCAACATCCACGCCCATGCTGCGGGCGGTGCCCTTCACCATTTTCATGGCCTGCTTTATATCCTTGGTGTTAAGGTCCGGCAGTTTTATCCTGGCAATTTCCTCAACCTGTTTAAGTTCCAGCTTGCCGACTTTCGTCTTGTTGGCCTCGCCGGACCCCTTGGCAAGTCCCGCCGCTTTTTTCACCAGCGCGGACATCGGCGGCATTTTGGTGACGAAGATAAAAGTCCTGTCTTCGAACACCGTAATAACAACCGGTATCGGCACGCCTTGTTCAAGCTTCTTGGTTTTTTCGTTGAACTGCTTACAAAAATCCATTATGTTGACTCCGTGCTGGCCCAGAGCGGGGCCCACGGGCGGAGCGGGATTCGCAGCGCCTGCCGGAATCTGCAGCTTTATCATTGTCTTTATTTTTTTTACTTTGGCCATAATACCTCGCAATAGTTATGAGTAGAACCGCTGGTAGGCGGGTAAGCTTGTAGGCTTTTAAGGAATTCCTCTATAAGGCATACCCGCATACTAGCCTACCAGCAAATGCCGGCTTTGCCGCCTAGCCCTAGCACTTCTCCACCTGAAGGAAATCCAGCTCTACAGGGGTGGGGCGGTCAAAAACGGTAACAGAAACTTTCAGCTTCGCTTTTTGATCGTAAACTTCCTCCACCGCGCCCATAAAGTGCTTAAACGGTCCTTCTATAATCCGCACATTCTCGCCCTTCTCAAACTGCACGGCGGGCTTGGGCTTTTCCTTACTGGTGGAATTGACAAGTTCCAGTATCTGCTGCACTTCAGCTTCCTCCATTGGCACCGGTTTGGGGTCGCCCAGGAAACCGCTCACGCCCTGTACGCCGCGGATAATCCAGTAGTTGTTACTGTCCAGTTCCAGATCAACCAGCACGTAACCGGGGAAAAATTTCCTTTTGCGTACTTCTTTTTTTGTGTTTTTTACCTGCATTACCTCTTCAGTAGGGATAAGCACCTGGAAAAGTTTGCCGGCGAGCTCGTTATTGTCAATCTTCTGCTGAAGCATTTTCTGAACGCGCTCTTCAAACCCTGTGCGAGTGTGGATAACATACCACGCTTTAGCCATTTAGCGACCTCCAATTATGCTTTTTATAAAAATATTCAACCCCATATCAACAAGGCTGACGTAAACGGCCACCAGGATGACCACAAAGCTGACAGCTATTGTGGAACGCACCACATCCTTCCTTGCCAGCCAGGCAACCTTGGTAAGCTCTTCGTAAACTTCTTTCAGAAAACTCTTTATTTTGTTCATAAAATGTACTGCTTTAGCAGTTAAGAGTTGAGAGTTTAGACTCTCAGACTCTCAGACTCCCAGACTCGCATAAAGTCTGCACCGGGAGCGGAAGGAATTGAACCTTCAGTTGCAGTTTTGGAGACTGCTGGTTTACCGTTAACCGACGCTCCCAGCAAAAACCACAGTGGACAGTGATCAGTAGGCAGTGGTCAGTACCGAAGAAAATGCTTTTCTGCCCACTGACCACTGATCACTGCTGTTACGATTTCGTTTCCTTGTGAACTGTCTGTTTGCCGCAGGCTCTGCAGAACTTTTTCACTTCCACTTTGTACTCCTGTTTTTTGCCGCGGGCAAAGTGGTAGTTTTTGTTCTTGCAAACCGAGCAGGCAAGTATAAATGTTATTCGTTCAGCCATAATTACTCCAGTGATTAGTGGTCAGTGGCTAGTGGTTAGTGAAGGAGTTCCTTATATTCTCGCCACTAGTCACTATTCACCCGCCACTTATTCTATAATCTCGGTTACTACGCCGGCGCCCACTGTGTGGCCGCCTTCGCGGATGGCGTAGCGCAAACCTTTTTCCATGGCTATCGGCGTGATAAGCTCCACGGTTATCTCCGTATGGTCGCCCGGCATTATCATCTCGGCCCCGTCTTTCAACTGCACGGAACCCGTAACATCCGTCGTCCGGAAGTAGAA
>MGTS01000019.1:6101-10076 GCA_001799565.1 Elusimicrobia bacterium GWA2_51_34 | reverse complement strand
GAAAAAAGAAGCAAAAAAGAAAAACTACGACCATGACACTTCTACTATACGCAAACCAGGACATTTCTATTCTCTTGCAACAGTGTTTCAAACTGTTTCAAACTGTTTCAAGCCGCCCAAAATCCCATGGAGCGGGCGAAAGCCCGCAGTTCCGCCTCATCGCCGCGCAAAGCGGCTGCGGACTTCAGTTTTAAACGCGAAAAGCCGCGATAACGGAACTCTATCATGCATATCCTGGCCAGCGCGCCCGGATCCGGGCTTCCGAGACAACCGGCGAGGTCCACTTCGGCGGTTCCCCGGCTGCGCGGAAGGCGGCTGAAATAAGAGGCCTTGAAGGGGTGTAGTTCGGAGTCTCCGAATTTCGCCAGATAAAACTTCCACATGCCAGTGCAGGCCCGGTCAAGCAGGCAGGAAGCGCAGCGCCGGCCCTTGGCCCGGAATTGGTCATTGAACCTCTTGATAACAATATTCAATTGGCCGGTTTGTTTGGTGTCATAAATCAGATGATCCTGACCCGCCTCCTTTGAAACTTTCAGGAACAGTTTCTCGCTGCCCCGCATGAGACACAGCGGCACAATGCCGCAGCCGCTCAGATTGGAGCGTATCCCCGCCGCCTTCAGGCGGCCGCATGCTTTCACAAGATAATGCGTGACGGCGGTGACCCTTGGATAAAACCGCAAGCCGTTTTCCTTCAAATCAGCGGGGGCTATGTGTGAAAAAGTCACACCAGCGGCTTCCGGAAATTTTTCGGCCACAAAGTCCGCATAACGCGGCAGGGCGCGGAAATTACAGGCTGTGATCACATGATAAAGTGAGAATTTTATCCCGGCGTCTCTTATGGCGCCGAGTCCGGCTATAGTCTTGGCGAAAGTGCCGGGCGAGCGCGTGATGGAATCGGAAACGCGCGGCAGATGGGAATGCAGCGAAACACTGAAACTTACACGCCGCCGAAAACCGGGGACATCAAGAAATTCCTGGACCATTTTTCCGTCGGCAAGAGCCACGGCGTTCGTAAGGATATTGACACTAACAAAGCCCATGGAAATAGCCTTGACAGCCAGGAAAGGGAGGTCCTTTCTGAGCGTCGGCTCGCCGCCGTCAAAGATTAGTTCATTGTAACCCTCGCGGCGTTTGGCTCTGAACAGCGCCAGAGCTTCACGCGCGGACATTCGTGGCTTAACCCCGGCCGGCGCCGGCCCTTTCGCGCAGAACCAGCACCGCTGGTTGCAGTCCCAGAGCAGAGATACAGCCAGTCTTTTGGGAGGAACAGCGGCATCCCCGCAGTTTATATTTTTCATCCGTGAGGCTCCGATTGAGGGCCGAGCGCGAAGGATTGACTCGCGGTCTTGAACCGCTCTACATCAGCACAGCCACCAGGCCGGCCAGTTCGCTGCGCTCGGTCCTGGTGAAGGCCGGATACCCGGAGCTTCTGGCCTTTGAACCTGTCCACCACGTACATCAGCCCGTCGGAGACCATGTCCAGGAAAGGATTGTCTATCTGGCACGGATCTCCGGGCTTGTCCTGAATTTGATTGACTAATTTATTGAGGCGGAACAATTCATTGTATACCTTTCTAAGCCTCCACTTCAACCAGATTTTTATACTACTATGACGGGATATTTACTTCCAGCATTAAACTTTTTGTGCTGTTTTAGTGGAGGCGCCTCCCAGTTTATTGACTGATCCAACCTTGATTGTATCAAGGTCGGGGGCCCGCCTCAAATTTTTCAAATATTTTCGAAAAATACCCTAAGCACACGATTAAACTTTTATTGCTATAATTGCGCAATGTCCCGCAGGCTGAGCACCTTATGCAACTCTCAGATATAAGGCTTAACCATTCATTATATTACGCCGTTGTTGTTTGCTGGTGCCTTAACATTCTCTTTCTGGCAAAATTCGCGCTGGATTGGCATAAACGAGAACCAGCCAGGCTTAAAGCCTGGCTGGCGCTGGCGGCGGTTGCCGTGCCGGCAATCGCCATAACTTTTTTCCTGCCGGCGCGCGGCGGCTACGACAACAATCACGATTTTCTGTGCATAGGCCAGAAATTCTTTACCCTGCAACCCGCAGGTTTACTGTCTTTCAAAGAACTTTCCCCCCTTTTTACAGACGGAATATCAGATATTCTAAGCGGCTATTCACTTTCAGCCATTCTCTGGAAAAACCGGCTTTTGCCGGTTCTTTCAATTTTTATTTTTTTTACCGGACTGCGCCACCTTAAAGCCGGCATAGCGGTAAGCGCCGCGGGGACCGCATTCCTCTTCTTTAACTTCCTTTCCGCGCTGAACGCCTCGTCTTTTTCCACAACTTCCGCCAACATGTTCATCTGGCTGCTTTCCCTGCTGGCGCTCTTTGACGCTTACGCCTCCCCAGGGCCCTCCGCGCGAAGTCTTGCCTGGATAATGAGCTCCATGGTGCTGGTCATAAGCGCCCGCTTTGAATTTTTGCCGGTAAACATTCTGCTGTGCGCCGCCCTGCTTATCTCAAAGCCGACGGAGGAAAGAGCAAGATTTTTAAAACCGCTGAATCTTTTGATACTGGCGGCCGGCGTCTGCCTGCTGGGGTTTTGGACCGCGCATGTGCTTAGCGTAGATATTGCGCACCAATTGAGTGGTAGAAATGTTTCGTCATTAGAAACCCTCATTTACCAGTTGGGCGCGCACAACCTGGGGGTTATAACCGGAGTTGCGCCGGTGCGGGCAGGCTCTTTTGGTGATTACCTGGGAAGAGATACTGCTCTCACGAGCGGTTCCGCTATTTTAAGCGGTCTTTTTCTTTTGACGGCGCTTACGGGAACTATTGCCGGCTGCTTAGCGGACAGAAAACAGGTGAAATGGAACCTGGGGTTACTTTCAATACTGGCCCTGTGGATAAGTTACTTCACCTTTATATTTATCCCGCTTGATAAATATCCCCTGCATTTCATCCGCCAGCAGTTATATTTCTTTCTGCCATTCGCTTACCTTTTCACTCTGGGACTTAACGGTTTTGAAACTATGGCGAAGCGCTCCTCCGGCGGCAGGAGAGTTTTTTTCGCGCTTTGCGCGGCCGGCATAGCGGCCTACGCCGTCCTTAACGCCAGGGTAGCGCTGGGGCTGAACCGCCAACTCAGGACCAACGACAGGGAATTTGAATTTCTTATGAAAGCCCAACGCTCCTGGCCGAAGGGCTGCCTGGCTGTGCACCCGGCATATAACAGTGCTAATGCCCGTGTTGGTTTAATAAAAAAATACTTCCCTGTTTTGCCGGAGGTTAAGCACACGGAATCATCAAACCAGTGCCAGCTGAAATATGTATCGGCTGAACCCGCCATTTTCACCAGCACCCGACCCAGCCATCTGGAACAAGTCCCGCTTATAGCCGGCCCGGGAGATTTTCCCTGGCGCGCCATATCTTTCAATCACGGTTTTTACACTACCTTTCGCCAGGGCGTGTTAGAAACTCATGAGCCAATACCGGTGACAATAGGCTTCTTCAGGCTTAACGGCGGGCGCGACAAAGCGTTTCTGGACACTTTAGCCGGCCTTGAAGCCTTTATCTCCAAAGATTACTCCGCGGCAAACCAAAAATTCAAAGAAGCCGCCGCCGCAGATTCTTCCTGTCTAAACTGTAAATATTTTCTGGCAATGTCATACGCCGCTCTTCACAAAAAATCCGAGGCTGAGAGGGAACTTGTAAAAATTGACAATGTCTCCCCCACCGCGCTGTCTTGCGAACAACGCGCGCTTATAAAGAGCCTGGCGGCTGGAGAAATAGATAAAGCTGCGCGGTCCGCAAAAGAAATAGGAAATACAAACTCGGAATTTTTCTTCGGGATCAACTTTCAAAAAGTAATTCTGGGGCTACGGCCGGCAACAAGTAAGCTGTAGATATGATGCTAATTAGTAGCAATGGAAAGCAAAAGAAAGCGACTGAACGCAACAGAAAGCAAGAGGGCCGCATAAAATAATTTTTTACTTTCTGTTGCCTTC
>MGTS01000019.1:0-6058 GCA_001799565.1 Elusimicrobia bacterium GWA2_51_34 | reverse complement strand
AAAGCGACTGAACGCAACAGAAAGCAAGAGGGCCGCATAAAATAATTTTTTACTTTCTGTTGCCTTCCGTAGCATTCAGTGGCCTTCCGTTGCCTTCCGTTGCCATTTATGATGACAGCCGGCGACTTAATCTTCAAAAGAAAGCCAGGTAAAGGAAAGATCCTTTTAGCAGAATGGTGAACAACAGACCGATTGAAAGCCATGTGGCGAAAGGCATGTCTCCTATCTTAATATTATATTTGGAGGCCAGGCCGGGCAGGATGTTGATCAGAAGGTAAATTACCAAAAACATAGCCGTCATAAACAGCGCCATACGCAGAAACTGCAAGCGCAGGGATGATAAAAGCAGGGCCGAAAACAACAAAGCGGAAAACGCGCCCAACAACAACCTGAACAACCTGTTTTCCGTCGCCCTGGACAAAAAACCGCCTGAAAAAAGCAGGGCCAGCATGAGCAGAGCGGTCAGCGTAACGGCAACATACTTACTCAGCCCAAAGAAGTTAGTTCCCCACATCAGCAGGGTAAAAACCGTTCCCACCAGCAGCAGCAGCCACACGGCACCCTTTAAAGACGCGGCAGCGGCACCCGCCATTTCCTTCCAGATATTCTTTTCTGTGCTTGCAAAAGCGAACCTGGCCAGTTTCCAGACTATTTCCACCCATACAAAAACCGCCGCCGTGAGTATGGTGTTAAGGAAAAGATTAAAACCTGGAAAACCCGGGAGATAATGCCGGAAATAATATTTTAAAGGAAGAAGCAGTACCAGTACAAAAAAAAGTTTAGCGTCGCCGGCTGACCATAGATCAAAATGGAAAAGCAGGAAACCGCAAACAAGGGCGAATAACGCGTTTAAAGCCGTAAATTGCATAAACCGGAACCAGCTGCCCCTGAAAAGTGTATTGGAAATAATGCCTTCCGTAAGATGCGGGGCGTAAAACCTGGAAACCGAAAGCGCCCCATAAACCACGCCCGCCCATACAAGCCCGGCCAGGATCCATCTGTTGCGTATTTTTCCTTCCCGCATGTCAGAAAAAGAAGTGACCGCGCAAAGCAGAGCCAGAGCCGGCATCATGGTCAGGTCAAGAATATCAGGTTTCATATAAGTACGGTATCCAGTATTAGTATCGGGTAACCGGTTTACTGATTACCGGTTACTGGTCACCGTTGTTACCGGCCACCGATTACTGGTTACCGGTTACCGTTGTCACTGGTCTCCGCTGTTTTAGCCTCGGCCAGTCCGAAAACGGCCGCGTAATTTTTCCATATCCCGCCGCAGTCTTCAAGTTTGGCGCAGGCCCCGCATTCGGCCGGACGAAGTTTGGCTTCTTTGGATCCCAGAAAAACATCTTCCTCCACCTGACCGGGGGAATTAACCTTAAGGTTAAGTCTGCCGCCCGGTATAAGCGCGTGATATTGCGGCTCAAACAGGCAATAGGGCATGTTAAAAATTATATGCCGGTCCATTAAAATCCCGCGCGCCAGCTCCACCGCTTCTTTCACATAAGGCAACGCCTCCGACATTTTCACGCCCAGGGACTTCGCGTGCGCCTTCATGGCGCCTTCATAAATGGGATAAATAAACCCTACGCCGCTAACTCCTTCGCGCAGGGCGAAGTTCTCCACATACTGCGGCAGGAAACGGTAGTTAAGCCGGTTTATCACTATATCCACGCTGGTGCGGGCGCCTAAAGCGCGAATGTTGCGAAGCCCGCACACGGCCCGCTCAAAACTGCCCTTCACCCTGGTAAGACGGTCGTGAAGCTCCGCCTTGTGGCCGTGTATGGAAAATTTGAAATAACCGGCGCCGGCTCCCACAAGACGCGCGGCAAAGTCGCGGTAGGAGAGCATTATGCCGTTGGTCTGCACCCGTATGGTTGCAAAGCCGGACTTTTCGGCGAAGGCTATAAGCCTTATTATGTCAGGTCTTATGGTGGGTTCCCCTCCGCCGAAACCCACGGTGCGAAAACCCTCCCTGTAAGCCTGGGCAATATCCGTCAGGGCTTCCATGGTTGTTTTGGGTTTTTGCGCCTTTTTCCCTTCTATGGAACAAAAAGTGCATTTGCAGTTGCAGGCGTAACCCAGAGTCAGTTCGTAAACCCTCTTTGAATTGTCGGCTTTACGTTCCGCGTTTCTTATCGCCGTAATCCCTCCCTGTTGTTAACTACGGTAACCAGTGGCCGGTAACCAGTAAACCGGTTACCGAATACTGGATACCGGATACCGCAGTTACCTTCATTTAAACAGCTGTATCTCCATACGCCATTTGCACTTGTAAGCGTCCAGAGCGATATTAAACTCGCCGCCCGTAATCAGGCAGATATTCAGCACGCCAAAAACATTGCCTTCCCTCTTTCTGATCCTCTTGATAACTTTCTGCGCGTATTTTTTATCAACCGGGGAAGTGACGGCTATTTTAATCACGGCGGCTTCTCTTTCTTCCGTAGCCTCACAGCTCCACAAGAGCCGCCAGTGCGCGTTTTTGGGGATATTTATCTTGTAACTTTCCTTGATGCCTGAGTCCCCGCTGTACACACGTACAATTTCCCCCCCCTTCGTTGATCCCCCGGGCATACCCGCGCCGGTTATGCTTTTCCACTGAGGTTTTATTTTCGCCTGCGCGGATGCCGTCGCCGCGCTTCCCCCCTCACCGGCCCGGGAGAAAGGGCGGGTAGATACCGACGGAGCTCCCCCCGCAGCGCCCTTTTCAAGCCCCGCAACCGAAGACGCGAGCAAAGACATGGCAATTACAAGACCTATATTTTTTCCCATATATAAACACCTCTATTGTATTTTTTTGAAACCAACCCGAACTTAACAAGCCGCTCCGCCGCCCGGAATACTTCGCCTTCTTTTGAACAGGAAGCGCAGATTTTTATGCCCTTGGCCGCCTTTAACACCTGCGCCGTGGTTATGCCGTTTTTACGGGCAAGAATGGCCAGCATGCATTTTTCAAGATCGGTGAATATACGCGGCGGCGGTTTGAAAGCCCCCGCTATACCCGCGTGTTTTGCCGGTATGCCTGAACATACACCCCCTAAAAAACAGCGCTCTTTTTCGGGGCAGGCCAGCGCCCCTGTTCCCGCCGGAAGAAGATACCGGGAGTAGCCGGGCATAAAACACGGAGAAACACCTTCTATCCGCAATCCGGCGCCGCGCTCTATGCAGAAGTCGGCGGCCAAACGCAGCACGGCCAGCCCCTCAGCGCTGGCCAGGAGTGTACTGTCCACAGCGAACAGCACCTCTTTCGGTCTGGCTTTTTTAAGCGACTTCAGAGCCTGCGCCGAATTTTTAAGTTTAAATTCCAGTTTCATATAAATCGTAACTGCTCAGGTAAATTGGTATAAGCAAATAGCGAATAGTAAGATAGCAAATAGTGGCAGCCGAAAAAACTTTGCTATCAGCTCCTTCACTATTCTTCACTATTTACTATTCACTATTTACGATTTACTGCTTCAGCCTGGCTATCTGACCGAACGCAGGTACTCTTCAAGCGCCTCCAGAAAGACACGGACCTCGCTTTCAGTATTATAAATAAAAAAAGACAGCCTTAGTGACTGACTCACGCCCCGGGCCCGGTGCAGGGGAATGGCACAATGGCTGCCGCAGCGCACGCATACCACATGGCGCGGCAGCTCATTATTAAGAAAAAGGTTGAAATCCTGCGCGAAAATTCTTTTATCTCTGAAAGCGAAAGATACTATGGGCCCGCACGCGCCGCCAGGCCCCAGCACTTCCACGGTTTCCATGGCGGCCAGACGGCGCTTGCAGAAAGCGGTAATCCCGTCCGTGTGCCGCTTTATCCGTTCAAGCCCGGCCTCCGCCAGGAAATCAAGCGCGGCGCCAAGCCCTAAAATACCCGAATAGTTTTGTATACCGGCTTCAAACCGGCGGAAATCGCTGAAATAACGGGCCTGGGGGGCGCCCCCAGCGCCCGGCACTACATTGGACACCGTGCCGCCGCCAACCTTGAAATTTTTTAGTTTACGCATTAGCGCCGTCCGGCAGTAAAGCGCGCCTATCCCAGGGGGAGCCCCCAGTTTATGGCCGGAGAAAGCCAGCATATCTATTCCCGCCGCGCGCACATCCTCGCGGCAGGTGGAAAGGTACTGCGCCGCATCCGCCAGCACCACGGCGCCCTTGCGGTGCGCCTCGCGCGCCACTTCCTCAACCGGAAAAAACTGCCCCGTAACATTAGAAGCACGCGGCAGGCTCACAAGGGCTGTCCGCGCGGTAATAAGCCCGCAGATACGGTCCGCGTCCAGCGCCCAGCCGCCGTCAAGTCCGGCTATTTTCACCTTAATATTTCCCTTTCGCTGTTCTTCCAGGAAGGGAAGCATATTGCTATGGTGATCAAACGCGGTAACCACTACCTCGTTTTTTGCCCTGGTAAAAGGGAAGCTTTTGGCGACTAGGTTTATGCCTTCGGTGGTATTTGATGTGAAAATTATTTCCGAAGGCGAAGCGGCATTAAGGAAAGCCGAGGTTTTAACTCTGGCCTCATGGCACAATTCCTCGGTAATGGCGCTAAGAGCGTGACCGGAGCGTCCGCCGGCGCAAACGCCAAGGACAGAAAGGTAATGATCAACCGCTTTGATAACCGGGCGCGGTTTAAGCACGCTGCAGGCATTGTCAAAATAAACAATTTTTTTGCCGTTTACCCTGCGTCTCAGCGCGGGGAACTGCGCCCGTATGTTTTTCATAAAAGATTTAAAAGCGGTATCCGGTACAACCAGTAACCGGTATTCGGTGACCGGTATCCAGTATTCTGTAACAGATTTACAGCTTACCGGTTTACTGGTTACTATTGTTACCGGTTACCGAATACTAGTGTAGTGAGTCAGTAACGGCTTTACAATCGTCGGGCCGTTTGTGGGCCAGAGGCCTTTGAGACGGCACCTCCAGAGAATTGTCATTGCGAGGGCGAAGCCCGTGGCAATCTCACTATGAGATTGCTTCGCTGCTGCTCGCAATGACACTGTAACGAAAACTCTGACTCACTACACTGGATATCGGATACCGATTACCGGTTACCGCCGTTTCACCGGCCTCACAAGAGGGCCTTTAATCAAAGCCGCGTGGTCAATCCTGGGCCCAAAACATTTATCCCCCAACCGGCAGCCGCGGCAGGCCGCCAGTTTCTTTTTTTCTTTACGGGCCTCGGTGGTATCTCCACCCCATTTTTGGGACTGAGTTCCAAAAGCGGGAGGAGCGCTGCCGTTTGAAAGTTTTATGTAATCCACATGGCTGGCAGCGAAAGACCCCAGAAAACAAGGAGGGATATGGTCCACCATCGCCCTTATGCCGGACGCGGCGCACACTTTTAGCGCCTTTCTCAGGCACGGTGCGGCCGCGGCGTAAGGCGGCACAAGCCAGGTGTTTTGAGCGGCCAGCCCCAGCACCTTAATGAAACTGAACTGGATATAGTAAACGCCGGGCATATTTTTTTTAACAAACCGCGCGAAAGCCGGCAATTTTTTATAATTCAGCGAAGTTATAATGTGGGTCAGGCGCACCCTGGCGCCAAGCTTTAAAAGATTGTTCACCCCTTTCAGCCTTAATTTAAGCGTGCCGCGCGTGCCGGTAATTCTGTCATTAGCGGCGTCCTCATGCGAAGGGAAATTTATATTAAAAAAGGCAACGCCGGAGGCCGCAAGCGCGGCCGCCGTGGATTGATAGGCGGAGGTGAGGGCGTTAGTCTGCAGTTCCACTGCCAAGCCAAGTTTTCTGGCCGCGGCTATAACCTTCAACAGGCGGGACGAAAGCGTAGTCTCGCCTCCGGAAATAACCGCTCCACCGACACCGGAAAGCCCTGCCTCTTTAAGCAGGCCGAGCACGCGCGCCATGGAAATATCGTCCTCGCGCCCCCTGGCCGAGCAGAAAAGGCAGCGCTGGTTGCAATCGGCTGTTATGGGAATAAGCATATAAGGTCAGTAACCAGTATCCGGTATCCAGTAACCGGTAACGGATTAAGATAAATTATAGATTATTACCTTGGATATTCCCACTGTTAGAATTATCCAATGCAAGATGATGGTGAAAATATCCCCATTTCCAACGC
>MGTS01000018.1 GCA_001799565.1 Elusimicrobia bacterium GWA2_51_34 | reverse complement strand
GGCACAAAAACATTCAGAAATGGAGGCTTAGCAAAAGAATTACGACGGAGTAACGACGATACATTTCACCATCATGTTTGAATTAGAAAATGCTGCGGAAAGGCTGAAGGCAGATAAGCAAGTGACTTGCCTGGACCAAGGAGATTATGGAAATACGAAAATCGGCTGCGGCGAGAAAATTTTATGACGCGGACCCGGAGAAACTGAAACAAACAGTTTTAAAATACCTGGACTGCGGTCCGGCGGAGACCGACGGTGAAATTATAGGCATACTGGCTCCGCACGCGGGTTATGCCTATTCGGGCGCCATGGCCGGCAGGGCCTTTTCCAGGCTTGAAGGCATTAAAGCGGACACTTTTGTGATTATCGGCACCGGCCACACCATGTCGGTAAAAGGCGGGGCGCTTATTGCCGGCGGACTATTTGAAACCCCGCTGGGCAGGGTTGCGGTGGATGACAGGCTGGCCGCGGAGCTGCTTAAAACGCCGTCTCTTTTTGAAAACCTGCCGGAAGCCCACGAAGCCGAACATTCCATAGAGGTGCAATTGCCTTTTTTACAGGTTTTATCCGCCAAACAGGCCGGCGGAAAGGGCGGGGATTTTAAAATATTGCCTATTCTTTTTAACACCGATAATACCGGCGCGCTGATCAAGGCGGGCAAAGCCCTGGCCGGGCGGCTGAAAGGCCGCAAAGCGGTTATCTGCGTTTCTTCCGACCTGTCGCATTATCCGCCGGGCGATATCGCCTCCGTGTCGGATAAATCAATAATGCTTTCCCTGCAGTCAGCGCTCCGGAACGCCGACCCCGGATATTTCGACCTGGCTTGCCGGCTGGCGCTTGAAAAGAACCGTTCAAAAATGGGTACGGCCGCCTGCGGCCAGGCGGCCATAATAGCGGGCGCTGCCGCCGCCATTGAGCTTGGAGCGGATGATTTTGAACTGGCCGGCTATGCCCACTCCGGGATGGTTTCAGGCGATGAAGGCAATGTTGTCGGTTACGCGGCGGGAGTGTTCGCCAAAACGGGAAAAAAGAGATCAGGCGCGATAACACTTACCGCGGAAATTAAACTTGAACTGCTTGCCCAGGCCCGAAAAAACATAGAGGATTATGCTAAAAACGGCAGGATAACGCCGTTGCCCATGAGCCAAAGGCTTGAGTTTAACCAGCCCGCGGCTGTATTTGTGACGCTTACTGAAAACGGCCGCCTGCGCGGGTGCATAGGCTCAATGGAGCCGGGAGCCGCTCTGGCCGACGCGGTAGGCGCTTATGCCGTTTCAGCCGCGTTTAATGATCCGAGGTTTTCCCCCGTCAAGCGAAATGAACTGCCAAAAATTAAAATTGAAATTTCAATCCTTTCACCGCTTAAAAGGATCGCTTCCTACGCGGAAGTGGAACCGCGCAGGCACGGAGTGTATGTGGTCAGGGGCGCAAAAAGCGGCACATATCTGCCGCAGGTGTGGGAACATTTCAATACCCGGGAAGAATTCCTTTCTTCTCTCTGCCTTGAAAAAGCGGGGCTTGACGCTAACGCCTGGAAAGAAAAATCCACCGCGCTTTATATTTACACGGTGGATTCTTTTGAAGAAAGGCCGTAGACCTTACTACACGTTCCTGGTCAGCGCCAGAAACAGAACTACTGCTGCAAACCCGATCAGTACTGCCGGTCCGAGTACGCACCCGGTCAGGAAATATGCGGTAAGGGCGCCGGTCGCGCCCGATACGACGTAGTCCACCTTTCTGCTATCAAGATCTTTGCTCATTTTTTCCAGCACTGTCGGGGTGTGTGGCGCGGGAGGCACGGGAGGCGTTACCTCCGGGACAGTTGCGCTGGACGTGGTTACAGCCGCAACCGGCGGAGCGGAAGCGGTCTCGCCGCTCAAGCCGGGTACAACAGGCGGCGGAGTGCCGCTATTCTTCGCTATATTATCGTAATTCGGAATAAAGCCGTTCGCGCTCTGCAGCATATCAAGCGTGGGACTGCCCGTCGCGAAAGCAAAAGCGCCCGCCACGGATAGAATAAAAGCCGAGATAAGAAATATTGAGATGGTTTTAAGTGGTTTCATGAAAATATTATAGCCGCATTTCTCTTTCTTGAAAAGAGCAATAATGCCCAATTAAATATGGGTCAAAAGGCCTATGAGAAAGAAGGGGCGGAAGGCTTAAGGCGCAATACTGACGACTCCCGCCCCGTTAAGCCGCGGGCGGCTCTTTCAGCGCGGCTTCCACGGCTTTTATGGCGTCGGCGGCCGAACTGGTTATCCCCCCGCTGTACCCCGACCCTTCGCCGATCGGGTAGAGGTTCCGTATATTTACGGATTCAAAATTTTTTCCGCGCGTGATCCTTACGGGCGAGGAGGTTCTTGTCTCCGGACCCATAAGTATGGCGTCGTCCGCCACGAATAACGGGCACTCTTTTTCCCATTGGCTGAAAGCGGAGCGAAGCATTTCGCTTATGAAGGCAGGGAAAATGAGGTTCATGTCCGCGCTTTGCGTTCCCATTTTGCAGGAATTTCTGTTTAACGCGGTAGAAAGCGTCCCGCTTAAGAAATCCCTGAGGTTCTGCGCGGGCGTTTTCCAGTTCCCCCCGCCGGCCCTGAAGGCCTTGCGCTCTATATCCCTTTGGAACTCAATACCGGCCAGCGGGTGGGTTGAGCTGTAATCGGCGGTGCCGCAGGTTACCGCTATGGCGGAGTTTGAAAAGGCGGAATCACGGGCGGAGTAGCTCATGCCGTTAAGCGCCAGCAGGCCTTCTTCGGAAGACGCGTTTATAACCTCGCCGCCGGGGCACATGCAGAAGGTGTACGCGCCCCTGCCTGTTTCCCTGTTCGTGCAGTTAAAGGAGTAGGTGGCGGCGCCTATGCCGGGGAAGTCGCTGTACTTGTCACCGTATCTGATAAGATTGATGGTTTTGGCAGGGTGCTCTACTCTCACCCCCACCGAGATGGGTTTGGGTTCAAGGCTGACGCCTTTTTTATGCAGCAGTTCAAAGGTGTCGCGCGCCGAATTGCCGATAGCCAGGTAGATGTCTGAGCAAAGGTATTGCGCCGAACCGTTTATTACCACGGCCGAAGCTTTGCCTCCGGAGATAATGATATCCGTCATTTTTGAGCCGTAATTTATTTCACCGCCCGCCTGAAGTATATAGTTCCTGATGTTTGCCGTTATTTTGTGCAGCACGTCGGTGCCCAGATGCGGCTTGCTGACATATCCCGTTTCCTCCGGCGCGCCGAATTCAATAAAAGTGTCCAGCACCTTGCTTGCGTACACGGAATTGTTGGGCCTGGAAAACAGTTTTCCATCCGAATACGCGCCGGCGCCGCCTTCGCCGAACTGTATGTTGGACCCGGGGGTCAGCGTGCGTTCGCCGATAAATTTCTGCACGTCCAGGCGGCGTTCTTCCAGCTTTTTGCCACGTTCAAATATCAGGGGTTTAAGCCCGTATCCGATAAGTTCCAGCGCGGCAAACATCCCGGCCGGGCCGAAGCCTATTATTACAGGCCGCCGGCCGGCCGGCGCCGGCTTACGGAGAACGGCAGGTTTTGCGGCGTGCAGTGGGAACTTGTCTTTATTCCCGTAATCCGATGGGACGCTTACAACCAGTGAGATTTCGTAGTAGAACTGCCGCTTGTCGCCGGCAGCCAGCGATTTGGAAAGTATTCTTACGGCCTTCACCGCCGTTACCGGGAGCTGGAGCTTGCGCGCGGCGGCTTTTAAGTATTCTTCCGGCCCGTCTATCTCCACGGGAACGAGCAAACCGCTTATGATCAATTCCAGAGCCATGGTAAATAATACGATATACAGGCCCGGTCTTTTACTTCCCCCCCGGCAGGGCGGATGTATTAGACGGGTTAAAACTTCGGGCCGTTGAAAAACGAGTCCACGCCGCTATGATACAATACCTGGGAGTAGTAACAGGAAATTTGCGCGCCGGACGCTTGAAAATGAACCTAAAAATGTCTCACGCAGGCCATAACAGCGCCGATATAATTGTTATCGGTGGCGGGCCCGCCGGCATTATGGCGGCGGGCCGCGCCGGAGAGCTGGGCGCGAAAACTGCGCTTATTGAAAAAAATACGCGCCTGGGAATAAAGCTGCTGCTTACCGGCGGGGGCAGGTGCAATGTTACAAACAGCGCCGGCGTAAAAGGATTTATTGAAGCTTTCGGCAAAAACGGTAAATTTTTGTACAGGGCGCTAAGCGTGTTTTCAAGCGGAAATTTAACCGCCTTTTTAAATTCTCGCGGAGTGCCCACCCGCGTGGATCCGGATGGAAAGATCTTTCCTACGGATGATAAAGCGCAAAGCGTTCTGGACGCGCTGAGCGGCTACCTTAGGCACGGCAAAGTTAATGTAGCCTGCGGTCTGCGGGCTGAAGGTATTTTGCTGCGCGGCGCGGAGATAGAGGGCGTTAAACTTTCAGACGGCGGCGTTGTGCGCGGCAAAAAAATAATTATCGCGACTGGCGGAATGTCTTATCCCAAAACAGGCTCTACGGGCGACGGATACGCCCTGGCAAAGCAATGCGGGCACACCGTTGTTCCGCTCAGGCCGGGGCTTACGGCCCTTGAATCGGATGAGCCTTTCATAAAAGACCTGCAGGGGCTGACGCTCCGGAATATAATAATTTCTGTTTTGATCAACGGCAGGAAGGCGGCGGCGGAAAAAGGCGATTTGCTATTCACGCATTTTGGCGTATCAGGACCTAAGCTTCTGGTGATGAGCGCGCTTGCGGTGGACGCCCTTCTTCTTGAGCCCGGCAGCAGGGTGGAGCTTTCTTTAAATCTGGAACCGGAGCGCGCGGCCGGAAAATTAACCGGGGCTATACAGGATTATTTTGCCGCTAACGGCGCCAGGCTGTTTTCAAGTTATCTCAAAGCGGCTTTGCCTAATTCGCTTGCTCCCGTGTTTGAGCGCCGCTGCGGCATTGACCACGCCAGGCAGTGCGCGTCCATTACCGGCGCGGAACGCGCTAAAATAGCGGAGATGTTCGGCGATTTTAGAATACATATAACCAGGCCGCGCCCCATACAGGAGGCTACCGTCACGCGCGGGGGCGTGAATTTAACCGAAATAAATCCGCTGACAATGGAGTCGCGTATTGTACGCGGACTCTATTTTTGCGGCGAGGTGATGGATCTTGACGGAATTACCGGCGGCTATAATTTACAGGAGGCTTTTTCCACCGGCTATCTGGCCGGCCAGTCGGCGGCGGCTTGATCCCGGCATGGTGTTCCCGGCCGTTTTGTTTTATATGAATTTAATTCCGCTTATTAGCATTTTGCGCGCATATCATCCGGTCAGACGCTGGCGTGCACTTCCCCGATGTCATCCTGCGATAAAACAACGCCGCTAAAAAATTCTATAATACCAATGGATTCGCCCCCATAGCTCAATGGATAGAGCACCTGCCTTCTAAGCAGGTAATTCAGGTTCGATTCCTGATGGGGGCATGAATTTTCATGGCCCCATAGCGAGACAACTGCTTGTCTCGCGTCAGGAATCGAAAGCCGGAGCGATGTTGAGTCAGCAGACGAAACCGCGAGGCGGGGTCGCGGGGCCTGGTGAGCGTCGGCGAACCGGGAACCCGTGACCGATTCCTGATGGGGGCATGAATTTTCATGGCCCCATAGCGAGCCAACTGCTTGGCTGTCACGGATAAACCGCATAGCGGTTTTCCGCGACCCCGGCTCGGCGTTCGCCTGATGTGGACGCCTCCGCCCTTGCGGACCGGACGCGAAACATAATTATGTTTCGCTCTAAAGCCGGTCTTCACGTCAGGAATCGAAAAGCGGAGCGGTGTTGGGTGGACTGGGCTTCCAGAGGACTGCTATGGACACAATTCAGGCAATCAGGCCAGCAGGCGAAACCGCGAGCTGTGGCCGAAGGGCGAGGGCCGCGACGGCGGCCCGAGAACCTGTGGCCGATTCCTGATGGGGGTATAGATTTTAAAGGGGCACTGAAAAAGTCTGCGTAGGTTACAGTGATTAAGGAATAGACGTGGGTGACAAGTTCGGGTTGGTCGATTCGGTTGTTTATTATCGTAACTGCCCAGGGTGTTATTGCGAGTCCGCCTTAGGCGGACTGTCCGCGACTGAGATTGCTTCGCTACCGCTCGCAATGACAAAGCGGGACTGAGCAGTTTCTTATTATCGCTGTAATCGCTTCTCTATCACCGTAATCTCTTCTTTATAATGAGAAAAATATTTTTACTTTCGTTTGCCGCGGCGTTCCTTACGGCTTGCGGAAATTACCATTACGAAGAAGCGGAAAAACTCCGCTCCCAGGGGCTGATGCTGGGGGCTGCGGAGCACTATGCTCTTTTTGCGGAAAAAAGCCCCTCGGATCCCAGGGCCCAGCAGGCGCTTTTTAAGGCTGCCGGTATTTATTCAAAAGAATTCAGCCTCTGTTCAAAATCAGGTCCGCTTTTTGAAAGACTCCTTAGAAATTATCCCGCCACGCCGCTCAGGAGCGAGGCGCTTCGCGGGCTGTTCTTATGCCCCGATTATTTTCCTGTTAACGCGGCAGGCAGCTGGTTGTACGGCGACTCACAGACCGGCGGCAAAAACGCCAGATATGAATTTTCAATTACCGCGGTAGCCCCTGATAAAACCACCGCGGAAAATTGTATTTACGCCGGCCGTCAGCTGGTAATACGGCAAAAACGCGCCTATTATCTTTCCGGCGGAGACTTGATAGAAAAGCAGGGCGGTTTTGATACAATTATCCTCAGGAACCCGCCGCGTTTGGGCCTTAGCTGGACTTCACATGATCGGGGCGGGCGCGTATCTTTCAAGGTTGAGGCCGAGGGCCTGAAAATTAAAACGCGCGCCGGCGAGTTTGGTAATTGTATTAAAGTAAGCCGCCGCATGGCTGGTATGCCATCCTGGATTTATGAATATTACGCGCCCTGGAAAGGCAGGGTGCTTACCTCGGTGGGCGGGCCGGGTTTTGAGCACAGGGTAATGGAGCTGATATCGTATGAAGAAAAAACAAAATGAGGAAAAAACCCCCGCTCTTTTTCCAACTGCT
Organism: Elusimicrobia bacterium GWA2_51_34; assembly: GCA_001799565.1. GTDB lineage: Bacteria > Elusimicrobiota > Elusimicrobia > Elusimicrobiales > UBA9959 > UBA9634. The sequence goes on along the minus strand of MGTS01000018.1, from coordinate 85,088 downwards.
TTTAAAAGCATCGGGCAAAAGGGCGGGGCCAGTCCCCTTGCCTTCTCCTACTCAAAGCTTTCCATGTATACGGAGTGCCCGCTCAAATATAAATTCAAATATCTTGACAAGATAAAAGAAGAGCCAAAGTCGTATTTTGCTTTCGGCAACAGCATACATAAGGCCCTGGAGTTCCTGCACGCCGTCAGCAATCCGCCTTTCCCTTCAATTGAAGAAGTGCTTGAATCTTTCAAAAAACAATGGGGCCTTAAATCCTGGCTTGAAAAAGGTTATAAAGACCCCGCCAAAGAGGAAACAGATTTTCGCAAAGGCGTTGAAATGCTTAAAGCCTATTACGCCGCTAATAAGGACTCCCTGAAGCCTCCTTTTTTGCTTGAGTATTCCACCGATGTGGAAGTGGACGGCCTTAAGGTGCGTATAATAGCCGACCGTATTGAGTATGCGGGCGGAGGCGAAGTTGAGCTGATAGATTACAAGACCGGCAAAGATGTAAAACGCCAGCCGGATCAGCTTTACATGTATCAGAAAATAAGCGAACTGGACCCGCGGCTTAAAGAAAAAATAGCCGAGCGTTACGGGCAAAAAGTAAGTTCGGTAAAAATAAAGCAGATGCTTTATTACCATGTGCCTACGCTTAAACAGTACCACTTTGAACGGGCCGGCGATAAAGAAATAGGCGTTTTCTGGGACCGGGTCCTTGGCGCGGCTGAAAATATACGGGGCATGAAGTTTGAGCCTAATCCCGGCGAATTTCAGTGCCATTTCTGCGACTTTAAAAATTTGTGCCCCGTGCACGCGGATTCAAGCAGGCCGCCTGCCTCTTCGGCTGTGCTCCCCGCGCATCAGAAGAAACAACCGTCCGCCTTAGGCGGACAAACGGACGGCGGGGAGGTTCCGCGCGGCTCCGCCGCAAAAGTTGAGGCGCTGGTGGACCGCTACGGACATCTGAAAGAAGAAATGGATAAGCTTAACGCCCAGCTTGATGAGGTGGCGCGGGAACTTGGCGGTATGCATACAGGCGAAGGTAAAAAAGAACTTTCCGGCGAAAAATACAGCCTGGAACTCAGCCGAGGTGAAAACTGGAAATTCGGCGACCGCGAGGCTGTTATAGGCGTGCTGAATGAGTTTGACCTTTACCAGAAAGCTCTTGGCCTTACGCTGCCTAAAATTGTGGCTATGCTTAGCGACCCCGCGGTGCCGGAGGCGGCAAAAAATAAGCTTAAGCGCCACGGAGCGCGTTCTACCCGCCTTGAAATAAATCTTAAAAAGAAAATTGAGAGTTGAGAGTTTAGAGTTGAGAGTAAAGGAAGTGAGTAGTGGACAGTTTACTGCTAACCACTCACCACTAATCACTAACCACTGACCACTGGTTGTTAAGGGATGAATGATGGACATGCCGGCTGCGGGTGAAGAGTTTATTCTGGTGCTTGACCAGGGCAGTTCCAGCTCCAGGGCGCTGGCTTTTGACCTTAAGGGAACAGTGCGCTTTAAGGCCCGGCGCAAGCTTGAAGCGGTTTACCCCTCCCCGGGCCGGGCGGAGTACGATGCGGAAGAAATTTTTAAAACGCAGAAAGAAAGCCTGAGTGAGGCGCTTTCCAAACTTCCCCCCGGGTCAAAGGTTCTTGCTCTCGCCGTGGCGGCCCAGCGTTCAACCGTGGTGCTTTGGGATAAGCGCACCGGCGCTCCCCTTTGTCCCGCGCTAAGCTGGCAGGACGGGCGCGCGCTGGAGCTGCTGTCGGAAATTTCCCTTTCAAACCGCATAATTCACGATGTCACCGGCCTTTACAAGACGCCGTATTACAGCGCTTCAAAAATAGCCTGGTGCCTGAAAAACTATCCCGGGGTTAAAAAAGCCGCCGAAGAAAAAAATCTGCTTGTCGCCCCGGTGGCTGGGTTTCTGCTGTGGAAATTTTCAAAGGGCGCGGTGTTTGCGCTTGACCCCGGCCAGGCCCAGCGCACTCTGCTCTTTAACATAAGGCGGCTCGGGTGGGACAAGCGCCTGCTTGAGGCTTTTGGCGTGCCCCCCGGGAGCCTGCCGGAAGTGCGCCCGAGTTTCGGAGACTATGGGAGCTTTGACGCGGATGGTTTCACCCTGCCGGTGCGCGCCATGATGGGCGATCAGCAGGCCGCCATGCTGGGCCTGGGTGTTGAAGGTGAAAACGCCGCCGCCCTCAATTACGGCACCGGCGCTTTTTTGCTTGTAAACACCGGGACCAGGCCCGTAAAAATACGCGGCCTGCTTAATTCCGTGGGTTGGCCCCCGTATCCGCCTAAGGCGGAGGCGGGACAGGCCCCGCCCTTTTTCCGAAGCGGCCAAAGAGCGGGACAGGGGAAAAAATCGCTTTGTTATTTTACCGAAAGCACCGTAAATTCCGCCGGCACGGCCCTTGAATGGCTTAAAGTGAAATTCGGCCTGTTTGAGGATATAGGGGACGTTGACGGCATGTGCCGCAAGTCCAAAAACCGCCTTTTCTGCCTGCCGGCAATAGGCGGCATCGGCTCGCCTTATTGGGATTTTTCCGCGTTTACCACCTTCACCGGGTTTTCAGCCGCTTCGGATAAGAACGATCTGGTGCGCGGTGTGCTTGAGGGTGTGGCTTTTATGGTGGCGGATTCGCTTGACCTTATAAAACGCAGGGGTTTTAAAATAGAGGAGCTTAAGGTTTCGGGCGGCCTGTCAAAAATAAACTGGCTGCTGCAGTTTCAGGCCGATATTACGGGCGTCAAAGTGCTGCGTCTGGAAGAAGCCGAGGCTACCGCCGCCGGCGCGGCGCTTGCGGCCGCGCGCTCTATCGGCCTTGAGCTTTCCTGGAAGGTAAGAACTTCCTCCGAAGAATTTCTGCCGCGTCTGGCGGAGGAAGAGCGTAAAAAACTTCTTAAAAGCTGGCGCGCGTTTGTTAAGGCCGCCCGAAAAACCAGCCTGGTCCTGCGCCGCCTGGGCGCGCTTCCGCACGGATAGTTAGATGGATAGAGGCAAAGCAATTTAGATGCGTGGCAATTTAGTAGATTAGAGCCCTGGCTCTTTGACTCTGGCGGGAAAGCGGAAGTCGGAAGATGAGTAATGCAGGTTTAACCAAACCGATTATTTCTTCTAAACTTAATTGCTGAATCACTCAATCACTTACTCACTTACTATTTTCCAGGTATTTTTCCGCTTCCATGGCGGCCATGCAGCCCGAACCGGCGGCTACCACCGCCTGTTTGTAATAGCGGTCCATTACATCGCCGGCCGCGAAAACTCCCGGCAGAGAAGTTTTTGTGTGTCCGTCGGTTAAAATATATCCGGCTTCGTCAAGCTTAAGCCGGCCTTCAAAAATAGCTGTTTCAGGCGTATGGCCTATGGCTATAAACGCGCCGGTTACTATTAGTTCACGCGCCGCGCCGGTTTTCACATTTTTAATCTTTACGGATGTCAGTCTTGCGTCGCCGAGCATTTCCTCCGGCGTGCTGTCGTAGATAATTTCTATTTTGGGGTGCGCCTTCAGTTTTTCCTGAAGGCGGAAGTTGGCCCGTAACTGGTCTCTGCGGTGCACCAGATAAACGCGCGAGGCGAATTTTGTTAAAAAAAGCGCGTCCTCCGCGGCTGTGTCCCCCCCTCCCACCACGCATACTTCTTTTCCGCGGTAAAAAAATCCGTCACAGGTAGCGCAGCCCGAAACACCCTTGCCCAGGTATTTTTTCTCGGAGGGCAGGCCAAGCCACCTGGCCCTGGCGCCGGTGGCGGCTATTACCGCGCGGGCGGTATATATCCTGGCGCTTGAGCCGGTTACGGCGAATGGAGACGCCTTGAAATCTACTTTTACGGCGTCTTCCTGAAAGACCTCCGTTCCCAGCCTTTTAGCCTGGTTAAGCATATGGATCATAAGATCTGGGCCGTTTACAGGCGTCTCAAAACCCGGGAAATTTTCTATTTCCGTGGTGTTCAGCAGCTGTCCGCCGGGGGCCGCGCCGCCTAGTAGGCCTGTTTTAAGGCCTCCGCGCGTGCCATAAATGGCCGCCGTAAAACCGGCGGGGCCCGAGCCGATAATTAAAAGGTCAAAATGATTTGAACTGCCGCTCATGGTAAATCTCCTTGAGTTTTAAAATAATGCTGGTAGGCGAGTAGGCTAGTAAGCCCGCAGAGGCACTTAAAAACTCTTGTCGGTAAGCATACCAGCCTACTAGCCTACCAGCATACCCGCGTCATATTAATTTATTTGCTGAAAGAGGCCATTGAATTGTCGGTTTCCCAGAATTTAACTTCCGACACCGGGAGACTCAGCTTTTTCATTTCAGTAAAAATGAGTTCGGCCAGGGTTTCCGCCGTCGGGTTGCCGGCGGTTTCAAAACAGGACTGGCCGGCCTCTTTCAGCTTTTTAAGAAGCGGATCGCGCGCGCAGAGTATGGTTTTATGGTCAAGGTTTAAATCCACCCAGCTCCGTAGCGCCGCGCCGAACTCCGTGAAGTCCGCGGCCATCGCCGCGCCGTTGAGCGTTTTGGTTTCAAGTATTAATTCCACCCTGCCGTTATGGCCGTGCAGATTTTTGCACTTGCCTTTGTAATCAAGCAGCCTGTGGCTGTAGGCGAAAGATGCGGTTTTGCTCACTTTATACATAAGTTTTTGTTACAGCTTAAGTAGACAGTAGTCAGAATTCAGAAGACAGAATGAGGATGCCAGCAATAAGAAAGGTCCCACTATTCTGACTACTGACTACTGACTACTGACTTCTGACTTCTTTTTTATGCTAAGCCCGGCCTGCTTCATAAATTTGCGCACTACATTCATGGAGAGTCCCACCACCGTGTCAAAGCGGCCGTCCATTTTAGCTATAAAAATATCGTCCGCGTCCTGCACGGCGTAAGCGCCGGCTTTATCCAGGTGCTTTTCAGCCATGCTGCGCAGCGTTTTTAGCGGAAGTTTGCGCGCCTTGCAGCGGGTGCGTTCTCCCCCGGCCAGGAAGATATTCTTTTCAAGCCAGATGAGGGCCGCGCCGGTGTGCACGGTCTGCCAGGAGCCGTTTTGCAGATTAAGCAGGCGCATGGCGTCTTTTGCGGTTTTGGGCTTGCCAAGCACCCGGCCCTTGCAGTAAACCAGCGTGTCCGCGCCCAGCACCGGTCTTTTTGGATGCTTAACGGCCACACTGAGGGCTTTTTTATAAGCCAGCTCTTTAACGATAAGATCGGGGCGTTTGAAGGCGGAAACTTCTGTGACCCGGCTGGGGATGGCCTTGAAGGGAATTCCCGCTTCGGTAAGCAATTGTTTTCGCCTTGGCGACGCGGACGCGAGTATAAGCCTCGGTGTCACTTTGCCACCTGCGGCCGGTGGTGGAATAAGCGGGTAGCGGGGGCACCCCACCACCCGCTTATTTGCCGAAGGCAAATCTCCGATTTGCAAGCGGGTGGTGGGGTCATGGCTTAATTAGCTGTTTGTAGATCACCGCCGCGATAAAAATACCGGCAATGCTTGCTATATTGAATTTGAAAACCAGTCCCACGGTAAATTCAATCAGGTTAAGGTCAAGCGTTGTGGGCTGAAGCCCCGTGTTTATACCGGTATTTATCAGGGTGTTTATCTGGCCTATAGGGAACCAGACATTACACAGTTTACTGATGACAGTGCCCAGCAGCGAGCCGATCACTATCACCACCGCCACATTAAGCGTATTTTTCATAATCCGTTGTTCCCCGGCCGGTCTTTTGGAATGTTTGTGGTAAAAAGAGTGTTGGCCCCCAGCCAGTTCAGATAATCCTTGCCGCCATTTTCAATGTCAAAAAAAAGCATTTCAGGCACGCTGTATGGGTGCTTGCCGCGCACCGCCTGCATTACGTCCTCGCGCAGGGCTTTGCGCGTTTTTATTATCAGGAGTATTTCCGAACTGCGCTCTATTTTTCCCTTCCAGCGGTAGGTGGAGACAAGCCCCGGCACGGCTGAAACACAGGCGGCAAGCTTTTCTTTTAAAAGCGCGTCAGTTATGGCGGAGGCGGTTTTTTTATCGCCCACGGTCACAAGACAGATGTTGTACGGAGTCGGCATAAGCTAGATGATATAAATAGAGACCGGACAAGTCAAATTGGGCTTTGGGAAAGTAGGCAGTAGGTAGTAGGTGGTAGGTAGAAACAGTACGAATAGTGAATGGCGAATACCTTCAGACTCTTTTCCTACCTACTACATGCCACCTACTACCTACCAACTGCTATTCCTTCATATTGCAAGTTGAAAATTCTTCCCTTGCCCTCTGTATCGCGCCGGCATTAGCCGCGCGCCATGCATCGTCGTCCTGCGTAGCTTCCCGGTAGGCTTTTTCAAACCTAGAGAAGATATCGCTTTGCGCGGAGTATAATGCGCGCTGGAAGCGGTATATTTCAGCTGTCGGAAGCGCCCGGATATTGGCGTCATTCTTCATGGCCTCAAACTGGCTTATTAAGCCCTTGCGGATCTTCTGCTGGTCGCGGTCGTGGAGCAGCTGGAAGAATGTCTCATCGTTTATGGCCTGTCTTGTTTTTTCAAGCCACACGCGCTGATCCCGCAGCGTTTCAAGCGGGCGCTGGCAGTCCGCGTCCGGGGAAAGCGCCAAAGCTCTTGCGGCCTGCGCGGCGTGGCGCGAGCCGTCAAGGATATAAATACAGAAATCCGTTTTTATCCCGCCGGCAAATTTTTTGCCCGCAAAATCAGAGTTCAGCAAATTTAATTCAAGTCCCATCCTGGCCTGGAAAAGGGCGGCGGCCTCTTCTTCTTCCGCTATTATTTCTTCAAAGCCAGATTCCGCGTGAAGGCGGTAAATGTAGGCCGCCCGGCCAAGGGTGAGCGCCAGAAACGTGTCGGAACCCCGGAACTCCGCCGGCAGAAGGATCTTTCCCGTTTTAAGCGAAAACCTGGTGCAGAGGCGGGAGGTGTTTAAGTATTCAAAGCGCACGGGGTTTTTATAAAGGAAATCCACCAGCTTTCTGCCCTCGGAAACGCTCGCAAGCGTGTCAAGGGCGCGTTCTATGGACGGTTCGCCCGTAAGGCTGATCTCCTTTTTTTGCGGCCCGGCACAGGCCGCGGCAAGCGCAATAACCGCTAACAGAGCGCGCGTTTTCATTTTTTAAATAGATTCTTAAGCAGTTTCGTGCCTTCCTGCACGGCCTTGTTAACGTTCTTTTTAACGGCGGGCTGTGCCATGACTGATTTTATATCCAGCTTTACGGAGGGAGAGCTCATAGTGCCGGTAACCAGAAGCGTTAAAGGAGCCGACATCTTTATGCCGCTGCCTTCTTTCAGCGTGGTATTAATTTTCATGTCCAGCGTTTCTCCGCTCAGGTTTATGCTGCCGGAAGAGGAGGCGTCCGCTATTGCCGCGTTCAGGGACGATTTATTTATTTTCATCAGGCCCTTGTCAAAAAGATAATCCCCCTCAATTTTGTCAAAAGCGATGTTGTTGAAATCAGGCAACCGCGCGCCTTTGGCGAGTTTAGAGGCCTTCTGAAGCGCCAAAAGCGGGAAGAGGGCCACCTTGGCGGCCTTGTTGCTTTTTGCCAGTTCGTAAAGGTCGGACAATTTACCGGTTCCTGTGTTGAACGAGGCGTTTCCCGACAGCGCTTTGAGGTCGTCCGAAATATTTTTCAGGTCGCATTTAAAAACCGCGGTTTTTGCGGAAAAATTGGGGTGTTCAATCGCCCCCAGTTCGGCCGCTCCGGCCAGGTCCATATAAAAAACCGGTTGAACCGGTTTTTTTGCCGGTTTTTCAGCGGCGGCGTCTTTCCCCGCCGCGGCCGGCGGCTGTGTTTTAATGACGAGTTTAGCCAGTTTGAAATCAAAGACGGTTTTGGGATGGGCGGCGTAGTTCTTAACGCTGAAAGAGCCCGTAAAGTTCTCGCCGTCAAGCTTGCCCGCAAGCGGCCCTGAGGTCACGGCGTCTTTTGAGAAATTAAGCGAGCCTTTGAGGCCGGAAAGTTTCCGTTCCATAAAAGCGGCGCCCAAGCCGCTGAAGTCGGCCTTGCCGGAAAATAACAGGGAATTAGACCATGAGCAGGACAGCGCCGCCGAGGCGCGGCCGCTTAAAGCGTAGGGCTCAAGCGTTTTTGCCAGTTTTGCCAGCCGCGAGAGATCGGTTATATCCGCTTTAAGTTTTACGTCGGCGCGCATGGCGGGAGCGAGTTTAATGACAGCCGAACCCGAAAGCCCCATGCCCTGGGCGCTGACCTCAAAAGACTTCGCTTTAACCGCGGAAGGAGTTATAATGGCAACGGCTTTTATCTCGGTAAGCGGAATATTAAAACCCGAAGGGATCATTTTAAATTTTTTTGAAATGATGGCTGAATCCATTTCCGGTATCTGCGCTCTAATATCCGCTTCAAAGAAGTAGTCTAAGCGCGGGTTCCAGGCCATGGCTCCTTTCAGGGCGCCCGAGGCGGGCCCGGCCTTGAACGACAGGCGGTTAAGGCGCAGGTTGTTTGAGGTCAGCTTGAAAGCTGCTCCGGCGTCAATGGCGGGCAAAAGTATTTTTGCCGGCATGGCCGGGAAAAACGGTTTTAAGTCCGAACTGGAAAAAGGTTTTACCGAGAGCTTAAGCTCGGCGTCGGGTTCTATTAAATTGGAGAGGCTGCCTTGTAACTCAAGTTTTATGGCTCCGAGCGCTATCCGCGCTTTCTCAATTTCCGCGCGGCCTTTTTGCGGATTCCAGCCCCCAAGGGCCGCTTTGCCTTTAAGGTAAACAGGCATGGACGCTTTGAATTGCGGCATGGCGATATTAAGGGTAAAATCCCCCTCAAGCGGAAACAGCCCGTCTGAAGAGATATTTTCGGCGTCCAGGTTTATTTTTTTAATGGCGCAGGCAAGGTCGCCGGCGGCGTTTTTATACGAGAATTGAGAATTTGTCACGCTCAGCCTTGAAATTCCCAGCGGGGCCGGCGCGGCGGTGGCTTTTGGGATCGCGGAATTAGCGGCGGGCGCTTTTACGGCAAGCATATCCGAGAAGTTGTATGTGCCTTTTTTCGCTTCAAGGACTTTTAGTTTCAAGCCGTCGGCTGAAACTGAATTTATTTTTATCTTCCTGTTGAAGATCAGTTCCCGCAGCTCCGGACGCACCGAAATCGTTTCGGCGCTTAAAAATTCCCCTTTTGAAAAATCCGGATATTCCGAAACTCTGAGGCCGGTTATGGAGAAGCCGGATAAACTTAAGGCCGCGCTTTTAAAATCAACCTCCCGTTTAAGGTTTGAAGAGGCGTACTCAAGCGCCAGGCGCTTAACGCGGACGGGCGTAAAATACAATTTGAGGGCGAGCCCCCCGGCAAGAGCAAGCGCCGCCAGAATTCCAACAGTGTAAAGTGAAATTTTAATAAGTTTCTTCATATTTTTTAATTATACAAAACTCAGCAAGGGCGGGTCAGTTCAGGTTTGGGCTGTCGGCTGAATGGCGAAGGCTGCAGGCTATTAGTCTGTTAGCCCCGCACTTTTTCCTAAAAGGGCCAAAGTGCGGGGTTAGCCTGCATTTATACTTCTTGCCTGCAGCCTATAACTGCCTAGCCGCCTCAGTAGTGGACAGTCCGCCTAAGCGGAACAGGCCAGAGTCACCGGCGGACCCGGCGGCTGTTTGGCGGGGCAGCCTATTCACTGAGCAGTTGCAAAAAATGCTAAATTAGTAATTACTGATTATGAAAGCGCTTATAGTTAACCTTAACCTTGCCGTTGACAAAACTGTTCTTACCGAGCGTCTTGAGAAGGGCCGTATTTACCGCTTTTCCGAAACGCTTACCGCGCCGGGCGGCAAAGGCGTGAACGCGGTAAGGGCGCTTCTGACCTGGGGCTTGCGCCCGAAAGTGGCGGGTTTTATAAGCGGCCTTAACGGTTTATGGATAGAGCGGGCGCTTAAAGCCGAAGGGCTTGACGCCTTCCTTGTAAGGCACAAAAATGGGGAGTCGCGCGTTTGCCTTTCAGTTGTTGACCGCGCGGGGCTTTCCACGGACTTCAATGAGGAAGGGCCGGTTGTGCCGATCCGGGCGCAGAAGCATTTTCTGCGGCGTTTGGCCGCTATGGCTGGCGGTTTTGAGGTGATGGCTGTATGCGGCAGGGTTTCAGCCGGGCTTAAAAAAGGCTTTTACGAAAAAATGGTGCGAGTGGGCAAAGCCCGAGGCTGTTTTACCGTTTTTGACGCAGGCGGCTGGGCGCTGAAAGAGGGACTTGCCGCCGGAGCCGACGCGGTGAAAATAAACAGGTATGAATTTGAGGAGCTGTCGGGCCGCGGGTTTTCCGCGAGCGGCCTGGCGGCTTTTTTTGAAAAGTCAGCCGCCAAACACGGGCTTAAAACGCTTATTGTCACCGACCGAGCGAACTCCGCTTTCGCTATTTCCCGTTTCGGCCTGTGGCGTATAATTCCGCCAAAACTTACGCGGCTTGCAAGTCCGGTAGGCGCGGGTGATTCTTTCATGGCGGGTTTTATAGCCGGGTTCCTGAATGGTTTTGATTTTAAAAAGACGCTTAAACTTGCCGCGGGTTTTGCGGCTTCAGATTGCCTTAGCCTGGGAGCCGGTGTGATAAACAGGGGGCAGGTTCTTGCCTTTGCCGAAAAGGCAAAGGTTGATAAGTTGTGAGTTTTGAGTTCTAACTTTTAACTTCTAACTTCTTATTGGAGCTTATATGGAAGATTTTTCAGCGATAGGAAAAATATTTGACAGGGCGGGTTTTGAAGGCCGTTTTTCCCTCAGTGAAACGGAAGTTTACGAGGTTCTGAAAGCAGCGGATCTGAACGTTCCCGAATATATTCTCTACCCGGCGGCGGGCTTTAACCCTGACACTGCGGCGCAGGACGCGGTGTCCCGGCTTTCCGGCTGCAAACTGGTGATTAAACTGGTTTCTTCTAAAACTCTCCATAAAACCGAGTCCGGGGGCGTGAAAATAATTTTAAAGGATACTCCAGCGGTGGCGCAGGCTCTGCGCGCCATGAAAGCCGCGTTCCCCGACGCCGAAGGTTTTATGGCGGCTGAATTTGCCGAACATTCCGCGTTCTCGCTGGGCGAGGAGCTGATGCTGGGCGCGCGCTCGGACGACGCCTTCGGTCCGGTTATCACCCTTGGGGTGGGCGGCACCAACGCCGAAGACCTTACCCGTGCGCTTAAAGAGGGGCTTTCTCCCTCCATAATGCCGGCGGAGCTTGCCTGTAACCGCAAAAGCTGGCAGAAATTCCTTTCCGGTTCCTGGGTGTGGCGTTACTGTTCCGGCTCGGTGCGCGGCGGCAGACGGCTGGCTGAGGACGGGGAGATCTTTAAATGGCTTGAAACTTTCACCCTTATTATGAAGCATTTCAGCGACGGGGGCGTGTCAAAATGGGCCGTAACGGAATTTGAGGTTAACCCGCTTGCCGTTTCCAACGGCGCTCTGGTGGCGTTGGACGGGGTGCTTCGTTTCCGCGCCGCGAAAAACAACTCACGCCGCCTTCCCTCAAAAAAGGGCATAGCCGGGCTTTTAAAACCTTCAAGCGCGGCTGTGGTGGGCGTGAGCGAAAAGAAAATGAACATGGCCCGCATTATCCTTAACAATATCGCGAAAGCCGGGTTCCCCAAAGAGCATACCTACATTATAAAAGCCGGTGCAGGGGAGATAGACGGAGTAAAATGTTTCGCTTCCCCCTCCCTTTTGCCTGAAACCGTGGATATGTATGTGGTGGCAGTTCCTTCGCCGGAGGTGCCGCGGGTGCTTGCCGAGGCGGGCGACTGCGGCAAGGTAAACGGCGTGGTGCTTATTTCAGGCGGCATGGGCGAAAAGGAAGGGTCCGAGGACCTGGGCCGCGGCGTAACGGCGGCGGTTGAGCTGGCCAGGCAGAAGAACCCCGATTTTGTTCTTTCCGGCGGCAATTCGCTGGGCATAGTTTTGAACGAAGCCAGGATAAACACACTTTTTATTCCCGAGTATAAAATGGCGCATCCGCTTGGCGTGAACGCTAACATGGTAAAAACCGCCTTTGTCAGCCAGAGCGGCGCGTTCGTAATTTCCGCGGAAAGCCGCATGCCCTGGCTTAAACCGGCGTACAGCATAACCGTGGGCAACCAGCAGGATATAACCGTGGCGGATTATCTGGATACGCTCGCGGACGAGGAAGGCCTTAAGGTGCTTTTAGTTTACATTGAGGGTTTTAAATACGGCGATGGCCTGGCTTTGGCTGACATTATAAAGAGGGCCCGCAAGAATGGAAAGCAAGTGGTGCTTTACAAGGCCGGGCGTACCGTTGTGGGCCGGAAGGCCGTGATGGGCCATACGGCCTCAATAGCGGGCGATTATCTGGTTACAAAAATTATTCTTGAAGCGGCAGGCGCCCTGGTGGCCGAGAGCTTTGACGATTTTAACGATTACGCCCTGCTGGCCTGCCATTTCGCGGGTCTTGAAATAAAAAACCGGAACACGTTTTTTATAAGCAACGCCGGGTTTGAGGCGGCCGGCATGGCCGACGGTGTTAAGGGCGGGCTTTGCGCTAATCTGGACGATGAGGGGCTGAAAGCGGCTCTTAAAAAAGTTCTTGTGGATTTTAAACTGGACTCAATAGTGGATGTAAAAAATCCGATGGATATCACCCCCATGGCTTCGGATGGGGCGATAGGGGAAATAATAAGAAAAGCGCTTTTGTCCCCAGAGTTCGGCGGGGCGGTTGTGGCTATGATACCGCTTACGGCCGCCATGGATACCCTGCCGAAGGGCGAAGGTCGGCCAGACGATTTGGAACGCTCTTTCCTGAAGGAAGCGGCGGCCGCGGCTAAAAGTTTGAAGAAACCTTTGGTTTTTTGCGTGGCCTCGGGCCGGCTTTACGACCCGTACTGCGATCACGCGCTGGCGCTCGGCCTGCCGGTGTTCCGCTCAGCCGACCGCGCCGTGAAAGTTTACCGGAAATATCTGGAATACGTGCAGAATTTCTGAAAGTCCGGCTGGAAACCAGCGGACGGGCGGGGTAATTTTGTTCATGAAAATATTGTGTTGATAAAGAAGTCAGTAGTCAGAAGCCAGTAGTCAGGAGTTAAAAACCGAAATTCTGACTTCTGTCTACTGTTTTTATTACTATACCGCTTTGCGGAGTATGTCCTCAACCGATGTACGGTCGCAGTCTATACCCCATTTGGTTATAAGTCCCATGGCGTTTTCCGCTATTTTCGGGATGTCCGCCGCCGGTATTTTTACCTCCGAAAGCTTCAGCGGAGCGCCTATTTTGGAAAACCACTTCTCAAAAGAGGCTATAGTTCTTTCCGCCGCTTCTTTGTCTGAAGCCGCGGCAACGCCGAATACCGACCTGCCGAATTTGGCAAGGCGCTCCGGTCCCGAAATTTTCAGGTCATATTTAAACCAGGCTGGCATCACTATGGCCAACCCCGCGCCGTGCGCTATGTCGTATAACGCGCTAAGCGAATGTTCTATGGCGTGGTTAATAAAACTTCCCCCGCCATAACCCAGGGCCTGCAGGCCGTTCAGGGCGAGCGTGGCCGACCACATCATAGAGGCGCGGGCGTTGTAATCTTCGGGGTTTGCCAGTATACGGTCCGTGCCCGCTATTACCGAGCGGGCTATGGCGTGCACCAGCTCGTCGGTTATTGCCGCGTCTTTATCTTTGGTGGTGAAATAGCCTTCAACGATATGAGCCAGAGCGTCTACCGCGCCATTGGCCGTTTGCGTTTTAGGCAGGGTAATGGTGACAAGCGGGTCCATTATTGAGACCTTCGGGAAAGAACATGGCGAGGCCGCGTTGAATTTCTGGCTGGTTTCTTCGTTAGTTATTACGAAACCGCAATTCATCTCCGAGCCGGTGGCCGGGATGGTCAGCACCGTGAGCAGCGGCATGGCGTCTTTTATCGCGGTTTTTCCGCTGAAAAAGTCCCATACGTCGCCGCTGTATTTAAAGCCCGCCGCTATGGCTTTTGATTCGTCTATCACGCTGCCGCCGCCCGCCGCGATGACGAGATCGCATTTATTCTCCCTGGCTTTCTTTATGCCTTCACGGGTGTGGGCAAGCACGGGGTTGGATTTTACGCCTTCATGTTCCACAAAAGCCAAGCCCGAGGCCTTCAGGCTTTGGGTTACTGCGGCGTAAACACCGTTCTTTTTTATGCTGCCCTTCCCATAAACAAGCAGGGCGGTTTTGCCGTGCACGGCGGCTTCAGCTCCGATCTTTTCAATCGTCCCTTTTCCAAAAATTATTTTTACAGGGTTGTAAAAAGTGAAATTTTTCATTTAAAACTCCTTATTGTTGGTGAATCAATCAGCGAATAGTAAATAGCGAATGGCGAATAGCGGGAACCGGAAAAACTTAACTAATTACTTCTTTCCAATTCTTCGCTGTTTGCCATTCGCTATTCTAATCTTACTATTTACTATTCACCATTCGCTATTCGCTGATTTTATCGTATCGCACTTCAATCAAGCCCGGGCTTAAGCTTATACCAAGCACCCTGTGTAATTTTATATAATGGACCTGGGGGAATCCGGAGATCTAAGTGACCGCGAACAACAAAGCGCCTAAACTTTTAATGACCAGCGTTATGCGCCCCATAGGCCCGGCTTATGGCGACGCCGAAAGCGTGGGTTATGAGCTTTTGCACGCCCAGGTTACCAGGGCGCAGGGGATGTTCAGCCCCAGGGCGGTACACCGCCAGTTTTCTCTGGATTATATAGCCGAAAACCTGGATAATCCCACCGTCGTGCTTCATTACCCTTCCAGGCGGGAATTGATAAACGAACTTAAAAAGGGTTATGATTACGTGGGGATTTCTTTTATAGTGGTTACCTATCACCGCATGAAGGAACTTTCGGTTCTGGTGCGCAAGTATTCCCCTAACAGCAAAATAATCCTTGGCGGCTATGGGACCGTGCTGCCCGATGAAGCCCTTGCGCCTTTCGGCGATCATATATGCCGGGGCGAGGGCGTGGCTTTCACGCGCGAGCTGCTGGGGCAGCCTCCGCTAACTGAGCACAAGCATCCGCTGATAGAAAGCCGCATGCAGATCTTTTCAAAAACAATTTCCCGCACGGGCATGATCTTCGCCGGCCTCGGCTGCCCTAACGGCTGCGACTTCTGCTCCACCTCCCATTTTTTCAAGCGTCAGCATCTGCGCCTGCTTGCCACCGGCGCGCAGGTTTACGAAGTGGTGAAAAAGCATTTGAAAATAAACCCGGACGCGCAGTTCACCATATTGGACGAAGAGTTTCTGCTGGACCGCAAGCGCGCGCTTGAGTTTCGCGACTGCGTGGTTGCGGGCGGCAAACCGCTTTCAATTTTCGCGTTCGCGAGCATTAAGGCGCTAAGCCTTTACCGGAGCGAAGAACTGCTTGAAATGGGCGTGGACGGCGTATGGATAGGCTACGAGGGTGAACGCTCGGGTTATGATAAGCGCGCCGGCAGGACCGCCGAGGAGATCTTTAAGGACCTTAAGGAAAACGGCGTAATGATACTGGCCTCCATGATAGTGGGTTTTGATTATCAGACTACCGGCATAATCCGGGGCGAGCTTAAGAAACTGCTGGCTATGAAGCCGGACCTCTGCCAGTTCATGATCTATAATCCGAATCCCGGCACTCCGCTTTATGAAAAGGTGCGCATGGGCGGCCTTTTGCGGCAGGAATACGCCGAGAATCCCGCCAAATACTGGAAAGCGGCCAGCGGTTTTAAGTCGCTGCTGGAACATCCCCGCATGACCGCGGCGGAAATAGAAAATTCCCAGCAGTACTGTTTTAAGACCGACTTCCGCGAGCTGGGCCCCTCCATTTACCGCGTGGCCGACTCGCTGCTTACCGGCTACCTTAAACACAAGGATTCCCCGAACCCTTTCCTGAGGATGAAGGCCGAGCGTTACGCCGCCGAAGTGCGCAAAGGCTATCCCGTTTTCCTGGCGGGAGAATTGTTCGGCCCCTCGCTGCGCGCGCGCGCCATAGTGCACCGCCTTAAGAAAAAGGTTTACGCCGCCCTGGGGCGGCCGTCTTTCGCGGATAAGGCTCTGGCCTGGGGCGCGGTAGGCGCGGCGCTCTGGACTTCTTTCAAGCTGCGCTTCAACCTGTTTCAGAACCCCGGGCTTACGCGCCTGACCTGGCGCATGCCGCCGCCGCAGTTCAGCCGCGAATGGCTGGCGGGCCGCGTAGCCGCTTACAACGTGCCGCAAAAACTGACCATACTGATAGAGCAGTACGACGGCCGCAAGAACCAGTTGCGGGTGCGCCTTGAGGGCGCGCTTGACCGGTACCAGGGAGAGAAACTGGCCGAAGAATTAAGGGTTTATCTGAAGGAAACAAAAGTTAAACTGATACTGGATTTTGAAAAACTTAAGGTTACGGAAAAAGAAGCGGCCGCCGCTTTCAGCCAGCGCCTGAACGAATACCGCTCAAGGGTTAAGATTTCACTGCCAAAACCGGCCGCCGCCCACGCGGCGCAGTTCCTGTTCATGGCGGAAGTGTTTAAATACTATAAGTGTTAACAAATAGCCGTAAGCTTTCGGCCATAAGCCATAGGCAGAAAGACTGCCATAGGCCGTAAGCCGTATGCCATAAGCTTTTAACCATATGGCCTACAAAGCATATGGCGGGCGCAGCGCCCATATGGCAATAGCCTTATCTAAGAACTTACGGCTTATGGCGCGGCTGGAACAGCCGCATGTTTTATGGCAATTTTTTAATTTTTCACAGCCAACCACGGAAAAGCCAGGCCAGACCCAGGAAAGAGAAAAAACCCGTTATATCCGTTACGGTGGTGACGAAAATGCCGGAAGAATGCGCGGGATCGTAGCCGAAGCGTTTCATGGTAAGCGGAATAAGCGCGCCGGATAAGCCCGCGGCCGCCATAGTCACTACCATGGCAATACCCGAGATAACTCCTATAAACGGGCTTCCCTTCCATAACCAGGCCGCCAGCGCCATAAGCGCGCCGGTGGCAAAACCGTTTACAACCCCTGCGAATACCTCGGTTTTAACAAGGCGCCAGGCGTTCAGCGGCGAAACTTCGCGCATCAGCATCCCGCGTATTACCACCGCCAGCGTCTGCGTGCCGGCGTTTCCGCCCTGCCCCGCTATAATGGGCAGAAAAATCGCCAGCACCGCCGCCCTGGCGATTAAATCTTCAAAAATAGCCACCACCGCGCCCGCCAGGAAACCCGTGAAAAGGTTTATGGTAAGCCAGGGCAGACGGTGGGTTATTTTGAACCATGCGGGTGAAAACGCGCGTTCTTCGGCGCTGGCGCCGAAGAGTATCTGCAGGTCTTCGCTGGCTTCTTCTTCGGTGCTTTCAATTATGTTTGCTGTGGGCACCACGCCCAAAAGTCTGCCGTCGGTGTCGGTTACCGGTATGGTCAGATAATGTTTTTTAGCGAACAGCGCCACCAGTTCTTCCCTGTCGGTAAAAGGCGAAACCTTGATGACTTTGGTGAGCATTACGGTTTCCACCGCGGCCGCGCCATCTGCCAGCAGCAGATCGCGCATATTCAGAACTCCTACCAGGCGGGCGCTTTCGTCTACCACATAACAGTAACTTAGCGGCACCTGGGTGTGCGCAAGCTGGCGCAGGCGGCCTATAACTTCTTCAACTTTAAGTCCCGTTCTGAAAGAAAGAAAATCTCCGTGCATCAGACGGCCCGCGCTTTGAGCCGGATAAGCAAGCGTCTCGCTTATGCCGGATGTCAGCTCTTTGGGGAGGATGGCTATTACGCGCCGCGCGGCCTTTTCCGGCATACGGCCCAGCACGGCGCCGGCGTGCCTGGGGCTCAGGCGCTGCGTTAAAGAAGCTGCGCGTTGAACCTGCAGGCGGGCCAGCAGGCGCGCGGCTTTCTGCGGCTGCTGGCTTTCCAGTAAAGCCGCCGCCGCGGCTTCAGGTAAAAGCCCGAGTATGCGCACGGCGTCTACCGGCGCCAAAGTTTCCAAAGCCTCCGCGGCACGGGCGGGTTCTGTTTGTATAAAATGCCGTATTACCGTCAAAGCCGCTTCAATTTTTTTCATAAAAGATAGCGAAATAGCGAAATAGCGAAGTAGAGGTGGAATGTCGTGTCTGATTTCTTTCGCTTCGCTTCCACAAAACCTACGTTTTTACGCTCCTGTATCTTGCTTGTGACCTGTGACTTGCAACTTGTGACTAGCCCGAAAAATTAAATTAAATTTTTCGGGCTAATGCTGTGCCCCCCTCTTGAGCCTGTCCATTATGGCCAGGCCGAGGCCATGGCGGGGTACACGTTCCGCGTAAATAACTCCAACTCCCTTTCTTTCCAGAGAGTGAAGGCATTTAAACAGGTTGGCCGCCGCCTCGCGCAGGTCTCCTTTGGCGGAAAGTAATTCCGTTTTTTTATATTTTCCGGGCGGCAGTTTTGAGAAGGCCAGGTAAGCCGAGCGCGGGCCGGGCCGGGCGCTGCTTTCATTATTCACCAGTTTCAGTTTTACGGCAGGGGAGTAATGCTTTTTCAAGCCGCCGGGCGCGATTGGTTTTTTCGCGCCGCGGGCCGGGGTAAATAATTTTCCTACTATTTTTTCTATCTTTTCAACGGCAAGCCCCCCCGGCCGCAGCAGCACGGGTTTCGCGCCTATGAAAGCTATTATGGTGGACTCCACTCCCACGCCGGCTTTTCCCCCGTCAAGAATAATGTCCGGGCCGTTTCCAAGCTGGTTTTTTACATGACGGGCGGTTGTGGGGCTGAGCCGTCCGAAAAGGTTGGCGCTGGGCGCCGCTATGGGCCGGCCGGAGAGTTTTATAAGCTTTAACGCCATAGGGTGAGCCGGCACGCGCACAGCCACGGTGTCAAGGCCGGCTGTAACAATGCCGGGCACGGCTTTTGTCTTTGCTAAAACCAGAGTAAGCGGCCCCGGCCAGAATTTTTTCATCAGTTTAAGCGCCGGTTTAGGTATTTTCGAAAAAAGTTTTTTAGCCTGACCAAGCGATGCGGCGTGCAGAATAAGCGGGTCAAAGCGAGGCCTTTTTTTAATTTCAAAAATCCGCGCGCAGGCTTCGGGGTTAAAGCCGTCGGCCCCCAGGCCGTAAACGGTTTCCGTGGGAAAAGCCACAACTCCGCCGCGCCGTATAGAGGCGGCGGCTTTTTTAATATTTACCGGCGTGGCTTTTACAATTTTCATTACATGAGCGCCGCAATACCGGCCGCAGCCGGTTCCGCATAAATTCTATTACTTTGGCGGCCTCCGGCTCAATCGCTTATTTCCTTTCAAGTTCAGGCAGCCTTTTTTATTTTTTGATATACTCTTATAGAAGTATCCGGCAAGTTCCGCCTAAAGTGGCTGTGAGAGATAAGCCCGCGCGATTACCTTCGTTAGTGAGCGCGGGTACCATATAGAAAGGGTTCAGTCGCGGACAGCGCCAGAGGCCCGCGACAGGCCAGAGTCACAGTGAGCGGGCCGCCAAAGGCGGCGGAGCGAACGACGAAGGGGAGCATAGCTCCCCTCGTAGAGCACCGGGCCGGTTTCCTATTGAGGCCCGGCGTTAATCGCCCGGAGTGCGTAGCACGAAGGGTGCGACCAAGGGAGAGGTGGCCGAGTGGTTGCCCGCCATTACAGCGGTGGCGGGTCCGCCAAAGTCGTAGTGGCGGAAAGGCACCGGTTTGCTAAACCCGTATCAAGGGTTCGTCTTCAAATTGGATAACGATTTAAAGTGGAGAGGTGGCCGAGTGGTTGAAGGCACCGGTTTGCTAAACCGGCATACGAGGTAAACTCGTATCAAGGGTTCGAATCCCTTCCTCTCCGAAGCTTTTTAAAAACCCCGTGAAAACGGGGTTTTTGCTTTTAAAGCTGAGGAGAGGAAGCGAAGCAACTGCTTGCTTCGCGTAGGGATTCGAAAGGCGGAGCGTTGTTGAACCAACAGGTGAAACCGCGAGCCGGGGTCGCGGCCTGAGGTGAGCGACGGCGAACCGAAGAGCTGTGCCCGAATCCCTTCCTCTCCGAAGCTTTGAAAAAAACCCGCTTTTGCGGGTTTTTTGCTTTCAGATTAAGTGACACAGAACTTAATTCCCGCCATGCTAAGCAGTTCCTCTTAAAATTCAAAGAAGTATGCAACAAGCCGACAGTTCCTTGCCGGGGCACTGATCGGCTGGCTAGCCAGCGTCCAGTCTCTAAGCGTAGAACAAAGGAATTAAGTTGTGTGTCACCTTAACAACAACGTCCCTTATCCGACACAGATTGTAACGGCAAGCCGCTAGGAAGAAAAGGCTGGTTCATGTGGTCCCTTGTGATTAGCTGTTATTCCGCCCATCCTTTGCACGGTCAACTGTGCGCAATTGAGCTACTTGGGCACCTTATCCTCTAGGGCGTTTGCAGTTTGTATCGCGTCATGGGTCCCTATCTGCCTCAATGCCGCTGTGGCGGCCGGTCCTATTCCGGCAAGTGCACTGATTGCCCCGTGACGCTTGTACTCCGGAGACTCTTTCTTAAGATTGCGAATTAGATAAGGAATTGCAGGGGCAGCCTTTGGTCCGATTTTGGCAATAGCGGATGTTGCAATGTTATATTCTGTGCTTTCTTTAAGAATACACTGAATGAGCGTAGGCAAAACATGCTCCGGTTCTATCCCGAACTCAACCAAAGCATAAGCGACCGAGCATCGCACACGGCTATCTCGGTCGTTGAGAGCTGTCAGCAGCATGGGAACTGAGGATTTAGCTGCTGGCCCAATTCCACCTAATACAAACGCTGACATGCTCCGAACGCTTCGATCTTCGCTGCGGACTAAAGCGCGAGTAATCTCAGGAATAGCAGTTGCAGCGTTTGTCTTTAACCTGGACAAAGCGTTCACCGCACTAATGCGCACACTAGGATCGCTGTCCCAAATCCGCTTTGCAAGCTCGGGCACAGCCCCTATTGCCGCCGATTCCATATTTCCGAGTGCATTACATGCCCACATCCGCACCTGAATATTTTTGTGCCGAAGAGCCGTAATGAGATGAGGGAGAGCAGCTTTTGAATTTACCCCGAAGCACGCGGAGGACCTTTCCCGATTGATTGAACCACTGATGATTGACTTGAGCATTACCTGAAACATACCCCCGATAATCATAGTACTGGATTCTACCGCGTACCCAGATACCGTGCGCCAAGTACCAAAGTCATTATCTTTAAGTGCTTCGAGTAAAAAGGCATCAACCGCAGGGTCTCCTGGAGCTATCTTGGTAAGAGCTGTTAGTGCGCCCTGGAGGGCTTCGTATGTGTATTCCCCTTTGCCCGGGTTTTTGTAAATGCAGAATAGATCCGGAATCGCTACTCGCGCTTCAGGGCCTATTTGAGCCAAACCAATAACGACGCTGGAGCGGATGTAGTTATCTTCTTCTCTCAAAGCTTTTATCAGAATCGGTACACCCGGCTTTCCAACTTTTGCGAAAGCGTCTTCTACCCAATAATGAAGACTTCTACCGTAGTCGTCGTCAAAATCGAAGGTAAATATCCTTAATGGCGGGTGTTTTAAAGTGTTTATCAGGGCCTCAGCTATTCTTTTCTTAACTGGCGGCGAGGATGAATTCAGCTCTTTAAGCGCTGCTTCTCGGACAATTGAAGTGACTGCAACAAGCCTCTTCCCCAGAGGATTAGCGAAAAATACTTGCCAGATACCCCCAAGCGCGATGGTCAGAACAAGAACCGTAAGAACTTTGGGGACACTGTTCTTTTTAATATTGATACTTGGACTTATCATACAGATGCGTTATTCAAAACCAAACATTCTGAAATCGTCTATTCACTTGCCATGCCTTTTTTCCCGGACCCAGGTGCAGCAATCAACTATACCAAACAAAAAGACCTAGGCAAACTGCCTTGACTTAAGTATGACAGAGTGAGATTAAGATTAGCCGGGCCAGGCCGGGGGCGGCGGCCATCACGCGGCAAGCCGCGACCGGCCTGGCCTTTCCATACTCTCTTTGCAGTTTCTGCTCCCCGCCGGTGGCGACGCTTCATTAACAGGAAATACCACCCGGGCGGCCGCAGCAGCGGACGCCGGGGTGGTGTTTTATTAACCGGGGCCACCGGCATCAACTCTTTGCAGTGCGCGCGGGAAATTATTTTCTGCGGTGTACGGCGAAGCCGAAACCCGGCCGCCACTGGCGGCCGGAAAGGGGGTGATGCTTATGATAAAAAATAAGCTTCCCCATACCTTGGGAGCAGAACGACGGCGCGGGGCACCGTGCCGGAGCCTGCGCACTGATCGGCTGGCTAGCCAGCGTCCAGTCTCTAAGCTTAGAACAAAGGAATTAAGTTGTGTGTCACCTTAACCCACCTTAACCCTGATGCCGCTGATTCCACGGCATTTTAGAGAGTATCATCGCCATTGCGCAGGTGTCGGTTATGCCCGCGAACACCAGGCCCGCTCCTATGAATCCGGCCAGTGCGATCCACGCGGGGTTCGCAAAATAACCGAGCGCCGCTCCAACCGCCACAAGGCTGCCCGCGGTAATTCGCACCTGCCGTTCAAGCGATATTACCTTCCTGCGCCCGCGTATAACAGGCAGCCCGGCCGACAACCACGCGGCCGTGCCTCCTTCAATGTTTATTGTTTCAAGTCCGGTTTCCGCCAGCTGCCTGCATGCCAGGCCCGCGCGCGTACCAGACTGGCAGATAACGTACA
This sequence comes from Elusimicrobia bacterium GWA2_51_34, assembly GCA_001799565.1. Classification (GTDB taxonomy): domain Bacteria; phylum Elusimicrobiota; class Elusimicrobia; order Elusimicrobiales; family UBA9959; genus UBA9634. The sequence goes on along the minus strand of MGTS01000018.1, from coordinate 62,574 downwards.
GCAGCCCGGAACCAGAAGGGTGAGCGGCAAGCAGCGCCGGGGGATCAAGGCGGTCAAGCGGAATGTTCTTCGCGAATTCTATATGCACCTCGTCAAATTCGGCCGGCGTGCGGACGTCTATCAGATCAAAACGTACGCCGGTTGCGCGCATCCGGGCGAGCGCCTGGGGTGAAATTGTAGCAGCCATTAAAACAGCCCCCTTTAACTGAATGTCTTTTTTATTCCTTCTTCAAGGGAGGTCCAGCCCAGCCAGGCTGCGTCTTTTTCCCAGGCGGCGCTTGAGGCGGTCCAATTGGGCGCCGCACTTTCGCGCGCTTTGTCGCGGTTTAAAACCGGTTCTCCGCCGGTTAATTTTGAAATAACCTCGTAAAGCCAGCCGGCGCCATAGATGGCTTTCGGCGGCAGGGTAAGCATTAAAGGCATTTTAACTCCCATGGCTTTGGCAAGCAGGGCTATAAATTCTTTCCAGGGATAAGTTTTGTTCTCGCAGACATAATAAGTTTTTCCATTTAATGTTTCAGTTTCAAGAGCCTTTAAAATCGCGTTTACCAGATCATCAATGTGAATAAAGCTGAATAAAGCTTCCCCTGAACCGGCGTTTATCATCAGCCCTTTTTTTACCCAGGCGGCTATCTGCGAAACGCCCGAGTCGTTCCTGCCGTAAACTATGGGCGGGCGCAGTGTGACGCAGTGGATATTTCGCAGTTTTTTAACGGCAATTTCCCCCCCCAGTTTGCTTTTGCCGTAAAAGGAAACGGGAGCTTCTCCGTCGGACTCCGTGCGGGACCGCGCGGGGTCTTTTGAGGGCCCGCCGGCGGCCAGGCTTGAGATATAAACAAACTTTTTCAGCGCCGGCGTTTTTGCGCAGGCCGAAACCAGATTAGCCGTGCCCAAAGTGTTGGCCCGCTCAAATTCTTCTTTTGAGCGGCCAAACAGCGCCGCCGCAAGGTGAACCGCGCAGTGCGCGCCTTCAAGCGCAGTCTCCAGAGTTTTAGTGTCACTGAAATCAACTATGCGGTATTGCGCTCCCTCAAGAAGCCCTTGCCGCTGAGCGCGCCGGGTAAGGATACGCGGGGTGTAACCGCTCGCGAGAGCGGCTTTTGCCAGCGAACCGCCCACAAACCCTGTTCCCCCGGTTATCGCCAGTATTTTCATCTTTTCATTTCTTTAATGGCTTTTTTAACGCCCGTATTAATATCGTCCAGGCTTTGTTTTCGCAGGGAGTCGCATGGTATTCCCACGCGCAGCAGGCCATAATAAACAGAATCCTGTGTGGGATAAATTCCCTTTCCCAGCTTACCCAGCACCGAGACCTTATCTTTTTGCGGCATGGTTGAGACAAGGGTCGCAATAAGCGCTGTGAAAAAAGCGATTGTTATCAGTTCTCCGAAAAATTTGCCCAGGAAAACGGCTGAAATTATATTCACGCTGAGAAAAAACAGAACACCGCACCAAACCAAAGCTGAAATCCATAAATAAGGAGTGCCCATGGGCCCCGTGTGCGGGTAAGCCACTAAAACAATGAGATGAATGAGCAGGACGAAAAATATTTTTGTGATCATCAGCGGGCCTTGAATTCCACATGCACGGTAAGGCGGTCCTCGTAAAAATCCTCCGGCAGAGCGGGGAACGGGGCCGCGCTTTCCAAAGAGCTTTGCGCGGCGTAGTCAAAAAGGCGGTTGCCCGATGACGTTTCTACCGTAACGTTTTTTGCCGCGCCGTCGCGCGTTATGTCAAATTTCACGGTGCATTTAAGGGCGCCGCCGGACGGCATTCTTGCTGTCCATGCGTTCCAAAGAGCTTCGCGCACCTGCGTTATATACCAGGGGTAAGGAAAATTGGCGGTGTCGGTAATCAGCGGGGAACCGTTTTCCCCCTCCTGCTCCGGCTTTCTGGCTTCTTCAAAAAGCCTGGCTCCGCTGTTTAAAACACTGGGTTTCGGCAGGCCAGACGAGGTTGCAAAATCCTCGGTGTCCCCCGGTTCGTTTTTTCCCCGCGCCTGAACGGAGATTTTTTGCGCGGTTTTAATGTCCGCGCCTTCTTTTAAAGCGGTTTTTTCCATGGTTACCACCTGCGAACCTCCGATGAAATCAATGTAGTAGGGTTCGGTTTTTTTAAGTGAAAATGAATTGCGGGTAAAAAAAAGTATGCCGGCCAGCAGCACGAAGTGCGAGTATGATGAATAAAGCAGGTAGTGACGCATAACTATGCGGCTGTTCCAGCCGCGCCATAAGCCGTAAGTTCTTAGATAAGGCTATTGCCATATGGGCGCAGCGCCCGCCATATGTTTTGTAGGCCATATGTTTTTTAAGGGAACTCCTTAAAAGCTTATGGCATACGGCTTACGGCCTATGGCAGTCATTGCGCCTATGGCGTTTTATCCGCGTTACTTTCCGTCATCTGGCTTTACGGCTATTCCTATTTTGCCGGCGCCCAGTTTTTTAGCGGTGTCCAGCACGAATACGACTTTTTCCACCGACACGGTTTTGTCCGCCTCCACCAGCACGGTCTTCTTGTAGGATTTAGAAAGGCGCAAAATAAGCTCTTTTTCCAGGCGCTGGAATTTTATCTGCTTACCTTCAACTGTCACAGCGCCATCGGCCGTCAGCTGAACTTTAAGCGTATTGTCGTCGCCGCCCTTTATCGCGGAGGAAGCCTTCGGTAGATTTACCTGTATTTGCGACTGTACCAGGAAGGGCGTGATTACCATGAAAATAATCAGCAGAATAAGGGAAACATCTATAAGCGGGATCATGTTGATGTCCGCCATTACGGCTCTTTTATGGCTATGTATTCGCATATGTTGTTTAAGCTGTCAGTTCATGATAGCAACTGAAAGCTACGGAAAGCTACGGAAAGCTACGGAAAGCTACGGAAAGCTACGGAAAGCTACGGAAAGCTACGGAAAGCTACGGAAGGTAAGAAGGAAAACTATTTTATACGGTCTTCTTACTTTCTGTCGCATTCAGTTGCCTTATGTTGCTTTCCGTCGCTATCAAGTATCATCTACAGTATGCCGCTGAAATCCTTGGAAGCGGTTTTGTCTATTATCTGCTCCGTGGCCCAGTTAAGTTCGCTGGCGAAGTCGTTTGATTTATGCACGAAATAGTTATAAGCCACTATAGCGGGTATGGCTACAAAAAGCCCCGCCGCCGTGTTCACAAGCGCTTCGGCTATGCCGTTGGCCACCACCGAGGGGCCGGCGCCTGCGTACATTGACAGGTCCCGGAAAGCCCGTATAACGCCCAGTACCGTGCCGAAAAGACCTATGAACGGGCTGATGCTGCCTATGGTGGCCAGCGCCGTCAGGCTTTTATTAAGGCGCGATGCTTGCCATTCCACTGCTTTTTCTGCCATTTCCCGTTTTTCAACCGGGCCGCCGTAATGCGTGATAACCTTATAGATGATGTCGCCTGCCGGAGTTTTTGCGTGGGCGCACAGGTCCGTTATCTGTTTTATCTCGCCGGTTTTAAGAAGGGCGTGGACTTTGCGCAGGAGATCGTTCATTCCCTGGAGAGTTTTTTTATAAGTTGACCAGCGTTCCCAGATGAGGGCTATGGAGTAAATAGAAAGCCCCAGGAGGAAGAAAAGTATGGGTCCGCCGGCGGAAATAAGCTGTTTAAAAGTTATTGTCATGGTGGAACTCCGTTGCCGTATTATATTTCCCTAATTATAGCAATTTGGCGCAGTATTAGAGGTGGGGCGGGAAGTTTGGCGGGAAGTTTGCGTGTAGGCTGGTATGCGGGTAAGCTAGTATGCTTTATGTAAGAGGTTCCTATTATGGGACCTACCAGCCTACTCGCATACTTGCCTGCAAGCTCCCTGTATTACGCTTTTTTAAAGATGTATTTAACGCGGGATTCCAGGTTCTCAAAGTAGCCGGTCAGAATTTGTATTTTTGAATGGAGGACGCCGTAGAGCTCTTCTTGTTCGCGGGTTTTAATATGTTCAACCGCCTCAAATTCTTTCAGGCGGTTCAGTGTTTCGGCCAGCTCTTCGCGGATCTTTATGGTTTCCTGGTTCTTCCAGTTCAGTTCGCTTCTTAGCGCGCCTATTTCCCCGCAAAATTTTTTACTTTGTTCCTCGTAGTCATGCCTTTCGTCCAGCATGATGCGCTGGAATTCTTCGTTCTTGCACAAAAGGGAGCTCATATTGTCGTTCAAGGTCAGCACGATCATTTCTTTTTCTTCCAGCTGGCTTTTCAGTTCGTTGATCTGAGTCTCGATCGCGGATATTTTTTTTGCTTCATCTTCGGAATTTTTCCGCTTATAGGTTCCGTAACTGTCTGCTATGGACTGCATCTGGTTTTTAAGGCGGATGATTTCGCCTGTTCTTTCGGACAGCGCCTGTGTGGCTTCAAACAGTTTTTCCTCTGAGCGTTTTTTAAGCGTTTTATAAAGCGTCTCCCAGGAAGGATGCTCCGGTAGTATGCCGCGCGCGGCTTCATTTGAACGCTTGAGTTTTTCCACCAGGTTTTTTATCTCCGAATCTTTTTTACGCGACTCTTCTTCAAAGCGTTTTTTCTCGTGATCGTGTTCACGCCGCAAAGCCCTTACTTCATTTTCAAGAACGGCATTTTTAGTTATGCCTTTTTCAAGAAGGGAGCGCAAGGCGGCGCCTTCAGCCTGCGCGGCGTTAAGAGGCGGTTTCGGCTTTGTCTGCGCGCCAGGGCCCGGCAAAGCGTCTAAATAGTTATGGAAAACATTTTCCAGCGCCGCCTCGCGCCATTGGCCGATGGCATTTTCGGGACAGACCAAAGTGTTTTTTGAGAACCCGGGAAGCTGGGTGATGTCGCGCGGCGTAAAAGGGCCGCGTATACTTTTTTTTGTGTAGGCGTAGTAGCGTGATGGAATTTCCGGCATAAGCTGTAACTCCTGGAAGAGATGGCAGCGATTAACTGAAGGATTACAGTGATATAAACAGGGATTTCTTTTTGTGCAGTATCGCCGAAATCATCATTTGTTATCGCTGAAGTCTCTTAAATGATAGTAAACGGGTGTTACAAACTGATTACAGGAATGAGGATAGCGAATAGCGAAATAGCGAATAGCGGCGGTATGGTTTGTAAAGAACTCCTTCCCTAATTCGCTATGCCCTATTTCGCTATTCGCTTACTTAATTGTTTAACTATATTTTTCTTGTTTACGGGGCTTATTACGCCTTTTTCTGTGACCAGGGCGGTTATAAGGCCGGCGGGGGTTACATCAAAGGCCGGATGTCGCGCGTTTACGCCTTTTGGGGCGCACAGGCGGCCGTTTATAAAAGTGACTTCATCGGAAGAGCGCTCTTCTATTTTTATCAGGGAGCCGTTTTTTAATTTCAGGTCAATGGTAGGCGCGGGCGCCGCCACGTAGAACGGAATTCCGTGGTAACGGGCCAGCACCGCAAGACCATAGGTGCCTATTTTATTTGCCGTATCTCCGTTAGCGGCTATGCGGTCGGCTCCCACTATCACGGCGTTCACGCCGCAGGTTTTCATTATGTGGGCGGCCATATTGTCGGTGATCAGTGAAGAGGGCACCCCGCTTCGCGCAAGTTCCCAAATGGTCAGGCGCGCTCCCTGCAGGTAAGGCCGGGTTTCCGAAGAATAAGCGTGCTTTATCTTTTTAAGCGAGTGGGCTTTGGTAATTACGCCGACAGCAGTGCCTATACCCATGGTAGCCAAAGCGCCGGCGTTGCAATGGGTGAGGACTATAGAGTTTTTCTTTAAAAGGCCGGCGCCGAAATCACCCATGCGGGCGCAGGCGGCTTTGTCTTCGCGGGTTATCAGGCCGGCTTCCCGGCGCAGCGCCGCCAAAAAGCGCATGTAATCAAAGGGATGCGCTTTAAGCCACAAGTCCGCTTTCTCCAGCATCCGGTCCACGGCGTAGAAGAGCGCAACGGCGGTAGGACGGGCGGCCTTCAGCGTTATGCCCGCGGCCACAAGTGTTTTCCTGGCCGCGGTCGCAGAATCTAACTTTCGGCCTCCGACCACTGACCACTGGCCACTGGCTCCTGACCCCTGTTGTTCAAGTTCAAGTACCATGCCATAGGCGGCCGCGCAGCCAATAAGGGGCGCGCCCCGAAGCACCATGTCTTTTATCGCGGCGGCGGTTTCAGCCGCGTCTCGCGCGGTTGTATAGGCTATTTTATGAGGGAGAAGCCGCTGATCAAGTATTTTCAGCCGGCCCGGTTTGTAAATGAGACGTGGTGGGATCATGAAAAATTGCTTGTATGCCGGTAGGCTGGTAAGCTAGTAGGCTTAAAGGATGGAATCCTTAAAAAAGCTTACTAGCCTACCCGCTTACTAGCCTACCAGCTATTCACGGAATTGAATCTAAAGCGTTTTTCAGTTCTTCTTCTGTTTTACCCGTTATTTCCACGGTTTTTTCTCTGCCCTTGGCGCCGCGTATTATATTGACCATCTTAAGCGGAACTTCAAAAAATTCCGAAAGATAATCCTTAAGCAGGGGATTTATCTGCAAGTCGGCCGAAGGCGCGCAAATTTTTACGCGCAGAACACTGCCTATTCTTGAAACTACTTCGTTGTCTTCGCAATCCGGTATGACTCTGACTTTAACGATCATAGTTTTACCTCTTTCAGCTTCATAACTTTCCGCCGGAGGCGGACCCGCCGGTTTGTTTGGCGGGCAGTTCTTCAACGCCGGTAGTTAAACGGCCTAAACTGCGCTTACCGTTTAAAACAGGATTCTCCGTCACACCTCCAGTCCGGTAGCCAGAAGTCGGAATTCAGTAGTCAGAATGGGGACGCCAATCATAAGAAAGTTTCCGCCATTCTGAATTCTGACTTCTGACTTCTGAATTCTGTCTACTTTAGTAATAGTCTGTTCTACGCAAACAGCATGCTGCCCAGGCGCGGAAGAGTGGCTCCCTCGGCCACAGCCTGCTCAAAATCCCCGCTCATGCCGAGTGACAGCCGATTCCTGCGCCCATCTTTATTTGCCCGCTCAGGAAAGTCCCTGTCAAAAATTTTTTTTACCGAAGCGAAAAGCGGTTTTAATGTTTCCGGTTCGCGCGCCAGGGGCGCTATGGCCATGTAGCCTTCAGGGCTCAGGTTTGAAAGTTTTTTTATTTCCGCAAGCAGGCCCGGCGCGTCTTCAGGCGGGATCCCGTGCTGCGAGGGCGAGTTAGTAAGTTTCAACTGGAGAAGAACGCTCAGGCGCCTGCCGGTTTTGGCGGCATGCTTATTCAATTCAAGGGCGAGCTTCAGGCTGTCCACGCAGTCCACGCTGTCAAAAATTTCAACGGCCATGGCGGCCTTGTTGGTTTGCAGGTGGCCTATGAAGTGCAGTTCAACCGCGGGACGCAGGCCGGAAAGCGGGCCGTTCACCCACTTGCTCTCGGCGTCCTGCACCCTGCTTTCACCGGCAAACTTTATTTTGCCGGCTTCCACAAGCAGGCGGGTGTCTTCAACCGCGGCGTATTTAGTTACCGCCAGAAGTTCCACCTCCGCCGGGTTTTTTGAGGCGGCTTCGCAGGCTGATTTTATCCGTTGTGTTATGTTTGAAAAATTTTCCAGCAGTTTTTCTTTTCTTGCGGTTTCCGTGGGTAACATGTCGTATTATCATTTTACCAAAAAAAAAGCCGTTTTCATAGGGAAATCAGCAATTCCGCAAACAGCCGCGGAATTGCTGAGCAAGGGGATGTTCTACAGGCTCTAACTGGACTACATGGCTTGTTTTTGTCTGCTAAATACCGCTGTTTCTGCTGCCCTTTTCTGCTAAATGCTATTATTGAATCTATGGAAAAGCATCCTGCCGGGTTTTGGCTTCTGGTGGCGGCGGAAGGCGTTATGACAGCCGGGTACGCGGTTTCTTTCCCCTTTTTGGCGATATATCTCAGTACTCACCGGGGCGTGCCCATGGCCTGGGTGGGAGTGTTCCTTGCTGTTTCAATGCTGGTTGCTTCGGCGGCCCAGTTTATAGGCGGCGAAGTTTCCGACGCCATAGGGCGGCGGAAAGTTATGGTTTTTTCACTGGCTCTGCGCTCGGTCCTTATCGCGGTTATCGCCTGGATAGTTTACAGCGGAGCGGGCTTGTGGGCTATTTTTGTTTTTCATCCGCTGGGAATGTTTATCGGTTCTTTTTTTCATCCCGCTGCCAGGTCATGGGTGGCGGATTTTGTGGGCCCGGCGCGCAGGCTGAAGGCCTACGGTTTTCTGCGCATGGGCAACAACGCGGGATGGGCGCTTGGGCCGGCGCTGGGCGGGTTTCTGGCGGAAGGCTCCTACGCGCTTATGTTTTTTGTGACGGCCGGTGTTTACTCGGTTTGCACGGTTATTGTGGCGCTCTCAATTAAGGACGCCCCGGGCGCCGCCAGCGGAAAATTCTCCCCCCCGCGTTTTAGCGACGGCGCCGCGACTTTGAAAAACACCCGGTTCCTGCGCTTCTGCGTTTTTACTTTCACCATGTGCGCCGTAATGAGCCAGCTTGTGGTTTCAACTTCGCTTTACTCAAAAAAGTATCTTGGTTTCTCCGAGACGGAAATCGGTCTGCTTTTTTCCATAAACGGCCTGATGGTGGTGGCGCTGCAGTATTTTGTGACGCGTGTGCTTCAAACGCGCCGCCTGACCGCTGGGCTTGCCGCGGGGGCTATTTTTTACGGCGCTGGTTATCTTGCTTTTGGTTTTACCACGGTTTTTTACGCGGCCGCGGCGGCCATAGCGGTGGTGACGCTGGGTGAGATGGCAGTTTCGCCGGGCCTGCAGGCGTTGGGGGCCAATATGGCGCCGCGCGGTGAAAAGGGGCGTTATCTTGGAGTGCAGGGCGTATTCCAGCAGGTGGGCAGTTCGGCGGGAATTCTTGTGGGCTCAAACGCCATAGGCGATATAAGCCCGTTTTTCCAGCAGGGCCCATGGTTTATTGTGGCTTTTGTAGCGGTTGTTTCTTCCTTGGGGTTCCGCAGCCTCGGCCGCAAACTATCCCCCGAGCAGGACGGCCTGCGCAACCCCGAAGCCCCCGCCTCCCCCATAGAATCCCCCGAAACTGTGTAGGTTATTTTATATAGGGACTATAAGACAATTAAACGCGGTTTCTGTTATAGAGGAGAGATAGGGTTCCCTGTGCGCTCCAAGACCGGGTTTTGGCGGATAAGCGCGAGGTCTTCCGCCGGCTCCGGAACGCGCCGGCCCGCACAGCGGCCCGGCTTGAACGGTCCTCTCCGTCCTTGAATGATAAGGATTCGCTCCAGCCCCCGCGCTTAAAACCCTAAAAGGAGCGTACAGGGAATCCTCTCTCTCCTCTTGTGTCCTTTCCTAAATTGTATTTCACACCTTATGTTTTTGGTGCAAGTGATTTTTATATATAGGTTCCCCGCCCAAATTATGATACATCCGAATTACCCACCCTAAAAACCACTTTCTGAATGTCTGGTGTCTGACCCGATTTTCCTAAAGCAAGTCTGACCTTCTAAAAACTTAGTCCTAGCTTTCAACTTACTAAATTCATTTGGGTGTTTCCGTAAGCGATTCGCAGTGAAATAAGAGGGTGGGGCATTCAAGTTAACGATGGGTGGGGACACCTATAATATTTATTCAAGGCGAAGAGGGAATCAGGGGACAGGCATGGGTTTGCTCTGGAGCCGCATAGCGGATGGGAGGCTCCAACCCATAATCCGGGTTGGAGGGAAACCACGGGAGGGTTTCCTACGCGGCGGAAGGGCAATCCCATGACTGGCCCCCATCAGTAGGTAAAATAAAAACCCCGGGCTTTTCGGGCCCGGGGTTTTTTGTTAGCCTAAGGCTTATGGCCTATGGCGTTGTTACTTAATACATATCTCCGCCGCCGCCCATTCCGCCCATTCCCCCGCCGCCCATCGCGGGCATCTTGTCTTTCTTCTCGGGGAGGTCCGCAACCAGGCACTCGGTGGTAAGCAGTGTGCTCGCTATTGAAGCCGCGTTTTCAAGCGCGGTGCGTGTCACCTTTAACGGGTCCACGATGCCGGCTTTCATCACATCAACGTATGTCAGCGAGTCGGCGTCAAAGCCTATCTCATTGGAAGAGTTCTTTATTTTCTCAATGACGATGGAGCCGTCCATGCCCGCGTTCTCGGCGATTATCCTCAAAGGCGCGTATATAGCCTTGCGCACAATGTTGACGCCGGTTTTCTCGTCTTCGTTGTCGGGCTTCACCCTGTCAAGCGCTTTTGCCGCGCGTATAAGAGCCACTCCGCCGCCGGGGACGATGCCTTCTTCCACGCCCGCCTTGGTGGCGTTTTTGGCGTCTTCTATTTTGGATTTCTTGGCCTTCATCTCGGTTTCGGTTGCCGCTCCCACGCGTATCACGGCTACTCCGCCGGAAAGCTTGGCAAGCCTTTCCTCAAGTTTTTCCTTGTCGTAGTCGGAGGTGGTGTCTTCTATCTGCTTGCGGATCTGGCCGGTGCGTTTCTTTATCACCGCTTTGTCGCCCGCGCCGTCAATTATGGTGGCATTCTCTTTGTCTATAACCACGCGCTTGGCTTTGCCCAGCTGCTCAATGGTGGTTTTGTCAAGTTTCATTCCGCGGTCTTCGCTTACAACTTCGCCGCCGGTGAGGATGCCGATGTCTTCAAGCATTTCTTTGCGTCTGTCGCCGAACCCGGGGGCTTTCACGGCGCAGCCTTTAAGCGTGCCGCGCAGTTTGTTGACCACTAAGGTGGCCAGGGCTTCGCCGTCAATGTCTTCCGCTATTATAAGGAACTGTTTGCCGGTCTGAACTATTTTTTCCAGGGTAGGCAGCAGGTCGCTCATGGCGGAGATTTTCTTGTCGGTGAGAAGGATCAAAACGTCCTCAAGAACGCATTCCATCCTTTCCGGATCGGTGACGAAGTAGGGCGACACATAGCCGCGGTCAAACTGCATGCCTTCAACCACGTCCAGTTCTGTTTCGGAGGATTTGCCCTCTTCAACGGTGATAACGCCTTCATGTCCGACTTTTTCCATAGCCTGGGCGATGAGGTCGCCTATAACTTTGTCGTTGGCGGATATGGTGGCTATCTGCGCCTTCTCTTCCTTCGTTTTTACGGGCTTGGACATTTTTTTGAGGTCTTCCACCAGGGCCTGCACGGCCTTATCTATGCCGCGTTTGACATGCCTGCCGTCGGCGCCGGCTGTGATGTTCTTAAGACCCTCGCCGAAAATAGCCTGGGTGAGCACGGCCGCTGTGGTGGTGCCGTCACCCGCTATGTCGTTGGTTTTTGAAGCGGCCTCACGCGCTAACTGCGCGCCCATATCCTCAAAGCTGTTTTCCAGCTCTATTTCCTTGGCGATGGTTACGCCGTCGTCAATGATGGTGGGTGAGCCGTATTTCTTTGAGAGTATGACCGTTTTGCCCTTGGGGCCAAGGGTTACTTTTACGGCGTTGACCAGCTTGTCCACGCCGGCTTTCAGGAGCATGCGCCCCTCTTCCGAATAAATTATCTGCTTTGCCATGTTAATGTTTCTCCTTTCCTTATATTATATTACCGCACTATGCCGAGGACGTCTTCCTCGCGCATGATGAGATACTCTTCGTCGTTTATCTTGATTTCGGTGCCGGAATATTTTCCGTAAAGCACGCGGTCGCCGGTTTTAACTTCCATGGCGATAAGCTTGCCGTCTTCGGCAATTTTACCCTTGCCCACGGCCACCACTTCGCCTTCCTGCGGTTTTTCTTTGGCGGTTTCCGGTATGATGATGCCGCCTTTCCTTACTTCTTTCGGCTCAAGGGCCTTTATGATGACCCTGTCTCCGAGCGGCTGGATTTTTATTTTAGTCGCTGTTTCTGCCATATTGCTGTCTCCTTTTTAAAGTGCCTGGTTTTTTGAAAAATGATTTTTAGCACTTAAACCCTTCAATTGCTAATTTTAGCAAAAGCGATTTTGAATGTCAATAGCACTCTTTGTGTTTGACTGCTAATAAAGGAGCAGATGGGAAAGCTGGTAGGCGGGTACGCTTGTAGGCTGGTAGGCCTTATTAAGGAACTCCTTAAAAGCATACTGGCATACCAGCCTACAAGCCTACTAGCAAAAAAACTGCTAAGTTTTTTTAATGAAAAATCTGAACTTGGTGGAGCCCACTTCAACGATATCGTCGTCCTTAAGGAGCTGCTTGGCGGCCAGGGGGTCGCCGTTGTGCCTGGCATAGCCTTCCTTTACGGGAGTGAGGTAGTAGCCTTCAGGGCGCATGGTGATAACCGCGGCCATGTCGGGGCCGGTGCCGAAAAGCCCCCCCGCCTTGTAAGGGATATTGGCCTGTGAGGATTTTCCTATATAGGTGGAAAGGGCGGTAAGCTCAAATTCTTTTACGGTTCCTGCCGGATTTTCAAGAACTTCCAGGCATGCTTTAGGTATGATCTTCTGCGGGGGAAGTTCCGGCCCTGGTTTTTGCCCCGCCTTTTCGGCCTTTGGGGCGCTTTCCGCCGCGGGGGCGGCGTCGTCCGAAAAAATCAGAGAATATTTTACCAGCATCACGGCGTCGTTGGCGCGCAGGCCGGCCTTAAGCACGCGCTTGCCGTTAACGGAGGTGCCGTTGGTGGAGTTTAAGTCCTCTACGAACCAGGAACCGCCGGCCGAATAAATTTTGCAGTGATGGCCTGAAACGGTGGGATGGTCGATAACTATGTCATTGTCAGGTTTTCTTCCCACGGTAAAAGCCGGCTTATCCAGCTTTATCTCTTTTATTACGGCCGCCTCAAATTTAAGAAGTAGTTTAGGCATATGATTTTTTAAACACGTCCTTTAATGTTTCCTTTAATGTTTTTTTGCTTACGGTGCCCAGGATTACGGTCACGTTGTCCGGGCCGCCGTTAATGTTCGCGGTTTCCACCAGCAGTTCGCAAGCCTTGCGGTCCGCTGCGTTGGCTTTCATAATTTCCGCGGTTTTCTCTTCAGAAACAGCCTTAAAAAGCCCGTCGGTGCACATCAACAGGCGGTCGCCTTCATGAAGATCGGTCTCATAAAGGTCAACAAGCGGGCTTTTTTGCGAGCCCAGGGCGCGTGTAAGTATATTTTGCATCGGAGATTTTTCCGCCTGCTCTTTGGTAAGCAGGCCCTTGCGCACATGGTCCATTACAAGCGAATGGTCCTCGGTCACCTGTTCCAGGGAGCCGGAGCGGAAAATATAAAGACGCGAGTCGCCTATATGGGCGGTGCAAAGGCGGTTGCCGTTTAAAAGCGCGGCCGTAAGCGTTGTGCCCATGCCTTTGTTATTGGGGGTGGAATTGCCCGCCTCGTAGATCACTGAATTTGACAGCTGCACAGCGAAGCCCAACTGGTTGGTTTCAAGCATAAATTTACTGTTATAAGGAGAGGGTTTCATATTTGTGCGCCGCATGGAATCATACTTGTCGCGGGTAACTTTAACCGCCATGGAACTTGCCAGCTCGCCGGAGCTGTGGCCGCCCATTCCGTCGGCGACTATGGCAAGTTCCAGGGTTTCGTCCACAAGCGCGCTGTCTTCATTATTTGTCCTGACCTTACCGGTGTCGGAGAGCCAGGCGAATTCTATTTTAAAGCTCATCCCATCACCTGCCCGCGGCCAAAAAGGCCGCCTTGAATTTTAAATTGCTTGAGCACATGGTTGACAGCCGGAAGTAGCGGAACCTGCTTCCGTAACCGGTTCTAAAAGCGAAACTATTATTCGCCAGTGGCGAATGGGCGGGTGATGGGATCATGTTTTTTCCTCTTCAGGGTAAATAAGCGGCAGGGATTTTTCAAAATCCCCCCCGCTCGCCGCGGGCGTTGTAAAATCCGCCGCCGGCTTGTTGACGGCCGCCGGAGCGGGTTTTGCGGGTTCCTGCACCGCTGGTTCAGGTTTTGGCGGCGGTTTGGGGGCAGGGGCGGCGGGAGGCTTTGCCCCACCACCTGCTTGCCCGGAAACGGGCATTCTGCCCGAAGCGGGCGGTGGGGTTGTTTTCATGGTCAGTTCAAGGCCTTCTCTGGGCGCGAGTTCAAGCGCAGGCGAAATTTGCGGCTGCGGTTTAGCCGGCGGAACGGCCGGCGCGGGCGCCGGCCGGGGCTGCGCGACTGCCGGAGCGGGGCTCTGCGCCTTAGGCGTCTGCCCGGCGGCCTGAGACGGTTGTTTTACGGCCGCGGCCTGCGCCGCTTGTGGAGCGGCCTTCATGGTATGGGCGGCCGGAGCCGCGGCGGAGTTTATCTGCGGAGGAGCCGTGGTTTTTTGCTGCGCCGGGGCGCCGGGAGCCGGCGGTGTTTTAGGGGCCTCCGCCGAAAGCGGTTTTTTGTGAAGCAGGTTCTTTATATCTTCCGCCATCTGGCCCGCTGTCTGGTACCTTTCCTCCGGATTCTTTTTAAGGGCCTTATCTATAACAGTAACAATATCTCTCGTAACGGCGGGGTTGCAGGCTACGGGGTCGGGGTAGGGGTCGGAGGCTATCTGGAAGAAAAGCGTGCCCACGGCGTCGCCGCCCTTCCAGGGGCGCTCGCCGGTAAGCAGTTCAAACATGGTAACGCCAAGCGAAAAAATATCCGCCCGGCCGTCCACTTTCTTGCCGGCTATCTGCTCCGGGCTCATGTAGTAGGGCGTGCCCATAACGGTGCCGGTGGCGGTTTTGGAAGACTCCTGTATACGGGCTATGCCGAAGTCAGCCACGCGCACCGAGCCGTCTTCAAGGAGCATTATATTGGCGGGCTTGATATCGCGGTGTATTACGCCGTTTTTATGCGCGTAGTCAAGCGCCTCGGCCGACTTCTCCATATACTCAAGGACTTTTTCCACCGGCAAAAGCGAGCCCTTGGGCGTCCACTTTTTAAGGTCGTCGCCTTTCAGCAGCTCCATGGCTATGTAGGCGATCTCCTGCTCTTCCCCGGCGTCAAAGATCTTTACAATGTTCGGGTGGGAAAGATTGCCTGCCGCCTGCGCTTCGCGGAAGAAGCGGTCTTTAAGCTCTTTCAGGGCTTTTTCTTCTATTCCTTCCTCAAAGCGCATGGTTTTTATGGCCACGATCCTGTTTATTTTAGGATCCCTGCCCAGGTAAACTATGCCCATGGCGCCCTTGCCGAGCTCCTTTGTTATTTCATAACGTCCAAGCGTGGGGATGGTAGAGGAGCCCGCAACCAGCATGGTGGCATCCCCCCCCCCGCCGGATTTTCCGCCCAGCTGGCCGCCGAAAACGGCTCCGTTGGAAGCCTTGGTGAGCATTTCCATCTTGTCTTTTATGTCCTTGTAAGCGGGATCT
Source organism: Elusimicrobia bacterium GWA2_51_34 (assembly GCA_001799565.1). GTDB lineage: Bacteria > Elusimicrobiota > Elusimicrobia > Elusimicrobiales > UBA9959 > UBA9634. The sequence goes on along the minus strand of MGTS01000018.1, from coordinate 47,425 downwards.
TTAACCGAAATATGGCCGTAAACCGCCACTGCTTTATTGAACTGGCGCTTGCGCTCAAAATCCAGCGCCAGGTTATAAAGAAGATCTTTCATGGTCCCGTCAACGGGGCAAAGGCGGAATTTTTCAAAGGCCAGATCGAGCATGCCCTGGCCCTGAAAAGAGAGGCCGAGCATTTTGTTCGTTTCTATGGCGGAAACCTCTATAAGCTCTTTTTTCTTCTCCGTGCTGAAGAAGCGTTTGCTGACGATAAAAATATAGCCAGCCACAAGCAGAAAAGCCGGATAAAGCGTTTTAAGCCACATGCTTTTTGAGGTGAACAAAAAAACCCCGGCGCCCACCAAAGAGCCCAGCATAAGAGCCGTAAGACCGGCGCCCAGGCCCGCCTTCAGGCGGGGCAGCAGGAATATTATAAAAAGGCCGGTAAAAATTATAAGGCCAAGCTCCGTCTGAAATGCCCATTCGGGTCTTGAAATAAAACGCCCCTCTAAGATGTCGCCTATGACATTGGCCGTAAATTCCACCGCCTGCAAATTGCTTTCCACCGGGGTTACGTAAGGCGTGCCCACTCCCTGCGCGGTAAGGCCGATAAGAACTATTTTGTCCTTAAAAGCTTCCGGCACTATTTTTCCGTTTATCACGTCGTAAAAGGAGTAGTATTTGAAAGATGTCCTGCTTTTATTGAAAGCGACCAGCACCGAGGAGGCCAGGTCAAGCGGTATTTTATTGCGTCCGAAGGTCGCCTGCGAACCGGGCGAAAGCGCCACTTCCTGCGGGGTCAGCTTCAGGCGCGTCCGCACTATTTCGGCGGCGAAAGAAGGGTAAAAACTCCGGTTATAGGGGATGAACGGATATTCCCTGCGCACTGTGCCGTCTGAGTCCGCGAAAACATTGACATGGCCCACTCCCGCCGCGCTTGAGCTTAAAATTTCCAGCGGAACGGTGATCTGCGTGCCCTCATTCTGGATATCCGCGGGCGCGGCCGAATGCGCGATAGCCGGCGCGAATTTTTTCAGCCATTCGGGTTCAGGCTCCGCTTTTAAGTCCGCCTCGCCGGTTTTTATGTACATGGGAAGCACCACATTTCCGGCGGCGGCCACGGCGGCCGCAAGCTTTGTGTCGTTATCAAGGCCGGCGCGGGCTTCGTCTATGATCTTTAAAAAGTCGGATTCTTTGGCGGTTTCCTTTATCTTTTTTTCGGCCACAAGCGCGCGGTACCTGGTTTTCAGGTAGTCGCCGAGTTCCACTCCGGAGTTTTTTTCCGGTTCCGAGAAAAGTATATTCAGGCCTATTACCGAGGGCCGTGCCGTGGAGCTTGAAAGCAGCAGAAGCATCTCGGCCACTTTTGAGCGCGGCCACGGCCAGCGCCCTATTTTTGAAATACTGTCGTCGTTTATCTCTATGATCGCAACTTCGTTTTTGGCGGAGGAGGCGGCGCTCATTCTGGCGCGGAAATCGTAAAATTTAAGTTCCGCCGTTTCAAGGCCGGTGGAGGTGAAATAAAAAAGCAGCGTCACCAGCAAGAGCGCCGAACCCCACAGCAGATTTGAGAAGAAAAATTTTTTCACTTGAGTCCTCCGTAGTAAATTCAACTAAATGTCTCATCCTTTCTGCAAACCGCGAACAGTTCGTCAATAAAACAGAAGTTCGCCATTAATAACAGAAAAAGCGCGATTAATAAGACGCCGGCTGAATCCGCGAGATCGCGGCTTATTTTAAGACCCAGCTGCGTGTAGTATTGCGCCCTGGCTTTACCGGCAAGCTCGCCCCGCGCGGCCGGCTTTATTTCCTCCGGCGGGATCAGGATTTTTTTTTCAAGCGGATTGCCGTCCACGTCGTATTGCTGTTCGCTTTCCGCCGCGCGCACCCTGCCGCGGTATTGGGCCATGGCCAGGCTGTTTTCCTGCGTCGCGCGAAGCGCTTCAACGCGCTCTTTTTCATCGGTTATAACCGATACAGCGGGATTTGTAAACATTGCGAATACCAGGAGATTAGCCGCCAAAAAAAACAGCGGCGGATTAAAAAACAGAGAAAACTCTTTAGCGGCGGCAGCCGAGAGTATGCCGGTAAACGCAAGGATCCCGGCCGCGGCGAAATATGCTTTTTCAGGCTCCGGTGCAAAGGCTCCCCTGAAGTAGGTGTAGGTGAAAAACAGGGAGAGCAGGTAGGCTGCGGCCGCTGTGATTTTGAAAATCCAATTTCCGCGGCATACTATTTTTGAGGCCGCCAGGTATAAGAAGAAGGCGTAAATCAGCAGATTGGCGGAGGAGAACGCGTTTTTAAGACCGATTTGGAGCGCGAGAAAAGTTTTAGCCATTGATCCGGCGGTTTCAGGCGCGGGTATACAGGCTCCGCCCGCGTAGGCGGCAACGGCCGCCGCCGCCAGGAATAAAGCGCGTTGAAGCGTGAATTTAAGCGGCTTCAGGACTAAGGCCGATACCAGAACGGCCGTTCCCAGAACCGCAAAGAAGCCGGCGGTCAGCGGGCTGTGGAGGAAAGGGGCGGACAGACTGCCGGTTGCCCCGCCCGAGGCGCCTGAAATTATAAAACAGCCGGCGGCCGTAAGAGTGAGAGCGCCATGCAGCAATATACGCGCCAAGTTGAGCGAAGCGGCCGGCTGAACTCCGGCGGAAGCGCCGTCAGGCGCCGGCGCGGCGCCGGTTGTTTTGGCATTCAGGTCATCAACCAGGGGGGCTGTTGTCTCTATTGGGGCCGGCCGGGGCGGAGCGTTTATACGGGCTGTTATTGCCGGTATGTCAAATGACTTTTCCAAAGACGAGCTTTCCTGTCCGTCCCGGCGTTTTTTAAGGTCGTCAATTAATTCCCGCGCGCTCTGGTAGCGGTCTTCCGGTTTCTTGCGCATTAATTTTTCCAGCACGCTGGACACCCAAAGCGGCACATCCGGTTTCAGAAGTATGATATTCGGGAATGGCGAGCTTATGTGCTTGTGTATTACCTCTATTGAATTTTTACCTTCAAAAGGATATTGGCCGGAGAGGATATAAAAATAGGTCGCCCCCGCGCAATACAGGTCGGAGCGGGCGTCAACCTTGCCCGCCAGCCCCTGCTCCGGCGACATGAAATAGGCGGTCCCCACCATTTCGCCGGCCAGGGTAAGCTGTTTCTCTTCGCTTATGCTGCGGGCAAGACCGAAGTCCACTATGCGGGGTATCCTGTCCGCGCCCACCAATATGTTCGCGGGCTTGATATCGCGGTGAACGATGCCTTTTGAGTGGGCGTGCGCGAGCCCCTCTAAAACGCCTATTATCATTTCAGTCGCCTGGGCCGCGTCAAAAGGGCCTTTTTCAGCTACCAGTTCCGAAAGGGTTTTGCCCTCCACATGGGACATTACGATAAAATAAGAGCCGTTCTCCTGGCCGAAATTATAAACCTGAACGATGTTCGGGTGTTCAAGCTTGGCGGCTGAGCGGGCCTCTCTCAGAAAAAAATCAATATTCCGCTGTTCGCGGGCGAGTTCCGGTGAAAGGAGTTTTATGCAGACTACCTTATCCAGGGCTTCATGGCGCGCTTTGTAAACACTGCCCATGCCGCCCTGGCCTATTTTACCCATTACCTTGCAGCCCGCGAATATGGTTCCGGTTATGGCGTCCGTAGCGTCCATTATAGCCTTCTGTCCCTTATGTAAATACTGCCGCGGCGGCCGGAAAGAGTTTTGGCGTAATGCTTCAGTTCCGCCGCCGTCTGCACTATTTTTCCGTAATGCCTGATCCCCTTTGGGATTATTATGCCGACGGTAAGCGACATTATCTGGAAATCAGTGGTTTTATTTTTCCTGTCCGCGGTGGTGATAAAACCCCGTTTTCTGTCGGCTTCCGTATAAAAAGACGGGATAGTGCGGTCAAATTCTTCTGTAACGGCTTTAGCCGTTTTTTCAGCTTCCTGAACTCCCAGGATAAGTACGAAGTCATCGCCGCCTATGTGGCCGATAAAATAATTTTTCGGAGCGTGTTTCCGGGCTTCGCGCGCTAGCAGGGCGGAGATGTGTTTTATAACCTCGTCGCCTTTGGCGTAGCCATATACGTCGTTATAAGATTTGAAATTATCCGCGTCAACATAGAGAAACGCGAAATTGTCGCCCGCGGCAAGGCGTTTGTGCACTTCCTCTTCAATGGCCGGGCTGCCGGGCAGGCTTGTAAGGGGGTTAAGGGCGGTGTCGGAGGTCTTGCGTTTTATGATGCGGTTAACGCGCGCGCGCAATTCTCGCACGTCAAAAGGTTTGGTTATAAAATCGTCGGCGCCCAGTTCTATGGTGCTTACCTTGGCGTCCACCTCGCTTACGCCGCTTAATATGATTATCGGGATATCCCTCGTATCCGGGTTTTCCCTGACCCGTTTGCAGAGGGCGTAACCGTCAAGGTCGGGCATCTTCAGGTCAAGCAGTATAAGGTCCGGTTTTTTAGTCTGCAGGAAACCCAGCACCTCGGTACCGCTGTAAAGCGTTACCACAGTGTAGTCGTATTTCTTAAGCACCGCCGAGATCAGCAACCCTACATTGGGGTCGTCATCCACAACCAGTATGGTTTTATCAGGCAAGATATCCCCCGCGTCGGAATGATGCGAAACGCGCACCGCACTTGTATTATAAATAATAACGCGCGTTTAATGCAATTTTGTCAGGGAGTTCACGGCTACTTATCAACTGCGGATATTTACTAGAATTATAACAATGGAATTCACGCCCGCTTTAAAACAAACCTCATATCGCCTGAAATTTGCCTGCGGAGCCTTTTTGTTCGTTTTTTTTACGCTGCTCTATATCTATTGTCTTCCTCCCGGCCTTGCCCCTTACCGCGACGCGGGAGAAATGGCTTGTGACGCGTACAGTCTTGGCGTGCCCCATCAGCCGGGGTATCCGCTCTATGCCCTGAGCGCCCGCGTTTTTACAATGATCGCGCCCGGCAATTTCGCCTGGGCGATGAATCTTTTTTCCGCGGCCGCCGGCCTTGGCGCGATAATGGTTTTTTACGGGTTTTTAAGCGCTTTATTTTCACCTTTAAGCGCCGTGGCGGCCTCAGTTCTGCTGGGATTTAATTTTACTTTCTGGACCGTCGCCGGCGTTTCGGAAATGTACGCGCTGAATACCCTGCTGGCCTGTCTGCTCTTATACCTGGCCTTTGATATTGAAAGGGAATATGCAAAACAAAAGTGTTTTCTGCTCGCTTTTTTGGCCGGGTTTTCCATGACCAATCGCATGGACATAGTTTTTGTTTTTCCGGCTGCCGCTATTTTAATTTTCCCGGCGCTTAAAAACGCCTGGCGCGGAGCCTGGGCCGCTAATCTGCTTAAAGTTTCCGGACTATTCGCGCTCGGCTTCTCGCTTTATCTTTATCTGCCGGTGCGCTCCGCCTCTAACCCGCTTTTTGACTGGAGTCATCCGGCGGATCTTGCTTCCTTTTTTTCCGTGGTCACGCGCAAAAGTTACGGTTCAACGCTGGACTTAATCTCCAGAAATTATTTTATGGGCGAGCTGTTTTTGCCGAATCTGAAGTATTACGCGCTCCATTTGCTGGCTAATTTCAACCTGGCCCTTTTGGCCGCCTGTGCAGGGCTTTGCGTGGAATTTTATTTTCATAAAAAGCGGTTTTTAGCGGTGGCCGCCCTTTTTGTTTTAGCCGGGCCGGTTTTCCTTTTTATGGGCAATATGCCGCCAAATCCCCACGCGCTCGCCATAGTGGAACCCTATTACCTGCTGCCGGACCTGGCGGTTCTCTTTTGGACGGCTTCCGGGTTGTTTTATATGGGAGAAAGATTCAGGCGGTTTTTGCCGCTGGTCGTTATGACGGCCGCTGGGGCGGCCCTTTGGGCCTTTTACCTTAATTTTCCGCGCGCCGACAGGCGGGATCTTTTCGCGGCCGGTGATTACGCCTCTGACGCGCTCCGTTCCGTGCCGCCGGGCGGAGTGCTTGTCGCAAAAAAAGACGTGCAGCTTTTTTCTTTGTGGTACGCGCAGACAGTTGAAAAAATAAGGCCGGATGTTTCGGTGGTGGCGCAGGGACTCAGCGCTTCGCCCTGGTACCGTAATACAAAACGTCTTTACAGCCCGGGGCTCGCCCTTTACAACCTGCATTCAGGCGGCGAAAGCGAGTGGCGCGCATTCGCCGCGGCGAACAGCGGCGGGCTTTACGCAACGCTTGACGCGGAGCTGCCGGCAAAAGTGCCTGCCGTGCCGGCGGGGCTTGTAAGCGCGCTTTACACATCCTTCTTCGCTCCTCCGCCTAAGGCGGACGGAGCTTCGAAGGGACATGGTCCTGTGAAGCTATCGGTAAGCGAAGCTGCCCCGGCCGTGGCAGCCGATATTTTTTATCCGCTTCCGTTTTATAATTTCCGTTTTTTCGGCGGTTCCTACCATGATTTTTTTGACAGGGATCTCGGCGCTTCATACGCCCAGGCTTTGGTGGCAAGGGCCGCGTTTTTAAACACTTCTTCTTCGCAGGACACTGAGGCCTTAAAAGGCCTTGAACTTTCCGCGCGGCTTGACCCCGATATTCCGGACGCGCGGCTATACGCCGGTTTTTATTATTCTTCAAAAGGCGACTGGCGCCGCGCGGGTGAAAATTTCAGGGCGTCGGCTGAAATTTACGCCCGCCTGCTTGAGTTAAGTTCCGAGTACCATTCGCTTGACTCGCTTAAAAGCGGTCTTGCCGCTTCAAGCGCTTACGCCTGGCTTAACTACGGCGTGGCTCTTGAAAAAACCGGCAGTTCCACGGAGGCTGAAGCAGCTTACATCAAAGCGTTGGAAGCCAACCCCGGTTTTGCCCAGGCGCATTACAATATGGCCGTGCTTTACTGGAATAAGGACCCGAAGCGCGTTTACTCCGAGCTTGTTGAAACCCTGAAAATAGACCCCTCCCACAAAGAAGCCGCGTATTACCTGAAGCGGATGAGGCAGGAAGCCAAGAGTAACCAGTAACCGGTAGTCGGTATCCAGTATCCGGTAATCAGAGAGCGGAAATTATTTTTTTACCGGTCACAGAATACTGGTTACCGGTTACTGTCTTTACCGCGGGAAGTAGTTATAGCGGAACTGGAACATGCCGAGAAGATCCCAGCCGCCCTTGAAGGAGAGGTACGATATTTCAAAATTCAGTTTAAGAAGCGTGCCAAGATGCAAATTTATAAGTTTCGGGCTTTGGACGGCACCCTGCGGGATGATAAACTCGGCCCCTATGGCGGAATCCTTTTTAGGCAGCCACATAAAACCGCCGAAAAGCGTGCCGGTCACCATAGCGGGGTTGGTATGGCCGTTCAGGTTCAACGCCTCTTTTGAGAGGAATTCCGACATCTGGTAGAGCACTTTCGGCATATCGCCGTCGGAGTAGCCGGCGTTTAACAGGAATTTGGGGTGCAGGCGCTTAGTGAGAACCACATAAGCGTTGGCGTAGGTATTGGTGTTTTTACCGGTCACTTTCACGGAAACAGTGGGTTGGTTGAGGGTCGGTTGCGGCGAATCGCGAAACTGGAAAATGCCCTGTACGCCGGAGGCCACGGCCGGGCGCCAGCGTCCCTCGGTCTGAATGAGCATTTTGGCGTCGGCGGTGAGCAGCCAAAGGCCGACGCGGTCCAGATAATTGGTTTTAGTGGTGGTCCAGTCGTATGTGTTTTTGCCGTAAAGGCGGCCTATATAGTAAGCGGCGTTAAAATCCAACCCCAGGCCGATGGAGTTTTTCCCCCGCCCGCGGTAGGCGGTTGGCGTAAGAACTATGCCGCTCAGGGGCATTTTTGTTTCCTCGTACTGGGCCGGTTTTGAGGGCTGGCCCGCTTTCGCTTTAGCCGGCGCCAGGGCTGTCGCGCTTGAGAGCGCGGCGCCTTCGGAGAAGGCGGCGGTACTTGCGGCCGGTATCACCTGCATCATTTGCGCTCCTGCCGGCGCAGCCGCCGGCAGGACCAGGAAAATTAAAATCAAAAAATTCATAGTGCGATAGCAATCAGTGTTAAAACCCTTACAAGTAAATTAGCCGCAACGGCGGCCGCGATATCGTCTACAATTATACCAAAACCCCCGCTTGCCATACGGTCTATCTTCCCTATGGGCCAGGGCTTCAGGGTATCAAGTGTCCTGAAAAAAACGAAAGCCGCCGCAAGGTTAAAAAAAGTTTTATCCAGGAAGGCGATGGCTACCCAGTATCCCAGAATTTCGTCTATGACTATGCGCGGGTCGTCGTGCACGCCGTATGAGGTTTCGGCGATCCCGGCCGTCCAGACGGCAAAGAAAAAAAACAGTATGAGGAAAACCAGGAGAGACAGGGGATCCGCCGGCAACAGGGGCGCCAGCAACAGGCCAAGGGCCGTGCCGAACAGGCCCGATCCGGTGAATTTTTTAGACCTGGTGAGCGCCGCCGGTATGTAGCTTATGTAAAATCCGCTGGCTAAAAATCTGGCGGCCGTGTTTTTGAAATCTGTCATGACATTCCCGGAGCTGAAGCGCTTCAGATTTCAGCGTTTTTTCCTCTATTCCCTTGCCCCTTCTCCCCCCGGGCCTTTATCGTTCCAGGATTTTATTAGCAGGTCACGGTGTTTATACAGGTAAACGGCTCCGCTTATAACCGTTACCAAAGCGGTAAATACCGTAAGCCAGTAAGCGGTTTGTCCGGCGTGGCTGACCGTAAGCGATAAAAAAGCCGCCGGCAGGATGTGTGTTTCGGCCCATACTTTGATTATTAACACTACAAGTATAATGAACGCGGAGGTTAGTTGTACGGTGGTTTTAAACTTTCCGGCTATTTCCGCTTTCATCACTTCCCCCCGCAGTGCCGCAATTACGCGAAGGGTGGAGATGGTGAGTTCGCGAAGAAGTATCAGGAATACCGCCCAAAGCGGCACGGTAAGCTCCCGGAGCGAAGCGAAAGCCAGAAAAACACCCATCACCAGTATCTTGTCTGCGAAAGGGTCGGCTATGGCTCCAAATGGCGTTATGGTCCGTGTGCGGCGGGCTATCTCACCGTCATAATAATCTGAAATGCTGGCCGCGGTAAGAAGCGCCAGAGCGGCCAGCTCCGACCAGAGGGTGCGGTAAACTATTAATACAAAAATAAGCAGGCTCAAAAAGGCCCGGCTCATGGTGATTTTGTTGGATAGGGTCATATCATGTCACAAGCTGCAAGTCACAGGTCACAAGCAAGAGATCACATATCTCTTCTGATTTTACTCCTTAATTTTTGAATTCCAGCACCTGCGTGCCTTTGGGCGGGCTGAACTTGAACAGTTCAGGCGAGAGCGCCTTGTTTATTTCTACTCCGGAAAGCCTGGTTTTAATGGAGGTCTTGTCTACAGTAAGCTCGGCCTCCAGCGGAAAATAATCCGTGGCCGAAAGTTTAAGTGAAAGAATGTATTGTCCCGGACTCGCCTTGGGAGTGAAAACCACCGTTATCCAGGGGTGAGCGGGAGTCCGGCCCGAAACCACAGTGTTGTTTTTTTCAGTGAGCGCGGAGTAATTGCCGAAGTCAAGTATGCCTGAGAAGTTATCGCTTTGTGTTTTGCGCCATGCTTCCCATGAAGTTTTAATAACCTGCGTGTCCTCGGGCTTGTAGATCCAGATGTCGTGTTTATCGGTTACCACTACCTGCCGTGCCGGCTTAAAATGTTCAATTCTTAGAAAATTAGGCTTTGAGTATTTCAGTTCCCCTTCCACGCTTTGCTTAAGCCCGGCTTCGGAAAAATTCACTTCCTGCGTGAAGGAGGCGCTTAAGGTTTCAAGTTTGGCGTCCCAGTTTTTAAGCCCGCCGATTGCCATGCCGGACAGGCCGTTTTGCTTATTTTCAGGCGGCGCGTGAAAGACGGACTTCGCGGCGGCCGTGGAAACAACGGCGGCCGCCTCTTTTTTAACCGGAGCCGTTTTCTTTTTTGGCTGTGAGAAAGCCGCCGGACACAGAGTTAGAGCGAGCGCCGCGCTTAAAATAATTTTAATCACGCTGTTTCCTTGTCTACGGAAGGGTCTTGCGGGGTTTGCGCGGGGACCGCGTTGGCGTTCAGGTGATTCTCTATCTTGTCAAAAAATATCTCCCAGCGGTTTGAGCCTTCCGGCTTGTGAATAAAGCCGTTCACTTCAAGTATGCTTAAAATATTAGTGGCCCGGGACGAAGAGCCGAAATGGGCTTTAAGCAGATCCTGCGACACCCGCTTCCGCTCGTGTATCAGGCGAAGGGCCGTAAGCAGCTCTTCAGAACTGCCACCCTTGCCGGAGGCCGCGTTAGTTTCTTCTTCAACCAGCGGCTGATAATGCGGCCGCGCCTGCGCCCGTATAAAGTCGGCTACTTTTTTTATTTCTTCTTCGGAAACGTAGGCGCCCTGTATCCTGACCGGCTTTTGCGCGTCTATGGCGAGATAAAGCAGGTCGCCGCAGCCGATAAGCGATTCGGCGCCCGGAGTGTCTAGAATAACGCGCGAGTCGGTTTTTGAGGTCACTTGTAAAGCTACCCTTGTGGGAAGGTTGGCCTTTATAACCCCGGTAATTATATCCACGGAGGGGCGCTGAGTGGCGAGCACCAGATGTATGCCCACGGCGCGAGCCATCTGGGCCAGGCGCTGTATCGCGTCTTCCACCACATTTTTCATCTGCAGTATAAGGTCGGCCAGTTCGTCTATAACCACCACCACATAGTGCTCGGTGGGTTCGCCGTTTGTGAGAGCCCATTTATTGTAGGAGGCGATGTTCTTTACCCTGGCCCGCTCGAATTTGACATAGCGTTTTTCCATCACGCGCGTTAACGCCACCAGCGCTTTGGCCGCGTCTTTCGGGTCGGTGATCACCGACACGCGGTCGGGGGTTTCCGTGGGGTCGTAGAGGTAGGGGATGTCCTCGTAAAAAGTCAGCTCAAGACGTTTGGGGTCTATAAAAAGGAATTTCACTTCGTCTGGGGTATTGCGGTAGATCAGAGAAAGTATAAGGGATTGCAAAAAGACGCTCTTGCCGGAATTGGTCGCGCCGGCAACCAGCAGGTGCGGCATGGTTTCAAGGTTGGCGGTGGCTACCGAGCCTTCGGCGTGGCGGCCTATGCCGAAGGCGAGCGGTTCTTTCCTCGCTTTAAAAGAGGCGCTGTCAATTATCTCTCTCAGCGAAACCTTGGCGCGCCGCACGTTCGGGATCTCGAAGCCGATGGCCGATTTGCCGGGGATAGGCGCTATTACCCTTATGCCTCCCGATGATTTCATGGCGAGCGCAACATCGTTAGAAAGTGAAACGATAGAGCTTATTTTAACTCCGGGATCCGGGGTTATCTCGTAGCGGGTGATGACGGGACCCGGATACACTCCCGCGACATGGGCCGCGATATCGAAACTTTTGAAAGTGTTTTCCAGCAGGACCTTGGAATCGTTGATCTCTTCATTTGTGGGCCCGATAAAGCCCTGTTCCGTGGGAGCGCCTAAAAGATCAAGCGGAGGGAGCTTGAAATCTTTGAAATAAGAATCCCTGGGGTTTGAGGGCGTTTTGAGGCTTCCAGCCAGGGCGGTTCTGCCCGGTCCGGCGGGATCTTCTTCCGTTTTGGCCTTCTTTCCCGCGGGGGTTTTGGCCGGCGGTTCCGCGCTTGCCCGCACTATTTGCGGTTCCGCGCGTTCCGGCGCCCCCCCCTCCGGCGGGAACGGGGTTTCAGCTATGGGTTTGGCGTCGTAGGAAGGCCCCTCGCTTTTTTCTTTTTCCGTAACAAGGTTTAATTTGCTTTTTAACTCTTTTCTGGCCGCTGTCCAGTTACGGTAATCGTCCGCGAGCGCCGACGATATTTTTTTAAGCGCTTTGCGCCAGGAAATTTTAAACAGCAGCTGCACCCCGGCAATTAACAGCACTATGCCCCCGAGGGCCGCTCCTACGTCGCCGAACATCTTTGAAAGCATCCCCGACAGGGCATAGCCGAGCCATCCCGAGTGCTCGCTTACCGGGAAGATAAGGCCGAGTTCCGCGGAAATAGCTCCCAGTATCAATACTATGCCCAGCGCCAGCGTCAGGATGCCTTTATGAGGCTTGTTTATTTTTATGAGTATGGCCGCCAGCCCGTATAAAAGCAGGAAAGGAAATAAATAGGAAGAGAAGCCGAAGAAATTGTAGAGGCCTTCGTGGACCTTGCCGCCTACTATGCCGCCGCGCGATCCGGAGAAGGCTATCCAGATAAGCCATATACTGAGGGCCAGTGATATCAGCCAATAAATAGCGTAGGAGAGGGTGGAGGTCTTTTTTTTCGCCTGCGCCGAGGCGAATTTATGCTTTATCGGTTCCCGCATTGTAAGTTTCCAGGAAGAACTGTAATTGTGCAGGTAGTCAGAAGCCAGAATTCAGTAGTCAGAATGTGGAGTTATTAAACTGTCAGATGTCTGTCTGCAGGCCATTCTGAATTCTGGCTACTGACTTCTGTCTACCTGTCCGGAGTTAGAGAACCCTTATCTTGAAATTCAAATCCTGCGGGTACAGGGCCACCTTGCCCTGGGCTGCCAGCCACCCGAGCGCCAGGTAGAGCGCCGAGCTTGAAAGATGCAGTTTTAATTTCAGATCCCACGAGGTGTTTTCTCCGGCTTTGAGCAGCTCCAGGATTTTAGCCGCGTTCTGAGCCACGGCATCGGTGAATTTTGCGGTATCTTCCATAAAAGTTCTCCAAATGGCAACCGAAAGCTACGGAACGCTATGGAAAGCAACTGAAAGTAAGAAAGAAAGAAAACTGTTTCATGCTCTTACTTTCTGTTGCATTCGGTTGCTTTTTATTGCCACTGCGAGAGCCACTGAAGGCCACAGAATGCTACGGAAAGCAAGTGCAGGTAAGACTATTTGCTCTATTGTTCTCTTTCTGTTGCATCCTTTTGCCTTCTGTTGCTTTCTGTGGCTATTGGAACAATTACCTGGTTATCAGGAAAATATCCTGATTGGGTTCCAGCGGCTTGCCGTTTTCTACCAGCACTTTTTTTATCACGCAGCTGAACTCGGCCTTTATTTCGTTGAATACCTTCATGGCTTCAATTATGCCTAGCACCTGTCCTTCTTTCACATGATCCCCTTCCCGCGCGTAGGGCGGGCTTGCGGGGCTAGGCGCCCTGTAGAATATGCCGGACATAGGGGCCTTTATGGTTTCTCCCTGTGCCTGCGCCGGTGCGGCCTGGTGCGGCTTGGCGGCCGCGGGCTGCGATGTGCCCCCCGTTTGGGCCGGGTGGACGGTGGAGAATACAGGTATAGGCTGAACCGTCTGGGTATGCTTACGGACCAGCTTTATATAGGTCGCGTTTTTAGCGAATTCTATGGCTTCCAGCTTGTTTATATTCATGAACTGGTAGAATTTACGCACCTGGTCAAAAGCGGTTTCAAGGCCGCCCGTTTTAGTCGCCTGCTTCGTTTTCTTCATTGAAGCTCCTTATTTTCCCTGCAGCAGCACTCTTCTTGAGAGCCGGAACTTACCCATATTATCCATATCCACTACTTTGACCTCCACTTCTTCGCCTACTTTCAAAACATCTTCCACGCGGTTTATGCGCTTTGTGTCCACTTCGGAAATATGCAGCAGGCCTTCCTTGCCCGGCAGTATCTCCACAAAAGCGCCGAAGTTAAGTATGGAAACCACCCTGCCGGTATAAACCTGTCCGACTTCCACATCCATGGTGTAGTACTGCACCATGGTTTTGGCCTCTTCAAGGCCTTTCTTGTCGGTACAGGAGATGAACACCGAGCCGTCATCCTCCACCTCAATGTCAGCGCCGGTTTTTTCTATGATGGCGCGGATATTCTTTCCGCCGGGGCCTATGAAAGCGCCTATCTTGTCCTTAGGCAGTTGGAGCTTTACTATCCTGGGCGCGTATTCCGACATGTCGGTTCTGGGAGCCGGCAGATGCTGCTCCATAAGCCCGAGTATATGAAGTCTGCCCCTGGAGGCCTGCTCTATGGCTTCCTTAAGGATATTCATGGGTATACCGGAGGCCAGCTTTACATCCATCTGGAATGCGGTAACGCCATTTTTTGTGCCGGTCACCTTAAAGTCCATGTCGCCGAAATGGTCCTCAAGGCCGGCGATATCCGAAAGCACGGCATGGCTTGAGCCGTCGGTGATAAGGCCCATGGCGATGCCGGAGCAGGCGGCTTTCATGGGTACGCCGGCGTCAAAAAGCGCCAGTGAGCCGCCGCAGACCGTGGCCATGGAGGATGAGCCGTTTGATTCCAGTATATCTGAAACCACGCGTATGGTGTAGGGGAACACGTCTTCGCTCGGCAGCAGGGGCTTAAGAGCGCGTTTTGCCAGGTGGCCGTGGCCTATTTCGCGGCGTCCGGGGCCTCTGTCGGGCTTTACCTCGCCGGTAGAAAAGCTCGGGAAGTTATAATGCAGCATGAAGCGGTCCAGGAACCTCCCCTCTAAATCATCAAGTATCTGCTTGTCGTCGGAGGTACCAAGAGTGACGGTGGCGAGTGTCTGCGTCTGGCCCCTGGTAAACACCGCCGAGCCGTGAGTGCGCGGCAGGAAACCGGCCTGCATGGAAATGGCGCGGATCTCGTCGGGTTTGCGGCCGTCAGTGCGTATTTTGGTGCTCAGTACCAGCTTGCGCGACACTTCGTATATTACGTCTTCCATCAGGGTTTTAACCTGGTAGGCGGCGGTCTTTTCTTCGGGGTATTTCTCCGTCATTTCTTTTACCAGAGCGTCTTTTACTTCGCTCATAGTGGCTTCCAGCACTTCTTTGGTGGGATGCGAATTAAGAAGCTTGTCTATTGCCGGGCGGCCTTTTTGCTCAACAGCGGCTTTTATTTCCGGCTTTATCACCGGGGCCAATACCGCGGTTTTGGCCTTGCCGCATTTTTTCTGAAGTTCCACCTGAAGTTTGCAGAGCTTCTCAATTTCCGGTCTGGCAGCTTCCATGGCGGAAATAAGCTCTTCGCTCGATATTTCTTTTCCCCCGCCTTCCACCATTAATATGCCATGAAGTGTGCCTGATATCACCAGTTCCATGTCGATCTTTTCACGCTGCTCAAAGGTGGGGTTCATTACTAATTTACCGTCAACTTTGCCCACGCGCACCGCAGCCACCGGCCCGTTGAAGGGAACGTTCGAGATCATCAGCGCGGCCGAAGCGCCGTTGATGGAAAGCACATCCGCGTCTTTGGCGCAGTCGCTTGACACTACGGCCGAAACTACCTGCGTTTCGGTGTTGAAATATTTAGGGAACAGCGGCCGCACTGAGCGGTCGGTAAGGCGTGAGCCCAGTACTTCTTTCTCGCGGGCTTTGCCTTCCCTTTTGAAGAAGCCGCCGGGTATTTTGCCCGCGGCGTAAGTTTTCTCCTTGTAGTCGCAGCTGAGCGGCACGAACTCGGGCGGATTATCTTTGGGCTTTTTCGCCTGTACGCAGGTAGAAAGTACTACGGTATCGCCAAGGCGCACAAGCACGGCGCCGCCGGCCTGTTTTGCGAGCTCCCCTGTTTCAAATGAAATTACATCGTCCCCCACCTTTTCTTCAAGGCGGGTTGTGTTATTGTTTGTCATGGTCGTTATTTCCTTAAGCCTAGTTGTTTAATGAGGCTTTTGTATGCTTCCCTGTTGTGTTTGCTCAGATAGGCCAGCGAGGTCTTCCTTTGGACTACCAGCACGGAAAGACCGCGCGCGGAGGAATGGTCCTTCGGATTAGCGGTTATATGCTTTGAAAGATACTGGATCCTTTCGGTGAGCAGAGCTATCTGCACTGAAATTGAACCGGTATCATTGGGTTTCGCGGAGAATTTATCCACAACTTCTTTGGTTTTTGTCTTGGTTAATGGCATTTTTACGCTCTCTTTAGTTTAATTTTGGTCTTTCATTTATTATATTAATTGAACGTGAGGCAAGTCAATGAGAAGGCAGGCTGCGGGTGACGGGCGGTAGTGGTATAAGGAAAGCAGTGACTTTACAGTATTAAGTCAGGGCCGGACTTCCCGGTCCATTATTTTCCCTGAAGAAACGCGTCAATTTTTACATAGTGGAATACATTGTAAACCAACAGCATCCAGGGGAGTATGGCTATAAAAAGAGAGATCATGGCCCTTTTTACATAGCTGAATTTGGCGCTGGCTATGATGGCGTTGTTATAGCACATGCGCGTGAGGTCCCTGAAATAGGCTTCCTCTGTTATTTCCCCCGCTTTTTTTTCAAAACCCGCAAAGCCGGAAAACTTTATGCCCTCAAAGAAGATGGCGGATTCGTCATAGCGGGTAATGCGCGGGAAATTTACCATTACCATGCAGGACAGCGTGTAAATGAGCGCCCCTATGCATATCGCGGCGAGCGCCAGGGTAAACCCGGAAGGGTCACTCGTTTTGGAAAGGAAGGCCACGCTTGCGCCGAGCATTGAGGTGGTGATAAATATCACGGGCGCTATTTTTGAGTCGGCGGCCCGTATCCAGTCCAGCTGGCGGGCCAGATTGTTTTCCATGAACCGTATTTTGTCGTTTATGTTCATAATTTATTTCACGTTTTGGGTTTCTCTTCGTGTTTCAAATTCCGTAATGGGTAATTCGCACTATTATATCAGTTTCACCATTATTAACAGTAAATTCCACTTCTAAATTTCAGATCTAAATTTTAAAACGCTATCGTATAAAATACCGGCTTAATTTAATAAAACAATCGCCGGCTGATATCCGGCCGGTTTCAAGGATAACCGCGCGGCCCAGGAGTCCCCAGCGGGCGCGGACCCTGTCCAGCAGGCTGTTGCGCACGACAATGACCAGCGGCGCTTTTTGATTCTCAAGCAAAACTTCAAGCGGTTCCGCCCAGCCGCCGCCGTCAAGTTCCAGAGGGCCTATTTCGTCCACGAAAACCGCGTCCGCGCCGGCTAAACTCTCAGGCGAAAGGGCCTTTATTCCGGTTTCCAGGCCTTCCTTAAAAAACCGGAATTCACCGGCGGCTGCCGCGGTTCCGCCGGAAGCCCCGCGGCGGCACAGCGGCACACGCGTTCCTGAAGACAGATCTATAAGGTCAAAACCCGTCCGCGTGCCGTTCTGCCAAAGGCCGGCGGCGCATATTCCGCCGGGCTTTTTGCCGGCCGCGCGCAGGAATTTGGCCAGTTCTATAACAAGTTCGCTTTTGCCGCTGCCGCGGCCGCCGGTTATTATAAAGACCGGAGCAGCCTGCGAGATAGCGTCAAGCAGGAACGGCGCGCGCGCCACGGCCCCGCCTATTACTGCCAATGGCCGTCCGGCAAAAATCCGCCCGGAAGGAAGTCCGGCAATTATTCCTGGCAGCGCGTTGAAAGCGTACTCCAGAGTTTCAAAGAAAATGCCGCCGCCAAGCCGTTCCAGACGCGCGTGAATGGCCGGGTTCATAAGTTCGCAGCCGATGGCCGCAAAAGCCAGCGTAAGCGTGAAAGCCCGTAATGCCATGTGTAAACCGGACTCCGCGCTGCCCAGTATAAGCCCGGCAAATAGTGAAGCGGCCAGCACGCCCGCCCAGATACCTGTACGCTTAAGGAGCGATCGGGCGCGCGGATAAAAACGCGCGCAAAAATAACCATAAACGCCTGCAGTTACCAGCAGGCCCGCTGCCGGTATTTTACTCCCGGCAGCCATTACAGCCGAAACAAATAATATGTGAAAGACAAGCAACACAGCGGAATATGCGCGCGCGGGAGTTTGATTGATGTCACGGGGTTTAAACGCCGCTTGATCCGCGGCAGGTTCCTGAATAAACGCCTTTTCTTTTTCTGCGCGCATTCCGGCGGCCGCCGCGGCCGCGCCCGCCAGGAAATAGGCCATAAACAATAATATCAATGGAGCCCATGTGGTTCCCGGTCCGAAACCGCTATGTAAGCGCAGCCACTCTACCCCGCGCAGGTAAATATTAACCGTGTCCGGGCCGTAAAGGATGAGCAGTTTTGTCACTTTGTGGGCCAGGGGCCAACTCATAGCAAGGCCGCCGCCCAACAGGTAGCCTGCGGGGTTTGCGCCCAGCAGCCGCACCCCCGCCTCGGCCAGCAGACCTTCCATGGAAATAGCTAACATAGGCCCGAAAATAACTGCGCTGGGAGAGACGGATTTCATTGCGGCGCAGACAAAGCCTGCGCGCCACAAGAGCCCGCGCTCCGGCCAAAGCCTGTGCCCGGCTATCAGTATCGCTATGCCTATAGCGGTCAGGAATTCGCCCGAAAACGGCACGCGCGCGTTCTTCAGAAAGCTGCCCAGCACTATTTCCGAAGCCGCCCAGAGGCTGCCGAGGACGGCCGCTTTTCGCCAGATGAGGATGGGTCCGGAGGGTTTCTTCATGCTACGATATTCTATATAAAATACGGACATGGTTTACGCCGCCCGTGCAATAAAGGCGAGGGTCTTTATCAATAAAATGGTATTATTTTTTGAATTTACTTTAATTAGCGGGGTGTTTTATGTCTCCTAAAAAGATAATGCGGAACAAAATCGCTTCTTACCTTAATAAAGAGCCTGTATCTTTCACGAAAAAAGATCTTATGCGCTACATCCGCTCGGCCGGAGTGCGTATGCTCAATTTCCGCTATGTGGCGGGCGACAGCCGCCTTAAAACGCTTAATTTTGTCATCAACGACGATAAATATCTTGACCGTGTGCTTTCAGCCGGCGAGCGGGTTGACGGCTCAAACCTGTTTAAAAATATAGACGCTTCCTCAAGCGATCTTTATGTGCTGCCGCGCTACCGCACGGCTTTTGTCAACCCTTTTTCAGAGGTGCCGGCGGTGGATGTGCTTTGCTCTTTTTATAATCCGGACGGTTCGCCGTTTTCCAGCGCTCCTGAGAATATTTTAAAACGCGCCCACGCGCGATTTCAAGAAAAAACCGGCCTTGATTTTCACGCCCTGGGAGAGCTTGAATACTACGTTATTTCCGGGAAAGACCCGCTTTACCCGACCGCCGCGCAAAGGGGATATCACGAAGCTTTCCCCTTTTCCAAGTGGGAGAATTTGCGCTGTGAAGCCATGAACGCCATAGCCGAAGCCGGAGGCCGGATAAAATACGGCCACTCTGAGGTGGGGTTTATCCGTACCGGGGACGCGGAAATGACCCAGCAGGAGATTGAATTTTTGCCGGTTGACTGCTCCGATGCGGCCGACCAGCTTGCCGTGGCGAAGTGGATAGTTTCAGGCATAGGCCGTAAACACGGGGTGGCCGTCACTTTTGCGCCTAAAATCTCAATCGGCCATGCCGGTTCTGGCCTTCATTTTCACACCTGCCTGCTTAAAAACGGTAAAAATATCATGCTCTCGGACCGGGGTCTTTCACCTGAAGCCAAAAAAGCCATAGCCGGATTTTTAAAACTTGCCCGGTCGCTTACCGCTTTCGGCAATACCGTGCCCACTTCCTATTTCCGGCTGGTTCCCCACCAGGAAGCTCCTATCAGCGTCTGCTGGGGCTACCGCAACCGTTCGGCCCTTGTGCGTGTGCCGCTTGGCTGGCACAACTCCGACGTTATGATAAATGACGCGAACCCCCGTTCGGCGCGTGAACTTTGCGGGATAAAGCCCGGCCAGACCGTGGAATTCCGTTCGGCTGACGGCTCGGCTAATTTGCACCTTTTTTTGGCCGGTCTTTGCTGCGCCGCCCGCCTGGGTTTTGAAATGAAGGACTCAGTGAAGTTCGCGGACGGACACTTCGTGGAAGGCAATGTTTCCCACGCTGAAAATAAAAATCTCAGTGAGCGATTTCCAAAGCTACCGGCCTCATGCCGCGAATCCGCGCAGGAACTTGAAAAAGACAGGCAGGCCTACGAAGCGCTGGGTGTTTTCCCCTCCTCCGTGACGGACGCAATTATAAAGAAACTCAGAAGCTATGACGACCGTAACCTGAGCGAACGGCTTTACGGCAAAGAAGAGGAAATAAAAAAGCTGGTGGCGGAGTATCTGTATTGTTGATGAGGCTGTTAAGGCTGGGCTGTTGTCATCGTTTGCCAGTGAAGGCTACGGAACGCTACGGAAAGCAACTGAAAGTAAGAGAGAAAACTGTTTTATCCGGCCTTCTTACTTTCTATGGCGTTCAGTTGCCTTCTTTTGCTTTTCGTTGCTATCTATTCCCATCTATCGCAGGTAGCGCAAAAGATCTAAAAGCAGCGGCACCAGCTCAAGCGCGATAAGCGCTATAATAATTATTTCAAGCCAATGGCTGCGTCTGGTGTTCACCTCGCCGTGCAGTATCTGCGTTATCTGAGCCAGTGTTTCCATCTTGCGCGAAATGCTTTTTTGCCAGTCGTCAAAGTGGAATTCGTGCGCCGAGGCCTTGAAGATAATGGCCAGATACGGGTCGCCCACGGTTTTAAGCGAGTTTTCAACCCTGCCGAGAAATTCGGAAAACTCCATATACTTGCGGCTTGAATCTTCGGCTATATCGGCGTAGTAATTGCGGAAAATATTAACTATGCTTTCGCGTTTTTCCTCTATCGTGTCGTAAAGATAGTCCAGATTGCGGTTCAACATCTCGTCGTAATAACGGAACTCGAGCAAATGCGTAAGAGAAAACTCTATCACGTCCGCCACGTCCCGCTGGCCGTCAGGTTCTATTAAAAGGGCCGAGTTCCAGTCAATTACCGCTAGGTCTGTTTTTGCGTACTGCATGGCGTTTTCGGTAATAAAAGCTTTTGATTCTTCGCTTAAACATTCTTCGTCCTCCGCCATGATGAGGGCGGCCACATCCACTTTTTTTATAAATTCAGCTGGGTTGTCCAAACCGTCGGCTTTTTCGATTATATAGGTGATGTAGTCCTCAAACACTTCCCATTCAGCCGGATTTTTTATGGCGGGCAGGATCTTTTTTTTGATATTGCTGTTGTGGCGTCTGGCCATTTCTTCTATTTTTTCGGAGGCTTCAATGTCGGCCGCAAGTTTAACCAGTTCTTCCCAGCCGCAGCCCGCGGGTATGTCAAGTTCAAGCGTTATGGAAATGGCGCCGTAATTCCACAGGCGGGCCCGCGCGCTCACCTTGAATTCCCCCCCGGGAAGTTTAAGGGTGTCTTCACCCAGGTCGGCTTTAAGCGGAGAATCCTTTATTATTATGGCTTTGCGGGTGTCGGTGGCGAGTTTAAGGCGGAAGCCGGGCGAGCTTTGGCTGAGTATTTTTTCCGCCTCCGAAAGCAAAATCTCGCCGCCCACGTCAAAGACGCGATAGATAAGGATAGTGCCTTTCTGTATGATCATAAAATAAAGGGTATCAGGAGAAATAGATTCGCTGGTATGCGGGTAGGCCGGTATGCTTACAGAAAAAAGGAATATCTCTTTTTGTCCTGCCAGCCTACAGGCATACTAGCCTACAAGCTGTAATTGTTTTACGCTGAATTTACTTCAGAACTTTCTCAATATTCTCTATTATTTCAGGGTCAAAGTCCGGAGAATAGCCTCCCCACATCTCGTAAATCACGTGGTTCCTGTTAAGCAGATAAATAAAAGGCACGCCCTGCGCTTTGTATTTTATAGAAAGATCGCCGCCCTTGTAGGCGAACTGAAAGGTCAGGCCCAGGCCGCGCGCGAAGTCTTTCGCAGCGTCCGCGTTTTCCTCCACGCAGATGCCGATTACATTCAGGCCTTTTGGGGAGTAAGTCCGGTGCATCTTTTCAATAAACGGCGCGGCGTGGCGGCAATACGGGCAGTTTTCGGTGAAAAACATCAGCAGCACGGGCTTGCCCGCGTAGTCGGCCAGGTCTATTTCGCCGCCTTTCAGGTCGGGAAGCTTGAAATAGGTGGATTTTCGCGTGTACCCCGGGTCAATTTTGTCGGCTTTAACGGTGGCGGTTATCGTAGTCTCCGGGGCTTTTTGTTCATCCGTGACCGCAGCCTCTTTCTTCTTGCAGGCTAAACCGGCTGCAACGGCCGCTATCAGTATGAGGTTTAAAAATCCCGTGTTTTTCATAGGTTTTCCTTAAATAAGGTATCAGGTCTCAGGTTACGGGTGACAGGCGGAAAAAAGGTAGTGAAGCAGGTTACAGGCAGAGCGCGGCCTTTCGACTTTCCCGCCAAACAGCTATACGGGGCCGCCTCCGTCGGAAAGGTTCTTGAAACGGTTGTCTCTCAGCCTGCCACCTGCCACCTGTAACCTGCAACCTCCTAATTATTCTATTACTTTTCGCAGTTCATCCAAAGCGAAATTTGCGGCGCAGCGCTTAATAAATGTCCTCTCGCCGTGAAAACGTCTGGTGAAAGTATTTGTTTTTCCGGGGCCCATAAGAGCGAAGCACACCGTGCCTACCGGCTTTTTTGGCGTGCCGCCTTCAGGGCCGGCTATGCCTGTTATCGCCAGAGCGTAGTCAGATGAAAAAAGTTTTTTCGCGCCCAGCGCCATTTCCCGCGCGCAGAGTTCCGATACCGCGCCATATTTTTTTAATGTTTGAGGGCGGACTTTCAGCAGGCGTGTTTTGGCAGCGTTTGAATAGGCCACCGCCGAGCCCTTAAAATAGGCCGAACTGCCGGGACTGTCCGTAATCAGGCTTGAGAGTAGTCCGCCTGTGCAGGACTCAGCGCATGAAAGCGTAAGGCCCGCGCCGCAAAGCAGGGCGCCCGCCCCGGCTTCCAGCGTGTCGCCATTGACCCCATATATCTTATTGCCCAGAATTTTACGGCAGGCTTTTTCAATTTCTGCTATTGTCGAACTCCGTTCTTCTGTTTTGCACTTCGCGCTTTGCATTTCGCCTTTTGCCCCCGCTGTTATTATAAATTCCACAGTCCACGGCCCGGCAAGAATGGTATAGCGCGCTTCTTTAAAACGCTTCATCACCGGGCGCAGCAGCTTCTCGGCTGTCACTTCGCCCAGCCCGGAAATTTTAAGTTTTAACATTTCAGGAGCCCCGCCCCTGACGGAAAAAAATCTTTTCAAGTCCGCTTCCAGGCAATCTTTGAACATGGGCTCCCATTCATGCCTCGGCCCCGGCAGTAATACCACCAGTTTATTCTTACACGCTATTTCCTGCCCGGCGGCCGTGCCGTTGCGGTTCTCTATGGTTTTGGCCCCGGCAAGTTTCAGGCACTGGTCGGCTAAGTTAGGAGGCAGTTTTGCAAGACCGTATTTAGCTTTAAGCGCGCAGTCCTGGGCATTGGAATAAACCAGTTTCTTTTTCAGAGCGGAGGCCGCCGCCTGGCGGGTAAGATCGTCAAAAGTGGGGCCGAGTCCTCCGCAGACCACAACCAGGTCGGCGCGTGTGAGGGCTCCTTTTATGCAATCGGCTATTTCCCGCAGGGTATCGCCCGGAGATTGTTCCCGCGTAATTTCAAAACCCAGCGGCAAAAGTTTTTCATGGAACAGCGGCACATATAAATTCAGTTTGCCGCTGAGCAGTTCTGAACCGGTGCAGATTATTTCAGTCTTACGCGCGCGCATGCACATAAAGTATCAAAATTAAAGCGTCGGCGCAAAAGCGGCGCGGCGCCACGCTTTTTTTGTGGCTGCCCCGTTTTTTTATGTAACATAGCACACTACACTGGATAAGGAGATTACATGATTGAGACACTGACCTGTCACGGGCCTATGGCCCTGTCCGTGACTGAGCACTCAAACTATTTAGGTTTGCTTTCCGTGATAGGAATAGCGGCTTGCATGGCTAGCCAGGCCCTGGCCCAGCAGCCGCCTGTGGCAAAAAAAATTCCTCATAAACTTGAAAACCCGGGCGGAGTAAGAATAGACGACTATTACTGGCTTAAGGAAAGGAATAATCCCGAAGTGCTTGAATACCTCAAGGCTGAAAATGCCTATACTGAAGCGGTTTTAAAACATACAGGGCCTCTTAAGGAAAAGCTTTTTAACGAAATTAAGGCGCGTATAAAGGAAGATGATTCTTCCGTGCCGTTCAAATATGAAAATTATTATTACTATAAGCGCTATGAGCAGGGCTTTGAATACCCCATCTATGCCCGCAAAAGGGGTTCACTTGAGGCGCCGGAGGAAATAATTCTTAACGCCAATGAGCTGGGAAAGGGAAAACCTTATTTTCAGATACAATTCCCCTCTATCAGGCCTGACCATAAAATGATAGCTTTCGCCGTGGACACTGGCGGGCGGCGGTTTTACAACATTTATTTCAAAGATCTGGAAACCGGCAGAGTTTATGATGAATATATCTCAAGCGTTTCCGGCAACATGGCCTGGGCGAACGACAATAAAACATTTTTTTACGTGAAACAGAACCCTGAAACCCTGCGCTGGGAGCGTATGCTGAAACATACCCTGGGCGGGAAGGAAGACACGGAAATTTATTTTGAAAAAGACGAAACTTTTGAGATAGGTATCTCAAAATCAAACACCGATAAATATATCTTCATGCGCACGGGGGCCACCCTTTCAACCGAGTACCGCTACCTTAGCGCGGACGCGCCGGAAGACGGGTTAAAGGTTTTCCACCCACGGCAGGAAAAACTTGAGTACGATGTGGAGGATGGCGGAGATTTTTTTTATATTTTAAATAACGGCGACGCCAGGAATTTCAAGGTTTCAACCTGTCCGAAGGATAAAACCGCCCGCGAAAACTGGAGCGATGTGCTGGCGCACCGGGATTCCGTCCTGGTTGAGTCGCTGGGGGTTTTTAAGAACTGGGTGGTGGTGAATGAACGCGAGAGCGGCCTGCCGCGTCTGCGCGTGATAAGCCGCTCCGGCAATAACGACCACCTGATAAAATTTGACGATCCCGCTTACGTAACGGATTTCGGCGACAATTTTGAATATGATACCGACTGGCTGCGTTTTACATACGATTCTCTTACCACTCCTTTATCCGTGTATGATTACAACATGGTTTCCAGGGAACGAAAACTTATGAAGCGGCAGATCGTGCTTGGCGGTTTTAAGCCCGAGGATTATGTTTCGGAAAGAGTGTGGGTTACGGTCAGAGACGGCGAAAAGGTGCCTGTGTCCCTGGTTTATAAAAAAGGCTTTAAGAAAGACGGAACGCACCCGGCCTATATCTATTCTTACGGCTCTTACGGCTATAACACCGACCCGGATTTCAGCTCGGTCCGGCTCAGCCTTTTAGACCGTGGTTTCATTTACGCCATTCCCCACATCCGCGGCGGCTCGGAACTGGGCCGGCGCTGGTACGAGGAAGGGCGTCAGCTGAAAAAGAAGAACACTTTCTACGACTTTATAGACGCGACCAGATACCTTGTTGAGCAAAAATACGCCGCCGCGGGACATATTTACGCCGAAGGCGGTTCTGCCGGAGGCCTTCTGATGGGCGCTGTCCTAAACATGGCGCCGGAGCTTTACCGGGGGGTGCTTGCCGAGGTGCCGTTCGTGGATGTTGTTACAACCATGCTTGACCCGGACGTCCCTCTTACCACCGGCGAATATGACGAATGGGGCAACCCGAATAAAAAAGAATTCTATGATTACATGCTTTCCTATTCCCCCTACGATAACGTGGAAGCGAAGGCGTATCCTAATATCCTTATAACCACGGGGCTTAACGATTCGCAGGTACAGTACTGGGAACCGGCTAAGTGGGCCGCCAGATTGCGCTCCATGAAAACCGATAAGAATATGCTGCTGCTCCGCACCGACCTGGATGTGGGCCACGGCGGAAAGTCGGGCCGCTTTGAATCGCTTAAGCTTATAGCCCTTGAATATGCTTTCTTCCTTGATCTGGAAGGGATAAAGAAATAATTTCTTTTTTATTGCCAGCTGTTACAGGTATGTAGTATCATAGTTAAGCCGGTGTCCAAGCTTTTCCCCGGATCACCGGGCCACATCCACCAGGAGGCTTCTCATGTCACGGACTGCTGTTAAATCAAAAGCGGTTTCAAAGACCGTCAAAATTTCCAAAAAAGCAACATATTTCTTCGGCGGCGGCAAAGCCGAAGGCAAAGCATCGATGAAGAATCTGCTGGGCGGAAAGGGCGCTAACCTCGCCGAGATGGCCGGCCACCCCGATCTGCGCCTGCCCGTTCCCCCCGGCTTTACCCTTACCACTGAAATTTGTACCTATTATTGGAGCAACAAGCGTTCCTACCCACAGGGCCTAACCCAGGATGTAGAGAAGAACCTTCGCAAGGTGGAAGAGATAGTTGGTAAAAAGTTCAGCGACCCGGAAAACCCTCTGCTTGTTTCCGTGCGCTCCGGCGCCCGCAGCTCCATGCCGGGCATGATGGAGACCATTCTTAACTGCGGTCTCACCGAAGACACCATCCCCGGGCTCATAAAGCTCACCAACAACCCCCGCTTTGTCTACGACTCGTACCGCCGCCTGATTATGATGTATTCCGATGTTGTAATGGAAAAGGCCGCCGGTATAGAGCCTGCTGAAGGTAAGGGGATACGCAAGCAGCTTGAGCTCCTCATGGATGACATGAAGCAGAAGAAAGGCGCCAAGACCGATACCGAACTCACCGCAGAAGACTTGAAGGTCCTGTCCGGCCAGTTCAAGGCCAAGGTAAAGGAAGTACTGGATAAAGAGTTTCCCGACGACCCGATGGAGCAGCTGTGGGGTTCCATCGGCGCCGTGTTCGCGTCATGGATGGGCAAGCGCGCCATTTCCTACCGCCGCATTGAAAATATTCCCGCCGAATGGGGTACGGCTGTAAACGTGCAGGCTATGGTGTTCGGCAATATGGGCGACGAATCCTCCACCGGCGTGGGTTTTACCCGTAACCCCGGCACCGGAGAGAACGCTTTCTTCGGAGAGTTCCTGGAGAACGCCCAAGGCGAGGATGTGGTGGCTGGCATCCGCACCCCGCACCCCATCAATGAATCCAGCCGCAACGAGCAGTCCAAAAACCTCAAGTCACTGGAGCAGCTGATGCCTGCGGCCTACAAAGAGCTTGCTGTTATACGTGCCAAGCTGGAAAAACATTACCACGACATGCTTGACATCGAGTTTACCATAGAGAAAGGCAAGCTATATATGCTGCAGTGCCGCGTTGGTAAGCGCAACGGCCCTGCCGCCGTGCGTATGGCGCTGGATATGCATAAGGAAAAGCTCGCCACTAAGGAAGAAGTAGTGATGCGCGTCACACCGGAACAGCTTGACGAACTGTTGCACCCCATTCTCGATCCGAAAGTAGAACTCGGAACCAGGCCTATGGGCAAAGGTCTTCCCGCTGGTCCCGGCGGCGCCGTGGGCATGATAGTTTTCACGGCTGAAGAAGCTGTTAAATGGAAAAAGGAAAACAAGGCTGTTATTCTGGTCCGCGAAGAGACCAACCCTGAAGACGTAGAAGGCATGAGGGCGGCAGAAGCCATCCTTACCGCCCGCGGCGGCATGACCTCTCACGCGGCCCTTGTGGCCCGCGGCTGGGGCAAATGCTGCGTGGTGGGTTGCGCCGGCGTAGAGATTGATATGAAGGCCCGAACCCTCCGCCTGGGCGACGAAGTACTTAAGGAAGGCGACTGGATTTCACTGAACGGTTCCCGCGGCTTAGTCTATAAAGGGAAGATGCCGCTGGTAGAGCCGAACGAGTCCACTATTGAGATGCTAAATGAGTTTCTGAAGTTCTGTAATTCCATCCGCGCGCTGAAGGTCTGGACCAACGCCGACACCCCCGCAGATTCCGCGCAGGCCCGCAGCTACGGCGCCGAGGGTATCGGTTTGTTCCGCATCGAGCACATGTTCTACGGTAAGGGGTCCGACGAAGCGCTGTTTAAGCTGCGCAAGATGATCATGTCTAAGACGCTTGAAGAGCGCAAAGTCGCCCTTAACGAGCTGTTTCCTCACATGAAGAATGACCTTAAGAACACCTTCAAGGTGATGGAAGGCATGCATGTGACCGTGCGCCTTATGGACCCCCCCCTGCACGAGTTCGTGCCGCACCAGAAAGATAAGCTGGAGCAGCTGGGCAAAGCCCTGGGAATCTCCTACGAGGAGCTTGAGGCCCGTACCACGGCGTTACGCGAATCCAACCCAATGATGGGGCACCGCGGCGTGCGCTTGGGCGTCACCTATCCGGAAATTACCGAGATGCAGGCCCGTGCGATATTTGAAGCCGCGGCCGAACTTAATAAAGAGGGCGTTAAAGTGTTCCCCGATATCATGATCCCTGTCGTTTCCCTTGAGAACGAGGTGAAACATCAGTCAGAGATCATCCACAGCGTGTACTCCGAGGTTTCTAAGCAGAAAGGCGTGAAGATTAAGTACATGGTCGGCACCATGATAGAGATTCCCCGCGCCTGTCTTCTGGCCGGAAAACTCGCCGAGACCATGGAGTTCTTCTCGTTCGGCACCAACGACCTGACGCAGATGACCTTCGGCTACTCCCGCGACGACTCCGGCCCTTTCCTGAACGAGTACATGAAGAAGAAAATTATTCCCGTGGACCCCTTCCAGACCATAGACCAGGACGGCGTGGGTGAACTGATAAAGATTACGGTTGAGCGCGGCCGTAAGACCCGCAAAGATCTTAAAATCGGCATCTGCGGCGAACAGGGCGGCGACCCGGCCAGCGTGGATTTTTGCCATAACGCGGGCCTCAACTATGTTTCCTGTTCCCCCTTCAGGGTGCCCATAGCCATTCTTGCGGCCGCGCAGTCCCAGATAATAAGGCCGAGAAAAAATAAGTGATTGCGGCGCAACGCGCCGTAAGTCACAAGTTTTCCGCCGAAGGCGGACCCGCCGGGTTGTATTGGCGGGCAAGTCACAGGTCACAAGTAAGAGGCTCAAGAGGAAATAAAAACACAGGAAGTACTGTAAGTTTCTTGTTGCGGCTTGTGGTCTCTTTCCTTACTAAAATATAGTGAAGCGAATGAAAAGTGTTTATTTTCCCATGGTTATTTCCGCCCCCTCAGGGGGCGGAAAATCAGCCGTGCGTTCAGGTTTGATGAAACTGGACAGCCGTTTCGCCTTTAGCGTGACCTGCACTACCCGGCTAAAACGCAGTGGTGAAAAGGAAGGGCGGGACTATTATTTCGTTTCCGCGCGCGAGTTTAAGCGCCTCAAAAAAAACGGCCGTCTGCTTGAATGGGCCGTCGTCCATGGCAATCTTTACGGCACGCCGGTAAAGTCTGTGCGGGAGTTGCTGGCCAAAGGCCTTATCCCTATAATGACAATAGATGTCAAAGGGGCTCGTTCGGTAAAAAAGATATTTCCGGAAACAGTCAGCGTTTTTCTTCTGCCGCCTGATCTTAAAACTCTGGTTCGGCGCTTGAAAAAAAGAGGCGAAGCGCCAGAAAACATAGAGCTTCGTCTGGCTACCGCGCGCAAAGAGATAAAAGAGGCGGGCGGTTACGATTATCTGGTGATAAACGACAAGTTAAGCGAAGCGGTGAAAGAAGTGGCCGCCATCGCCGGTCTTGAGGTACTGAAAGTAAGACATAACCTTGAAAGGGTATCGGCTTTCAGCCGGCAGCTTGCGGCTAAGACGGCGAGACAGTTAGGCGGCTAAACAGCGGGACGGCTCTAAGATCAAAGTAAGGAACTCCTTATAAAAAGCTGTCCAGCTATCCAGCTATCCAGCTTACTATTCTATTGGGAGGCAACATGAAGACGCAGGTTAAACTTGAAAGCGACGCTGACACACTTGAAAAACTCATCTGCAATTATGGTCCGTCCAAATACACCGATATCGTGTGGGCCATGCAGTGGGCCGGTCATCTGTGCCGGCAGGAGGAATTCCGTCGTATACCTATAGCTGAGCTTATAGAAAAGTCAATGCTTGACGTGATCAGCGGAAAAGTTTCCTGTGAAGAAATTGAAACGGCTTGCCGCAAGGATCAGGAAATAGACGACAACCTTTCCACCAAACGCGAGGAGCCGGCCGCCAAAAAGCCCGCAAAAAGCGCCAAAGGAAAGAAATAGTAATTGATCAGGTTCACGGTTCAGCGGTTCACAGTTCAAGGTTATTTTTTCGCAATCTTCTTGTGTTCCCGGATTTCCAACCGTTGAACCGTGAACCTGACTACTGCTTTCTTTTATGATGAAGCAAGAACTGCGCGCGCTGGCGGCTGACCTGGCCGCTCATTTGAAAACTGTGGACGAGGATACTATCCCGTCGCCTCAAGTAACCCTTTCCGGCGGACTTCCGCCTAAGGCTGATAAGCCGGAGTCACCCCCTGTTCCCGTTAAAAAGACAATGACAGCGCCGGGCGCAATTGCGGAGGCCATGGCGGCGCTTTCAGACGAAGTTAGTGCCTGCCGCAAGTGCCCTCTCGGCCACGCGCGGATTAAAGCGGTTTTCGGGGTGGGGTCGCTTAAGGCTGAAGTGGTTTTTATCGGCGAGGGACCGGGCTACGCGGAGGACCACCGCGGTGAGCCTTTTGTGGGCCGCTCCGGAAAGCTTTTGGATAAAATTCTTGAGACTGTGCTTGGTCTGTCGCGCGGCCAGGTTTATATAGCGAACATCGTAAAATGCCATCCCATGAAGGACCCCGAGCACCCCGAGTCCATGGGAAACGACCGCCCCCCCGCTCCCGAAGAGATTTCCGCCTGCCGCCCGTATCTTGAAAAACAATTGACGCTTATAAAGCCCAGGTGCGTTGTGACTCTGGGCTCTGTGGCCGCAAAATTAATACTCGGCGAAACCAGGGGTATCTCTCTGCTGCGCGGCAAGTGGTACGATTATCCGAACGGGCTTTTCGGCTCCCACGCGCTAAAAGTGCTTCCAACCTATCATCCGGCGGCGTTATTACGCAACCCCAACCTGAAGCGCGATACCTGGGAAGACATGAAGATGCTGAAAGCTTTTCTTGAGAGACCGGTTGAGAGTTGAGAGCGGGGAATTTTAGAGAGGTCGCATTATCTTTCAGCCATCACTAAAGAACCTAATCTCACCACTATCCACTCGCCACTAACCACTTTCTAATATGATCGCTGAAATAGCTTTTCCTATCCCCCTTCACCGTACATTCTACTACCGTATGCCTTCAGCGCTGGAAGCCTGCGCCGCGCCGGGGCTGCGGGTCCTTGTTCCCTTCGGTTTCAGACAGGCCGCGGGGGTGATTGTAAAACTGCTTAAAGACTGCGAAGCGGACCTTTCCGGTTTTAAGGAAGTTAAAAGTGTCATAAAATTGCTGGACGCGAAGCCGGTTTTTAAAGATGATATCGTGGCGCTGGCGTTCTGGATTCGCGACCGGTGGAATTCCCCGCTGGGGCTCTCGCTTGAAGCTTTTTTTTCCGGACGGCTTTCGGACCCGTGGGCTTTTGAATATACATCACGGATACCGTCCGTAGACGACACCCCCGCACATTCGGAATGTGTGGGGGCGCTTTCAGGTTTTGCCGCCGAAGCTGCCCTGCGTATCGGCCATGCAGTCGGCCGCGGTTCCCCCTCGGCGTTTTTGCTTGAAACTCCGCCCGGAGTTGAGCGCGAAAAAATATTTGCCGCCCTGTGCGCCCGGGCGCTCGCCTCCGGAGGACAGGCTCTTGTGATGGTGCCGGATCTCAACGCGATGCCGCCCTTTGCCGATACGCTCTCTAAAGCTTTCGGAGCGCAAAGCCCCGCGCTCTGGCACAGCCGTCTTACTCCCAGGCAGCGCGAAGAAACCTGGACAGGGGTTTTAAGCGGCCGTAACCGCGTGGTGTTGGGCACGCGCTCGGCGGCTTTTCTGCCATTTAAAAAACTGGCGCTTGCCATTGTGGATTCGGAGCATGAAAATATTTATAAGCAGGAAGAAGCCGAGCCGCATTTCCACGTGAGGGACCTGCTGTTGAAGCGCTCGGCCGCGCATGGAACCTGCGTCGTGCTCGCGAGCCCCTGCCCCTCGGTTGAAGCGTATGGCCGCGCGCTTTCCGGCAAGTTTGAACTTGTGGCGCCGGAGGCTCCGCAACCGGGCTCCGCCGGGGTATTGGTGCTTGACATGAACAATTACGCCGGTCTTATCGCAGAACCGCTAGTAGAAAAAATAAAACTCTCGCTTGAAAGCGGCCGGAAAGTCTTGCTGCTTACCGGGCGTAAAGGCTATACCGGCCTGATATTTTGCGTTAAATGCGGCTGGACAAGGCGCTGCGCGCGCTGCCGCGTGCCTATGAGCGTGATAAAGGACGAACCGGAGGGAAAAGAAATGTTCCTTTGCCGGCGCTGCGGCAAAAAGGACCCATACAGTGAAGTCTGCCCCCGGTGTTCGGGCACGGTATTTCGGCGTTCGGGCCTTGGCACGCAGAAAGCGGAGGAAGCCGTTAAAAAGCTTTTCCCCGGCGCTCGCACGGCGCGGTTTGACGGCGATGTAGTGCGGAAATCAGTCAAAAATGCCAGGGAAACACTTGAGGGTTTTTTTAAAGGCGGCACGGAGATACTTGTAGGTACCCGCATAGCGGCCCGTGACCGCGGACTTGAAACCCTTGGTTTGGTGGCGGTGCTGGACGCCGACGCCGAAATTTCAAGCACCGACTTCCGCGCTTCCGAAAAAGCCTTCCAGCTCTTTTATGAGGCCTATCATTCGCTTAAGGCGCCTGGAGCGGAACTGGCGGTGCAGACCCGGGAGCCGGGGCATTACGTGCTTTCGCTTTTAAAAGAGATGGATTATAAAAAATTTTTAAACAGCGAACTTGCGGCCAGGAAAGACTTTTTTTATCCCCCTTTTTCATTCCTGATAAAAGTAAGTTTTTCGTCTTTTGACCTGAAAGCTTTGGAGGCGTTCTCGGAAGTTTTTTTAAAAGCGCTTGATTTTTCGGGCGAGGTGGGCGGCGAAGAGCCCGGCAGCGAGGTGCTTGGCCCCGTGGGGGCCGCGGACCCCAAAAAAAGAAAATTCTTTTCACAGTATTACCTTATAAAAGCCGCGGATGAAAAAACCTCGGCTCTCTGCCTTGAAAAACTGCGCGCGCTTAAAGCGCCCAAGAAAGTGAAAATGATCGTGAGCGCGGACCCGTACGGATTCAGGTAGGGTCTGCCAAAAAAACGGCAGACCCTAAAAAGAAATATTATTCCAAAATGCAAGCGCGCGGAATTTTTAACAGCGCTTTACACGTAAAAAATAATAAAATAGATGTTAGGCGGCATATATGACCAACGAAGAAATTTTAAAGGAAATCGGGCGGGGCTGCACGGATATTGTAAGCCGGGAAGAACTGGCTGAAAAACTTTCTTCCGGTAAAAAGCTCAGGGTTAAGCTCGGAGTTGACCCCACCAGCCGCGACCTGCACCTTGGACACAGCGTGGTGCTTGCAAAACTCAGGCAATTTCAGGACCTCGGACACACAGCGGTGCTTATTATAGGCGATTTCACCGCTCAGGTCGGCGACCCCTCTGGCCGCGACTCCACCCGCCCGGTAATAGATCAGGAAACGGTTGAAAAAAACGCCGAGACTTATACCCAACAGGCCTTCAAGGTGCTGGATAAAGCTAAAACCGAAATAAGATTCAACGGCGAATGGCTTAAGGCTTTTGTCGGAGACGCCTCTGCCGGGGTGTCAGGTCTTATCGGGGTGGCAAAAAATATCACCGTTTCCCGCCTGCTTGAGCGGGAAGATTTTAAAACCCGCATGAAGGCAGCGGTCCCCATAAGCCTGCTTGAGATACTGTACCCTGTTTTTCAGGGTTACGACTCGGTGGCCGTAAAAGCCGATATTGAGCTTGGCGGCCAGGACCAGATTTTCAACCTGCTGGTAGGCCGCGATCTGCAGAAGCTTCACTCGCAGTGTCCGCAGGTGGTAATGACCATGCCGCTTCTTATAGGCACCGATGGCGCCAGAAAAATGTCAAAATCTTACGGTAACTATGTGGCTTTAAACGACCAGCCCGCGGAAATATTCGGTAAAATTATGTCCGTCTCCGACGCGTTGATGCTTGAGTATTACGCGCTGCTTACGGCCTCGGACATGGCTGAGATAAAAAAACTCCATCCAATGGAGGCAAAAAAACGCCTGGCGGCGCTTTTAATAGAAAAATATCACGGCCGCGAAGAAGCGGCGGCGGCCAGGGAGCAGTTTGAAAAAGTCTTTTCAAAAAAAGAATTACCCGCTGAAATAGAAGTTTTCAAGGTTGAAAAGCCGGGCAAACTTTCACAGCTTATGGCGGCCTGCGGCGTTTGCGGCGGAACCAACGAGGCCCGGCGCCTTATAGAGCAGGGGGCCGTGCGCCTTGACGGAGTGAAGGCGCCGGAAGATCTGGTTTTTGAGCCGAGAGACTGCGTGCTTCAGGTGGGAAGGCGGCATTTCAGAAAACTTATAAAGTGACGCACGGCTGCGGAGATTAATTTTAAAAGGGCTTATGAAGATAATACTGGCGGCGGCGCTTCTGCTCCAGACGTTTTGTATTGCGGCCTTCGCGCAGCAGCCCGGCGCTGACGCTTCCGATAATAAACAGGCGCCTGAATACGCCGTGAAGCCCAAATACAGCCGGAGCCAGGCTGAAAACTGGGACACGCGCCTGAAACGTATTTCCGGCGACGTTTTTGTCAAGCCCGCGGGCGTTGAGGAGTGGTCAAAGATAGAGGGCCATATCCCCCTTGATCAGCAAGACTCGGTAAAAACCGGTTCCGACGGCATCGCTGAAATTTATCTGGACGACAAGGGCGCCATGACTCTGGGGCGCAACACCGAGTTTGAAGTTTCTTCCACTAAGCTGTCGGATTCCGTTTTCACGCTTAAATTAGGCTCAATAGCCGCAAAAATACAGCATTTTCTGAACGAAAAATTAAAAATGGAGGTGCGCACCCCAGCCGCCGTCTGCGCCGTGCGCGGCACTGAGTTTGCCGTGGAATATTATCAACTTGGAAAGGAAACGAGTGTTGCAGTGTATGACGAAGGCAAAGTGGCCGTAAGCACCTTTGACGCAAAGGGAGAGGCTGTTTGGGAATATACGCTGGAAAAAAACACGGAACTTACTTTTAAGCCCCTGCAGAAACGTTTCAGGCCCGCGGCGATCTCAAAAATGGCCCGCTACCGCACCGGAGTGGCGGACATGCGCAAGCGCATTACAACGCTTAAAAAAACCTGGCTGCCAGTGTCGCAGGCTAATCGCTCGGCTCTGCGCGATCAGGCGCTGAAACGCCGCGTTATGCGTAACCAGATAAAGAGTTCAGGGCTTAAGAGCGGCGTTAAAGGGCGCGCCGGGAAAGCGGCAGCCCGACGTAAAGCCAGACAGGAGCGGCAATAGCCTGATGCGGCTTTTTATAGCCTCCTTTTTTGAGCAGCGGTTTATTGAAGCCCTTGAGGATATTGTGTCCTACGCGCGCGCGAATGCCGGCAGGAACACGGTAAAATGGGTGGAGCGGAGTAATTTCCACCTTACCTACGCTTTTCTTGGTGACCTTAGCGGGAGCGGCGTAGCGCAGGCGGTAAATAGCGTTGACGCCGCCCTGGAAGAGTGCCGGGCTTTTACGCTGTCTTTGGGCGCTTTTGGGGCATTCCCCTCCAGGAAAAACCCCCGCGTGCTGTGGCTGGGTCTTGGCGAAGGTATTCAACCGGCGCGCGATATAGCCGGAAAGCTGGCCCAGGCGCTTTCCGCGCGCGGCCTGGTATTTGAAAACCGCTTTGAGCCGCATATTACGCTCGGCAGGGTTAAGAGTCCGCTGCCGGACAAATTTTTCGCGCGCGTGGCGGATTACGCTCTGTGCAAAACCGCGGTGTCCGCTCTGGTTTCCGTGGAAGTTATGGAGAGCGTGTCAGCTCAGGACGGGTCCCGCCCTTTTGGTTCGCCAACCCGGGCTATGGATTTATGTCCGGCTTCCAGATCTTCTGTTCTGGGGCCAAAAGGGCGGGACGGGCCTTTGTATAAGCAGATATATTCCAGACGGCTTAGGGCTTTATGAAAAAATTTAAATCAAAAGCTTTATTCTTCCTCACGGCGATAACGGCGCTTTCCTTTTATTTCTTTTGGCCGGGCCCGGGGCTGAAAGTTGTCATCAAAGAAGGCGCCGGCGCTACCCAGGCGGCTCAGGTCCTTAAACGCGAAGGGGTAATAATAAGCGCCACCTGGTTCAGAGTGCTTGTGAAATTAACCGGCGCCGGGAAAAAAATAATGCCGGGCAACTATTCGCTCAGGCGCGGGATGTCTTCTGAAGAGGCTTTGTGGCGCCTTGTTCACAACAACTATGTCAGCCACATCAAGGTTAACATCCCGGAGGGGTGGCGCGCCGAGCAGATAGCTGAGCGCCTTGAGGCGAACGGCGTTATCAGTGCGGACCAGTTCATGGCGTTGGTGAAGCAGGAAGGACTTGAGGGCAGGCTTTTCCCTTCAACGTATTATTTCAAAAAAAATATGTCTGCGCCGGAAGTGGTTAATTTGCTAAAATCAGAATTTAACAGGCAGATAATGCCGTTGTTCTCTAAAGGATTTCCACAGGGGCTGGATGAAACAAAAGTCCTTATCCTGGCTTCCATAGTGGAACGGGAAGCGGTGGACGCGGCGGAGCGGCCGCTGATAGCGGCGGTTTACATAAACCGCTATCGGAAAAAAAAGGCGCTTGAAGCCGACCCCACCGTGCAATACGCTTTGGGTTATTGGAAAAAAGGCCTTACGTACGCGGACCTGCGTGTAAAGTCGCCTTATAATACCTATGCCGTGAGCGGACTGCCGCCGGGTCCGATATGCAACCCCGGCTATGAATCTGTGGCCGCGGTTCTTGCTCCGGCGGAGATTGACGCTCTTTATTTTGTGGCCGACCGAAAGGGCAAACATATCTTTAACGCCAATTTTACCGAGCATAAGAAAGCCAAATGGCGCGTGGAACAGGCAGCAAAAGAAAGTGGTAAGTAACAAGTGGGTAGTGACCAGTGGACAGTGGTCAGTAAAGAATAATCTTAAATAACCACTATCCACTGTCCACTGTCCACTGTCCACTGTCCACTGTCCACTGTCCACTGTTTTTACGGGCGTGTAGCTCAGTTGGGAGAGCGTCCGCCTTAGGCGGAAGGTCGCAGGGGATAGAGTGTATATCGTTTATGTTCTATTGGATAGGTACAATAGGCTCTATATAGGCAGTACAGGTAATTTTGATAGACGGTTTAAAGAGCATTCGAGCGGTACGAATAAATCCACCAGAGGCCGCGAGCCGTTTAGAGTTTTTTTAACTGAAAGTTATTTAACAAGGCCCGAAGCCGTTAGACGTGAGAAGGCGTTGAAAGGCGGACAAGGAAGAGCTTGGTTGAAAAAAGTTTTGGGCGTGTAGCTCAGTTGGGAGAGCGCCTCGTTCGCAACGAGGAGGTCGCAGGTTCGATCCCTGTCACGTCCACCAGATTTTAACGGCAGTGATTAGTGGCGAGTGGTTAGTGGATAGTCACTGCGAGAAAAAAAGTCGGATTCTAATAACCAACTGCTCGCCGCTGAATTATAGGCGATTTCCGGAGGCTAAATGTCTGCTGAATATTTCCCGCTTAAGGCGAATACCCGCTACGAATACAGATTAAAGAGCACCGAATTTGAGGGGACGGCCAAAGTTTTCATAGATATACTTAAAGTCGTGAAAAAACCGGCCAAGACCGTGGCCCAGGCCCGGATGATCTTTGAGCTAAGAGATTCCCATACCACCGAGTACACCATAACCAGGGATGCCAAGTGGCTTACCACGGCCGACGGGGTGATAGTGGGCGGCAGAAGGGAATTTCCCCTTCCCGTCAAAGAGGGCGCTAAGTGGAGCGAATATCCGGATTCTAACGAAATAATTTCCCTTTCCGATAAGGTTTCCATTAAAGCCGGTAAATTCCGGAAATGCATGAAGATCGTTAACATGCTTGCCGGCGGAGACGCGGGCAAGTCGGTGCGCTATTACGCGCCCGGAGTCGGCTATATCCTTGAGGAATACAATGGTGAGGATAAAACCTGTGAATTAGAGCTGGCGGCGGTGTCCAAGGTCCCGGCAGAGAAAAAGAAAAAATCCGAATCCAAATAACGGTGTTTGCGCCAGGAATACCTGCATGCTTCCCATTACCATAAAAAAACTCCTCGCCGGCGGCTCGGAACTTAAGGATATAACGGTAAAAGGCTGGATACGCACCCGGCGCGATTCCAAAGCCTGCTCGTTCGCCGAATTAAACGACGGCTCCGCCAGAGAAAACCTCCAGCTTGTTTTTTCGGCTGAGAACGGCGAATTCTCACCGGTGCTGCCGCGCCTGCTTACGGGGGCCGCCGTGGCGGTTACGGGCGACCTGGTGGCAGCGCCCGCCGGCGCGCGGCAGAAGTGGGAACTGCGCGCTAAAAAGGCGGAGATATACGGGGAATGCGACCCCGAAAAGTACCCTATACAAAAGAAAAAAACTTCCGACGAATTCCTGCGGACCGTGGCTCACTTGCGGCCCCGCACAAACAAATACGCCTCCATGCTGCGCGTGCGCTCGGAACTTGCCTTTGCCATCCATTCCTATTTCCGCGACAACGGCTTCTTCTATGTCCACACTCCCATTATCACCAGCTCCGACTGCGAAGGCGCGGGCCAGATGTTTTCGGTCTCAGGCCTTGACTTTTCGGATGTCGCGGCCCTGCCCAAAACCGGGAAAGGCGATATAGATTTTTCAAAGGATTTTTTTGGAAAAAAAACCTATCTTACGGTTTCAGGCCAGCTTGAGGGCGAAACCCTGGCCCTTGCCCTTGGCAAGATCTATACTTTCGGCCCCACCTTCAGGGCCGAGAACTCCAATACTTACCGCCATTGCGCGGAATTCTGGATGATAGAGCCGGAGATGGCTTTTTATGAGCTGGACGATGACATGTCTCTGGCCGAGGATTTTGTAAAAAGCATCACCCGCCATACGCTTGAGCATTGCGCGCCCGATATTGAGCTTTTTGCCAAATTCGTGGATCCGGCGCTTTTAGAAACGCTTAAAAACGTGGCGGATAACGTTTATGAACGCCTGGCTTACACCGACGCGGTGAAAATACTGGAACCGAATAATTCAAAATTTGAGGCCAAAATGGCCTGGGGCGTTGACCTGGCTTCGGAACATGAACGGTTCTTAACTGAAAATTATTTCAAGAAGCCGGTCCTCTTATATAATAAGCCCTGCAACGCGGCCGCTTTCTACATGAAGCTTAACGACGACGGGCGCACGGTGCGGGGCATGGACCTGCTTGTTCCGCGCATAGGCGAGCTGATAGGCGGCAGCGAACGCGAGAATCGTCTTGACGCGCTTGAGAAAAAAATGGCCGATTTTAAAATAAACCCCGAAAACTATCAGTGGTATCTGGACCTGCGCCGTTTCGGTTCGGTGCCTCATTCAGGCTTCGGCCTTGGTTTTGAACGGATGATGATGCTGGTTACCGGAATTTCCAATATCCGCGATGTTACCGCCTACCCCCGCGTGCCCGGCTGGGCAGAATTCTGACAACAACAGCGAATAGCAAATAGCGAAGAGCGAATAGGGAAAGAAATGGGATTCCTTTCCTATTCGCTCCGCTTATGCTTTTTCCTTACGGCGTTTAAGAGAGGTGAAAATGCCGGCGAAAGCCATGGCTGCGAAGGCATAAACGGCCAGATTAAAACATTTTATCAATTGGGCGTGATTTTCAGGGCCAAGTTTTTCCCGGCCTATAAATACCGAGAACAGCAGCATTACCAGCGCCATGCTGAAAGTTTGCCCTGCCAGGCGCATAGTGGCAAGCGTGGCCGCGGCCACACTGTAAAACTTGCGCTCCACCGAGCCCATTACGGCATTGGTATTTGGCGATGAAAAAAGGGCCAGCCCGGCGCCAAGCACGCTTAAACCGGCTATTATAACCCCAAAGGAAGTGGTTTCGTTTATTCCGGCGAAAAAAAGAACGCCAAGGCAGGTTATCGCCATGCCCGCTGAAGAGATAATGCCGGGGTCAAACCTGTCGGAAAGCCTGCCGGCCCAGGGCGATAAAAGGACCATGAAAACCGGCTGCCAGACAAGGGTCAGGCCCGCCTGTTGCGGGCTAAGGCCGCGAGCGTATTGCAGATATAAGCTGAGCAGAAAGGTAATGGCGAAACTGGCAGCGTAATTCAAGAGCGCGGTAAGGTTTGAATAGGCAAAAACCCTGTTATTAAGGAGCAGGGCGGAATTGAAAACAGGTTGCGCCTTGCGGCTTTCAAAGCGCAGGAAAAAAGCAAAACCGGCTATTCCGGCCGCTAGCATTAAAAAACTTGAAGCGGCCGGCACGGTTGAAAGGCCGAACATCAAAAGCGCCATTGAGAAGCTGTAAATAACGGCGCCGGCCGCGTCAAAACTCTCGCCTTCAGCCCCTTTCCATTCTGAGTCAAGCTTTGTGAAAACCAGGTAAAGCACTGCGGCTCCCACTGGCACATTAAGGTAAAAAATAGCCCGCCAGGAGAGATGCTCAACCAGGAACCCCCCCAAAAAAGGCCCGAGGGAGAGGCCGCTGTAAACCGAGGCGGACACAAAACCCAGCGCCTTACCCCTGCGCTCCGCCGGGAATACCGAGGTCAGTATGGCCACGCCGGTGCCGAAAATCATGGCGCTGCCGATACCCTGAAGGACCCGGAAGGCTATCAACTGTCCCGCGCTGCGGGAAAGCGCGCAGGCGAGCGACGCTAAAGTGAAAATAAAAAAACCGGCGGTAAAGGCCTTCTTTCTGCCGTAAATATCGGCGGCGCGGCCGGCGGGCACCAGAAACATGCCCGCGGCCAGTAAGAAAGAAAGCGACACCCAGCCGATAGACACGGCGCTCAGGTTTAAGTCCCCCGCCATGGCCGGCAGCGCCACATTTATCGCGGAAAGCATGAAAGGTGTTGAGAAAGAGGCGATAATGGTGATGAGCAGCACGGTATTTGGGTTTACCATTATGATATTCTATAATTAATCGGCGGACAATCAGGAGTCCGGGACGCGGGAGTTAACCTGAATCCTGCCGTTCAACCAAGTTTTCATTGTGAAAATCGGGGAACAGAAATATGCAGGATTCCCCGCAGCAGCGGGTCGAAAACCAAGCGCAATGCGCGCCAGGTTTTCGAAGGCGTATGCCGCGCGAAGCGCACCTGAGCTCAGTCGCGGACAGCGCCAGAGGCCCGCGACAGGCCAGTGTCACCGCGAAGGGAAAGTTTCAACTGAAACTTTCAGGTCAAGGAGTTTATCTATGGAACGTGAAAACGCTTTAAAACTTCTTCGGGAGCATGTTAAGAACGAGAACCTTATCAAGCATTGTCTAGCTGCCGAGGCTGTAATGCGGGCGCTGGCTTTAAAGCTTGGCGCGGACGCTGAAATGTGGGCTTTGGCGGGCCTTTTGCACGATATCGATGTGGATCTTACAGCCGGCGATATTAAGCGCCACACCATAGAGGCGGAACGCATTCTCAGTGAAAACGGACTGCCGGCGGTTCTTATTGAAGCGGTCAAAATGCATAACGAGGCCGCGCACGGAAAATCCAGGACTGAGGTTTTCCATAAGGCTCTGGCCGCCGGAGAAACAATTACCGGCCTTATTACCGCCACCGCGCTGGTTTACCCTGACAAAAAATTGTCAAGCGTGAAAGTGTCTTCTGTGGTAAAAAGAATGAAGGACAAGCGCTTTGCCGCTTCCATTGACAGAAATGTTATTTTGGAATGCGAACAGATAGGCATACCGCTTGAGGAATTTGCCGCTCTCTGTCTTGATGCCATGCGCGGCGTGGCGCCGGAATTGGGGTTGTAGGGCGGAAAACCGCAACTGAAAGCTACGGAACGCTACAGAAAGCTACAGAAAGCAACTGAAAGAAAGCTGTTTTATACGGAATTCTTACTTTTTGTGGCATTCAGTGGCGTTCTTTTGCTTTCCGTTGCTATGAGTTATCATCCCGCGGAAGGGTCCGCAGCAGGCGGTTGTAGGCGGCGGCCATGGACATGTTGAGCCATGGCAGGAACACAAGATCTTTCAGCGCGTGGCCGATCATCGTCCAGGACTTGAAGTCAAACTTCAAGTCGGAGTTCTTAAAGCCGCCTGAGATGCCAGCTATTTCAGGGGCCAGTATTTCAATTGAAACTATAAGCAGGATCACGGAGGCAAGCTGCCCTCTGCTTGCCGCGGTCAGCCTGGCGCTTAAAGCGAACGACTCCTTTATGCCGGTGTTCTTATCGGCCAGAGCGTATTCGCTGAGACAATAAGTGAGATAGAGTATGATCCCCGGTACGATAAAGGCTATCAGCCCCCCAAGGGTAAGCAGGCCCAGAGAGAGCGACACGGCCAGTGAGCGCGGATAAATAAAAAAACCGCGCAGGAAATCCCGCACTCCCGCGCTTTGACGCCGGTGCAGTTTTATGTAAACCAGATTCAAGCCCAGGCTGACCGGCGTGAGTATCAAAAGCGAATAAATCAGGCTCCATGTATAGGTGTGAAAATGGTGTATCAGCCAGAGACTTGGGATTTTAAAGACTTCCAGCGCTAGCAAAAAAGGCAACAGGCGGGGCAGCATATCCATATACGCGTCCCAGCCGCTTTTCAGCCAGGAAAGGCTTGAATTGTCTTGTGGTTGGCGCATATCTGTGTTATCGATAGCAACTGAAGGATACAGAAAGCCACTGAAAGCAATTGAAAGTAAGAAAGAAATTGTTTTTGTGCCCTCTTACTTTCCGTGGCCTTCTGTAGCTTTCTTTTGCTTTCCGTCGCTATCAATCACCATATCTGTGTTATCGATAGCAACTGAAGGTTACAGAAAGCTATTGAAAGCAACTGAAAGTAAGAAAGAAATTGTTCCT
The DNA here is from genome assembly GCA_001799565.1 of Elusimicrobia bacterium GWA2_51_34. Classification (GTDB taxonomy): domain Bacteria; phylum Elusimicrobiota; class Elusimicrobia; order Elusimicrobiales; family UBA9959; genus UBA9634. The sequence continues at coordinate 5,042 of MGTS01000018.1, read as the reverse complement.
GTTCCCCTCTTACTTTCCGTGGCTTTCTGTCGCTTTCTTTTGCTTTCCGTCGCTATCAATTACCATATACCTTCAGCCTTGCCGCCCGGTACAGGCTGAGCGCCTGGTATGAACTTCTGACCAGCGGGCCTGACAGCGCCGCCTTGAAACCCATCTTCCGCGCCTTTTGCCCCCAGTCGGAAAATTCTTCGGGAGTATAATATTTTTTTACCGGAAAATGGTTCTTTGAAGGGGCCAGGTATTGGCCTATGGTCAGCAGATCGCAGCCGTGGGCCAGCAGGTCTTCAAGGGTGCTCTCTATCTGCGCGTCTGTTTCACCCAGGCCAAGCATAATGCCGGATTTTGTGAAAATATCCGGGCGTATTTTTTTTGACCGCGCCAGAAGTTCAAGCGAGCGTTTGTAATCCGCTCCCGCCCTTACTTTTTCATGCAAACCGGCGGTGGTTTCAATGTTGTGGCCGAGCACCGAGGGCCCGGAGTGAAGCACCGTTTCAAGCGCGGAGCGGAGGCCGTTAAAATCCGGTATCAGCGGCTCGGTTTTAAGGCCGGGGTTCAGTTTTTTAATTTCGCTGACGGTTTTAGCGAAGTGGGAAGCTCCTCCATCAGGCAGATCATCGCGGGTTGGCGAAGTGAAAACAACATATTTAAGCCCCCATTTTTTTAAAAGCTCGGCCGCGCGAACCGGTTCGCCGGGGTCCGGCGGCAGCGGAGTTTTTTTTGTAACGGCGCAAAAAGAGCAGGCGCGCGTGCAGATATCCCCTAAAATAAGAAAAGTCGCCTCGCCTTCGGAAAAACATCTTCCTTTATTAGGGCACAGGGCCTCTTCGCAGACGGTGCGCAGGCGGTGCCCGGCAAGTTCATCCGCGGTTTTTAAGGACGCGCCGCCGCGCAGGTCTGTCTTGTTCTTCCTTACCTCTTTAACGATCCAATCGGGATAGGGCATGGGCAATGATAGCTGGTATGCTGGTAGGCGTGTAGGTTAGTAGGCTACAAAAAGTGATATTTGCTTTTTTCCGTAAGCATACCAGCCTACCAGCTTACTAGCGAATAATTTACTCCGTTATCTTTAAATGTAATTCCTTAAGCTGCGCTTCGTCAAGCGGCGAGGGCGACTCCGAAAGCGGGCAGGCGCCGCTGGAGGTTTTCGGAAAAGCTATTACGTCGCGTATGGAATCCGCGCCGCAGATTATGCCTACCAGGCGGTCAAAGCCGATGCCTATGCCGCCGTGCGGCGGGGCGCCGAAGTCAAGCGCGTTCAAAAGCATGCCGAATTGTTCCATCATTTTTTCTTTGGAGTATCCCATAAGGCCGAAGATCTTTTCCTGCATGGCGCGGGTGTGGTTGCGCACGGAACCGGAGCCCAGCTCAACGCCGTTCAGCACCAGGTCGTACTGGCAGGAGCGGACATTGCCGGGGTCGGTGTCAAGTTTAGCCGTTTCTTCCGGAAGCGGGGCGGTGAAAGGATTATGCGTGAAGGTCCAGCGGCCGGTTTGGGCGTCTTTCTCAAGCAGCGGGAAGTGGCGCACCCAGAGAAAGGCCCATTCTTTCTCCGGCTCAGGTTTTAGTTTTAAGATAAGTTCATTGCGCACTAAGCCCAACTGCGTGGCAAGAGCAGCTGGTGTGTCCGCCGCGGCAAACAAAACATCGCCTTCTTTTAAAGAGAAAAAAACGGCTAACTCCGCGATTTCAGCGGCGCTTAAAAACTTCAGCACGGGCGATTCCAGTTTGCCGTCCCGGAACTTAAACCATAGCAGGCCTTTGGCGCCGGCTTTTTTAACCAGTTCTGTAAGTTTGTCTATTTCTCCCCTGGAGTAAACCACGGCTCCGCCCGGGCCTTTTATGGCGCGCACGGCGCCGCCGGACTCAAGCGCGCCCTTTATAACCTTGAATTCGCAGGTCTTGAAAATGTGCGAACAGTCCTGTATCTCAAGGCCGTAGCGCAGATCCGGCTTGTCTGAGCCGTAGCGCGCCATGGCGTCGGAGTATTCCAGTTCGGGAAAAGGCGCTTCTATCTTAGCGTCTATTGAGGAAAAAATAGCGCGCATCATGCCTTCCACCACAACCGCTATGTCGGCTTCCGTGACAAAGGACATTTCAAGGTCTATCTGCGTATGTTCGGGCTGGCGGTCCGCGCGCAGCTCTTCGTCGCGGAAATTTCGCGCGAGCTGGAAATAGCGGTCCAGGCCAGAGGCCATCAGCACCTGCTTGAAAACCTGCGGCGACTGCGGCAGGGCGTAGAATTTGCCGGCATGAGCGCGCGAGGGCACCACAAAATCGCGGGCGCCCTCGGGAGTGGAACGGGTGAGCAGCGGCGTTTCAACCTCATTGAAATCAAGGGAGCTCAGGTAAGCGCGCGCCACATTTGCCACGCGGCTTCTAAGCACCAGATTGCGCGCCATCTTCTGGCGCCGCAGGTCAAGGTAGCGGTATTTCAGGCGGGTTTCCTCAAGCACGCCGGCGTATTCTCCAAGGTCAAAGGGAAGCGGACGAGAGGTGTTTAAAATCTCCAGGCTTGAGGCCTCAACTTCTATTTTTCCGGTGGCTATTTTTGAGTTTAAGCTTTCAGTCGGCCTTAGAACAACCTTGCCGGTTATTTTAAGCACATATTCGCTTTTAAGTTCTTCCGCGGGTTTGAAAACAGGGCTTTCCGGGCGGGCCACTATCTGGGTTGTGCCGTAAAGGTCGCGCAGGTTTATGAAAATAACACCGCCGTGGTTGCGTTTTACATCCATCCAGCCGCAAAGGGTGACTGTCTGGCCGATGTTTTGCGAGGTAAGGCCCCCGCAGGTGTGGGTGCGCATGGCTGTTTTTTCGGTTGTCATAAAATGTTACAGACTGGACGGTTATTTAACCGGCAGCGCGGCTTTGATCGCCGGTATAATTTCAGCGGCGGGCACGTTCCGCTGGTCTTTTTTTTCTTTCAGGAATTTAAGCGCGTAGACCGAGTTTTTAATCTCTTCATCACCGAGGATCAGGGCCAAGTAGGCGCCGGACTTATCGGCGGAGCGCAGCTGCGATTTAAGGCTGAGGTTAAAGTCTGAAAAATCGGTTCTAATGCCGGCGGCGCGCAGTTCGCCAAGCAAAGCGAAGGCTCTGGAGGAGGCTTCCGGCGTATTACCACCGTCCTGCTGTATTTTCCCAAGGCGGCCTTCCCAATAGGGCTCCTCTCCGCTTTTCTCTATAGGAACAACGGCGGGGCTGCCGCTGCCGGCGCATACTACAAAAACCTGCGCGGCGTCCGACTCCGGGATTAAGCCCTTAAGAAGCAGCGCCACCCTGTCCACGCCCATAGCCCAGCCCACTGCGGGCGCGTCGGGGCCGCCCATGGATTTTACCAGCTCGTCGTAACGGCCGCCGCCCGCGAGTGCATCCTGGCTGCCTCCTGAAGCGCCGGTTTTTACCTCAAAAATAGTCCTGGTATAGTAATCAAGCCCGCGCACCAGGCTTTTATTTACCTTAAAAGGCGCGTTTAAAGCGGAAAGCAATTCCTGCACCCGGGAGAAATGTAGCTGGCAGGAGGGGCAGAGTTTTATCGCGGGCGCTTCAAGAGCGAGCCTCGGGCCGTCCAGTTTGCAGTCAAGCGCCCTCAGCGGGTTCTTTTCCATGCGGGTACGGCAGACCTCGCAGAGGGCGGCTGGATTAGTTTTAAGGAAGCCCAGAAGTCCGGCCCGGTAAGCTGCCCTGCAAGTCGCGCAGCCAAGCGAATTTATTTCGGCCATGCAGCCGGACAGGCCGGCTTTTTTCAGCATCTCCATAAGCATTGAAATTGACTCCGCGTCGGCGAAAGCGCCGTGCGCGCCTATGCACTCTGCGCCTATCTGCTCAAATTCGCGGTAGCGGCCGGCCTGCGGCCTTTCGGCGCGGAACATGCCGCCCATATAGAAATATTTACCGTTCCCTCCGTTTTGGGACAGGTTGTTTTCAATGTAGGCCCGCACCACTCCGGGCGTGCCTTCGGGGCGAGCGGCAATTTCCCGGCCGCCCTGGTCGGTAAAAGCGTACATTTCTTTCTGCACGATGTCCGTGGTGTCTCCAGTGGATTTTACAAAAAGCTCGCGCGCTTCAAGCGTAGGTATGCGTATCTCGCGGTAACCGTAAAGTTTAAAAACTTCGCGCGCGGCGGATTCAATGGCGTAAAAAACGCCGGAATCCGGCGGTAGAATGTCGCGGAATCCGCGAAGAGAATGTATTGTCATAAACCTTACCCGGCGCCCGCTATGGATTTAAGGCGCGCCGCGTTAAGCACTATCAGCTGGCCGCGTTTGTAATCTATCACCCTGCTGCGCTTCAGGGTGTTTATGGCGCGGCATACCGGCACGCGGGTGGTTCCCATATACTGCGCCAGCTCATTCTGGTTAATAGCTATTTTTATGGGGGAGGAGTGCTTGTCTTTTGAAAGCCCGAGTATAGCCTCGGCAAGTCGCCCCAGGATATTGTGGAAAAGCATGGACTCAACATCCTGGTTGGCGCTGTGTAGGCGTTTTACCAGCATGTGCATCAGCTTCAGCGTGAAGTCGGCGTTTTTGAGAATGAGTTCTTTGAAATTGCGCCGTGAAATGACCAGCAGTTCCGTGGGCTCCACCGCCTGGGCCGAGGCTGAGCGCACCTTGCCGCCCAAAAGCGACATCTCTCCGAAAAAATCCCCTTTTTTAAGGAAAGCGAAGGTCTTTTTCTTTTCAGTCCCGACCGAGGTGAAAATTTTTACACGGCCTGATTTAACTATAAAGAAATTATTGCCTATCGCCTCTTTTAAAAATATTATCTCGCCGGCCTTGCATCTGCGTTCGCGGGCTATCGCAAGGATATGGCGTATTTCTTTTCCGCTCATTCCTTTTAAAAAAGATACCCGCTTAAGTATGTTTAAAACCATATTTTATTTTTTCTTTTATTTCCCTAGATATAGTTCCAAGAGCTTATTAATAGATTATACCACTTTAAATATTGTTCAAAAAAGTTGCAGAATTATCCAATGCAGGATGAGCATGAGAAAAAGCCCGTTTCCAACGCAAGATGAGCATGAAACCGGCTTTAGCTTGCAAAAG
>MGTS01000017.1 GCA_001799565.1 Elusimicrobia bacterium GWA2_51_34 | reverse complement strand
GCGCACAAACATTCAGAAATGGAGGCTTGGTTAAAAAGTTTGCGACGGAGCACCGACGGGAGATTTCATGCTCATCCTTGGATTAGAAAATGCTCAAGGAATATGTAAAAAAAATATGTAAAACGGAGAGGAAGGGATTCGAACCCTTGATACCCTTTTGGGGCATACAGACTTTCCAGGTCTGCGCCTTCAACCGCTCGGCCACCTCTCCATTAATACCTAGTTAATTTACGAGGGATTCGCCCGCTAATTCAGCGGGCGCTCGCTGTGTTAGCGAGCGAACCCTTGATACCCTTTTGGGGTATACAGACTTTCCAGGTCTGCGCCTTTCCGCCACTACAGCGTTGGCGGACCCGCCCGCTTCCGCTTAATGCGGATGGGGCGGAAAAATGTCCTGTTTTTTAATTTTATGATATTTGATAGTATAAATACAGTGAAAAAGAAAGAAACCATTGAGCCTGTGGCCACAAACCGCAAAGCCCGCCACGATTTTTTTATCCTTGAAACCTTTGAGGCCGGCATAGCGCTTGAGGGACCTGAGGTGAAATCACTACGCCTTAAACAGGCCACTATTACGCAGGGGTTTGCCAGAGTGGAAAAAGGCGAGGTTTTACTCTACGGCCTGCACATAGCGCCTTACGCTTACAACACCATTAAGGAGATTGACCCGCTGAGAACCCGTAAGCTGCTGTTAAAACACGGAGAAATTAAGAAACTTGGCAACGCCACATCTATAAAAGGAAATACACTGGTAGCGCTTGAAATTTATTTTAAGAAGGGCTGGGCCAAAGTGCTATTGGGACTTGCCAAGGGCAAAAACGCCGCCGACCGCCACGAGGCTATAAAGAAACGGGATGTGGACAGGGAACTGCGCAGAGAACTGGGCGATAAATTTAAGGGGTAATGAGGAAGCAGGTAGTAGGTGGTAGGTAGTATGTAGGAACAACGCGGAAGCTGCCAAGCAACTCAACCTATATATCCATTCTAAAACCGCAGGCCGGCACCGGCGTTCACAAGAGTTCTGCCGTGAGTGTAAGTTACGCCTCCGGCCAGATACCCCAAATTAAGTTTAGCCCTCAAACCGAAAGTGTACCGGGGTTCAAAAACAGTTACCGTTTTCCCCATAAGGGACGGATCGGTGTTTGGCGCCTGCGCGGTCAATTTCGTGTTGTCAAAACCAATCCCGAAATATGGGGCCACATGCGGGACATTAACAGAAAGCATAAAGCTTGAATTAAAATGCGCGGCGTAAAAATATTTATGCGCGGCCAGGTCTCCCATGGCAATAAGCATAACCTGCAGGTAATAGGGCGTATCTGAAACCTTCCTTATACCGTAACGAAGCCCCCCGCCCGCCACCGTCAGCCCCTCGTAGGCTCCCGCGCGGATAAAGCCGTCTATGCGGTAAGGCATACCTATTTCCGCCTGAATCAGCCCCAGGCCGAACGGGTTATTTTTTTTAAGTATGGTGTTTTTATTTTCCGGCTTAAACTGCATAACGCTTTTAACGCCTATATCAAAACCTGAAAAACCAAGCGCCCGTGCGGTCTGGTTTGAGCCGGACCCGAGCAATCCGCCCAGATCCCTGGCGAAAGGCTTTAAATCTGAATTAAGCGCGTTTGGGAAATTTGAATAGGCCGCGGCCGAAGCGACAGCGGACATAAGCAAACACGCGGAACAAACCGCTAAAAAAGTTTTTTTCATGGTTTTCACTGTTTCGTTTCGGCAGAACCGCCTAAAACTTCCTTCACCGTAGTCTGGCCAAGCAGAACCTTTTCAAGCCCGTCCATGGCAATAGTGCGCATACCGCCTTTCATGGCCATATTTTTAATCGGTATGGCGGAAGGGTCTTTAAGTATCTGCGTGCGGATCCCGTCATCCAGCACAAGCAGTTCGTGCATGCCCACGCGGCCCTTGTAGCCGCTGCCCTTGCATTCATCACAGCCCTTCGTTTTGAAGATTTTTTTACCTTCAGGCACAGTCACATTATAAGCTTCAAACACCGCGCGTTCCTCAGGCAGAATTTCGGATTCTTCTTTGCATTTGCAAAGCCGCCTGGCCAGACGCTGGGCAAGCACCGCTTTCATGGTATTTGCCACAATAAACGGCGGCAGGCCCATCTGGGTAAGGCGCTCCAGCGCCGAAGGCGCGTCGTTAGTGTGAATGGTGGAAAAAACCAGGTGGCCGGTCATTGCGGCCTCAAGCGCTATGTGGGCGGTTTCTTCGTCGCGGATTTCGCCCACCATTATCACATCCGGGTCAAGGCGCATGAAGGAACGCAGCGCCGAAGCGAAATCAAATTTCTTATCCCCCCCGAGCTTTATATCGGGGTTTACCGGCACCTGCACAATGCCGTCAATATTGTATTCCACCGGATTTTCCGCCGTAATAATTTTAATGTCCGGGCGGTTCACATAATTCAGGCAGGCGTAAAGCGTGGTTGATTTGCCGGACCCCGTGGGGCCGCATACCAGCACCAGACCGAAATTTTTCTTTCCACCTATGCCCTGGAACTGCGACAGCAGTTTCTGTTCCGTGTCCGGCAGGAAGCCCATGATCTTTATGTCTACGCGCACCGAGGCCCTGTCCAGAATACGCATTACGCAGGACTCGCCGTAAACAGTGGGCACTATTTCAACGCGGAACTCTATGGGGCTGCCCTTGGCTATTATCTGTATGCGGCCGCTCTGCGGAATGCGGCGCTCGGTTATATTCATTGAATTAGTGAGAATTTTTATTTTGGCGGTTATGGCGTTTCTGTAAGCCCAAGGCACTGAAAAAGAGGCCAGGCGCAGCATACCGTCAACGCGGTAGCGGATAAGCACCTTGCTGTTCTTGCCCGTGGGGTCCTCAAAAGGCTCTATATGAATGTCCGAGGCTTTTATGTTAAGCGCGCCGAGTATTATGGCGTTTACAAGTTTTTCAACCTCAGGCGCGTTGGCGTCAACATCCGAGATATCTTTCTTTGAGTCGTCACTCGCCAGCGAAAAGCCCTCTTCGTCCGGCGCCTTGGCGGAGGTTACGGATTCCACCAGTTTATTCACAGCGGCGCTGTCGCCGCGGCCATAAATATTTTCAATTAGTTTGGTTATCACCTGCGGAAGCGCGAGATACGCCTTTACCTCAAGCCCGGTCCGCAGACCGATATCCTCCACCACCAAAAAATCCCTGGGGTCGGCCATCGCCAGGAACAACTGGTTATCCTGGTGGGCAAAGGGGACACAAAGCTGTTTTCTTGCCACGGCCTCCGGGACGATCTGGACTATTTCTTTGGACGGATTTGTTTTAGACAGGTCTATGGCCTTAAAACCCCATTCATCGGCGAGAATTTTAAGCAGCTTCATCTCCGGAACAAGGCCCTGTTCGGCCAGAACCTGGGTTAAAGGCTTGCTCTCTTTTTTAGCGGCTTCTTCAGCGGCCTTAAGCTTATCTTCCGCGACAAGCTTTTCCTCAATGAGGATTTCCCTCACGTTCCGTTTTCTCTGGAGTCCTTTGGGAAGTGGCATATTCAATTGATTATTATAAACATATTCGTCGCGTTTTGCAATGCAATTGCAACGCAGCGCTGAAGCGCTGGAAGTGCTGAAGATCTGAAGGGTTGGAATTTGGAAGCCCGGAAGTTTTTCCCTTCAGCGCTTCAGCTCTTCAGAGCTTCAGCTCTAGTTTATCTCCCTCGGCAAGACGCCCTTCGCAGCGTCCCGACCGGAGCTCCAGCACGCTTTTTGCGCCGAAAACCCACGGAGAGAAGCGCCAGGGTTTCAGGTTTTTAACAACTCTGAGCGTCTTCAAATTCCCATCCAGAAATACCGCGTCTATGGCAAAACGCATGAAGCACATATGTATCATGGCGCAGGGAGAAAGCCACAGGCCTTCTTCTTCGCCGATGGAACGGCGCGGGATAAGGCCAAAAAGCCGGCTTGAGAAAGTATCGGCTTTCTGAACCCGTAAAGCCACGGGCATATTTTTAGTAAGGTTGAAAATGATCATAAAGCATGAGGCACAGCGATTTAGAGGCATAGCAATTTAGTCCCAGAATCCGAACCTGAACCGCTTTGCGTCTAAGTTGCTTTGCATCCAAATTGCTTCGCTGTTGCGCCTTTTACCTCAGCAGGGCAAACTTGCCCTTCGCGTTTCCTTTGTCGGTTTTGAGGTGAAAAATATAAACGCCGCTTGCTACGGAAAATCCCGCCTCATTTTTACCGTCCCACGCCGGGTTTGTAAGTTTTTTTACCAGTTCCCCCTCCTGGGTATAAATTTTAATTTCAGGATTGCCGCCTAAAACATCAGCTGGGATTGTAAATGTAACCAAGTGATCGGTCTTGGGCCTGAAAGGATTGGGATAGGCATACGCCTTATATTTCCCGGGGAAATCCGTAAAAGTCCCATTCAGCGCGTACTGTATGGCATTGAACGCGTTTATCCGTCCAAAACCGTACTGCGCGTCCGCCCCCATCAAACCGAGGTCGTCGGCTGACTTCTTCATCACATCCCAGACCTGGCCATTGGTAAGCGACGGCTTGACGGACCATATAAGCGCCGCCAGTCCGGAAACCATGGGAGCCGAAAATGAAGTGCCGGAGGCGGTGGCGTATCCGCCGGGATCCGTGGTTAAAAGGCCGACTCCCGGCGCAGTAAGCCCTCGCTGTGTCATCTCCGGACCATAATTTGAAAACGAGGCGCGATTATCCCACTCATCCGTGGCCCCCACCGGAACCACATTTGTGCAATTGGCGGGAGAATCCACAAATGAATCGGACTCGTTACCTGAAGCCGCCACCAGCAGCAGATCCGCGGCGTAGGCCCGGGTAACGGCGGCCTGAAGCAAACCGCTACAGTTGGAAGGTTCACCAAGACTCATATTAATCACCACTTTACCGGTTAGAGAGCTCCACGCGTAATCTATAGCCGCGATAATCGACGCATTAGCAGTCAGGCAGGTGCCGTCCTGGCAATCACCCGAGCAGTCGGCGTCGCTAAAAACTTTAAGGGAAATCAGTTTCGCCCCCCAGGACATGCCGCCTATACCGATACCGTTGTCGGTGGCGGCGGCTGCAACTCCGGCTACACGCGTGGCATGAGTACAGGCGGGCGTTGGCGGCTGATTTTCGCTTCTGACTCCTGAACTATTGGGATCAAAAAACTGGCTTGTAGCGATAAGCTTGCCTGAAAGTTCCGGATGCGTTCCATCTATGCCGGTATCAAGAACAGCCACCGTAACAGTGTTGGATGAACCTGTATCATATTCCCAGGCGGAAGCCGCCTGCACGCGCGAAAGCGCGTACTGGGAAGAGAATAAGGGATCGTTTGGAGTCTTTTTGACTCTGTACGCACGGTCCGGCTCCGTCTCTTCAATTCCGGGAATATTTTTAGCCAGGGCAAGAGCGCCTGCCACCGTCATGCCGTCAGGCAGGCCGATAAGCGTCCAGCCGATAAATTCAAATTCTTTCAGGAGGCTAAAACCGGCGTCGGCAAGAGATTTTTTCCGGGTTTCGGCGCCGGTTCCCGCCTTGAAACGCGCAAAGAACCTGCCGCTGGCGACTTCAATCGTGTTTTTTGCATGCCCTAAAGTTGCGGGGGCAGGGGAAGCTGGAAAAAGTTTCTCGGTTTTAAGGGCGAAACACGCCGGCTCAAGCCAGAACAAAAAAACCAGAAAACCGGCGAACGGCAATTTGACGGATAAAGTCATCTTTGATCCTAACTGCGGTATCCGGTATTCGGTAACCGGTTACCGGCCACTGGCCACTGGTTTTTTCAGGGCTTTGGCGTAGGCCTCTTTAATCAGTTGTTCGGTTTTGTGTTTTAACGCCGCGTTTTTTATTTTAAAAATTTCTGGCCAGGCTATCCACAATTCACCCGGCTCGTACGAAGAATTCATAACGCCGGCTGTCACCAGCAATTCGCCGTCAAAGACCGTTTCAGCGTTGGCAACGCGGGTTTTTGATTTCAGCATTTTAACGCCTGCCACGCTTATTTTCGGAACGGCCGCGGCCGCGTTTTTGCAGACTCCTTTGGAAAGGCAGGCCTCTATTTTGGCGTAAAGGCCTTTTGAGAGAAGCTTTATATCCGTGTAGGCACGCCCCTTGTATTCGGTAACCGGCATGACCACCGCGTTTTTTTGAAAGCTTATCCCCGTCACTTTCAGCGCGCCGGAGAACACCATAACCCCACCACCCGCTTGCCCGACTTTAGCGGGCCCTTCCGGTCCCGAAGCGGGTGGTGGGGTAACTTTGTCCGTGGAATCGTCCTTAGCGGCGGCGCTGAATTTTGTAATCTCAAGCGTTCCCGCGCTAATGACGCCGCAAAAAAAAGCCAGCATAAAAACAACCGCGGCTTTATTTCTCATTTATTCCCTTTATCACGGCAAGCAGGCCGTAAATATCGTCAAGCTCGTAATCGGCTCCCGATATTTTAGTGTCAAATTCGTTACCGTATTTAGCCCAAGCCGTACGGATACCAAGGTTCTTGGCGCCTTTAATGTCGCGCTCGGCCCAATCACCAACCATAACAGCCTCCCCCGGCTTTACTTTTAAAAGTTTAAGTATTTTATTGAAGGGTTTAGGGGAGGGCTTTTTTTCTCCAGTATCATCTAAGGTTACCACATGCTCAAAGTAGTGATGCAGCCCGAGGCCCACAATGCGCAGCCACACCGGCAGGCGGGGAGCGTCCGACACCACGCCCATTTTAACCCCCCCTTTTAAAAGCTCGGTAAGAGTGAGTTTGACATGCGGGTAAAGCGTCATATGCCCCTGTTTTGCCCGCTTGTAGCCGATGATGCCGGCGGCTAAAATTTTATAATCTATCTGGCCGAATTCGCTCGTTAATACCTTGTCAAAAATATTCTGGTCCTCTATGCCTTCTTCCCAATAGATCTTAAAAATTTTCTCCACCATTTTGTCTTTCGCGATAGTAAGACCTGCGTCTATCATGGCGTCCACCGCCGCGTCAACAGAGGCGCGCTTCATGCGCATGAAGTCCATGAGTGTGTTATCTATGTCAAAAATTACAGCTTTAATCATATAAACTCCAGCGAATAGCGATTAGCGAATAGCGAATGGTTATAAGCATTTACTTCACTATGCCCTATTCGCTACTCCCTATTTCTTCGGCTCTGTGTAACGCTCCACATATTCCATGGTGCGGGTATCCACCCGTATTTTATCGCCTTCATTTACAAAAAGCGGTACTTTCACCTCAAGCCCGGTGGACACCTTGGCGGGCTTTGTGACATTGGAAACAGTATCGCCCTTAACGCCGGCCACCGTCTCGGTAACTAACATCACCAGATTTGCCGGTAATTCCACGTTATAAAATCTTCCATCCAGATAAAGGCCCTGCACTTCCATATTATCGGTAAAGAACTGCATGAGGCTGCCTATTTTCTCCATACTGAGGCCCAATTGTTCGTAATTTGCGTTATCCATAAAATAGGCCATCGTGCCGTCGTTATACATATAGGTTTTAGGGCGTTTTTCCACCACCACATCCTTGAATTTGTCCTCGGGCCTGTAAGAGGTTTCAATCACCGAGCCGGTGTCCAGGTTGCGCAGTTTGACGCGCACCACGGCCCTGGCCTGGGACTTGCGGTGATGCTGATGTGTAAGCACCTCAACGGTCTGGCCGTTCTCGTTTATAAAGATGTCGCCTTCTTTGAATTCAGTAGCAAGTATCATTTCATAATCTCCTTCCACGTCAATTACGATTAGGGTATAAGGAGCTCCTTATTTTCTGACCCTCTACGCTCTACCCTAGCCCCTATACCCTGCTGTTCTGATACGCCATTACCTTCAGCGCCAGTATCCGCTTTTCCATGGGCGGATGGGTGGCGAAAAGATCAGCCGCGAAGCCCATTTTTCCCTCTATAAGGCTGCCGCGCGGGTCCGTTATGCACATGTGCGCCACGCCGTTGTTTATAGCGTAAGAGGGAATAACGGCGACGCGTATTTTCTCAAGCGCCGAAGCGAGCGAAAGCGGATTTCTGGTCAGCTCCGCGCCGGAAGCGTCAGCCAGATACTCCCGCTCGCGTGAAATGGCCATAGCAAGGAGCCGCGAGAGAATAGGCGCAAGCACTACAAGCGCTATCCATAAAACGAAAAATACGATCAGCAGCGGACCCAGCCCTTTTTTTGAGCGCCGCGGGGACGCTGCTGCGGTGTCCCCCGATAATCTGCCGTAGCGCATGCTGCGGCCCGCGAAATCGCTTATTAAACCAATGGCTCCTATCAGCGCGGCGGTCACGGTAAGCAGACGCATGTCGTAGTTTCTTATGTGGCTCATCTCGTGGGCCACCACACCCTGCAGTTCCTCACGGTTCAAGGAGCCCAGAAGCCCCTCTGTGACGGCAATAACGGAATTGGAAGGATTGGTACCGGTGGCGAAAGCGTTCAGATCGGGGTCCGGCACCACATATACCGCAGGCGCCGCGATGCCCGCAGCCGTGGCCATCTCCTCCACAACATTTATAAGCTGTTTTTCTTTTTCAACGGCAGGAACGGCGCGCCGCGCCATGGTGGAGCGGAGCACCATACCCGGACCGTTTACCATACTGTTAGCGGCAAGCCCAACACCTATAAAGAGCGCCGCTATTGTACCGTATGGAATTGGCTGCGGGGTATGGCTGCCGGCCTCGTAATAACCGGAAGCATTCAGGCTGCATTTCGGGGCCGCCGCGGGGTTGAAGCTGAGGTAAAAAAAATCAAACCCCAGCCCTATAGCCAAAAATAGCGCCACGAAAGCGGCCAGAATAAAATCCGTCATGCGCTTGTTGCCAGCCTGCTGTTCGTAGATGTTCATAAACAAGTCACAAGAACACAAGAGCACATGTCACAAGCAAGAGGCTTAAGAAGTCAGGGCAAGAAAGCGGCAAGCACACCGGTTTATTCTTACTTGTGCTCCTGTGACTTGTGACCTGTGTTCTGGTTTTATACGACCAGTTCCACCTTGGGGGTTGCCCGCTCGGGGGCATCAGCGGGCAGTTCCCAAAGAGCGACCACAGAGAAACCCACCATGGAAGCGAACACATTGGTAGGAAACACCTGCTGCCGCGTATTAAAGCTGGTCACCACGTCATTATAGAACTGACGCGAAAAGCCGATCTGGTTTTCTGTGTGGGTCAGCTCTTCCATGAGCGTTTTAACGGATTCACTGGCTTTGAGGTTCGGGTAATTTTCCGCCACGGCCATCAGCCGGCCAAGGGCCTGCGTGAGCATGCCTTCCGTAGCCATAATGTCTCCGGTATTCCCCCCCTGCCCGGCGGAAACAGCGGCCGCGCGGGCCTGTATAACTCTTTCCAGAGTTTCCTTTTCAAACTGCATCTCCCCTTTTACCGCGGCAACCATGTTGGGGATAAGATCATGACGCCTTTTAAGCTGGACGTCTATCTGCTTGTAGGCGTTAGCTACCTGGTTCCTGAGCTTTATGAAATTATTAAAAATGACCACTACCCAAAAACCAAGGGCCAGCAGAACAACAGCCAGTATAACCATATTTCCGCCTCCTGTATTATCGTGTCAGTATTTCGCAACCGTTTTTTTTCACCAGCACGGAATCTTCTATTCTCACGCCGAACCTGCCGCTGAGATAAATGCCCGGCTCAACCGTAACCGTCATACCCGTTTTTAAAGTTTCTTCGGACTTGGCGTTAAGAGTGGGCGCCTCGTGAATTTCAAGCCCCACGCCGTGGCCGGTGCCGTGTATAAAATACTGCCCGTAGCCTGAGTCCGCGATGTGGTCCCTGCAGACCTTATCCACAAACCGTGCCTTTACTCCCGCTTTAACAGCCTTTACACCGGCCTTCTGTGACGCTGCCACTATGGCGTGGACTTTAAGAAACTCCGGAGTGGGCCGGCCGTGAAAAAAAGTACGGGTCATATCGGAACAATAGCCGTTGTAAACGCAGCCGAAGTCAATCAGAACCGCCTCGTTATTTTTCAGCTTGCGCTCCGAACTTTCGTGGTGAGGCAAGGCTGAGTGGGCGCCAAAACCGATTATAAGATTGAATGAGGGGCCTTTGGCGCCCTTGGCCTGCATAAGGTCTTCAAGTTCCCTGGCCACGGAAAGTTCCGTCCTGCCTGTTTTCACGCGAGGCTGTATCCGCCTGAAAGCTTCCGCCGCCACGCGGCAGGAACGCCTGAGCGCTGTTATTTCCTCCCCCTCTTTTACAAGCCGCAATGAAGCTGTAAGGCCCTTTTTTTCAAGACAGCCCTGTTTAGCCCAAAACCGGCCGCGCAAATAAGTTTCTGTCTCCGGCTCAAAGGCCGTTTTTTTAAACTTCTGTTCTTTAACTTTTGAAATAACCGCTTCAAGCGTGTTATCGCATGACGCGGCTTTTACAAAAGGCGCCTTTGAATTGAATTGTTCAAGCAGCATTTTGGACATGAAAGCCCAGACTCCGGTCCTAGACACCAGCATGACGCAGCCGTCCGTGGAAAAACCCGTCAAAAAAGCGGTTTCAAGCGGACGCGCTACCACCAGCGCGTCAAGTTTTTCGTCTTTAAGAAGCCCCTGCAGATCTTTGATTCTCCCGGCATAAAAGTTCATACACACACCTCGTTAAGTAGTGTCCGCAATACAATAATTATACCACTTAAATACAGGGTAGAGGGGTCAAGGTAGAGGATAGAGGGTGCAGAAATGAGGAACTTGATAACTGAATTGGCCGTTTGAGGACCAGTGGTCTTTGAGACACCCTTTCCCAACAGCTGAGGGGACACCGCTGTTGCGGTTTCCCCTCCTCCAGTGGATTGTGCTTCGCACCCCTTACCCTAAACCCTCTACCCTATACCCTTTTTTCACCGGTAACGGGAAGTGTGAAGCACGCCGCAGGAATTACCAAGATACTCGGACAGAGCCAAAAGAGTCTGCAACCCGTATTTCACGCTCTCCCGGAATTTTATGGCAGAGGCCTCCGGAAAATACCTGGCCGGAACCGGAATATCTCCTATGCGAAGACCCTTGAAGGCAGCCTCCAAAAGCAGCTGTGAGTCAAAAGAAAAATCGTCTGAGTTTTCATTCCAGTTTATGGCTTCCAGAAATTTGGCCGAATAAGCCCTCAGCCCGCTGTGCCACTCCCCCAGGTTCTGCCCGGTAAGCAGATTCTGCGTAACACTAAGCGCCCGGTTTGAGAGATACTTGTACATCGGCATTCCGCCGGACAGCGCCTCAGAGCGCGTTCTTACGCGGTTACCCAGCACCGCGTCGCAAATGCCGCTCTCTATTATGCCGGTCATAAAAGGGATAACCCGCGGATCATACTGGTAATCGGGATGCAGCATTACCACTATTTCAGCCCCCAGAGAAAGGGCTTTTTTGTAACAGGTCTTCTGATTGGCGCCGTACCCCCGGTTGGCGGAGTGTCTGAAAGCTTTCAGGCCAAGCTTGAGCGCTAGTTCGTAAGTGCCGTCTTTGGAACAGTCGTCAACTAAAAAGATGTCATCAAAAGATCCCTTTGGCAGGGAGTAGAGAGTTTCTTTCAGGGTTTTTTCCGCGTTATAGGCCGGTAAAACGATTATTTTTTTCATTTAGTTTGCCCACTCCGCACTTTTTCTCTTGCTATTCGCTGTTCGCTACTTACTATTCGCTTCACTCAGCTCCGCCATCAGCTTCATGTAATCTTCAGGAGACAACTCCTGGGGCCTGACTCTGGGCCCCAAAGCTATTTTTGATAAGGCCCCTTCAATTGCCGTTTTTGAGAACCGGCCGGAAAGAGCGAGCGAATTAACCAGAGTTTTGCGCCTGTGGGTGAAAGCGCTTTTGAGCAGTTTGAAAAGTTCTTTTTCCCGCTCGGCGCCGGCAAAAATCCGCCTGGGCCGTAAAATAAGCACGGAAGAATCCACTTTCGGCACCGGGTTGAAGCTGGACGCCCCAACATCCGCGAGCATTGTAATGCCGGCGCGCGCCTGAGCCGCAATGGAAAGGTATCCGTAATCATGCGAACCGCGCCGGGCCGTCAACCTTAGCGCCACCTCTTTTTGGAACATGAAAACCGCCACCGCCAGGTTTTCAAGGTCCAGAACCATCTCAAGTATCGCCGTAGAGCAGGAGTACGGGAGATTTCCGATGAAAGCCGTTTTTACCCCGCCGGTTAGGGCGGCAAGGTCAAGCTCAAGAAAATCCCGGTTGATAAGCGAGAGGCCCCGATATTTACCCCGCAGAAACTCCGCCATTTCAGGGTCAATTTCAACGGCTTTAAGGAACGGCCCGTATTTGGGATATAGGAACTCGGTAAGCGCCCCGCGCCCCGGACCTATTTCAATCAGGCTGTCAAATTTTTCCCCGTAGAGAGCGGAAACTATTTCCGCGCACACGCGCTTATCGGTTAAAAAAACCTGGCTGTGTTTGGGCATAACAATAGGGTCGAGGGCATAGGGTTCAGGGTTTTGAATAAGGAGTTCCTTAACACCTCTACCCTCTACCCTACTGTAGCAGCATCTTCACTTCCGCGCCTGTTTTCCACACATCTCCGGCGCCTACCGTTATTAAAACATCTCCGGTCCGCAGTTCTTTTGACAATTCCAAAGCGCCCGGGAACTCCGAGACGGCAATACCCGCCTTTTTAATTCCGTCAAGCACCAGCCGGGAAGTGACGCCGGCAATGGGTTTCTCCCCCGCCGGATAAATGTCTTTCACGTAAACCTTGCCGGCGCTGGCGAAGGCTTGCGGGAACTGGCGGAAAAGAAGTCTGGTTCTTGAGTAACGGTGCGGTTGAAATAAAACCACCAGCCTGCGTCCTCTAAAAACCTCAGCCGCCGCGTCAAGAGCAGCTTTTATCTCGGTGGGATGGTGGCCGTAATCGTCAAAGAATTCAACCCCTGAAGCCGCTCCAAGACGTTCCAGGCGGCGCTTTACGCCTTTGAAACCGGCTATTCCCTCGGACAGTTTTTTAAAATCAAAACCCAGGTAGCTGCCGGCCGCGAGCGCGCAAAGAGAATTAAGGAGATTATGGCGGCCCCAGGCGCCAAGGCGCACCCGGCCTTTTTCCACTCCCCTGAAAACCGCCGTATAGGCCGTGCCCCCGCCCGGCAGCGGCCGCGCGTCTTTTGCCGTCCAGTCGGAGCGGTTTTTAAGGCCATAGGTCAAAAAAGGCCCCGCAAGCGCACCTGCTAGTTCCAGTACATTAGCGTCGTCGGCGCAAAGAACGGCGGTTCCGTAAAAAGGCGGTTTCCGCGCGAAGGAAAGAAACGCGTTTTTAAGATTTTCCATGCTGCCGTAGTGGTCAAGATGGTCTGAGTCTATATTGGTAATACAGGCGACCAGCGGCGAGAAATGAAGAAAAGAACCGTCAGATTCATCGGCCTCAATGACAAAATACTCGCTTTTGCCCAGCCGGATATTAGAGCCGGCGTTTTTAAAAATCCCCCCCACCACGGCCGTGGCATCGGCGCCTGCCGCATGAAGCGCCGCGGCCGTCATGGAAGTAGTGGTGGTTTTTCCGTGGGTGCCGCTTACGGCCACGGTTTTTTTAAGCTCGGCTATTTTTGAAAGCATACGGGCGCGAGGCACCACTTTCACGCCGACAGCGCAAGCGCGCTTCAGTTCGGGGTTGTCCGGCCTGATAGCGGAACTAACCACCACAATATCGCAGTCTCCGAGATTGGCCGCTTTATGACCCAAAAAAACGCAGGCGCCTTCGGACTTTAAGCCTCTTGTTATTTCGGAATCATTTAGATCTGAACCGGTAACCTTAAAGCCGGCCGCCAGCATCAGCCGGGCAATACCGCTCATGCCTATGCCGCCTATGCCTATAAAGTGGACCTTTTTTATTTCTTCAAGTGAAAAATCAAGCGTAAGATTCATTACCGCTCCTTTAGGCCCCGGATGTGTTCCTCAATCCAGTTTTCAACCTTTTGCCGCAAGCCGTACGGATCCCGCTCTTTTGGTTCGCCAACGCGGGCTTTGGATTTATGTCCGGCTTCCAGGTCTTCTGTTCCGGGGACAAAAGGGCGGGAAGGGTCAAGCTCGGCCACGGCGGTATTATCAAGCCCCGCAAGAGTTCCTTCAAAACTTTTGGCGCCGCGCCTGAAAAAAACCAGGCAGGGCACGGCGGAAACAAGCGCGCTGGCGGCCAGGCTCCTTACGGAGGGAGAAAGCAGCGCCATGGGGCCCAGTTCGTCGAGAAGCAGTATTTTCTTCTTCCGCACGGCCTCATCAAAAGCTTCTTTGAAGGCCGCCTCAAGCCCGCTGAGGTTTACTCCGTATTTATTTATCCGCGCGGGACCGGGCAGGTTTTTTGAAGCCAGCTCAAAGCGGGCTCCCCTGGCGGTTTCAAGAATAAAACCCAGGCGCGAGCCCGCCGCTCTTTCCTCAAAAGTGCGGAACCCAGAAAGCCAGTAATTATAGCTGGAAAAAAGTCTTTCAACGAAAGTTTCTTTAAGACTGGAACTCCTGAACGCTATGGCGAGATTCTTTTTCATTGTAAACAAGACAAAGGGCACAAAGTTTCAAAGGCACATAGGCACAAAGCGAAGAAAGAGGCTAATTTGCAAAATTCCAGAGGGGTAAAATCACAAGGAACTCTTTAACTCTGTGCCTTTGCCACTCTGTGCCTCTGTCACTTTCCTCTACTTCAACTCACTTCCCGACAGCCACTTTATATTGGCACGCGCTGTGGAATTTTGGGGGTCTTTTCTGAGCGCCTCCCGGCAGGCCTTCAACGCCCCGGCCTCGTCTCCCTTTTCCACCAAAGCCGCAGCCCTGCCCAAATAGGCCAGAACACCGGCTTCACCGCCAACCTCGTCAAATTCGGCCAGCGCCTCGTCGGAGCGGCCGAGCAGCAGATAGCCCAGTCCCCGCACAATGCCGAACTCCGGAGTTGTTTTCAACCCCGAATCAGCCATCTCTTCCAAAGCGTCGGAAACATTTTCAAGCCAGTTGTCGCCTATAACCCAAAGTCCCATGTCGTTTCCCACGTCCCTGGGCTTATAGCTCACTTCTCTTTTCACGCCGCCGCCGGAAGCGCTTTTATGCGTTTCAATATTCAATGAAAGCTTCGCGTCGTTTCCGGCTGGAATGCCCTGCATCATTTTTTTTATTTCGGCTGAAATGGCGGCCGTTTTTTCAAGCCTGCCGGCGGACTTACCAGCCGCCATAAAATATTCCTTCTTCATATAGGAAAGACGCGGCCTTTTGTACGCGGCTGACAGCCCGTCTTTAAACGCGCTTGTTTTTTCCGGGTCGATCTTAACAAGACCGGTTCTGGGCAGCGCCAGAATTTCAACTTTTATCTTTATATCCTCGTCTTCCGGAATTTTAGCCACGGCATTTTCAAGCGGGCTGTCTCCGGCGCTTTTGTTTTCAAGAGCCTCCCCTGCCGCCCCTCCGCTGCCCGCGTAAGCAAGCGTTATAGAAATGCCGCCCTTGTCATTTTTCGGGGTAAGCAAAAATGCCCCCTCAATCAGTTTTTTTATTTCTCCGGCGCGCCGGCCCCCGCCCTTCTTCGCCAAGGCTTCGAAGGGGCGTGGTTCTGCGAAACTATTGTTAAGCGAAGCAGACCCGTCAGTTTTCAAGAGCGTCCAGGCCAGACGGAAGCGCGCCACTGAATCCCCTGGCTTTACGGCAATAGCCTTCCTGTAAAGTTTTATGGCGGCGTCATAACTCCCGGACCTGTCTTTCAAAGCGCCTAACTCAAGCATGGCGTCCTCGTAATCGTGATAAACTGAAAGCGCTTTTTGCATTTCCGCGGCCGCCTGCTCGTAACGCCCGAGCCGCGAATAAAGAAGCCCCAACTGGAAATGGTAAAGCGGGTTATCGGGTTCAAGAATAACCGCCTGCCTTGAATAATCAAGCGCCCTGTCGTATGAACCCATGGAATGATAAACCGAGCCGATATTCATTTTAATGTCGGCACGGCCTTTCATTACAGAGTCCGCCTTTAAAAAGTTATCAAGCGCTCCTTTATAATCGCCCTGCCAGGCGCGTACTATCCCTTTAAGCTGAAAAGCCATGGCATTTTGCGGATCGCGCTTTAGCGCGGCGTCAAATTCATCCAGCGCTTTCTGCGGCTCGCCAAGCCAATACAGGCTCGCCCCGTAAAGTACGCGGGCGGCGGGATTTTCAGGAGTTTTTTCAAGCGCTTTTAAAAATTCCTCTGCGGCTTGCGGATAACGTTCAGCGCTCATCAAAGCATAGCCTTTGCGCAGGTTCAGGGAACTCTGTTCCTCCATAAGAGCGTCCCACACGGTTTTTGACGCAGGCGCTTCAAGCGAGGCAAAGACGGGCCCGCACAGAAGGAACAGGCAGCCGAGAGCAGTGTTAAGAAATGCCATATATTCAGAGGTCAGATTGCTTTCTGCCTTCTGACTTCTAACCTCTACCGGGACGCTTTCCCCAATGTTACCTGTCTGGGAGCGTTATATTTCCCCTCAAATCCCAATAGGTCTATATAGGAAACTCTCAGCCAGTATACACCGGGCGCAAGCAGTTCATTTAAATCTATCCTGTCAAAGGCGTCGTAACGCTTATCAATTATAAGTTTTAAGAAGTTCTGGTCGGCGGCTATCTGCACATGGTAGCCTTGCACAGGGTTAACCACTGAAACCATCTTCGCAAGATCGTCTATTTTTATATTCTTGTCGTTTAAGTCAGCCGCTTTGGGCGCACCCGCGGTAAGGTCCGGGACGTCTGCGCCCTGCGCAGTTTGCCGGCCTGTTTTTACCGGCTTGACAGTTTTAAGGGAAATAAAACCGCCTTCCATTTTAAGCTGCGGCCCCTGCCCGGCGCCGGCAAGGCCGGGAACCCCCGCCTTTTCAAATTCCGGCAGCGGCGGCAGTTGCACCGGCTCTGACGGCGGCATATCAAGTTTAATCTCGGAGGCGAACCCCGCGGGCACATTAATCACCTTACCCTGCGCTTCCACCTCGGCACGGCCCTGGTAAACCTGCACTAGCGTGGTAAGGTCGTCTTTGATCTTCGCGCCAAACTCGGTATCTTTTGTTTTGGGCGTTATTCGCGCGGAAACAGTTATAACCCGTGAACGCAGCCCGCGCATTTCCCCGGCCAGCAGTTCCACATCCGCCTGCTTGTTCGGGGGACGAAGGACCGCTATAGAATTGGGATATAGATTCAGCACCTCGCCGGTGTAGAACCTCACATCGGCCCTCGCGTCAACGGTAGTACGCAGGGTATCGCTTTTAAAAAGGTTCATCTTTGCCGCCACCGCTTTCCAGTCGGCGGAACCACTGCGCCTGTAAAGCACCTCATTGACATAATAAATAAGCACTGCCGCGCGATACTGTTCCTTTATCAGAATTGTTGGCACACGGAGCGCCATGCCCGGAAGAGCCAGTGAAGGATCTGAAACCGGCAGTTTGTTATATTTCAGCAGTTCATTCCACTTGGTTGGATCTTTAAGGTAAGTATTTGAAATACTCCAAAGCGTGTCGCCGGGACGCACCACGATATTCTGCAGTTCCTGTGACATTGTCCGCCCAGGACGGACACGGACCTCGGCCTCTGGCGTTGTCATCCGGCCCGGCGCTGTCGGCTGCTGCGATAGCGCCGGGCGGACGAAAAAGATGAGGCAAAACAAAAAACAACCCATGCCCGCCGTCACCCCGCCACCCGCTTATCGGACTTTACCAACACGCGGCCATTTTCACCGGCGGCAAGATCTTTGGGCACAGTAAAAATAAATTTTGACCCTTTTCCCGGTTCCGACTCCGCCCAAATGCGCCCCAGGTGCGCCGCGGCGATGTGTTTGCAGATGGTAAGCCCAAGGCCGGTGCCGCCCGCCTTTTGGCCCGTAACCTGTTCAAATTTCTCAAAGATTTTGTCAAGGTATTCAAGGGGAACGCCATCGCCTGTATCCTGAACAAAAGCCGTCACCTGCCCCTCCCCTTCCTCCAGCCCCAGCGTAATGACCCCGTTTTCAGGAGCAAATTTTATGGCGTTGCCTATAAGGTTCGTAAACATCCTTTCCATCAGGCCTGAGTCAGCCTTCAGCGTTACCGTCCTTTCAGCCTCAAGAACAAATTTTATATTTTTCCTCTGGCCCATGGACTCCATAAGCTCTATAACTCTTTGCCCCATTTCGTTCAAGTTAACTGAAGTCAGTTTCAGCTCCATTTTGCCGGCTTCCATTTTGGCGATGTCAAGGATATTATTTATCATCCCGAGCAGACGGAATGAAGCCCTGTCTATGGAAGTCAGCATTTTCTTCTGGGACTCGTTTATCGGACCGGGTATTTCCTTCAGAAGGAATTCCACGAAACCTTTTATAGCGCCCATGGGATTGCGCAAATCGTGGGTAATGGAATGAAGGAACTCGTCTTTGATCCTTGCCAGCTCCCTGTCAAGGGTAATATCGTAGAAGGCGACCAGCGTACCCATTTCCACCGCTTTGCCGGGGGCGACAATAGGCCTTGAGAAACATTTAAAGAACCGCCTTGAATGTTGCAGGTCCACTTCAAATTCAGCGAAAAAATCTTCTTTTTTATTCTCCAGTACCTCCAGAACAAGCGCTTTCATTTTAGCGTCGCTTATGATTTCCAAAAGAGCTTTTCCCTCAAGAGGCCCCTCGGCGCTAAGCCCCAGCACCGAACGCGCGCGGCGATTGGCCAGTTGAACCTTGCGCTCGTGGTCCACCATAACTATGCCGTCTTCCGTGGAAAAAAGCACGGCTTCAGTATTTTTTTGCTCCCGGATAATGCGGTCAACCTGCATATCGGAATAGGTCTTAAGACGGCGCACCATGTTATTAAAAGTTTCCGCCAGGTCGCGCAATTCATCCGCGGTGGAAACAGTTACGGTCCTGGAAAAGTCTCCGCCGGCGACGCTGGCGGCTACTCCGGTCAGTTCGGTAATCGGCTTTGAAAGATTGCGGGACATCAGCCAGGCCGCGGCCACCGCGAGCAGCACAAAAACGATCACCAGATAAAACGCTTCTTTCTTCATGAAAAGCGCGTAGCTGAAAGCAACTTCTTTGGGCTGCCTGACTATAACTGTTCCGCCTATTTCAGGTATCGGCGAGTAGGCGCCCAAAAACTTTCTGCCCCGGGAATCCTCAAATTCGGCCGAGCCGGACGCAAGAGAAGTAAGCGCGGTTCTAGAGATCTGCCAAAGGCCGGCATCTTTCACCTCCTCAGGGTCAAGGTCGCGCGGATAATCAATAGCTCTGCCCGCGGAGTCAAGGATTACCGGGAACCCGCCGCTGCCCAGTTTATGGGAATCAAGAGGATTTGTAAAACCTGAAAAGTCAAGCTCCGCCCTGAGCGCCATCGCCTTCCCGAACGGGTAGTAAAGGATCATTTTTTTTATTCCGCCGGCAAGATCGAAATTTATAACACGCCTGCCTGTTTTGCGCAACTCCATAAAGCCGGGATCCGCGGCGTATGAGGCCAATACCCCCCCGGCCTTAACGGAAGGACTTATAGCTTTGAGAACTTCCTGCCCGCCGGGAGAGAGCACCGACACTTCCAGCATATCCGGATTGGTTTCAAGATAAGAGGCAAGAAGCGTCTGCTTGTTTTCCCAGTCCATGGAACCAAGGGCGTCCAGCACAAAACGCAGCGATGTGTCGGCGGAGGCAATACGGGAATGAAAGCCGTAGGCTATTTTTTCGGCTATGTTGAGGTGTAGTTCAAGAATAGCGGTCTGCACTCCGCGTTGTCCCATATTTATGAGCCGCCAGCCAAGCAGCGAAAGCGGGACAACGGAAATGGCGAGCATCACCGCCACGAATTTATGAAAAATTCTTATCTTCACGGGAATATTATAGCATTACATCGCAATTGTTCAGGTTTGTGGTCCAAGGGTTCACGGTGCAACGGTTCAAGGGTTGGAAGAAAAAACGCTTACTCTTTGCTTTCACAACCGCTGAACCGGTGAACCGTGAACCTGGCAACCTGAGTAGTTACCTATCTTCAGCCTTTCCGCCACTACGACTTTGGCGGACCCGCCGGTCATTTGGGCGGGCAGCCTTCAACCTTGAGTAATTTAAACATGGCGCGCAAAGCCGCCGCCCTGTGGCTGATGGAGTTTTTTTCCGCTGGAGAAAGTTCCGCAAGAGTTTTCCCAAGCGTCTTCACTTCAAAAACGGGGTCATAGCCAAAACCGCCTTTTCCCCTGGCGCGTATAGTTATAAAGCCCTCAAGCAGACCTTGCGCCGTAATATATTTTCCGCCGGGATAAACCAGCGCCACAACGCACCTGAAGCGGGCGCTTCTTTTTGCGGCAGGCAGACCCGCAAGGACAGCCAGCAATTTTATGTTATTTTTAACGTACGACCGGGCGGGCCCCGCGTAACGCGCGGAAAAAACGCCTGGCGCCCCGTCAAGCGCGTCCACCTCAAGCCCCGTATCGTCAGCCAGCGCCGGCAGGCCGGTAAACACGGCCGCGGAGCGGGCTTTAATTATGGCGTTCTCCTCAAGCGTCAAACCGTCCTCCTTTACTTCAGGAGCGTCCGGAAAATCCGCAAGAGTTTTAAATTCAAATTGTCCGCCATTATGAGATTGGCGGACAATTTGCCCGCCGATGCTGTGTGGCGGGCGTCTGACAACTCCGTAGTGGCGCACGCCCTCCAATATCCGGAGCATTTCTCCCGCTTTGTGTAAATTATTGGTGGCTATAACAATTTTTAATTTTTGTGGAATCATATTGACAACAAGCAACGTTAAAAGTATAAAATAAACCTGTGGCAAATGAACAATTACCTGACTTTAACATTTTCAGAACCGGAATGTCTTCGTTTAGCGGCATTATAGACAACTTCCTCTCTTTTTTTGAGCTGGCGGCCCCACTGTCGGAAAAAGATTCAGGCGGAATCGGGTTATTCACAATACCGCTTTATGAAGACAAGGGCTCGCACCTGCTGCCGGCCTTTACCGACTCCCGCCTGCTCAGACAGCCTTTCGTGGCCAGGGCCCCGCTTGAATTTCTTAAACTATTCTTCCATTCACAAACCGCGGATTTTTTCTCTTTCAATTCTTCCACCTGTGCTTCCGGCAACGCCCCCCCCAAGCTTGTGGGGGGCAACTTGTCCCGCTCTTTTGGCGGCCCTGCTGAACACAATACATCCAAAGCTCCGGAAAAAGACTCTGGTCCAGGACCAAAAGGGCGGGACGCCGGGGCGGAGGTCCGTCTCGACAGACAGCAGCTTTCCCTGCTGATAGGAGCAATAGAGACACTTGCAGGCCCCACTTCCGGAACTTTGCCGCAGGGATATCTACTGCCTATGGAGCCATACGCGGCTGAAACAGGAAAAGTTGCAGCCCCGGCTGACCCCGCGAAGGCCGCTGAAATAGCTTTAGCACAGGCACGGACGCACAGCGCCCATTACCTGGCTTCGCTTGCTCCCGCGGGACCGCAGACTGATTTCATAAAAGCATCAGCGCTCGCGGAACTTGACTTATACCAGGAGGCCTACGATTTGCTGAAAGGCGATAAAAGCCCTAGGGCGATATGCCTGCTGGCCGAAATCCACCGCCGGACCGGCAACCAGCGTAACGCCCGGGAGTTGCTTGGGTCCATCCCCCCGAATGCCGGACAAGACCGTAAAAAAAATCTTGAAACCGCCTGGCTTGAACTGGAAGAGGGGAAATTTATTGAAGCTCAACGCATGTTTAGAACCATGGCGGATGGAGGCAATGACAGGCAGGAAGCGCTTTTCGGTCTGGCAATGGCGGCAGCGGGCACTGTTTCCGAAACAGAAAACCCCACGGGGTTAAATGAGGCGGCAGTCGCCTTTGAGGCGGCCCTTGAAAACCCTTCAAAAATGAGCGCCAGGATCTTTTTTTACGCGGGGAATTTTTTTCTGCGCTGCGGCCGGACGGCTCACGCCGAAGCCTGCTATCGTGAGTCCGCGCGCTTTTCGCCCTCCATCCAGGTACGGGCGAACCTTGCCCTGACCCTTCTTAAAGAGCATAAATTGGAAGAAGCAGCGGCCATAACCGCTGAGATCGCCTTTACCGAACCAGCCTCGGCCGGGCGGCTGATAAATCAATTTCCAAAAGACAAGGTCATAGGGCTTTTTAAAAATGCTTTTCTCTCACTTTTGAAGGCAAAACCTGAGCCTGTTGTCGCGGATAACGCCAGGCCGGATGACAACGCCGGAGGCCACCGGCACGCCAGTGTCAGAGGCCCGCGACTGCCTAAAACTGACAGCGTCACCCCACCACCCATTTCGGAACCGGCAACACCCGCCACCCCATCACCCTCTTCAAATCCTCTATTTGAAGCGGGTGACGGGGCCAAAGACGGGCAAGTGCGCGAGCGGCCGGCGACTGGGAGCGGCGTGCCGGAAGAAACTACAGTTTCACTTGAACCCGCGGCTCCTAAAATGGTTAAAAGTTCAAAAAACACATTCCGGCAGATAGACAGCGCAAAGGAAGGCGCCCGCCACACAGCACTGGCGGGCAACTTGCCTGCCGAAGATGTAGTGGCAGGCGGCCTCCATACCGCGCCAGCGGGCAACTTGTCCCGCTCTTCTGACGGCCCGGCCGAACACAATATATACAAAGCTCAGGAAGAAGCCTCTGGTCCGGCGCCAAAAGGTCGGGGCTTGTCCGCCTCAGGCTCAGGCGGACATTCCAACGCGCCGGACATACAATTGCAAACTTTCACCGATACGATAATGGCTTCCTCCATCTCACAGGAAGAAACAAAGAAGGATTCTTTCCTGTCACGCGTCTTCACATTCGCTTCGGATCTTGAGAACGAGTTCGGGGAGAAAATTTATTTCAACTCTGAAGGCCTCACACAGATTGAGCGTAAGCTCCGCCTTACCTTTGGCGCCGCAAAAAACAAGCCCCAGGAAAAACTAGACACGGTCAGAGATTGCTCCGCTTTTCTCTGTTATGTTCTGCAGGAACGGTTTAAAGGCCGGCTGATAAAGTTCCAGGACTTTGACCCTTGGGGCTGGCCTATGATCTTTGAGCGGCCCTCAGCGAAGATTACAAGCTATCCTATAGAACGCGTGTGGCGACTGCTTTGGCACGACGCCCTGCCCGACCCAGGCTGGCTGATACAATACCTGTGCTATCTGGAGGAAACTATCAACGCCGCTCCCGGCTCACGGACTCAGGGCGCAGCGGCTGCGCGCTCTAAGATTATGAGCCATGCGGAAAAAATAATCGAAGCCCAAACCGAACATAAATGCGTTCTGATAATGACCTCTTCCCTAGGTGAAACCAGCCATATTGAAACAGACCGCACGGGCCTGATGAAGTTGGAACAAATTTTAAAGAACACATTCCACCCCGGCATTGCGCCCACCACCGACGGCTGGAAACTGCTGCGCTGTTACGGACATCTTTTAGCGGAAATTATGGCAAAGGACTTTAAAGCTTCCTGGTACAATGTGGAAGGCAACGACGGTCTCTGGTCCATGCAAACACCCTGGAAAACATTTATTTTCCCGATTGGCAAAATTTATAAGGCGGCTTCGTCGGGAGAAAATCTAGCGGAATATTACGATACTCTCGCGGATGAAAAGCGGAGATACACGGCGCAATAGGCGCTCGAAGTCTGAGAGTCGGGAGTCCTAGAGTCTGGTGAAGAATCTGCTATTTAAAGATGCAACGCTCCTTGACTCTATGCCTCTCATACGCCACGACTCTCCGACTCCCTTCTCCACTTATCTAGGTCCTTTGTCCCTTGACTTTATGGCACCTTTCGTTCAATAATATCGTAACGCGCTACGCAGTAAGACCCTAAGGAGCTACCATGCTTAGAACCGCCGCTTTGGTGCTTACAGCTTTATCCGGACTTAGCCGACCCCTTCTGGCCGCGGGTCTGCCCGATTTTAAACTTAACGCCATAAACGCGGCGGAGGTTCCCGTTATAACCCTTCCTGCATCAGGCACGATAAAAACCGAAACCCCCAAAGACTGGACCATAATGGTCTTCATGAACGGCAAGAGCAACATAGAACCCTTCGCGCTGTCGGACCTCAACCGTTTTGAGACCGTGGGTTCAAACGAAAAAGTAAATATCGTGGCGGAGATAGGCCGTTCAAAAGGCCTTGACAACGACACCGCGACCGACGGAGACTGGGACGGCGTGCGCAGGTACTACGTCACAAAAGATCAGGACAAGAACCGCATCGCGTCACAGCTTCTGGTGGATTTGGGCAGCGCGGACATGGGAGACTGGAAAGAGGCCGCCTCTTTCCTCAAATGGGCCAGAACGGCCTATCCCGCGAAAAAATACATGTTCATCATCTGGGACCACGGCTGGGGCTGGATAGACCCGCTAAAGCCGGGAGAGAATCTGGTGAACAGGAATAAATCGATCTCACACGACTTCGTCACCGGGAATTATATAAAGACCACTGAAATGGGCAAAATTTTCAATGAAGCCGGACGCGTTAACCTGTATGTCTCAATGGCCTGCTTCATGCAGATGGCGGAAGTGGCATACGAACTCAGGAATGCAGCGGAGATAATCGTAGGCTCAGAAGAGGTAATTCAGCTCCCAAGCCTTAACTTTGAGGATTTTTTCGGCCTGATAGCGGCTAATCCGCAATCTTCAGCCGAAACAGCGGGCGTTTACGCCGTTGACACTTTCAAGGAAATGTACTCCCGCCCGGAATATCAGGAAATGCTTGAAAAAACCAAATACGGAGTCCAGCTTTCGGCCATAAGAACGGCAAAGCTTCCGGCTTTCGCCCTGAAAGCGGGAGCCTGGGCGAACCTCGCCATGGCGGGCGGCGCAGATTCAGCCCTTAAAAAAGCCAAAGAGCAGGTGCTCCGCTTTGAAGTGGGAGACGAGACCACCGACCC
The DNA here is from genome assembly GCA_001799565.1 of Elusimicrobia bacterium GWA2_51_34. Lineage (GTDB taxonomy): Bacteria > Elusimicrobiota > Elusimicrobia > Elusimicrobiales > UBA9959 > UBA9634. Next base: position 40,004 of record MGTS01000017.1, on the reverse strand, counting down.
GGACAAGAGTATTTCTTTTTACGGCGACCTTTATAATTTTATTGAATTGACGGGAAAAAACCTGAATACCGACGGCCCCAAAAACGCGGAGTTGCTGTCAGCCGGCAAGGACTTGATGAAATTCATCGCGGGCGAACTTACCCTTAAAAATGTTTTCCTTGGAAAAGACCGCACCGGCAAAGATTATTCTAACACCCACGGCATCGCCATAAATATCCCGGGCCTTCCCGGCAACCTGATAGGATACCATCACACCTATTCCCGGCTGGCCTTTGAGAATGCGTCAGGCTGGCTGAAGTTTACGGAATATCTGGAAAAATTAAATTAAATGCACGATGGCGGCTTAAAAAAGATTTACACCGCGGGTCCTGAACAAAGCAGTTTCGGACCCGCTTTTTTATTTCTAAACAGGCCCCAGCGCCGGGCTCTTTGCGCTTTTTACGCTTACGCCAGATCCGTTGACGATATTGCCGACGACCCGGCGCTTGACAAAGAAAGCAAACTTGCGGGGCTTGCCTCCTGGAAAATGGAAATAGAGTCGCTTTTTTCAGGAAGAGAGGCCGATAAAATACAGGGACTTAAAGAAGCGATTTCAATTTTTCCCCTTAAAAAAGAATATTTTCTGCTGGTGCTGGAAGGCGTAAGCCAGGACCTTGATAAAACCGCCTATGCCACAGTGTCCGAACTGGAGGACTATATGTATAAGGTGGCCTCGGCCGTGGGACTGGCCTGCCTTGCTATATTCGGCTATAAAGACGAATCCGCCGGAGAATACGCCAGAAACCTCGGCTGCGCCGTACAACTGACAAATATAATACGGGATGCCCGGGAAGACGCGCTCATCGGACGCTTCTACCTTCCAGCTTCGGACCTGCAAAGATTCGGCTGCCGCCCCGAAGACCTGCTGGATTTTAATTACTCCCCCAATTTTCTGGAATTGATGGACTTTGAAGCCGGCAGGGCCGGGGCTTATTATGCCAGGGCGCGCGCCCTTATAAATCCGGCCGGCAAAAAAAAGCTGTTCAGCGCGCTGGTAATGGCGGCCATTTATGAAACCCTGCTTGAAAAAATAAAGACCTCCGGTTTCAGGATCAAGCGCGGAAAAATACGTTTGAATAAATTTGAAAAAATAAAGGCGCTTTACGCGGCCTGGAGAAATCATGCTCAAATCTGATTCATGGATACGCAAAAATTGCCTAAAAAACAAAATGATATCCCCTTTTGTGGAAAAACTAGTGGCGAAAGGCCGTATTTCCTACGGTCTTTCGTCTTACGGCTACGACATCCGCGTGGCAAATGAGTATAAGGTTTTTACCGATGTGTATAACTGCCTGGTGGACCCGAAAGAATTCAATTCCAAATCTTTCGTGGATGTCAAGGCGCCGTACTGCATTGTGCCAGCCCGCTCTTTCGCGCTGTCGCGCTCTGTGGAATATTTTAAAATACCGCGCGGAGTTCTCGGCCTTTGCATAGGCAAAAGCACTTATGCCCGCTGCGGAATAGTGGTAAACATCACACCGCTGGAACCGGAATGGGAAGGCCACCTGACACTTGAAATTTCAAACACCACCCCTTTGCCGGCTAAAATTTACTCCGACGAAGGAATAGCGCAGCTTATTTTTCTTGAGAGCGACGATATTTGCGAGATATCTTACAAAGACAGAAAAGGAAAATACCAGTCGCAGCGCGGAGTCACGCTTCCAAGGATGAAGAAAGGGTAGTGGGTATAAGGTTTAGGAGTTCCTTACAACTCTACCCTCTACCCTTAAATTAATTATGTTCATGACCGGAAGATTTTTTTTAGGCGGAGCTATCGCCCTGCTGCTTGCGGCGGCGGGCCAAAAACCAGCCGGCCCCGCGCAGGCAAAAGAGCTTGGAGCCGCCGTTCCGCCGGCGGGAGCGCTTACCACGGCCATTGAGGCGCTTAAAGAAACTCCCGCTGATAAAAGCCTCTACCTTCAAACGCTTGAACTTTTACCCGAATACTCCTCAGTCGCGGACAGCGCCATAGGCCCGCGACAGGCCAGTGTCACAGTCGCGGACAGCGCCATAGGCCCGCGTCCGCCTAAGGCGGACAGTGTCACCCCACCACCCGCTTCGGGACCGATAGGACCCGCTAAAGTCGGGCAAGCAGGTGGTGGGGTCACAGTCGCGGACAGCGCCATAGGCCCGCGTCCGCCTAAGGCGGACAGTGTCACTGAACAGATCTCGGCCTTTAAAACAATTACCGCTGTCGCGCTGGAAAAGGAAAAAACCTACTACGGTTATTACCTGGGCCTCTGCAAACTGCAGAGAATCGGCGGAAAAATAAAAGAGGCGCTCGCCAACTGCCGAAAAGCTCTTGAACTTGACGCAACGCCTTATGCCGTTTACCGCGAGCTTGGCCTTACCTGGGCGCAGGCTGGAAACGAGGCTAAAGCGGAGGAGATATTGTCACAAGGCGTAGAGTTGTCTTCACACAGCTATAAGGCCTATCTTAACCGCGCCGGGGTCAGGGAAAAGTTCGGGGAAACCCAAACGGCTCTGGCGGACTACCTTAAGGCCATGTCCCTGCTTAAAAAAAAACAAACCGCGGACTTCAGGCTTGACGCCGCAATTATAAACGCCAGAATAAAAAAACTTTCATCACAAAAAAAACTGCGCACAACCAGGACCCCTGCCCCGCACTTTGGCCCTTTCGGAAAAAGTGCGGGGCAGGCCGGTGTTGCTGAAGGTTCCGTCGCGAAAGCCTCGTACGCGGACCCGGAAAAATGCGTGCGGGACTTCCGCTTGGAACTTGCTTCAGGAAGCTTTGAAACAGCCGAACGATCAAGCGCCGAATGTTTAAAACACCGCCCCTCTGACCCTGAACTGCGTAAGGACCACGCCGCTCTGCTGGTCCGCCTTGGCCGCTATGAGGACGCTGTTGCGCAATACAACCGGGCGGCGGAACTTTACAAGAAACAGCCGATGGCGGCTTTTTGCCGGGTAAAAACGGCTGAAACCTTAACAAAACTCGGACGCGGCTCCGACGCGGAAAAAGCCTACAAAGCGGCCCTTGAAACAAGCCCCGGAGATTTGAACGCCATGCGCGGACTTGCAAAGATCTTTGAAATACGCGGGGATTTAAAGTCGGCCTCAGGCATTTACAAAAAAATACTTTCGGCCGATCCATCCAACGCGGAGGCGCGCACGCGCCTATCTGTAATAGAGGCGGAACTTATCCTCCCTGAGCAGGCGTTTGCCGAATTAAAAGAACGGCAGGCGGTTGACCCTAAAAAATTCTCCGCCGGCCCTGAAGACCTTAAATTATTCAGGGACATTACGGCCGCCGAAAGGAACGGCGCCGTGGATTACCTTAAAAGACAACACCACTCTCTAAACGGACTGATTCTTGAAAGACCGGATGTAAACGGCCCGAAACTCTTACTGACGGGCGCGGGCTACAGGCTTTACCTTTCCTATTTATCACGGGAAGCGGTGGCTTTTTTTGAAGGCAAGTCCATTACGCTCGGAGATGTCTTCGCACTCCGTGATAATTCAGGCAACCCTCTTTTTGACAAAGCGGGCAAACTGACGGCCGAGGGCGCCGCGGCTCTGCGCCTGGCCCAAAGCGGACAGAAATCCTGGCTGTTGACCTACGAACCCATCCCCTTAAGCCCGGACTCCTTGAAAGCGGATAAAGAAATTGAAGCCGCGCGCGGACGGGGCTATGGCGAAATATCGGAACCGGAATACCTTTGGCTGCTGCGCGCCACGAACTGCCCTGAAGATGTTCTTCTTGCCGACCCGCTGAATGCCAGGCGCATAAATGACGGCGCGCGCGCGCGCTACCTGATCTGTTACGCGGGGGGCTCCCCCTGCATGAACAACCTGAACAAAAGTCTTGTAAGTTCCATAGAAGCGTACCGGTCCGGGCAAACAGAAATTTCCGACAGCAGAACCTCAACGGCATTTTTTGGAACAGGCGCAGTAAACAAGCGCCGCCTGTGCGAGAATGGAAAGATCTGGATGGGAGAACAGTAGAGTAAACTGCAAGTACTGGGCGGCTATTTTCTGGGCTGGCGGAATTGCGATAATTGGCTGCTTCAATCACCGTGATTTTGTTTGTTCGCTATTTTCAGAATTGCGGGTAAGCGGAAAAACCGCCGCAAACCAGCCTGTCGCCATAACCAGGTCCATTATCACATACCCGGCCTGAGGGAACGAACCCGTTATTATGGAAACCAGCGAAATAAATCCGGATGCCACTCCTTTGGAAAAACGATACACAAACGAATCTATCACTTGTTTAGCTCTGTAACGGACGTCGAAACTAAAGGGAATATAGACAATCTCCTTTCCGGCCCTGAATACAGAATAATCCAAAATTTTAAATCCGCCGTAGGCCAGAACCGCGGTCATAATACTGCCGGATCCGAACATCGCCAGCCCGATAAGCAGATGGATACAAGGAATTAACAGCATAATTAAACGCAGCGAAAAACGTTTTAAAAGGTAAGGAGCGACAAAAAACTGCAGGATGCAGGATATGATAGCGGTATTCATCCAGAATTTTCCCAAAAAAGCCGTCCTGACATCTTCAAAAGGAATGGCCCTTTCGAGAGCAAGCATAAAATTCAACTGTACGACAGTAGAAAGCCCCTGCGAAAGCGCTATGACAGCCGCAAGGAATAAAAGCTCAGGCTGTTCCTTGAACAGAGACAGATGCAAGGGTGCTTTGCCGTCATGCGCAGTCTTGAAAGGTTTGGGCTCACCGGCCATTTTATACGCAACAATCCCCAAAAGCATGGACGGAACCAGAGAAACGGCGCCCATCAAAATAACCATGTTGGTGCCAAGAGACACGGCTGTTTTTTTTATCAGCCATCCCGCCAATATCGGCCCGAATGAGATCACTCCCACTATAGGACCGTTATAACTTTGGGCTTCCTCCTTTTTAAGAACGCTGTCAATAAACGACCAGAATTGTTCAAAAAGCACCACTATATAGGACTGTGCGAAAAAATAGAAGATAAGTATGCTGAGTTTTATTCCGGAAAAGATGCCGACAAACGATAATACAAAGATGCAGATGGATATTATGAAGGTGTAAATAAGCGCCCATAGACTTCCAAAACGTGTCAGCAGACTGCCAAAAATATAAATACACAGCATGGTCACCAGAGGCGACGCTGTCATAACATAAGGTCTTTGGGCAGCGCCATAATTTGTGATAAAAAGAGAATCGCCGGCCACTCTTATAAATTCATAACCGCCAATAAGAAACATGCCGGAAAAAGAAATCGCCAGCATGGCAAAAAATGTGCGCCTGTCAGTTTTAATCATTTGGTATCACATTGTGCAGCGTTACCGGCCAAGAAAGCGAAATATTCCTGCATCTCAAAAAGCAAGTTACCGCTATAATACAAAAAGCGGGCATTTTTATAAAATTCCCTGCCAATTTTCCCCGCGCCGGAGGGTTGTCAGCACGGGTTAAACCAAGGAGAGCTGCCGGGACCGTAAACGGGCAGGCAATAATAAAGCTTGATTTTTATCGCACCGCCGGATAAAAAAACAGCAGGCGTATTTGAAAATGATTTTACACAAGGCGGAAAATTTGTTATCATAATAGTACCTATGATACAGAAAACGACTTTACCCGATGTAAATGATGTTGAAAAAACCAGAAAGTGGCATTTTTTTGACGCCAACGGCCAGATACTTGGCAGACTTGCGAGCAAAATCGCCATCCTTCTGATCGGCAAACACAAACGCACCTACACCCCGAACATAGACTGCGGCGATTTCGTGGTGGTCACTAACGCCGCCAAAATCAAGATAACAGGCAACAAACTGGAAGACAAGTTTTACTTCAGGCATTCCGGTTACGCCGGCGGCGCCAAAGTTATACCCTACAAACGGCAGCTGGAAAACGATCCTACCAAGGTGCTGGATCTGGCCGTACGGCGCATGCTTGACGATAACAGACTCAGGGACCGGCGCATGAAACGGCTTAATGTTTTCACCGGTGAACAAACCCAGTTTCCGAACCCGGCGTTAAAAACGCCATAAATCGGAACGGCTGCCATAGCACCAAAAGGATATATTATGGAAAATAAGAATTTGATACTGGCCACCGGCAGAAGAAAAACTTCCGTCGCGCAGATAAGGCTTACGCAGGGCGGCACTGGCAAAATAACAGTAAACTCAAAAGAACTGAAGGATTATTTCGGCAATACCCCGCGCTTTGAGGCCGTGATAAATTCTCCTTTTACCCTTACTACGGACCAGAAATTCGACTGCTCGGCTAAAGTATCCGGCGGCGGCGTTTCCAGCCAGGCAGGCGCTATACGTCACGCTATTTCACGCGCTATCGCGAGTCTTGGCCCCACCTTCCGCTCTTCAATGAAAAAAGCGGGGTTCCTTACCAGGGATTCGCGCATGGTGGAAAGAAAGAAATTCGGCCAGCCCAAGGCCAGAAAGAGATTCCAGTTCTCCAAGAGATAAAACGCGGGGAGTCTTTACAAAACGCGGGGAGGAAGTTTATCCTCCCCGCGTTTTTTTGTATCATTTTAATTATTGAGTTCTGGATTCTGATTAATGATACACGCTCTGTTATTGCGATTAAATAAACCGGGGCTTTATAAGGCGGCCGCCGCGCTTAAAATATTGCGTGAATTTGTTTACTGTCTGGCGCTGGGAACGCACGACTCCCACAGGATTGGCCGTTTTGTGGGCCAGAGGCCTTTAGGACGGCACCTCCAGAGGATTGACAGGGCAAAAACACGACTGCGCGACATACTAAAAAAAACCGCGAACAAGTATCCTCATTCAAAAGATATGCAGCTTATACGCGGCATAGAGCGGATTATGCGCCTGGTTGAAAAAAGTTTTTTGGAAATCAGTGATTATAAGCTGGCGGCGACCCACGAAACAGTCTGGTTTTTTGGCATATATATTTCGCTTTTGGACACGCTTGTTAAGGCCATAACAGGTTGTTCTTCAAAATCGGGTGAAGAAGCCGCCAGGGCGAGCGGACTTATTGCGGCCGGCAGAAAGCAGCTCAGGCTTTTCCGGGCAGGGCATTTATCACAGTCGGAAAATTTTTTAGGCAATCTTAAACTTACAACTCTGTTTAGCGATTTTGACAAGTGGCTGGATGAAAGCGAAAAGCTTTTGGAAAACATGGTGTCTGCTCGCAAAGCCGTTCGCGGTGACACTGGCCTGTTCCGCCTTAGGCGGACTGTCCGCGACTGACGCCAGGTCACACGGATTTTGGCAATTTAACGCAGAAGCAATATCTGAATAATCAAAGGGTGAAAATGAAAAAAACAATTCTGACAGCGCTCTGTTTTCTAGTTTCAGCCGGCGTTCTGACCGCGAAAACAATTTCCATTTATCACACAAGCGATGTGCACGGCTGGTATTCGGCCAGACCCGCTAAATGGGACAAAGAAAACTCAACACGGGCCATCGGCGGTTTCGCAGCTCTATCTTCACTTTTAAAAACCGAAAAAAATCCCTACATTTTGCTTGACTCAGGAGATATGTTCCAAGGCACACCGGAAGGGAACTTCACAAAGGGGATGTCAAGCATAGTCCTTATGAACCAACTGGGCTACTCTGCGGGGCTGGCCGGCAACCATGATTACGACTATAATGAAGCTAATTTTAAAACGCTGGTTTCAAGCGCCGCTTTCCCCATACTTGGCGCAAATGTTTATGTCAAGGCCACCGGCAAACACGTCGGCTATTTGAAACCCTATGTTATAATTGAAAGAGCGGGCAAACGCATAGCGGTGCTGGGAATAACCGGAGAACACACCTCTCACTCCACCCTGCCTGTCAATGTGGCGCACCTGACGTTCGCCAGCGAGCGGGAAGAAACCGCCAAGTGGATGGAAGAAATACGAACCAGGAAGCCGGACGCGGTGGTAGTGCTCACGCACATTGGCATAAACGGAAATTTTATCGGCAAAAAAGTCGATCTTTCAACCATAACGCTTACGGTTGAAGAAACCGATTATCGGCATGGAACGGTCCAGATAGCAAGAGCGGCAAAAACCGCCGCGGTAGTAATAGGCGGGCACAACCACACCGGCCTTTTGAAAGGTTATTTTGACAAGCCCAGTTCCACTTTGATAGCCGAAAGTTTCCAGGAACTGACGCATGTTACAAAGGTAGACCTTGACTTTGACGACGCCACCGGCGAATTTAAAAGCGCAAGGGCTGAGCTTCTTCCACTTTGGACCGATAAAACGGGGCAGGACTCCGAGGTGCTTAAAACCATCAGCGCTTTAAGCGTTGGCGTTGACGAGGAAATGGACAAGGTTGTAAGCGAAACCGCCGTGGACCTTTCATTTTCACCGGAAGGGCTTGATTCATCCATAGGCAGCTGGATGACCGACGCCATGCGCAGGCAGGCAGGCACCGACCTGGCTTTCCAGAACACCGCCGGCATCCGGGCGGGGTTTAACAAGGGGAGAATAAAAATGCGCGATGTTTACCAGATAATGCCTTTTGAAAACACTCTGGTGACACTTACCATGACCGGCAGCCAGCTTTTAGAGCTGGTCAGGGACAATCTGCATCACGACAGGAGCAACCTGCAGGTTTCAGGCCTATCGGTTAAATTTCACGAGAGCCCCGATGACAAAATATTGGAAATACGCCTTGAAAAAGGCGGAAAGAAAATAGAACCGAAAGATAAATTCAGCGTGGTAACCAGCAATTACATGACAACCGGAGGCACGGGGGGCCGGATGTTTACAAAAGCCGGAAACTTGCAGGATACCCTGCGCACCGTGCGGGACGCGCTGATAACGGATTTAAAGGAAAACCCGATAACCACCGCCCCCCCCGGCGGCAGGATAACCAGATTCTGATATGATATTGAAAGACACCTCCATAAAAGTCCTGCCGCTCCTGAGCCTTTTTTTTATTCTCTGCTCTTGTTCCAAAAAAGACGAGACTGTTATTTTTGTCACTGCGAGGCTGGAAGGACGCATAAGCTCCGCGCCGGATCCGGCCCTTAAAGACGCAGGGGCGGGCGGCCTTGCGGTTTTTAAAAATATTTTCAAACTTGAGAAAAGACCGAAGCTGGCGTTAGATCTGGGCAACTGGCTTTCAGACACGCCTGAAGGGCGGATCATGGGCTCGCAGGCCATAATTGAGTGCATGGCCGCCGTGCCCTATTCGGCCTCGGCTCTCGGCTACCGCGATTTGACCCTTAACCTCAGAGAACTTGAAAAGCTTTCAAAAACCGCTGTCTTTCCTCTTCTGGCTTCCAATCTTTATCTGAAAAACAGCAAAAAACCGGAATTCCTGCACAGCTACGCCCTGCTTCAAGCGGGCGGTCGTAAAATAGGCGTTTTTGCTATTAATGTTTCCGACCCGCAAAAGGTGAACCAGCCGAAATACCTGTTAAACTACCGTCTGGAAAAAGAAAGCTACGAAATAGAAAAAGCGTTGAGGCTTTTAAAAGAGGGCGGCGCAAAAATTACCGTAATGCTTTTAAATATTAATCCGAAAACCACCGTAAAACCGGAATTCTACCGCAAATTCCTTGAAAAACTCCCTAAGACCGACCTTGTAATTACCGATGAACCGTCTTTAAAAAAGCCATTTAAGGCGGGCAGATCGTGGGTAGCCCCTTCAGGCCGCGGCGCAAGCGCCGCGCGTATAATCCTGGCGATTGACCCAGCAACGGACGCGCTTGCCTGCATAGACTGGAGCATGATACTCCTGGACAAGGCCAGATACGGAGAGGATGCCGGAGTGCTTAAGATTGTTAACCGGCATTTGCGCCGGCTTGAAAACTATATGGGGCGGCGCATAGGTTTCCTGGCCGAAGACCTTAAATTGCGTAAAGACGGCATATCCCCCATCGGCGACTTTACCGCAGGCTGCATGAAACGCTGGGCCCGCTCAAACGCCGCATTGCTTGTAAACTCAGAGCTGGCTGCGGGGCTTTCCAGCGGAACTGTTACTATGGGAGACACTTATAAGGTGATGCCGTACGACACCAGCGTGGTTTTTGTCAAGATACGCGGCTCCGAACTTGCGGGCGCGCTGGCAGACAAGACTCTTTCGGACATCAGCGTTTCCGGACTTAAAATACCGGCAGGCGAAGGCGGAATAAAAAACATTGAAACCGGCTCCGGACCGCTTGTCCCAGGCAGGGTTTACCACCTGGCGGTGCCGGACTCCATAGTAAACAACAAGGACTACCCTATTTTGCCGAACGCAATGGAATTCGCTAATTCTAAAAGGCTTTTAAGAGACATAATCGGTTGGTGTTTCTCGTTGCGTAACACCACAGGCGAGAAATCAGAAGTCAGAAGACAGAAGTCAGAAAGGCCGTCTGACGGGCATAGCCCCTGATACGGCACAGCCATAGGCTAGAGAACGCCTGCAACGAGGCCGTCTGATGCGCATAGCGCCTGCTACGGCACAGCCGTGGGAAAGATTCCACTATTCTGAATTCTGACTACTGAATCCTGTCTACCTGTGTGGTACAAAAGGACTGAATAACATGTTCGCAGCTATAAGGGCTTTTTTTTCGAAATGGTTCTCACGCCTGCGCTCTTTCGCCATGATCGCCGGCGCATGGGGTGTGCTTTTCAGCGTTATAACGCTTATCAGCTTTAAGGTCGGCTTTGAATACGACGATGGCCTGGTTTTTTCAACCCCTGCGTTTAAAGCGGCCTCGGCGGCCCCGGTCGTCACAAAATCCGGCAAGGCAGACGCCGATTATTGGAACGCAATAAACAGGGCATATAAACTTGAGCATATCAAACCCATACCATGGCTGACAGCCTGGTTTTTTAAAATTTTCGGCTTTAAGGTGGAGATTTTCTGCACCCGGGACGCGGCAGGTTCCGAGAGCCTTCAGAACTCCTGGCGGGTACTGGCCGACTACTTTCATTTCATCGCGGATGAAAACAAAAAATACGAACTGCTTGAACAAAGCCGTTTCATATTTTACTTCACGCCGTCGGATGAAGGCGTAATACAGGCAAAAAAAGCGGATGTTACTCCCATAAGAATATATAAAAATAAAAAATCCTTAAACACCTGTTTGTACAACCCCGGCAAATTCGGCGAGCGCATGCTGCCGTTGTCTGAATTTTGAAAGAGTCCGGTAAGGCACAAAGTGGCAAAGTTATTATAAAGAGCTCCTTCACTTTGTGCCTTTATCCCTTTGTGCCTTTTTTGTACTATTTGCCTGCCGGCCCCAAAAGTTAATAGAATGTAGGTAATCAATGGCGGATTGTATTTTTTGCAAGATAGCGGCTAAAGAAACACAAGCCAGGGTCATCCGCGAGGATGATGACCTGGTAGCGTTCTACGACCTGAACCCGCAGGCCCCTACGCATGTGCTTATAGTCCCTAAAAAGCATATCCCCAGCCTTTCCGGGGCTTGCAGGCAGGACATTGAACTGCTGGGCAAACTGCAATACGCCGCCAGGGAAATAGCGAGTGAACTTGGCATAGCCGAAGCATTCAGACTGGTGCTCAACAATGGCCGTAAAGCCGGCCAGTCAGTTGACCATATCCATTACCATCTTATGGGCGGCCGAAGGCTGATGTGGCCCCCGGGATGATACGAAAGTGGCGAGTGGTCAGCAGTGAACTGAACACTGGTCACTGACCACTGTAATAAGCCCGTGCGATTACCTTCGTTAGTGAGCACGGGGACCATATAGAAGGGGTTTAGTGAGCGGGCCGCCAAAGGCGGCAGAGCGAACGACGAAGGGGAGCATAGCTCCCCTCGTAGAGCACCGGTCGTCACCTGTTAAGGCCGGCGGCTAATCCGCCCCGCGCGCTATGCAGTGCGGCGCGGGGTGCGACAAAGGGTGGTGATATTTGTGGTATTTATCAAGCTAAGAGACGAGGAAAACATAGAAGAAGCTCTCAGGCGCTTCAAGCATGAGTGTGAACGCAGCGGAGTGCTTAAAGACATAAAACGCAGGGAACACTACCTCCCGCCAAGCGTCAAGCGAAAACTAAAATCGGAAGAGTTAAGACGCAAGATTCGCAAGGGCAGACGGTCCTACTAAATCAGGTTATCTAGGCTGAAGGCTGTTAGTAAGAGATACGACTAACAGTCTTTCCGCCAGAAGGCGGCCCCGCCAGTTATTTGGCGGCGCCCCCTTCAGCCTGTCTACTTACAATGTCTTCAAACCCCGCCATTGATTTAATAAGGGAAAAACTGGACATAGTAGATGTGGTAAAAGACTATGTTCCGGAACTCAGGAAAGCCGGCAGGAATTACAAGGCTCCCTGCCCTTTTCACAATGAAAAAACCCCCTCCTTCACGGTCAGCCCCGATAAACAGATTTTCTACTGTTTCGGCTGCAATGAAGGCGGAGATATATTTACATTTGTGATGAAAATTGAGGGCCTGACTTTTCCGGAAGCGGCTAAGAAACTGGCCCTGAAAGCGGGACTTGCCTGGGAAGACAGGCATTTTACAGGCTTGAGCCCCGCGGACAGGGAGAACCTTGAAATAAAGAAGGCTCTCGCGGCGGCAGCCGAATTTTACAAAAAGTTTCTTTTTTCGTCCGGCGGCGAATCCGCCCGGCTTTACATTGGCGCCAGGAAGGTAAACAAGGCCACCGTTGAAGCCTTCGGCCTTGGATACGCGCCCCCAAGCGACAACGTACTTACGCGGGAACTGCTGGCGAAAGGTTTTTCTAAGGATCTGCTTGTAAAAGCCGGACTTTCGGGCCTGCGTGACTCGGATGGAAGCCCCTATGATTATTTTCGCGGACGAATAATGTTTCCGATAAGAACGCAGACAGGCACGGTAACGGCTTTTGGCGGCAGGATACTTGATTCGGGAGAACCCAAATATTTAAATTCCCCTGAAACCCCGGTTTTTTCAAAACGTAAAACTCTCTACGGCCTTGACCGGGCGCTTGCGGGCATACGCAAAACAGGACGTCTGCTGCTGCTTGAGGGATATATGGATGTTATAAGCGCCCACCAACATGGGATTGACTTCGCCGTGGCGCCGCTTGGCACAGCGCTAAGCACGGAACACGCCTCTTTTATTAAGCGCTACGCCAAAGACACCATAATAATGTTCGACCCCGATATCGCCGGCATAAAGGCTTCGGTGCGGGCGGCGGAAATTTTCATGGAAGCCGGCATGTACTGCCGCATAGCCGAACTGGGCTCCGAGCTTGACCCTGACGAATATCTGAATGAAAACGGGCCGGAGGCCTTCGCCCAAAAGCTTGCTGACGCGGCCGATCCGCTGGATTTCCGGATGAATCTGTTTTTTACGAACAGGACGGCAGTTTCGTCGCAGGACAAAGCCAAAGCCATAGATGAACTTCTTAAAACGGTTTCAAAACAGGGCGATGAAATACTTAAAAGCTTATGGGTAAAAAACATCGCCGCCCGCTTTGAGGTATCTGAGACTTCGGTTTTACACCAGCTTAAAACCCCGGGTGAAGAAAGAAAACCGTATGAAACATCCAACCCTCAAACTATGCCGGCGCTGGAAATGGGATTTATCCAGCTCTTGCTTAAAGACCCGGAACTGCTGGCCTGCGCTCAAGAACTTGAAGAGCAGGATCTCTCACACCCGCTGGCCAGAAAGATGTTTTCTGAAATAAAAGACCTTAACCCGGAAGAGCGGACACGGGCCCCAGCCGCCCTTATAGGCAAACTCCCTGAAGAACGGGCGCTGATAATGGAGCTTGCCGTCACCGACATACCAAGCGACCTTGACCCGGCCAAAAATGCCGCGCAAACAGTTAAGATGCTTAAAAAAAAATCACATGCAAGGCGACGGAAAGAGCTGAGTAAAAATTACTCAACGCTTACCGCCTCACAGCGGGAAGAGTTAAAACATCTGACTGAGCTAAGAGGCAAGGCGGGCGAGCTTTAGACCTCCGTCAACGCAGAGTAAGGAGAAAAATATGGCACAACCCAGAAAAGCTTTAAGAGACCTGGTGGAATTGGGAAAAGAACACGGTTATGTCACGCTTGAAGAAATGAACCGCTCGCTTACCAACGCCTCCATGTCGAGCGAAGAAATAGACACCCTTATGGGCACGCTGGAAGACCTGGGTATTGAAGTGGTCGACCGTAAAAAATTTAAAATGGTAGCGTCAGAGCGCGAGGCGTACACGGAAGAATGGGGCGCTACGCCTGATGTGTCAAATTCCATACGGATGTATCTCTCCGAAATGGGCAAAGTCCCCCTGCTCACCCGCGACGAAGAAGTAACGCTGGCGCGCAATATCAGGGAACGCGAGCGGAAACTGCACATGCTGGTGCTTGAGTCCCCAATAACGCTCAGGGAAATATGCAACTGGGAAACTTTAATTGAGCAGGATGAAATGACCACCAAAGAGCTTATGCCGCGCGGGCGCAAATCAACGCAGGAACTTTCGGCCATGAAGCAAAAGATGAAAAATGTGGCCCGCCTGATAACCCGTATAGAGCGCGAAATGGGAAAACTCAGCGTCCGCATGGCAAAGCCGGGAATTTTAAACGAGGAGAAAAAGAAGCTGGGCGCGGTTCTTGACTCAAAGCGCATGCAGATAGTGAACAATATTATAAACCTGAATCTTAATAAAGAAAAGATAAAGCGCCTGACTAATAAAATAAAAAATCTGGCCCATAAAATAAAGGAATACCGGCAGGAGCTGGGAAAATACGAGAAGCATTACGGCGACCTTATAAAACTAAAAGCGGATTATGAGCTGGTGGCCCGCGGCCGCATGAGGACAACGGCTTTTAAATCCAAGTGGGGCTATAACACGACCGAAGTTGAAGCCGCGCTCACAAACGTGGAAGCTGTACGTGAACGTGAGCGCCATCTCGCAAAAACGCTCCCCATACAACCGGACGAGTTCATGGCATTGAACGAAAAAATAACCTTTCTTGAGGATCAGATTCTTCAGGACAAACTCAAACTTATAAAGGCCAATTTACGTCTGGTGGTTTCAATCGCCAAAAAGCACGTGAATTCAAACCTGGAGCTTTCAGATCTTATACAGGAAGGCGGCCTGGGGCTGATGAAGGCCGTGGAAAAATTTGAGTACACGCGCGGATTTAAGTTTTCAACCTACGCCACCTGGTGGATACGCCAGTCTATTAACAGATCCATCGCCGACCAGGCGCGAACCATACGCATTCCCGTGCACATGAAAGAACTGGTTTCAAAATTGACGAAGGTCACCAGAAAGTACCGCCAGGAGTACGGCCGCGACCCGCAAATTGAAGAATATTCAAAACACATGCACATCTCCATGGACAAGGTGAAAAACGCCATGAAGATAATGCAGGATCCCATCTCGCTTTCCACACCCATCGGCGAAGACGAGGATTCCCACCTTGAGGACTTCATTGAGGATAAGGCCGGATTACCCCCCTCTTATTCCGCCATAGAGCTTTTACGCAGACGCGAGGTGACAAAAATACTTGACACCCTTAGTGAACGTGAGGCCAGGATAATAAAGCTCCGCTTCGGCATTGAGTCAGGCTACCCGCGCACCCTTGAGGAAGTGGGCAAGATTTTCCGCGTTACCAGAGAACGCGTGCGCCAAATTGAAGCCAAAGCCATACGCAAGCTTCGCCACCCCTCCCGCAGCAAAATGCTGAGGGATTACATGGACTAGAACAGCAGCAAATAGCGAATAGTGAATAGCGGTTAGGGAAGTGCGAATAGAGAAAGAGGCCGCGTCCACCTAAGGCGGATACGGCCTCTTTCTCTATTCGCTAATCCCTACCCCTACTTCTCTTCTTTACTCTCCGTAAACATACCCTTGATAATATCATGGGCGATATCCTTGGCCCCAAGGCCCACGGCTATCGCGAATGCCAGGCCCATTGAAGCGAACAGAATATTAATGCTGGAACGGATAATTTTCATCTCAATACCCAGCTGTTCCACCGCCGCTATGGCCGTAAACACCAGTATCACGAAATTAACTATCTTTGAAAGCGACTTGCCCCCGCGAAGATTGTTTGCGGTGGCGGCACTAAGCACTACATCGGCCATGAACTTGGCGAAAAGCAGGCCGCCAAAAGCTATAAAAATGGACGCCGTAATCCTGGGGATGAACACAACAAGTATCTTTTCAAGTATCTGCGAGACTGCGGCAAGGTTAAGGATATCGGACGCCGAAACAAAAAAGACCAGTATTATAGACCAGTAAACCAGAAAACCAAGTATGGCAGCCATGGATTTTCCAAAGCCGAAGCGGGACATTACCTCGTTAATTCCTACACGGCTGGTATAGCTGTCAAATTTTATTTTACGCAGGAACTGCTCAAGCAGCGAACTAAGCAGGCGGGCCAGAAAAAGCCCGAAAAGAATAAAGCAAAGCGCTGCTATTATATTCGGAATATGAACCGAAAAGATACCCCATATTTTAAGCACAGGCTGGATAAAAAGTTCGGCCACTTCATCGACTTTAATCATGGATAATTCCTTAAAAACCAAAAAACGCAGGTTTCTTACGCTCCTATTCTATTAATTATCCACCCGGTTTTCAAACAACAGGTAGAAGCTGGATTATATTCCTGCTTTTCAGAGGATCCACACGCAGAGGTTTTACGGTTTTGCGCTTCTTTATTACCGATTTATTCTTTTGAGACACTTGCCTGCCACGAACCTCTGCCTCTGATCTGTTCTGCTGAATTGTGCCGCGTTCAATCCCCCCGGTCGTGCCGGTGTCCGAGGGCGCGTCCCTCAGAACCGGCGCCTTCACGGCTTTACCGGCCTCACCCTTTAAAAATAAAAAACCCGTTCTCAGTAATGCTTTTGAACCTTCCCTAAAAAGTGGGTCATTGATATTATTAAATTCATCGAAATCCCCATAGGAGATGCACGGAGGATAATTTTGCCCTATTGTAGAATAGCCGGTAGCCATTGTCGCCAAACCCGAAATAGAAATTTCCGTTTTATTCTGAGTCTGTCCCCCGGAAGTTCCAGTCAAAAGCGCCGGGGCGAAAGCGGACGGTGCCGCGGACGCCGTGACAAAAGAAAGCAACAGCACAAAAGGAACAGGGCAAACAGCGATTAGCGTTTTGAAAAAGGTTTTCATAGACAAGCCTCCGGTTGATACTAACTAGATTATGCTTTAAAAATTCCAGCTGCGAAAGAGACTAATGGCCCTGATAATAATAGGTCCTTAGGCCTTGCGGCAGGGGAAAGCGTGGACCGAGCGGAACGAAGTTGCCAGCACGCAGCCATCAACATATCTGCAGGAAATATGAAAGTTCTTATTATAAGTTGTCCCCTCTCATCTGATTAAACTTCCACCACCTGAAAAATTATCATTTTTTTATTTTTTTCTTTACCGGCGGCATTTTTTTTGCTACCATAGTGCTAATGTACGCGATAATAGAAACAGGTGGAAAACAATACTGGGTGGTCCCGGGAGAGATTTTACAGATAGAAAAGCTTCCGGCCGAAAAAGGCGCGGAGGTGACTTTCAAGGCTTTATGGTCTGCGTCACAGGAGGAAAAAGACGCCGCCCTCAACAAGTCACCCTCAGCCAAGGTAACGGCCAAAGTAATCCGGCATCTCAAAGGCCCGAAAGTAATAGTTTTCCGTAAAAAGACCAAAAAGGCTTATGAAAGAAGCATAGGCCACCGCCAGGAACTGACTGAAATAGAAGTTAAAGAAATTCAGCTGGCATAGTTTTTGGTCCAAAAGATGCTTGTAGGCTAGTATGCTGGTAGGCAAGATTTTTTTGCAAGAAGCCCCTAATTAAAAGCATACAAGCATACTAGTCTACAAGCAGAAGCTCAGAGGCTCAATATGGCTCATACAAAGGCACAGGGTTCAAGCACCAACGGGCGCGACAGTCATGGCCAGCGCCTTGGAGTGAAGCGCTACGGCAGCCAGGCTGTGAAAGCCGGCGAAATTCTGGTAAGACAGCGCGGCACCAAGTTCCTCCCAGGCTTCAATGTGGGAAAAGGTTCGGACGATACGCTGTTCGCCAAGGCGACAGGCGTGGTGAAGTTTGAGTGGGCCAAACGCAACAAGAAGCAGATCAGCGTTTATCCCGCCGCGAAATAACCCCACCGCCCGCTAAAACCTCCTGATTTTTTTAGGAGGTTTTTTATTTCATTTTATGTCAAGAGAAAAAGGCAAAAACGCGGACTTTATAGATACGGCAAAAGTTTATATCCGGGCCGGAACCGGCGGAGACGGCTGTTCGTCCTTCCGGCGGGAAAAATTTGTGCCCTATGGCGGCCCCGACGGCGGGCACGGCGGCAGGGGTGGTGATGTTTTTTTTGAGGTCACGCCCAATGTGAACACCCTTACCGAAATAGCTTCGCACCCGCACATTTTCGCCACGGACGGCTCCCCGGGAAAGGGCAAGCAAATGGAAGGCTTATCCGGCAGAGACATCCTGGTATATGTTCCCTGCGGGACTGTTGTAAAAGCGGATGGAAAAGTGCTGGCCGACCTGAAAACACCGGGCCAAAAGTATCTTGCGGCAAAAGGCGGCCGCGGCGGAAGAGGCAATGTTTCCTTTAAAACCAAATTCAACACAGCTCCCCATATTTCAGAGAAAGGCGAACCTGGAATAAAATTGGAACTTACGCTTGAGCTTAGCGTTTTGGCCGATGTCGGCTTTGTAGGATTCCCGAACGCCGGCAAATCCACCCTGCTCGCGCGCATTTCGGCCGCGCGCCCAAAAATAGACTCTTATCCTTTTACCACCTTAAACCCGAACCTCGGCGTAGTACGCCATAAAGGCAGTTCTTTTGTGGCCGCCGATATTCCCGGCCTTATAGAAGGCGCGCATTCGGGCCGCGGCCTTGGCGACCAGTTTTTAAAACATATTTTAAGGACCCGCCTGCTGATACAACTGGTGGATCCGCTTGGGTTCAAGGACTGTACGCCTGAGCAATCGGTGCGCGTTATTGCCATGGAGCTTAAAAAATTTCACCCTCTCCTTGCGAAAAAACCCCGGCTGCTCGCTGTGACCAAGAGCGACCTGCCTGAAGCAAATAAAGTTTTTTATGCGCTTACAAAGAAATTTAAAAAACAGAAAATTTTCCTTATTTCCCCCTTTACCGGCGCGGGCACGCAAAAGCTTCTTGACGCCATAATAAGACTTCTGCCGCGGATAAAGGAAACTGAACTTTTTGCCCCCAAAAAGGCGCCCTGCACCAGGCTGATCAACAAACCCCTGCCTAAGGGCTTTATCGTAGGCCGCTCAGCCGACGGGATGTTCGAGCTGACCGGAGAGAAACTGCTTAAAATAATGGCCATGGTTAATTTTGCCCAGCCCGATTCACTGAACCGGCTGCGCCGCATTTTCAAACTGATAGGCGTTGATAAGGCGCTGAAGAGACACGGCGTTACAGCAGGGGAAACGGTGCGTATAGCCGGACGGGAGTTTGAGTGGACCGAAGAAATACAAAGGAACAGGCCGAAGAAAAACGCCAAATTTGCCTACAAATACGAAGAACACTAGCGTCCGCCTAAGGCGGACGCTAGTCGCAAGAGCACAGGAGCACAAGTCACAAACGACAAACCAAAACCGCAACTGCTTCAGTTCTTGAGAACTTCAAAGCTTCAGTTTCCTTCTTTCTTCTGCCGATTACCCCTGACTTCTAACCTCTTACTTGTGTTCCTATGACTTGTGCTCATGTGCCTGGGCCAGGCTAATACACCGATTCCCAATTTCTGGTGGTGACCTTGAACTCCACCCTTCTGTTTAGCGCGCGGGCCTTATCCGAGGTATCGTCCACCAGGGGCCGGCCCTTCCCATACCCGTACACGCGTATAAAATCAGGATATACTCCCTTCAACATAAGATAAGCTTTCACTGCTACCGCGCGGTTCAATGAAAGCTTTTCATTATACTCCGCACTCCCCACATCGTCAGTATGACCTTTAACCGATAGTTTCAGGTTACGGTGCTTCAGGAGCAACTCGGCCACCATGTCCAGCGTGCGGAAAGAGGACGAAAGCAGCCTGGAGGAACCGGACTCAAACTCTATCGCCGGCACTTGCTTTGAAACTACCATATCCATTATAGTCTGTAATTCAAGCCCCGCCCGCCTGGCTTCCTCAGTATCGGCGGCGCTCCGGCGGGACCCTGAGCAGGCGCACGCGAACAGAATACAGGCAAAAAAAGGAATAGAAATCCTGATTTTCTTCATCATATACTATTATTGTTGATAGAAACCATAAGGGTTTCCCTTCTGAAACGGTACCCCCTCGCGAAAGCGGTATTGCTTAAAAGCAGCGGCGGGGTGGCGGCGATAGTTGAATAAATTCTGCTGCGTTTAATGCGCGGGCGGCCCGCGGGATCAAGTAAATTCGCGCCGGCAATCTTCTCCAGGGTATCCATGGCCCAGTAAACCGGCCAAATAACCGCAGCCCGCATAGCCAGCTCGGTCTTCGGGATGGAGGCCACAAACTCCTCGCTCGTGTCCAGCTGGTCCAGCGCCCATGCCACCCACTTGTAAACTGTGCCCTTCAGCCGTTCCATGTTTGCTGGATTTCGCAGGTCCTGCGGATTCAGATTTGCAGCGGAAAGGTCGGACTGCGGCAGATAACACCGGCCGGATTTAAGGTCGGCGCTCATATCTTTGAGAATATTTATTATCTGAAGCGCCGAACCCAGGGCGCTGGCCGAGTCTTCGGAAGGTGACTTTGCCATCCGCACATTATTCTGTCTTATAGTATCCCTGTAAAGCCGGGCCCAGAAAATACCCGGAACGCCGCCTATATAGCCGCAATATTTTTTAAGTTCTTCTTCCGTCTTGAAAGCGGCCAGGCCGGGCCCCGAGAAAGTATCAAGGTCCATTTCCATGCCGCGGACTACGCCATCGCAGACAAAATCAATCAGGGCACGGTCGCCTTCAGAAAACTTAAAATACACCTCCAAAAGCTTGTCAAATTTAAGCAGCAGCTCTTTTTCTCCCGGATTAGTAATAGCCGCAGCCACCCGCCCGATTTTTTCAGCCAGCTCCGGAGAATATTTTTTGTCGCCCAAATGTCTTGAAAGGGCCAGAATATCGCGCTTCAACGCATTATCCGGCCCCAGGCAATCAGTTACAGTGTCAAGGGCGCGGCAAAGAAGGTAGCCAAGAGCCATTGAGGCCCGCACTTTTACCGGCAGTATGTTAATACTGAGATAAAGCGTGCGGGAAACATTTTTAAGTATTCCCTTAAGCTCACTGTCCACCAGTTTCCCATATTTATCCATAAGCATATTTTACCAAACCGGCCCCGTAAAAATCCGCCCGTTTAAGGGATGGGCCGGCTTATTTTACCCAGAATTCTCCGGCCTCCGGCTCCGGTGGCGGCGGGACAATGGTTAATTTTTTCCTGAAGAGCCAGCCAGCCAAGCAGGGCAAAGCACGCCGCTTCTTTTGCCGCCGGGGGGATACCGCGCCGGGCAATGGTGTAAACTTTTACAGGGGCAAGGAGCGAAGCCATATTAGCCATAAGCACGGGGTTCAGGGCGCCTCCCCCGCTCACGATAAGCTCTTGCGTGCCGGCCGGAGCGTATCTTTGAAAAGCCAGGGCAATGGTCGCGGCGGTGAAATAATTCAGCGTGGCAAGAATATCATATCTGGACCGGGTGTTTGGCCCGCTTAAGAAATGCCTTCTGAGAAACACACCGGAAAATTCATCCCTGTCCAGGGATTTAGGCGGCTTTAATTTTAAAAAAGGCAATCTCAGGAGTTTCAGGACCCTGTCATAGTCTATTTTCCCGGACCGGGCCCAGCGGCCGTTCCGGTCAAAACTCTCTTTTCCGACGGTCAACAGAGACACCGCCGTATCCATCAGTGAGTTGCCGGGGCCGGTGTCAAAGCCGGAAGTAATCACGTTCTTTCCCACAAAAGAGATATTGCCCACGCCGCCGATATTCTGCAAAGCTACCGGCCGCCCCCCCCCGAACAGATACTCATCCATAAAAGGGATCAGCGGAGCGCCCTGGCCGCCGGCCGCCATGTCCGCCGGCCTGAAATCCGCTACCACCGGCCTGCCGGTCTCCTCGGTAATAAAAGCGGGTTCGCCTATCTGCAGGGTACTTCCTTTTGTCCCAGGCAGATGACAGATGGTCTGGCCGTGGGAGCCTATCACCGCTATATCTTTGTAAACGATACTGCGCGCGCGGCAGAAACGCTTCACCATGCCGGCCCAAAGGCGGCCCAGGTCAAAATTAAGCGCTGACAGTCCAGGCGTCCGCAGGCCTTTGGCCGCCAGTATCCTGCCCCGGAGGGCGGCACCGTAGGGATAAGTCGCGCAGGCCAGCACTTTAAGCGTCTTTTTGACCGGCGTTAAGGCGCACAGCGCTATGGAAAGCCCGTCGGCGGAAGTGCCGGACATCAGCCCGATTATTTTCAAAGTTTTTTTTTCTTCCATCGCACAATTATACAAAGTCTTCCGACGCCTAAAAAAAGGCTGGCACTACTTTTTTATCAAACACTTCGTCAAACAATAATGAAAATATGGGCACCATAAAAATAAAAAAGACAAATTGATATAATACCGCATATGAAACCGAAAGAAAACCAATCAGGGAAGGGATTCTTTCCGGTCCTGCTCTTTTTAGTGCTGTTATTTACATGGACGGCAACAAGTCCCTGTCTGAAAAACGGCTTTATCAATTGGGACGAGACCAAATATATAATTCGCAATCCCAAAATCAAAACACTTTCCCTGGAAAGCGTAAAAACCATTTTCTCCACTTCAGACCTTACAATGTATTCCCCGCTGTCCACTCTCAGCTATGCGCTGGAGTATCATGTCGCGGGACTTAACCCTAAAATTTACCACATGACCAGCCTTCTTCTGCATTTATTTAACACCGCGCTTGTAATGGTTTTGGCACAGCTTTTATTAAATGGCGTATGGACAGTATTTTTTATAGCGCTTTTATTCGGCATACACCCCGCACATGTGGAATCTGTGGCCTGGGCAGCGGAGAGAAAGGATGTGCTTTATGCATTTTTTTATCTCTCATCGCTTATCGCTTATGCTTTGCGGCTAAATGGAGCAAAAACCTATCTTTTATCATTAGCTTTTTTTATCTGCGCGTTGTTGGCAAAACCGATGGCAATAACCCTGCCAATAGCGCTGCTTCTGATAGATTATCTAAAGTCAGGACAAACAGAGCTCAGACAGCAAATGAATAAAATACCATTTTTTATTTTAGCGGTTATTTTCGCCGCCACGTTACTGCATTCTTCCAGCGACACACTTGTTATGTCTGGGTGGAAACGGCTGATTACTCCGCTTTACAATCTCGGCTTTTACATTTATACTCTGATCTGGCCGTTTAATCTTTCGGCCATGTACGTCTCCGTACCGGGTGGGAAACCGGTTTTTTACGCCTTTGCGGCGGGGACGTTAACGGGAATAGGCCTGCTATGGAAATATTTTCGCCATGACAAGGAAATATTTTTCGGCGCGTCTTTTTTCATAATCATGCTTCTCCCTGTACTACAGTTCTTTCCATTTGGGCCCGTCATATCCGCAGACCGTTATACATATTTATCTTCAATAGGTGTTTTTATTATCGGAGCGGTATGCGCCCGCCGTATATGGCGACGTTTGAGCCCCGCTTTCAGGAATATAGCAATAATCTGCGCGATAGGCGCAGTTTTGACACTTACAGTAACGGCGCGAGTGCGTTGCGCGGCATGGAAAGACGGCGTTTCGCTCTGGAACGATACGTTGCAAAAACAGCCGCTGGCGGCCTCCGCACTTTTAAATTTATGCGGCGCCTATATACAGGCGAATATGAACAATGAAGCTGAGCTCTGTCTTTCTGAGGCGATACGACTATACCCAAAAAATGACAACAACTATTATAATTTAGGCTTTCTGTCCGTCCGGAATAAAGAGTTTGGCAAAGCAGAAGAATATTTCGTGCAAACATTGAGCATAAGCCCCTGCCACACTCCCGCACTCAATAACATGGGTAATATTTATCTGTTAAAAGGCGAGACTACAAAAGCAGCGCAATATTATACCAAGGCAACGGAATGCGACGACGCTTATTCCGCCGCATACCTCAATCTAGGCAAACTGGCGCTCTCACGCAAAGATACCTCCAAAGCGATATTCTTTTACGAAAAAGCTCTTCTTTCTGACCCCTCAGACAAAGAAACCCGCACACGGCTCAAAACTCTGCGGAAAATATAAACAAAGAAGAAATGATAAATTTCATTTAGCTTCTTCAAACAGCCAGGTGCTCAGGTAACGTTCGCCGGTATCGGGGAAAAGAACTACCAGGGTTTTCCCCAGAGCCTCCGGCCTTTTGGCTACTTCAAGCGTGGCGTGCATGGCGGCGCCTGAAGAAATGCCCGCGCATATCCCCTCCTCCGTCATAAGACGCCGCGCCATGCCCCCGGCTTCCTCGTCTTTTACCCGGATGATCTCATCAATATTCTCTTTTTTAAGGACCCCGGGCACAAAACCGGCGCCTATACCCTGTATTTTGTGGGACCCCGCCGGCAACCCTGATAAAACCGATGAAGTGAACGGCTCAATGCCGATTATTTTAACCCCCCGCTTTTTGGCTTTGAGGCCATTGGAAACTCCGGTTATAGTACCGCCGGTACCTATACCGGCTACGAAATAATCCACCTTACCGCCGGTGTCTTCCCATATTTCAACAGCAGTGGTCTTTTTGTGAATTTCCGGGTTGGCGGGATTATTGAATTGCTGCGGCATGAAAGCGCCTGGAGCAGCGGCCTTCAGTTCTTCCGCCCTGGATACCGCGCCGCTCATGCCTTTGGGGCCGGGGGTAAGAACGATTTCGGCACCCATGGCGTTAAGCAGTTTACGGCGCTCAATGCTCATGGTTTCCGGCATGGTAAGAATGAGTTTATAGCCGTAGACCGCCGAAACCATGGCCAGCCCTATGCCGGTATTGCCGCTGGTAGGTTCTATAATAACGGAACCGGACTTCAGCAAACCTTTGGCCCGCGCGTCTTCTATCATGGCAAGCGCCAGACGGTCCTTAACACTCGCCATCGGGTTAAAATATTCAAGTTTGGCAAGAACAAGGCAGTCCAGACCGGCGGCGAGTTTATTTATTTTTACAAGCGGCGTTTTACCGACAAGTTCAGTTATGTTGTTTGCGTATTTCATAACAAAATAGGCGACAGGCTGAAGGCTGAGGGCTGAAGACTGCAGAGCCGGCATTTTTCCCAGACAATCGGCAATTAGCAAAATCAGCTTGGCTTCCAGGCAGCTTTCCGCGCTGTTCCTACCTACCACCTACTATCTACTACCTACTATCCTTTTTAGCTCTTCCACTTCGCCGCGCAAAACTTTTATTTCCTCGCCGCACACGTCAAAAAGCTTATTATGGTCAAGCTGGGAAGTTTCCCCTATGCCGCCCTCTTTGGATTTGGCCGGCACTCCAAACACCGTGGTATCCGGCGGAACCTCCTTAAGCACCACGGAACCGGCGCCTATGCGCGAACGGTCGCCTATCTTTATGGCGCCAAGTATTATAGCCCCGGAACCTATAACGACCCCGTTGCCTATTGTGGGGTGACGTTTCTTTTTTTCCAGCGAAGTGCCGCCAAGCACCACACCCTGATATATAAGCACATCGTCTCCTATTTCCGCGGTTTCGCCTATCACCACTCCCATGCCGTGGTCAATAAAGAATCTGCGGCCTATCGCCGCTCCCGGATGAATTTCTATACCGGTTATGGCGCGCGCGGCATGAGAGATAAGCCTGGCGATGAAATACATGCCGAAACCCCATAGAACATGCGCTGCCCTGTACAGCCACACCGCGTGCAGGCCCGGATAGCACAACAACACCTCAAGCAGGCTCCTTGCCGCGGGATCCTCTTTAAAAACCGTGCGTATATCTTCAAGAAAATTCATTAATATCAGCCTCACTCTTCTTCCACTTTTTTTCTTCCCTGAGCCAAAGTATTATATAATTTTTGTATTGCACTACCCGCGGGGCATAAGGAGATATGAAATGGGATTTAATCTAAAAAACAGGCATTTTCTCAAAGAACTTGACTTTACCAAAGAAGAACTCGTTTTCCTTCTGAAATTATCCAAAGACCTCAAAGCCGCGAAATACTCGGGCACCGAACAGCAGAGGCTGACCGGCAAGAACATCGCCCTGATCTTTGAAAAAAGCTCCACCCGCACGCGCTGCGCTTTTGAAGTGGCCGCGCACGACCAGGGCGCGCATGTTACCTACCTTGAACCGACAGGCAGCCAGATGGGACACAAGGAAACGGTTAGGGATACCGCCCGCGTTCTGGGCAGAATGTACGACGGTATCGAATACCGCGGTTTCGGCCAGGTGATAGTGGAAGAACTGGCCAGGTTTGCCGGCGTCCCAGTATGGAACGGCCTGACTAACGAATGGCATCCGACCCAGATGATGGCCGACGTGCTGACCATGATGGAGCACTGCGCTAAGCCGCTGGAGAGGATCTCTTACGCTTATGTCGGAGACGCCAGGTTCAATATGGGCCGTTCCCTGCTGGTGATCGGCAGCATACTTGGCATGGACGTACGCATAGGCGCTCCGAAGGGCCTGCAGCCCGACGCGGAGTTGATAGCGGCCTGCAAAAAAATAGCCAGACAATCCGGCGCCCGCGTTACTATTACCGACAAGGTCGCCGAAGCCGTTAAAGGCGTGGACTTCATACATACCGACGTATGGGTTTCCATGGGCGAGCCCAAGGAAGCATGGGCGGAAAGAATTAAAATGCTGAAACCCTACCAGATCAACCCGGAAGTCATGAAAAAATCCGGCAACCCGGATGTTAAATTCATGCACTGCCTGCCGGCTTTCCACAACGCGGATACCAAAGTCGGCAAGCAGGTATCCGAGCAGTTCGGGCTGCGCGACGGCCTTGAAGTTACTGAAGATGTGTTTGAATCAAAGGCCTGCATCGCTTTCGATCAGGCTGAAAACCGCATGCACACTATCAAAGCCGTAATGGTCGCGACTCTCGGACACTGATATAATGTTATTTGATTACGCTGAAATATGTTAGTTAGTGACGGCGAATGAAAGCTACTGAACGCTACGGAAAGCGACTGAATGTAAGATCAGTCGCTTTCTTTTGCTTTCCGTTGCTATCAATTATTATGCGGTTGTTTAGTGTTTACAACCTGAAATTTCAGCTTGTTTATAAATTGTCGCGTCTGTATCCCGGGATTTTGTTTTCGCCAAAACTATCAATTTTGGTATAATTTAGACGGGTTTGGTAGCAGCCTCCTGCATCTTCACCAACAGTTCAGCAGGTAAAAGATAAAAACTGGGACAGCAGTTCAGGGAGTTTTTATCCGTCCGCCTTAGGCGGACGCGGAAGGCCGAAATGAAAAATACAACAACAATATTCACGTCCGCTGTGGTTCTGGTTCTTTTAAACGTTTGCGCCGAAGCCCGGGAAAATGGTTTTACGGCAAATACCCCCGCAAGGATTGCCGCGGCAACCGGACCGGCACTCACAAAGATAGACTTTGACCGGAATATCGATATAAGCGCCGTTATAGACCAGGCAAAAGCTATGGGTACGGCTTTGCCGCCGGCCGAGCAGGCAAAAAGCGCTGCCGTCACAGATCATGAAACCGGCAAAATAATCCTGGAAGATGTGACGAAACAATGTATGTACCAGGATGAAGTAGTTTCGGCGTTTCCGGAATTATATGACAGAATTCCCAAAGAAGAGAACGCCGATATAAGGAAAGTCTTTAATTTTTACGAGAATGGCATCAAAGAAGAATCAAAACTCCGGCGGATAGAGTTTTTTTATACCGGCGGCGACTGGATGCGGTACGGCCTGACATATTTTATCACGAACGCTGGCAATAAAGGCCATACGCCCGGAGTTTATTTTATGAAAGACCTTTCCACCTCGGACGGTGAAGAAGGCGCCACCCCCCCCGAAGTCGACCCCTTTAACGACGCGGCACTTCAAAACTATATACTCACACGTTTCCTGGACCCCAGCGGCAAAACCAAACCGGAACTCAGCCCGTTGTTTTACTGAAGATTGTGTTTTCCCGATACAGCACCAACTGCTGCCAGTCATTACTGCGCAACATTTTCCCCAAAAAAGGCGGCATCTAAACAAAACGCGGTCTTACCTATTTCATTCGTAAAAATCAGCACGATCTTAACAAGGCCGCCCTCGCTGTTTAGAAAAGCTCAAACATCACTTTTCGTTGATCGTGCTTACAATGTAGTCCAGGTTGGGGAAAGAGCTCCTGAAGTAAGCGTTGCCGTCTTTAAAGGCCTTTGCCGGTTCCGGACCTTTGCCGGAGGGCGCACAGTCGCCATAATTGGAATAGAGTTTTTCCAAAACCTTAAAGCCTTTTGTCACCTTACCGATAGGCACATAACCCTTACTGTCAAGACGGGGATTATCGGCAAGGTTTATGACCAACCGGGTGTTGCGGGTATTTGGGCCGGTAGCGGCAAAAGCAAGATAGCCCTTCAGATTGGAATGGCTCTTATCGTCATCCGCGATAGCCGCCCGGCTCCACCTCTCATTTATCACGGGGTCACCATGAATGCCGAACTGCGCAATAGAACCAGGGATGACGCAAAAGAAAGCGACGTCAGTGAAGTACTTTATTTTAAACATGCTGTAAAATCGATTGGCGCCGCGCGGAGCCCAGGCGCGGGTGACTTTAACGGTAAAGTCGCCTTTGGTGGTTTTGAACTTCGCCTCGAACACCGCTGGGGCGGCCATCTCGGCTAGTTTCATCTCCCGCACTGCCGCCTTAACAGCGGATTTTATTTCCGGCATTTTTTCACCGCTTAAAGTTTTTATTCCGGAGTCGAAGCCGATATATGTTTTTCTTTTTCCGATATTTGGTTTGCATGCTGGTTTCATAATATCGTCCTTGATACAAACACAGGCGCCAAATTATAAAACGAACCCGGGTCAGGATAAAGACTAAAACCGTCGGAACAAAGGCCGGGGCGCCCTCGTTGTTTAGAAACGCGTCTGCATCATTCGTTGATCGTGCTTACAATGTAGTCCAGCTTGGGGAAAGAGCTCTTGAAGTAAGCGTTGCCGCCTTTAAGGGCCTTTGCCGGTTCCGGACCTTTGCCGGCGGGCGCGCAGTCACCATAGCCGGAATAGAGGTTTTCTAAAACTTTAAGGCCCTGGGTCACCTTACCGATAGGCACATAGCCCTTGCTGTCAAAGCGGGGATTATCGGCCAGGTGTATAACTAGCCGGGTGTTGCGGGTATTTGGGCCGGTCACGGCAAAAGCAAGGTAGCCCTTCAGATTGGAATGGCTCTTATCATCATCCGCGATAGCTGCCCGGCTCCATCTCTCATTTATCATGGGATCGCCATGAATACCAAACTGTACCACAGAACCCGGTATTACGCAGAAAAAAGCGATATCGCGGAAGTAGTTTATTTTAAACAGGCTATAAAATCTATCGGCGCCGCGCGGGGCCCAGGCGCGGGTGACTTCAACGGTAAAATCGCCTTTGGTAGTTTTAAACTTCGCCTCGAACACCGCGGGGGCTGTCATCTCCGCAAGCTGCATATTCAAACCCGGTATTGCAGCGGATTGTACTTCCGTCATATTGCGCCCCATCTCCTTATTTCCGCTGGTCAGATCCGGCTGTCCCGCAGTCTGGCCTCCAGCTTGTGTTGCGGTATAAGCGGGTGATTCCGCTGCCGGAGTCGTTTCCTGGTTGTTGTTGGAACAAGCAACCCCGGTCAGTAAAACCGAAAGAACAATAAGTCGCGGGACAATTTCAGTCATCATGAGTAAATTATACATTCTTTTACGGCAGAATCGTCCAACCGTGGAATTATCCAATCGCAGCATGAACATTGATGTTTTGGCCATTTCCAACACAAGATGGGCCTGAAAATGACCGAATCATTAAAAAGCGCCGGAAGACGCCCCCGCCCGCCGCGAAGTGTTTGGATGTTATCGCCCGTGGTTAGGACCGGGATCCGCCAGTGGAATTATGCCCAGACAAACCTGAGGATCCGGAATGCTCCCATGTTCCGCCCCGAAGTCCCTGGAAACCGCGCGCATATAATCTTCCATGTTTTCAGCTTCAAAAGTGGAAAAAAGAAGCTCCGGCCGCCACAAACCGGGATAAATTCGCGCAAGCCTGTCCCGCAATACGCCGCGCCTCTTAGCTTCAAGAGTAGAAATCATTTCCGAAAGAATCCCCAGACAGTTTTCGGCGCCGTTCCTTCGCATTTTCTTCAAAAGGCTGCCATCTATACTGTCGGCGACATAACGCATACCGAATGAGTTTTTGACGCACAACAGCAATGCGCACGGAAGGATTTTGCCGGCTTTTGCCGTTTTCCCCTCTTCGCCGTAACGCAAAGCGGCCAGCATCAGCGTCTCGTATTCATTGAGTTCCAAGAAATGTTCCTGGAGTTGAGCGCCGGAAATACTGCCCGCCATGAACGCTGTTTTTAAATAGTTGCCTTTGCGATACGTACATAATTTTTCCAGCTCGTAGGCCTTACGGCGTGAATCCACGGCCTTGCCCAAATCACCGGTCCTTAAGGATTCACGGGCCGCCATTTCGTGTATCCACGGAACACCGGGGTACTCGCTTTCCAGTTTCCGCAGATCATGCGCGGCTCCGCTTCGCAGGGGATACGATATCAGCAGCATAAAGCTGACCGACCAGAGCGCAATTACCGGCGCGCAAGCGCTATAAAATACTGCTTTCGCGTTCGTGTACTCATATCCGCCCGGCTTCGGAGCTCCGCCGAGGATATCCGCAAGAAAAATCCCCGTCAGAGTACAGACTAGAAACCACATCGGCACGAAATAGCGCCCTTCCACAGGCATCAGAAGATATATCAGGAGCAGATAGAGCGTAAGCAGCAGCAGCGGCCGGACGGCCGACAGACGCCTCAGCCGGTAAACTCCGCAGAGCCATAAAAAAGCCAGCGCGGACAATCCCGGCACCATCGGTTCCATGAACAAAACATAATACAACCGGTATCCTATCGCGGAAACATACCGCAGCGGGTGCGCCAGTATTTCCCGGACCGCCCACAAGATCACGCTCTGCCCTGGGATAATTCCGGACAAGGCTTGCCAGTTGCCCTCCATAGTACCGACTAAACCAAGCGCACTCCCAACGATATTAGAGCTGGCACGGTCGCCTTCAAGAAGCGCAAATCCATTCCGGCTAACCCAGTTGACAATAATCCAGGTCGAAACAACAGTCAGCAGCACGGTCATTGCCGGCCACTGTCTTAAAAAATGCGTCCGGCCTTTCTCCCGATACGCCTCATACACAAAAACAACTGGTATAAACAGCGCGATAACGCCCTTCGAATGCAGTGCTATAACCAGAAGGAGGCCGATAAAAAAACTCCTCAACGTATAAAACTGGAATTTAATGGAAAGCCCGCAAATAAGCATCAACATCGTGGCGGCGATTAAAGCCTGTTCAATATACAGTTGATAAGAAACCCATCCGTACAAAAACAGGAAGGCGCAGAGAACCGCGGACAGCGCAGCCGACAGGATTCCGGCGGAAAATGAATATATCAGGGAGCCGGCGGAAAAAGCCAGTATCACCGGCAGCAGGAAGACAAATTTGCACGCGCCCGCCTGCAGCCAGGCGGGGGTATGATACCTGATGATTGAATTAACAACCGGAAAAAAAGGGAACCAAGCATTGTCAAAAGTTCCGGTTAAGGCGAAAATCCAGTTCTCTCCGGCGTCACACGAACTACTCCAGTTTTGCGTATTTATGAAGTCTGGAATAAACTGCCATAAACCGGCGAGTATCGCCAGCAGACAAAGATTGAAAAAAACAACTTTTTTAATTTTCAGGGATTTGTCGTTCAACATTGAATTCCAGATTTACGGCGGGCCATCGTTCCCCGCCAGGAGCGGGGTAAAGCTTCCCAAAGTTGGCCCCATGTTAAAGTTTTTCCGGCACGACATCCAAGCGCGCTTTCTATGATAGCCAGCTCAGCCCGCCTTAAGAACACCGATATGGCGAATTTGTAAAGTAGTATATCAGATTGTTTTGTTTCATCAAAAGAGTGGCGCGTACATTTATACCTGACATAATACTTGCGTCCGACTAACCTGAAAGTTTCAGTTGAAACTTTCCCTTCGCGGTGACACTGGCCTGTCGCGGGCCTCTGGCGCTGTCCGCGACTGAGCTCAGGTGCGCTTCGCGCGGCATACACCTTCGAAAACCTGGCGCGCATTGCGCTTGGTTTTCAACCCACTGCTGCGGGGAATCCTGCATATTTCTGTTCCCCGATTTTCATAATGAAAACTTGGTTGAACTACAGGATTCAGGCTAAGGCGGACGCCCGCTGAAATAGCGGGCGAAACTTTCCCTTCGCGGTGACACTGGCCTGTCGCGGGCCTCTGGCGCTGTCCGCGACTGAGCTCAGGTGCGCTTCGCGCGGCATACACCTTCGAAAACCTGGCGCGCATTGCGCTTGGTTTTCAACCCACTGCTGCGGGGAATCCTGCATATTTCTGTTCCCCGATTTTCATAATGAAAACTTGGTTGAACTACAGGATTCAGGCTAAGGCGGACGCCCGCTGAAATAGCGGGCGACTTTTTCCCTTCGCAGTGATTCCGGCCTGTCCCGCTTCCGCCTGAGGGGGATGCTGGGCCCACCCGGCAGCCGTGAATCAGGATAAGTTTGCGGAAAGATCGCGCGCCGGCTGATATCCCTTACTGCGGATAACAGCCTGAGCAGAGTTTGGATGTTATCGCCCGGGGTCAGACCCGGGACCCGCCAGTGGAACTACTATGCCCAGGCAGACCCGGGGCTCCGCCCTGATCTCATGGTCGGCGCTCCTGGGATACGTGCGTATATATTCTGCCCTGTTTCCCGCTTCAAAAGCGGAAAAAAGAAGTTCCGGCCGCCACAAGCCGGGATCAATTTGCGCAAGCCTGTCAAGCAATACGCCGCGCCTCCCGGTATCGAGAGTATAAATTATTTTCGAAAGATACCTCAGGCAGTTTTCAGCGCCTTTCCTTCGCATTTTCTTTAAAAGGATGCCATCTATGCTGTCGGCGACATAACGGCCGATGCTTGCGTTTCTGACGCACAACTGCAATGCGCACGGAAGGACTTTCCCGGCTTTTGCCAATTTTCCTTCTTCGGCATAGCGCAAAGCGGCGAGCATCGGCGTCTCATACTCCCCGGAATCATGGAAATGTTCCTGGAGTTGAGCGCCGGAAATACTGCCCGCCATGAACGCTGTTTTTAAATAGTTGTCTTTGCGAGACGTACAGAATTTTTCCAGCTCGTAGGCCTTACGGCGTGAATCCGCGGCCTTGTCCAAATCGCCAGCTCTTAATGCCTCACGGGCCGCCATTTCGTGTATCAACGGGATACCGGGATAATTTGTTTCCAGCTTCCGCAGATCGTGCGCGGCTTTGCTTCGCAGGGGATACGACATCAGCAGAATAAAGCTGACCGCCCAGAAAATAATTACCGGTGCGGAGGCGGCATAAAACACGGCTTTCGCGTTCGCGTATTCATATCCGCCCGGCTTCAGAGCTCCGCCTAGCATGTCCGCAAAAAAAATCCCCGTCAGAGTGCAGACTAGAAACCACATCGGCACGAAATAGCGCCCTTCCACTACCATAAGAAGGTGTATCAGCGGCAGATAGAGCGTAAGCAGCAG
Organism: Elusimicrobia bacterium GWA2_51_34; assembly: GCA_001799565.1. Lineage (GTDB taxonomy): Bacteria > Elusimicrobiota > Elusimicrobia > Elusimicrobiales > UBA9959 > UBA9634. The sequence goes on along the minus strand of MGTS01000017.1, from coordinate 6,411 downwards.
CAGCGGTCGCGCGGCCGCCAGGCGCCTCAGCCGGTAAACGCCGCAGAGCCATAAAAAAGCCAGCACGGGCAATCCTGGCACTACAGGTTCCAGGAACAAAAGATAATGCAACCGGTATCCTATCGCTGAAATATACCGCAGCGGGTGCGCCATTATTTCACGGGCCGCCCAGAAAAACATATTCTGCCCGGGGGAAATTCCGGACGAGACCTGCCAGTCCCCCCCCGTGGCGGTGACTAAACCTAAGGCCCCCTCAATGATAACATTGCATGCACGGTTGCCCTCAAGGAGCACAAATCCGTTCCGGCAAACCCAGTTGACTATAACCCAGGCCGAAACGACCGTCAGGAGCACGGTCATTGCCGGCCACTGTCTTAAAAAAAGCGCCCGGCCTTTCTCCCTATACGCCTCGTACACAAAAATAACGGGGATAAACAGCGCGATAACCCCCTTCGTATGCAGTGCTATAGCTAAAAGAAGGCCGATAAAAAAACTCCTCACCGTATAAGACCGGAATTTAACGGAAAGCCCGCAAACGACCATCAGCAGCGTGGCGGCGATTAGATTCTGTTCAATATGAGTTTCATAGTGATTGTAGTCAAGCGGGGATTGCCAAAACAGAAGTGCGCCGAGAACCGCAGACAGCGCAGCCGATATAATCCCGGCGGAAAATGAATGTATAAGGGAGCCGGCGGAAAAAGCCAGTATCACCGGCAGCAGGAAGACGAATTTGCACGCTCCCGCCTGCAGCCAGGCGGGGGTATGGTACTGGATGGTTGAAGCAACAACCGGAAAAAAAGGGAACCAGGTATTATCAAAAGATTCGGTTAAAGCGAAAATCCAGTTCTCCCCGTCTTCAAACAGCCTATCCCAGAGTACCGTTCTCATGGAGCTCATGGAGTCGGGAACAAACTGCCATAAACCGGCGAGTATCGCCAGCAGACAAAGATTAAAAAAAACGACTTTTTTTATTTTCTGGGATTTATCGTTTGGCATTGAGTTCCAGGTATGCGGACGGGCTATCGTTCCCCCGAAAGTAACGGATACGCCGACCGGAACGCCCAATGTAAGCCGGTACTCTTCTAACCTGAATCCTGCAGTTCAAGATGTCCGCCTTAGGCGGACGCAAGCATGGCCGTCTAAAGGCCATTGCCCCTGATACGGCACGCGCATAGCGCAGTATGCCGCGCGAAGCGCACCTGAGCTCAGTCGCAGACGACGCCAGAGGCCCGCGACAGGCCAGTGTCACAGCGAAGGGAAAAATTCAACTGAATTTTTCCGGCTAACAGGGAACGGGACCTTGTATACAGGAGCGGGGTAAAGCTTCATAAGGTCGGCCCCCCATGTTCAGGTTTTTCCGGCACGACATCCGACCGCGCTTTCAGTGATAGCCAGCTCAACCCGCCCTTAAGAACACCGATATGACGAATCTGTAAGAGTAGTATATCAGATTGTTTTGTTTTAGCAAAAGCATGGCTCGTCCATTTCATTCCTGACACAATTTGCATCCGCCTCAGGTTGACGGTTATCCGGAGTTAGCGGCGGTTATTGGGTCAGGTTAGAAGTCAGCCGGGACTGGCCGATGGACCCGCTGCTTATGCAAAGCTCAGCAGCCTGAATTCACTTTTCACCGCTCTTTTCAAAACCGCCGGAAGGCCCTCCCGGCAGCCGCGAATCAGGACAAGTTTGCGGAAAGATCGCGCGCCGGCTGATATCCATTACCGCATATAACAGCCTGCGCAGCGTTTGTAAGTTATCGGGCCCGGGGGCTGCCAGGACCGGGATGATTCCCCTGAGGAAATACGCCCAGGCAGGCCGCAATCTCCGGCTTGACATCTCCTCCCATAGAAACCGGGCGCATATATTCCCGGTTTCCCACTTCAAAAGCGGAAAAAAGAAGCTCCGGCCGCCACAAGCCTGGATCAATTTGCGCAAGCCTGTCCAGCAATATGCTGCGCCTCTTGGTATCGAGGGTGGAAATCAGTCCAGAAAGATACCCCAGGCAGAATTCAGCGCCGTACCTTCGCATTTTGCTTAGAATTGTGGCATATTTGCTTTCGCCGACATAACGCATCCAGGCTGACTCCCTGACGCACAACTGCAATGCGCACGGAAGGACTTTCCTGGTTTTTGCCGGTTTCCCCTCTTCGGCATAGCGCAAAGCGGCAAACATCAGTATCTGATGTTCCCAGTGGCTTTGGAAATGTTCCTGGAGTTGAGCGCCGGAAATACTGCCCGCCATGAACGCTGTTTGTAAATAGAAGTATTTGCGTTGCAAGCAGTTTTCCACCTTGTAGGCCTTAAGGCGTGAATCCGCTGCCTTGCCCAAATTACCGGCCCCCAGGGCCTCACGGGCCGCCATTTCGTGCAGCCACGGGACACCGGGGTACTCTGTTTCCAGTTTCCCCAGATCGTGCGCGGCTCTGCTTCGCAGGGGATAAGATATCAGCAGCATAAAGCTGACCGCCCAGAAAATAATTACCGGCGCGCAAGCGCCATAAAACACGGCTTTCGCGTTCGCATATTCATATCCGCCCGGCTTCGGAGCTCCGCCGAACATATCCGCAAGAAAAATCCCCGTCAGAGTGCAGACTAAAAACCACATCGGCATGAAATAGCGCACTTCCACAGGCATAAGAAGGTGTATCAGGAGCAGATAGAGGGTAAGCAGCAGCAGCGGCCGCGCGTCCGCCAGGCGCCTCAGCCGGTAAACGCCGCAGAGCCCTAAAAAAGCCAGCACGGGCAATCCCGGCACCAGCGGTTGTATAAACAAAATGTAATGCAGCCGGTATCCTATCGCTGAAATATACCGCAGCGGGTGCGCCAGTATTTCACGGGCCGCCCACAGGAACACGCTCTGATCGGCGGAAATTCCGGCCAAGACATGCCAGTCGCTCTCCATGCTGGAGATGAAACCTAGCGCACCCTGAACGATACTACCGCCGGCACGCCCGCCTTCAAGAAGCACAAATCCATTCCGGCACACCCAGTTGACGATAACCCAGGCCGAAACAACTATCAGGAGCACGGTCATTGCCGGCCATTGTCTTAAAAAAAGCGCCCGGCCTTTCTCCCGATACGCCTCGTACACAAAAACAACGGGGATGAACAGCGCGATAACTCCCTTCGTATACAGCGCCACAGCCAAAAGGAGGCCGATAAAAAAGCTTCTTAACGTATAAGACCGGAATTTAACGAAAAGCCCGCAAACAATCATCAGCATCGCGGTGGCGATTAAAATCTGTTCAATATATTGTTCGTAAGCAATCCCTGTGGACAAAAACAGGAGTGCGCTCAGAACCGCGGACAGCGCGGCCGACAGAATTCCGGCGGAAAATGAATGTATCAGGGAGCCGGCTGAAAAAGCCAGTATCACCGGCAGCAGGAAGACAAATTTGCACGCGCCAGCCTGCAGCCAGGCGGGGACATGATACTGGATGGTTGAAATAACAACCGGGATAAAAGGGAACCAGTAGTTGTTAAAAGTTTTGGTTAAAGCGAAAAACCAGTTCTCTCCGGCTTCAAACAGCTGATACAAGATTACCATTCTGTAGTAGGGAACAAGCTGCCATAAACCGGCGAGTATCGCCAGCAGACAAAGATTAAAAAAAACGACTTTTTTGATGTTTCGGGATTTGTCGTTCGACATTGAATTCAGACCTGCGGGCTGGCCGTTGATCCCCGCAAGTAGCGGGGTAAAGCTTCACAGGGCAGGCCCCATATTCAGGTTTTTCCGGCATCACACTCAACCGCGCCTTCAGCGGCAGCCCGTTCTAATTAAGAACGCCAGTATGCGGAATCCGTAAAAGTAGTATATCAGATTCTTTTGTTTTATCTAACGCGCAGTTCGTCCATTTTATCCCTTACATAATACTTGCGTCCGCCTTAGCCTGAAAAATTCGTCCGCCTAAGGTGAACGCACACTGAAATAGCGGGCGACTTTTTCCCTTCGCAGTGATTCTGGCCTGCCGCTTCAGCCTAAGGCGGAGCGGGCCCAGCTCTTTTGGCTTAGAACTTCAGCTGACAGGTTTGAACATTGCGTATAGAGCCTTGTCTTGTGGCCAAAAGGGCTGGGTGGACCCTATAGTCAGCCAATGTATCCGTTACTGCTCCCAAGCTCAGCAGCCTGAATTCACTTTTCACCGCTCTTTTCAAAACCGCCGGAAGGCCCTCCCGGCAGCCGCGAATCAGGACAAGTTTGCGGAAAGATCGCGCGCCGGCTGATATCCATTACCGCATATAACAGCCTGCGCAGCGTTTGTAAGTTATCGGGCCCGGGGGCTGCCAGGACCGGGATGATTCCCCTGAGGAAATACGCCCAGGCAGGCCGCAATCTCCGGCAAGCCCTTCTGTTTCACCCTGGCGCCCCTTGGGACCGCGCGCATATCTTCTGCCCTGTTCCCCTCCTCAAAAGCGGAAAAGAGAAGCTCCGGCCGCCACAAGCCGGGATCAATTTGCGCAAGCCTGTCCAGCAATACACCGCGCCTCCTGGCATCAAGAGTAGAAATCAGTCCAGAAAGATACCCCAGGCAGGATTCAGCGCCGTACCTTCGCATTTTCTTTAAAAGGAAGCCATCCATACTGTCTGCGACATAACGCATGCCGAATGAGTTTCTGACGCATAACTGCAATGCGCACGGAAGGATTTTCTCGGCTTTTGCCAGTTGCCCCTCTTCGCCGTAGCGCAAAGCTGCAAGCATCAGCGTATGGTATTCCCTGAAATTCTGAAAATGTTCCTGGAGCTGGGCGCCGGAAATCTTGCCTGCCTTGAAAACTGTTTTTAAATAGCCGGCTTTGCGTGAAGAGTAGATTGGTGCAATCTCCTCGGCCTTACGATAGGATTGCGCAGCCTTGTCAAAATCGCCGGCCCTCAGGGCGTCATGGGCCGCCATTTCGTGCAGCCACGGGACACCGGGGTACTCTGTTTCCAGTTTCCCCAGATCATGCGCCGCCTTGCTTCGCAGGGGATACAATATCAGAAGTATAAAGCTGAACGCCCAGAAAACAATTACCGGCGCGGAGGCGGCATAAAACACGGCTTTTGCGTTCACATACTCGTATCCGCCCGGCTTCGCAGCTCCACCCAGCATATCCGCAAGAAAAATCCCCGTAAGGGTGCAGACTAAAAACCACATCGGTATAAAATAACGTCCTTCCACAGGCATCAGAAGATGTATCAGCAGCAGATAGAGCGTAAGCAGCAGCAGCGGCCGGACGGGCGCCAGACGCCGCAGCCGGAGAACTCCGGCAAGCCACAGCAAGGACAGCCAGCCAAGTCCGGGAATTATCGGTTTTACCGACAACAGGAAATCCAGGCGCATTATGACGGCGTAAATATAACGAAATGGATGCGACAGGACTTCCCGTATCGCCCATAAAAACATATGCTGTCCGGAGGTAATCCCGGCCAGAGCGCGAGTATCCCCTTCTACGGTGGAGATAAACCCCATCGCTCCCGTAATTATATTATCGTCGGAACGATTTGAGCTCTCAAGAAAAACAAAACCGTTCCCGCTGACCCAATTGACAAACTGCCAGACCAGTATACCCGCCAGAAAGATGGAGATTGCCGGCCATTGCTTTGAAAAAGACCTCCCGCCGGGTTCATTATATGCTTCGTAAGCCAGAAGCGCGGGCGCGAACAGAACAATAACTCCCTTAGCGTATAGCGCCACCGCCAAAAGGAGGCCGATAAAACAACTTCTTAACGCATAAGACCGGAATTTAACGGTAAACCCGCAAACAAGCATCAGCAGCGCGGCGGCGATTAAAACCTGTTCAAAATGCCATTCGTAAGAAATACCTCCATACATGAACAGAAGTGCGCCAAGAACCGCGGACAGCGCGGCCGAAAGTATTCCTGCGGAAAAGGAATGTATCAGGGAACCGGCGGAAAAAGCCAGTATCACCGGCAGCAGGAAGACAAATTTGTACGCCCCAGCCTGCAGCCAGACGGGGGTGTGATACTGGATTACTGAAATAACAACCGGGTAAAAAGGGAACCAGAAGTTATCAAAAGTTCCGGTTAAAGCGAAAATCCAGTTCTCCCCGGCGTCAAACAGATTGCTCCAGTTTACCGTTCTTGTAAAGTCGGGAACAAGCCGCCATAAACCGGCCAGGACCGCCAGCAGACAAAGATTAAAAAAAACGACTTTTTTGATTTTCAGGGATTTGCCGTTCACCATTAAATTCCAAATCCGCGGGCGGACTGTTAATCGCCGCCAGGAGCGGGGATGTCGGCCGGAACGCCGGTACGCGGAATCTGTAAATGTAGTATACCAGATTGTTTTGTTTTGTCAAAGGGAGGCGCTTTGCGGAAGGGAGCATTTTCTAATTCAAACATGATGGTGAAATGTATCGTCGTTACTCCGTCGTAATTCTTTTGCTAAGCCTCCATTTCTGAATGTTTTT
>MGTS01000016.1 GCA_001799565.1 Elusimicrobia bacterium GWA2_51_34 | reverse complement strand
GCACAAAAACATTCAGAAATGGAGGCTTAGCAAAAGAATTACGACGGAGTAACGACGATACATTTCACCATCATGTTTGAATTAGAAAATGCTGGGGCGTTCGGAGAATTTTTAAATTAAGTATACTTTAACTGTCAATGGAGCGGAAGAATTTTTAAATTTACCCTGAAACACCGGATTTAAGGAGACCTTATGAAAACAAAACTGTTCAAAAAGATCGAATCATACGAAGCCTACGCCATTGAACTGCAGCGTGGCCTTACCGCCATACCCGCGCTCGCCCCTTCCAGCGGCGGCGCCGGCGAATACGATAAAGCCCTGTGGCTTGAAGGCGAACTGAAAAAACTTAAGTTTGACTCTATAGAATGGATAAACGCCCCGCAGAAAGAAGCCAAACGCGGCATACGCCCCAATATCGTAGCGCGCTACAAAGGTAAAAAAACCGGCAAGACCCTCTGGCTGATGAGCCACCTGGACATTGTCCCGCCGGGCGAGGCCAAGCTTTGGAACTCCGACCCGTACAAGCTGGTGGTGAAAGGCCGCAATCTGACAGGCCGCGGCGTGGAAGACAATCAGCAGGCCACCGTCTCAAGCATACTTGTGGTCAAAGCCATGATGGAACTTGATTTCAGGCCGGAATTTGACATAGCGCTCCTCTTCTGCGCCGACGAAGAAACCGGCTCCGGCTTCGGGGCCGATTACATCGCTGAAAACAAACCGGAAATTTTCGGAAAGAATGATATGTTCTTCATTCCGGACTCCGGCTCTGAAGACGGTTCGGCCATAGAAATAGCCGAAAAATCCATATTGTGGATGAAGGTGACTACACATGGCAGACAATGCCATGCCAGCCGCCCGGGACTTGGAATAAATGCCTTTAAAGCCGCCAGTGAACTGGTGATAAAATATAAATCGCTTTATGAAAAATTCCCCCACAAAGACGACCTGTACGAACCGCCAATAAGCACCTTTGAACCCACAAAGAAAGAAGCCAATGTGCCGAATGTAAACACCCTGCCCGGAGAGGATGTGTTTTATATGGACTGCCGCGTTATGCCGGTATACCTTCTTTCGGAAGTTAAAGCTGAAATGCGCCGCCTGGCCGGCGAAGTGGAAAAAATGTACGGCGTAAAAATAACTTTTGAGCCCCAGCAGGAAGCCCAGGCGGCGCCTCCCACCTCAAAAGACGCCGCTATAGTGAAAGCCGTGGAAAAAGCCATCAGGGAAGTTTACAAAGTGGAGCCCAAAGTGCAGGGCATCGGCGGCGGCACCGTGGCGGCCTTCTTCCGGCGGCTTAACCTGCCGGCGGTTGTTTATTCGCGCCTGAACGAGTCGGCTCACCAGCCCAACGAATACTGCATACTGGACAATTTAATCGGCGACGCTAAAGTATTCGCGCTGTCGGCCTTAATTTTAGGGGAGGAGAAGCCGATCCCCGGGTAGCGGGGCGGGCTCTAAGTGGCCGGGGGGTTGATACCCTCCGAGGCCATAATCGGCCCGCCACCCGCCATGCCGGTACCAGAAATCTGCCGTTCCGGAAGAAACCGATGTCCAAAACAGGATGCGCTCTGTTAAAAAGGACTGGAAGATCCAAGGGCGTTGACCGCGCCCGGAGTCTTGTCGCTGCCGGGGCGCGAGTGAATTCTCGTCTTAGCGCAATGATCTTTGCGCTTCTTTTTTTTCCGGCTTCCGCGAGCCCGGCGGAAGGCGGCGGCGCCGGAGCGGCAGAGCCGCAGCGTCTCTCCGCCCGGGGAAAAGGCGAACTGCGCGCAATCCTGGCCGCGGGGCGCCTGGAGACTCTTCAATGGCCGCAGTTCGGTGACTACAAGGCCGAGATAGGGGAATTCTATCAATCCGAGGGCTACACCCTTAACTGGGTGCGGAAATCCAGACCTACAGCGAAGGCCCGCGTCGTCATTAGGCGGCTGCAGGCGGCCGACAACGAAGGCTTGCTGGCGCAGGACTATGACAGTCCCCTGTGGGCGGACCGCCTCGCGAAACTGGAACTTCCCGGCAGCCGCGCCTCAGAGTCCCAGCTTATCCGCTTCGACCTGGCGCTCACTGTCTGCGCGATGCGCTACATCCTGGACCTGCGCCTGGGCCGGATCAATCCGCAGCCTTTTCACTCCACATTCGACTTCGAACCGGACATACATGGCCCTTCAGATTTCCTCCGGAAACGAGTCATGTCCGCAGAGGACGTGGCGGCGGCGTTCAGCGCGCTCGAGCCGCCATTTCCCTCCTATCGCCGCCTGGTAAAGGCCGTGCAGCGTTACAAGGAACTGGCCCTCCGGGATGACGGCGAGCAACTGCCTGCTTCCAGGATCCCGATTAAGCCCGGGAACCGCTACTCCGGCGTGCCGCGGCTGACGCGCCTGCTGAGGCTGCTGGGAGATCTTCCGCGGCAGGCAGCTTCGCCTCCGGAACTCTACGCAGGGCCGCTCGTGAAGGCTGTGAAACGTTTTCAGCGCCGACACGGGTTGGCCCCCGACGGGCTGTTGGGCGAACAGACGCTTCGGCAGCTTAATACGCCGATGGCTCAGCGCCTGCGTCAGCTTCAACTCACACTGGAGCGATGGCGTTGGCTGCCGCACCGTTTTTCCCGACCGCCCATAATCGTCAACATCCCTGAATTCCGCCTTTACGCCGGCGACACGCCGGCGCAGAAAGTGGTGGTCGGCATGGCCTTCAAGCACGAGACCCCGGTTTTTGCGAGCCTGCTGACTGAGGTGGTGTTTCGCCCCCCATGGAATGTTCCCATGAGCATCCAGCTCAATGAGCTGGTCCAGGAGATTGAGAAGAACTCCTCCTACCTGAAGGACCACGACCTAGAGGTCACCAACGGCGGAGGATCCATCGTCAGCTCCGGGACGGTCAGCACGGCGGTCTTAAAGCAGCTCCAGAAGGGCCGGCTCTACCTTCGGCAAAGGCCCGGCCCCAAAAATTCGCTGGGCCTGGTGAAGTTCCTGATGCCCAATGCCTATAGCGTTTATCTTCACGGCACGCCTTCAAGGCGGGGCTTTGGGGTACCGCGGCGGGACCTCAGTCACAGCTGCATCCGGGTCAAGGATCCCGGGGGGCTGGCGGCCTGGGTGCTGCGCGACCGGCCCGAATGGACGGCACAACGCATCCAGGCGGCTATGGCGGGCACAGAGACGGTCACGGTGAAACTCACCGAACCGATCCCCGTGCTCATCCAGTACGGAACAGCGGCGGTTGAGGAAGACGGAGAGGTCCATTTTTTTGCCGATATCTACAGCCGCGACGCGGCGGAGGCAGAGGCTTTCGAACAGCGGGCGCGGCTTGCGGTGGTGCAGTAACCGGTTACGGCCGCAGGTTTGTTTTTCTTCGCTTCCTGTCTATTTTCCCGAATATATGAAAAAAATCTGAACCTTCCCGGAGGGTTCCCGTAGCCCCGCCCCGTATACTATACGTAAGGCGGTGTTATGAAAAGCATAAACTCAAAAACTGCGGCAGCTTTTGCAATGGCCTGTGTGATGGCTCTGCCCGCGTACTTGGCCGCGTCCGATACCGACATAGGGGATGAGATTTACAGAGATCTCTCTATGAAGATTGTCCGGTACGCGAACGCGGGCAATATAAACAGAATTATTATAGCGGGGTTTACGGCTGAGGGCGGGGTGGAAAAAAGGGAAGCGGAATATATTTCAGAAAAAATAACCGCGCAACTTGGCGACCAAACCACACCAGCCCTCATTGAAAGATCCTCCTTTGAAAGAGTTTTGCTGGAGGCGAGGGCCTCTTCTGCGGCGAACAGTTCGCCGGCAACGAGGAAAAAATTTCAGGATCTCCTCTCGGTTGACGCGGTAGTCACGGGGGCGGTATTGACGACCGGGGGGAAGCTTAAAATTCAGGCCAGACTTGTTGATATAAAAACCGGCAAGGTACTTTTCATGACAGAAGGGGAAGCCGGACGGGAATGGGTAAAATCTTCCGAAACCCGGACCGCGAGCCGCTGGGGCGGAGACTATTCGTCAAATCCGGAACTGCCCGGGATTCTGGTCGCCGACAGTCCCACGAATCGGGACGCTGCGTCACAGCCATCCCGGCCTGCTGATTTCAGAAACGCCGTTTCGGATTCGCAAAAGAAGTCCCGTCCGGATTAACCCGAATCCTGCAGTTCAAGATGATTTTCATTGAGGAAACAGGAGAACAGAATTATGCAGGATTCCCCGCAGCAGCGGGTGGTAGATTTGAAGCGGCAGTGCCGCCAAATCCACGAGGGTGGCCGTCTGATGCGCATAGCGCTTGACACGGCACGGACATAGTCCAGTATGCCGCGCACAGCGCACCTTGAGTTCAGTCGCTGACTACGCCATAGGCCAGCGACAGGCCAGAGTCACTGCGAAAGGGAAAGTTGCAACTGCACCTTTCAGGTTAAGGGCTAGATTTAAATCACCACCGCCTCACGCGGCCGACATCCAGGTGTAGAAAATTTGAGATGGCGTAGTACCCCACGCCGCCGCGCCGAAGCGCAAGAGCGATGTCGCGCAGGCGGGAGGTCAGCACTCCCGGCAGGCGGATATCAATGGCCTCCGCCTCCCTATGCAGGCTGTTCTTAGCTACGGCCGAACTGCGGCTCCGAAGCTGTTTATTGGTCCCTTCCGTGCGATAACCGCAAATGACATGGATCTCTGCCTCGGGCCGTCCCACTTTGGCTACGAGTTCAGTGAGCAGGTCGAAGAGTTGCGGAGCATAGTGTTTGACCCTCCCCACCCGGTGGTCGCGGAGAAACAGGTCCAGTTTAGCTAACGCTTCGAAATCGTATACGCTGTCCCGACGGTAGACCACGTTAAGGCGCTCAAGGGTATGGGTATTGAACAGCCGCAAGCGATACTCGCGCGCCGCTGGAGGCTCCCCATAAACGAAGGAAAAAGGCAAAAGGATAGCCGCCAGGAGAAGGCAGCCCATACCCGCGCCCTTCGCGTGTTTCATCGTATCTATATAGTATAGGCACAAAAAAAAGCGCAATCCCGAAGGAATCACGAAGAGGCGGGCAACTTCCTGTAGTCCCATATGAGCGTAGGCCCAAAGACTTTGGCTGATTAGTACTTATGCCTCATGCGCGTTGAGCGGATTTCTATTAAAATTGAAATCAGGGCAGAACAAGAGGTCCATTTTATTAAGGAGATTAAGAAATGAAAAAAATAGCAATGTTTTTAATGTCGCTCATGGTGAGCGCGACCATTGCAAATGCAGGGCCGGCCATGGATGGTTTGACAGGGGCTAGCGGAGAATTACGCAGCACGGCTCCGCTTATTAAAGCACCTGAGATACCCGCTCCGAAAGCTGTACCCGTTGCCCTATCCGCTGACAAAGAGAACGATGAATCCATTCATGTCGGAGACGAAGTTTTGGTATTTAACGGCGACTACGGTATCGGGCTGGTCGGGAAAGTGAAGAAACTTTTTGCCAATAATACCGCCATAGTGGATTTTAGCAGGGGCTACGGTAAACTTGCTGTAACTCTTAATAACACCGTGTCCAAATCGGTCAAATCCAAGGGAGGTTTGTCAGTCGGAGATCACGTAATTGATGCCTATAATCAACCGGGAAAGGTGAAGAAACTTTTTACTAATGGACAAGCTCTAGTAAACTATGGTGCCGTCCATACTGAGGACTTTAGAGATATTAAGAGCCTATCCAAACAGATAGAGTAAAGAGTTTCCCGAGATTTAACCAAAAAGCAGGCAGTCTTTTCAGACTGCCTGCTTTTTTATTTCAGCCGTTTCAATGATACGAATAAAAGATAACAGCTTCCTGACCGCAGAAATTTAATCTATTCGGGGAATATAAGGTATGTTATCCTTGCCCCCCAGCCTGAAGCTTATGGCCTGGTGAGTTTCTTGTATTTTATCCTGTGGGGAACATCGGCGGCTGCGCCAAGGCGTTCGCGCCTGTTCTCCTCATAAGCAGAGAAATTGCCCTCAAACCAGACCACGCTGCTATCGCTCTCAAAGGCAAGTATGTGGGTAGCTATGCGGTCCAGAAACCAGCGGTCGTGGCTTATAACCACGGCGCAGCCCCCGAAATTTTCAAGCGCGTCTTCAAGCGCGCGCAGGGTATTTACATCCAGATCGTTGGTGGGTTCGTCTAAAAGCAGAACATTCCCCCCTTCTTTAAGCATAACGGCAAGATGCACCCTGTTGCGCTCGCCACCGGAAAGTTCGCTTACTTTTTTCTGCTGGTCCTGCCCCGTGAAATTAAACCGCGCCACATAAGCGCGGGAATTCACTTCCTGTTTGCCAAGGCGCACAGTATCAACCCCGCCTGAAATTACTTCCCATACGTTTTTTCCGGGATCAAGCGAGGAGCGGGACTGGTCGGAATAGGCGAGCTTCACGGTTTCCCCCACTTTAAATGTTCCGGAGTCCGGTTTTTCCAGACCAGTTATCATTTTGAACAGCGTGGTCTTGCCGGCGCCATTGGGGCCTATAATCCCCACAATGCCGCCCGGCGGCAGTGAGAAACTCAGGTTATCCATCAATACTTTTTCACCATATGCCTTTGAAATCTTATCCGCTTCAATTACCAGGCTGCCGAGCCGCGGCCCCGGCGGAATAAAAATTTCAAGGTCCTTGGCCAGCTTTTCCCCGCCCTCCCCAAGCAAATTCTCGTAAGCCGTTATGCGGGCCTTGGACTTTGCCTGGCGGCCATGCGGCGACATGCGCACCCACTCCAGTTCGCGTTTCAGGGTTTTCTGCCTGTCGCTTTCAGCTTTTTCTTCAACGCGCAGACGGTCGCTTTTCTGCTCCAGCCACGACGAATAATTGCCTTTCCAGGGTATGCCCTGGCCGCGGTCCAGCTCAAGTATCCAGCCCGCCACATTATCAAGGAAATATCTGTCGTGGGTGACGGCTATAACCGTACCCTTGTATTCCCGCAGGTGATGTTCAAGCCAGGCCACGGACTCGGCGTCCAAATGGTTGGTGGGTTCGTCCAAAAGCAGAATGTCCGGCTTTTGCAGCAGCAGCCGGCAAAGCGCCACCCTTCTTTTTTCACCGCCGGAAATGATCTTTACCGGGGTAGAGCCCTCGGGGCAGCCAAGCGCGTCCATGGCCATTTCAAGGCGGGAGTCCACATCCCAGGCGTCCAGCGCCTCTATTTTTTCCTGCGCCTTGGCCTGTTTTTCCACCAGAGCGTTCATTTCTGCGTCGGACATAGGCTCGGAAAATTTTTCATTAATGGCGTTATACTCTTTAAGCGCGGCCATGGTTTCCGGCAGCCCCTCTTCAACCACTTCGCGCACGGTTTTTGTCTCATCAAGTCTGGGTTCCTGCTCAAGCAGACCCACGGTGTGGCCGGGGGAAAGCACGGTTTCCCCCTTAAAGTCCTGGTCCTGTCCGGCAAGGATGCGCAGCAGCGAGCTTTTGCCCGAACCGTTCAACCCCAGCACGCCGATTTTAGCGCCGTAAAAATAGGAAAGATAAATATCCTTAAGCACAGCCTTCTTATCGTAATACTTGCTGACGCCGACCATTGAATAAATTATTTTTTCAGGTTTTTCAGCCATATCGTCTCCTTACCAGGTTGCAGGTTAATGTGTGGGCGACATAGACGGCGACTTTCGCCCTTTTTAAGCGTCTTCTATGGTGAACACTTCTTCCATCGGCTTTCCGAAGTATCTGGCGATCTTAAGCGCCAGCGCCACTGACGGCGAGTAACCGCCGCCTTCTATCGCCACTACGGTCTGCCGGGAAACACCGACAGCTTTGGAGAGCGTTTCCTGCGATATGTCTTTCTCAGCGCGCAGGATACGTATTTTGTTGACCAGTCTCTCCATTTACTTTTCCGCTTTCTGAAATGCCACATGGCACAATACGAATGAACAGCACAGCACGATTACCGTATAGCTGCCGAGCGGATTCGAGACGCCGGTTTTTAGATAATGAACCGCGTCATAGATCATCAGGAAGCACAGCGTGGCACCAAAGGCGGCAAATGCGGCCATAAGACGCACATAAAGGCTGCGCTCGTCATCGGCCTGCGGGGCTGGCGGATTACGCTGCTTGTAATACGCAAGAACCCCCAAGCCGACCACGATTATCATCACCACGAGCTGGAGAATTTGCTTTGTCCCTATCTCATGACTTGTGTTGAAACCCATCCTGACAACGGTCCGGAAGATTATAGAAGCTGCCAGCACCGCCCACATCCATTTCATCAGTTTGCGCACTTTGATTTCCATTTTGTTTTTTCCTTGATATATCTGTCCGCCTTATGCAAGACGATAATTTATTGTATACTAAAATTATCATTATGTCAATTATTATTTACATTGCACATATAAATTGATACCCGCCATCTGCATTGTAACCCACACACAGCACCTCCTTAAAAAGGCTCCTGCTGCTTTTTGCCTTATCTGAAGCTTCCGGCCTCCCCAAAAATTTGCAAAAAGTCTTCCCCTCCCGCTATAATACTGGCCAATGGCCGTGCCGTATCAAGGGCCATGCCCATCAGACGGCCCAAAAGCGGGGTGTTTTTATTAAATTTTTACGTGGTTTCCCCAGCCGTCCGCCGAGACGGACAGATGTGGAAGTCGGAGTGTTTCAGTCAGCCGGGGCGGGCCCAGCCCTTTTGGAAACAAGGCAAAACTCTATACACTACGCTCAAACCTATCAGCTGAAGCTCTAAGCCAAAAGAGCTGGGCGGGTTCTATTTGAGTTTTATCCATATTGCCCCCCGAAATTAAACGTTCTCCGTATTATTAAACCGTACCCTTGGAAATAGTATAGCACACAAACCCGACAGCCTATTGACGCGTTGAAAACGCCAAAATTTAAGCCCCGGCGCCTTTTTCCGCCACAGTCCCTTAAAACCGGTGCCTGTCCCTAGATTCCTAAATAAAGTCCCGCCGTAAAAGTTAGTTAACTAGTCAGCAACGTCCCGTCACCCTCAGGGTTAATGGTGCCTGACCCCATTTCCCATCCCATTCCCCCTATGATACCACGACGAATTTGGCCTGCCCTGAAAGAAGATCCGATGTCGTTGTGGCGCCGCAATTCGTTCAGCACCTGGTTTTTAAACTCATCGTTTTGTCTTGAAAGAAAAATGGTATGACCCGGATGATAAGGCTCAACATAGCGATATTCGTTTTTTTTGATAAAAAGGTCGAATGCCGCCACTCGTTTTAAAAAAACGAGGCTAGCATCGTCCCAATACACCAAAGCCCATTCTTTTTTGGGAAACATAAATGACAGCACGGACCGAAATCGTAAAAAATCGTTTTTAGATAAAAGCGGAACGTCATCAAATCTTTCTATGGCATAGTCGATACCGTAGCGGTCAAAAAAAGTTTTCCAAGCCGATTCATTGAAGGATTGCCGAGGGCAGTTTAAGATCTTTTGCTCTTCCACCAAGATCGGGTAAAAGATGTATCGGCCATCAACAAACACTTTCCAGTCCGGCCCAAGAGCCCAGTCGATATAACCTCCGTACCCGAGAGGATTATGCATCCGGCCTTGCAGGCCGTTTTTCTTTACAAAGTCACAAGCCCCGACAGGGTACACCGTTTCATCTACGATATTTTTCGGTAAAGGCATGGTGAAAAACCGGATATCGATGAGCAAAGGAATTACGCACAGTGCCCAGCCCCAAGAATTTTCTTCACCTTGCAGCCAACGCACAAGGCGGGACGAATGGAGCATAGCGGCAGTTTCTGAAAAAAAACCGACGAAAGGGAAAGTGAATAGAGCGGTTGCGCGTAAATAAGGCGAACCGTATAAAGCGAATAAGAGAAGTGCCGGGAGAAAAAACACAAAAAAATGATTCCGCCTGGCAAAAAGGTAAATTATCATGATAAGGGTCGCCACGTACGCCAACCAAAAATAAGGAGCCGCTTGAATGGTTGAAGGCGTGAACTCTTGGATAAAGCTGGGGCTATATTGGTGGAAACTTTTTAAATGTTCAATAAAAATCCTGTAAATATTGAAGCCATAAGGATTTATAAGAGTGCCTATGAATGAATAAAGGATGGCCCGATCGAACGCGGTGATAAGCGTTTTATCGCTCTTTGCCCAACGAGCGCCAATCGCGACGGAAACTAGAAGGCCTAACCCATATATGAAGCCGACGTGCATATTGACCCATAGAATGGTCAGTCCGGCAAAAATCCAAGGAGAAATAGACCGCAGCTTTTCCGACTTTCTGACAGCCAGGATCAGCGCCATAAAAATCCCCATCAAATTGAGAGTAACCAACTCCATTCGCGCACATAAACGGACCTGCATAATATGGAAACTGGCCCACATCAGAAGAAAGTACAGCGGGCCTTTGATGCCTTGCTTTCGCGAAAAATACATACAAATTCCGCATGCGCTTAATCCAAGCAGGACCTTGGAAAAATATGCTCCCTGCAGACCCATCCAACGTGTTGTGAGATAGAGTAGAACCTGGGTGAGCCATTCAAAATTTATACAGTCGGCTCCATATAAAGAGTGCGAGAATACGTCTGAGTGGAGAAGTTGGCGATGCTCGTACATATATCGGCCCGCTGCCAAATGTCCCCAGATATCAGGTTCATGGATGGGGTGACACATGTACTTTACAATGATGAAAAGAAGAGAACTCCAAAACAGAGCCGGAAAGAATTTATTAAGATTGTTCATAAATCTGTAAATGGAACCAAGACGCAAATAGGGACAAGGTAAAAGAGATTCTCAAAGAACTTGAAAAATGCACAATAAACGCCGATGCAGCCGGAAAAAGGATGGGGGGGAAACCATTGACATGGCGCGGACATAGGATCTGTAGGAGACATAAGCGCTGTTATCGTAAGCCCACCCCTATCTGAAGCTTCCGACCTCCTAAAAAATTGGCAAAAAGTCTTCACCTCTCGCTATAACACTGGCCAATGGCCGTGCCGTATCTGACCTCTGGGCGTGCCGCAACAAGCGCTATGCGCAACAAAGCGGCCTGGGGCTATGCCCATCAGACGGCCTAAAAGCGGAGTATTTTTATTAAATTTTCGCATGGTTTCCCCGCCGCGCGGAGATTATCGGGCGGGTGGAGGTTTAGAAGCCGGTCAGTCGCCAGCCTGGATAGGTTTATTTATGTTTCTCACAGATCGGTGAAATTGAATCCCGAAACTTTTTCCATGCATACATCGGCTGCGTATGGATGCGTATAATCCTTGCTGTAGATCTTGTAGCATGCGTCGAAGTTGGGATTATTAATAAAACTGAACCCCGAAACTTTTTCCATGCACACATCGGCTGCGTATGGATGAGTATAACCCTTGCTGTATATCTTGTAGCATGCGTCGAAGTTGGGATTATTAATAAAACTGAATCTCGGAGCCTTTTCTATACATCTATTGGCTGCGTATGCATGAGTATAATCCTTACTGTAGATCTTGCAGCATGCGTCAAAGTTGGAATTATTGATGAAACTGAATCCCTGAACCTTTTCCATGCATTGATCGGCTGCGTATGAATACCGATAGTCCTTTCTGTAGATCTTGTGGCATGCGTCGAAGTTGGAATTATTGATGAAACTGAATCTCGGAGCCTTTTCCATGCATATATCAAGTGCGTACGCATGAGTATAATCCTTGCTGTAGATCTTGCGGCATGCGTCAAAGTTGGAATTATTTACGAGGCTGAATTCTGAAACCCTTACTGCTTTAGGGGCTTCAAGCAAGACATCATCAAATCCGGAAGGCGGCGCATTTAAGGCGAGGTCTGCTATCGCGCTGTCACCAGCAAAAACCGCTCCGGGAACAGGCACTGCAAGTATTATAGCAAGGAATACTTTTTTCATACTTTCTCCTATTAATTCCATATGGCAGGTTCCATGAAACCACGTCTTTGATAATGATAGTTTACACAAAACCTTGAAAATACACATGGGCCAAAAGGCCCTAAACATGTTGTTTTATGGCCTATGCCAGTTCAGGATCATGTTTGCCGGAATCCGCCCCATGGCCGGCAAAGGGTGCCAAGGGAGCGAAGCACATTTAGTACAATATAGTTTTACTGAGGCCTTTAATTTATGGAGGAGCCGATGAAAATATCCTTATTGCTGCCGTCTATATTGCTCTGCTGCGCCCCGCTTTACGCCGCCGGAGAGCCCGCGCCTTCTGAGATGGAAAAGCTGGGCGCCAGTATTGAGAAAGACCCGAAATTTCCCCCTGTGGTTTCCTATACCTTAAAAAACGGCCTCCGGCTGCTGATACTTGAAAAACACTTCGTGCCCACTGTTTCTTTCACCATGATGTTTAAAGTCGGCAATGTTGACAACGAACAGGGTAAAACCGGTTTGGCGCACCTTTTTGAGCACATGGCCTTTAAAGGCACAAAAAACATCAATTCCACCGGCTACGGAAAAGAGAAAATAGCCCTGGATAAAGTTGAAATCGCCGCAAAGGCGGTTATCGCAGGTGAGACGAGCGACAACCCCGACCCTAAAAAACTGGAAGCTCTGCGCAAAGAAATGGCAGCCGCCGAGCTGGAAGCCGATAAACTGATAGTTAAAGACGAATACTGGAAAATTTACAACGAGCTGGGAGAATCGGGCATGAACGCCATGACCTCCACCGACTACACCGGATATGTGGTTTCTCTGCCGTCAAACCGCCTTGAAGCCTGGATGACAATAGAATCCGACCGCTTCAAGAACGCGGTGCTGCGCGAATTCTATAAGGAACGCAGCGTGGTAATGGAAGAGCGGCGCATGGGGGAATCCGACCCGAACCGCCTTATGTGGGAAACGCTTTTCCAGAACGCCTTCACCGCCCATCCCTACCATAATCCGACCATCGGCTGGATGGACGATCTTAAACGCCTCACCCGCACCGACGCGGAAAAATTCTTCAATAAGTTTTACGCCCCGAATAACGCCACTCTCGCCGTGGTGGGCGACATAAAACCCGGGGAAGTGATAAAACTCGCGGAAAAACATTTCGCTTCCTGGCCGAAGAAGGAAATTCCGGAACGGGTTTATACAAAAGAACCGCCGCAGAAAGCGGAAAAAAAGATAAACGTATTCTTTAAAGCCAAACCCATGCTGAGAATCGGCTTCCACAACCCCGGGTTTAATAACCCCGACATCTACGGGCTTATTATGGTAAGCGAGGTCCTGTCAAACGGCAAGACCAGCCGCTTCTACAGGAACCTGGTTGAAGGCAAAGAACTGGCCCTTTATGCCAACTCATATCATTCAACTCCCGGTAATCGTTACCCTTCGCTGTTTGTCATTTCAGCCGCGCCAAAAGCTCCTCACACGCTGGAAGAACTTGAGACGGGCATTAACGAAGAACTAGAGAAACTTAAAAAGGAGCCGCCCACGCAGTGGGAGCTGGACAAAATAATCAATAATTACGAGGCCGACATGATAAAACAGCTGGAATCCAATTCAGGCCTTGGCATGAGCCTCGCCCATAACCAGGAGATACTGGGTGACTGGAAATACGACTGGACTACCGGCGCGGAACTTAGAAAAATAAAACCGGAGGATGTTTCAAGAATGGCCGCCAGGTATCTGACCAGAGACAACAAAACAATGGTTTTTCTCGTAGAACCGGAGAAAACGGAGGGAAAATGAACGGAAAAAAATTACTGGCTATAGGAGTCAACCTTATGACACTGGCTTTTGCCGCCCCGCTTTTCGCAGTACCGCCCGCGCTTTCAAAACTTGCCGCGGTTGATTTTAAACCGCCTAAGGGAGAACGCTTCGTTCTTGGCAACGGCATGATAATTTACATGCTCAAGGATAATACTCTGCCGGTAATCCACATGAGCGCCATTATCCGCACGGGCCGCATAAACGACCCGAAGGCAAAAATAGGCCTTGGCGATATTACCGCCTCTCTGCTTAAAGACGGCGGCTCGGCCAGATACAAACCGGAAGACATAGACAAAACGCTGGAATTTCTCGGCGCCTCGGTGGAAAGTTCCATGGCGGCGGAAGAGGCGCGCGCCGACATGACGGTTTTAAAAAAAGATCTGGACGCGGTGCTTGACATCTACGCGGACATTCTCATCAACCCGGCCTTTGACGCGCAAAAATTCAAACTAAGAAAAGATGAGGCGCTGGAATTGATCAGCCGCCGCAACGACGACCCCGCGCGGGAGGCCCAGCGTGAAGCCCTTCGCGCTTTTTACGGCGCCACCCACCCCTACGGCTGGCGCACGGAGACAACGACCATAAACGCCATAAACGGCGAAGATCTTAAAGCCTACCACGCCAATTATTACAAGCCGAACAACATTATTCTCGCGGTTAGCGGCGATTTTGCCAGCGGAGAAGAAATGCTCGCCAGACTGAAGGAAAAATTAGGAGCCTGGCCCAAAGGAGAAGTTAAATTCCCGATTATCGCCCCGGTGGAAATAAAGGAAAGCCGCCAGGTTTATTTTATTGACCGGGACATTGCCCAGACCTCAATAGTAATACTGCAAAAAGGCGTAAAACGCCACGATCCCGTAGAATACCCTTTAAGCGTTACGAATGAAATGCTCGGCGGCGGCCTGTCTTCGCGTCTTGCTTCCGAGATCCGCTCGCGCAAGGGGCTCGCTTACAGCGTTTACAGTTATTTTGCCAAAAAGCCGGACTATGGTTTTATAAACGCTTCCTGCGGCACAAAGCCGGAAACTTACTCACAAGCGCTTTCAGAAATGCTCAACCAGTTTGAACTGATAAAAAAGGAAACCGCCCCGGAGGAGGAGGTTAAGCGCGCGAAAGATTCCATGATAAATTCTTTTGTTTTCCGCTTCGCCACACCCTTTGACCTGATAAGCGAAAGGGCGCTTTATGAATATTACGGTTATAAGCCGGACTATCTGGACACGTATGTTGACAATCTTGCCAAAGTGAATCCTGCGGCTGTGATTGAAACTTCAAAAAAATTATTCAAGCCGCGGGACGCGCAGATCTTTATAATAGGCAACTCCAAAAAATTCGACAAGCCGCTTTCGGAGTTCGGCCCGGTGACAGTGCTTAAGGAAGATTAGGCTGAAGACGAGAATTTGAGAAGCAGAGAGCAGATCGCTTGCTGACATCTATCCGCTGACAGCTAATCTTCAACCCTCCGTCTTCAGCCTTGCAGCCTGGTTCTGACATCCGACGGCATTTCCTTGATCTTAAAATCGGGGCCTACGCAGACCATATCGGTCACGGCCTTTGAAATTATTTTTCCATCCTGGTTTTTTATCTCATAGGCGAACTGCACCCTGATCGCGCTGGTCTCATTGACCCAGGTCCGTGTTTCTACAACATCGCCATACACCGCAGGCGCCTTGTATTCTATTTCCTGCCGTTTCACCACGAACCAGACGCCTCCATCCATAAGGGCTTTAACGGACAGGCCGCGCGCCTCCATGTACTCGGTGCGCGCCTCCTCAAGGAATTTCATGTAATTGCCGTAATAAACCACCCCGCCGCAGTCGGTATCATAATAGTATATCCGCCTTTTCATTTCATTCCCCTATTATCTTTACCAGCACCCGTTTTTTTCTCTGCCCGTCAAACTCGCCGTAAAATATGGTTTCCCAGGGCCCGAAATCCAATTTCCCCGCGGTTACGGCCACTACAACTTCGCGTCCCATTATGGTGCGCTTAAGATGGGCGTCGCCATTATCCTCTCCGGTAAGGTTATGTTTATAGCCGGTTTTTGAGAACGGAGCCAGACGCTCCACCCATTCAATAAAATCCCGGTGCAATCCGCTCTCATTATCATTTATGAAGACGCTGGAAGTTATATGCATGGAATTCACCAGGCACAAGCCCTCCTTTATACCGCTTTTAGCCAGTTCCCGCTCCACCTCCGCGGTGATATTTACCATCGCATAATGTTCGTCAGTGCATATCGCAAGATAAGCCGTGTGTGATTTCATAAACGATATTCTACAAATTCATGATGATTTGCTATAATAAACTTATGGCATACAAATGCGAAATCTGCGGAAAAAAACCGGTGGCCGGTTTTTCATATAGCCATTCCAACAGGGCGTCTAAGCGGCTTTTCAAGCCAAACCTTCAGAAACAGAAAGTGCAGCTTAACGGACTGGTGCAGTCTGTTTATCTCTGCACCGTCTGTATCAAGAGCGGCAAGTCCGTGCGGCCCCTGAAAAAAGGGTAGAGGTTTTAAAGGTAGAGGGTAGAGACTCTGGCCTGTCACGGGCCTCTGACTCTGGCGTGCCGGTGGCCTCTGGCGCTGTCATCCGGCCTGGCGCTGTCCGGGACTGAATTGTCAAAAACAAGGAACTCCTTAACCCTCCCCCCCCTCTACACCTGAACCCTATACCCTTTCTTTCGCCTCTTCCGCAGGGAGAGGCGTTTTGTCAAGGGTTAATAATAATTCAACATTTCTTAAACACCCCTTTTGTATAATTTCCCTAATAGAGTGCGTTAATTTACCTTGGATTTTTAATAATCCCTGTTGTTTTATTTTTGCCGGAGGCTGTTAAATGGAATCAGAACCGAAACTTGACCCTTCAACCATTACCGACGTGGAAACCGCCAAACTGGCGCTCCGCTGGGCCGTGGAAAAAATACACACTATGCAGGAGGAACTGGGCCGCCTGCGCGAGGACAACCACAGTAAAACCAACCTCAGCCGCTCTCTCACTGAACAGCTTGATCAAAAAACCGAGGTTTTAAAAAAATGGCAGGGCACAATAAAAACCTGGGAAGAAAACTGGCGAACCCAGACCGCCATGGAGACGGATCTTAAATCCAAACTCAGGGAACAGATTTTAAACGAGGAGACCTCTAATTGGCGGCAGGCCAGGGCCCAATTGGAAAAGATGGTCCTGGCGCTGAAAGAAGAACTGGCCGCCAGAGAGGGCGAGATAGGCCGCCTCAAGCTGGACCTTATTGACACGCGCAATAAGTCTTCCGAATTGAAAGAAGAAGAGCTTAATACTATTCTTAAAAAACAGCAGGATCACCTGGCCGAACGGGAAACCGCCATGGCGGAGAAGTATGCCCGTTTTGAACGGGAAATGATTGAAACCCAGCGTATCGCCGCCGAACAGCAGGAACTCTCGTTGAAAGAGCGGTACGAAATAAAAATGAGGGAGTTTTCAAAGCTTTACGAACAGAAAGAGGCCCAGCTTGAAAAATTCCGAAAAGAGATAGAGGACCGGCACCTCGCGACGCTTGAAAACCTGGAAGACCAGAACCGCGCGCGTGTTGACCAGTTAAGGATGGAACTGGACGCCAGCCGAACCAAAAAAGCGGAAGAAGCCGGAAAGATTTACGAAGAACGTCTTAAATCGCTTGAAGCGGCCTTTTCCCAAAAACAGACGGAATTGGAAAAAACTTTCAGAGACAGAGAAATTGAGCTTGAAGAAAGTCACTCAAAGGAACTTGATGCCATGCGCGCCGCCAGGGAGCAGGAAACAGCGGCCTTGCGGGGCAGGATGCGGGATTTTGTGGACAAGCGTGAGCAGGAATATGTCACTTTACGCCTTGAGATGGAGCGCCAGGTAACAGAGCTGGTAAAAAGCCGCGAAACGGAGATAAAAGCCGGCTACCAGAAAGCCGTGGAGGAAACAAGGCGGCAATGGAACCTGCTGGCCCTTGGAAACCAGAAAAAACTGGAGGATCTGCTTAATTCCAATAACGCCGAGTGGGAATCCCGCTGGGAAAACCGGGAAGCGGAACTATCCGCCGCCAAGGCGGAGGAAATAAAAATCGCCGCAGAACGCGCGGCCTTGGAAGTAAAAACAAGGGAAGCCGCTCTGCGAGAAAACCTGCTGCGGGAACAAAATGAATGGATAGCTTCCCAGAACTCCGCCCTGGAGGAGGCAAAAAAGGCGCTTGAAAAAAGCCACGCCGAAAGATCTGAAAACGCGCAAAAAAACCTTGAAGCCGCCTACCTGGAAAAAGAAAAAACCATGTTTGGCCGGATAGCCGCGGCGCAGAAAAGAATGCGGGCGAAGTGGCAGGCCAGAGAAGAAGGATGGCTGCTTGAGAAAGAAGCGGACGCGCAAGCCGAAAGAGAAAAACTCAAGAAGGAATTCCACTGCTACCGCCTGGTTCTGAAAGAAAAACTCGGAAATTTTGAAGATGAGATGAAGCTTAATTACGCCGCAAAAGAAGAAGAACTTGAAACATCGGCCAGAGAGAAACTTAAAACGAAAGAAGCGGAGCTTTCAGCCGTAGCCGCAAAAAAGGAACAGGCGGCGAAACTGCGCGCGGAACTGGAAATGCGCCGTATTGAGACCGACGCGGCCAAAAGCCTGAACACCATTAAGGACGAACACGCTCTCGCGCTTGAAACCCTTAAAAAGAAGTTTGAACTGGAACAAGCGGAAAAAACCGCGGCTTTTGAAGAAGAAAAACAAAAACTCCGCGAAGCAGGCATTACGGCTGAAGCCGCCTGGGCCGCAAAAGCCGCCGACCGTGAGCTTGAACTGGAAAACAAGCTCAAAGAGGAACGCTTAAAACTTGGAGAAGGCAATAAAACACGCGAACTACACCTGGAGAACCGGGAAAAGGAGATTGAACAGTTTAAAACAACGCTCCAGCAGAAGCACGATGAGCTTAAAATAAAGCTTTATCAGGAATTGCAGGTTAAAGAGCACGAACTGTTTTTAAAACTTTCCGCCGCCAAGGAAGAAATGTACGAGGCCGTAAACAGCCACCGCTCCGTGATTGACATGGAATATGACGAACGCATAAACCAACTCAGGGCCAAAGAAGCAGAACTGGAAACACGTTTTGAAGAGAAGAACAGGCAATCTCTTGAAACTATGAAGAAACAGAAACAGGACGAATTGGACCGCTTGGAGCTGGAATTGGAACGCCACGCCGCCGAACTTGAGAACCGGTTCAAAAACCGGGAAAAATCACTTAACGCGGCGTTCTCCGAACGCCTGGCAAAGATGGAAACGGATTTTATAGACAGAGAGAAGGAATTCACTGTAACTCAGGAAAAAGCCCTTGCCAAACGGCGCCAGGAACTGGAAGCCGCGGCGAAACAAAAGGAAAAAGAACTTGAAAAAAAGTACTCCGACCTCACACGGGACCTACACACGGAAAGCCGCCAGGAGCGCGACGCGTGGGAAGCCCAGAAAATGGAAGTTTTAAACCGCGAAAGACAGATGCTAAGGGCTGAGTTTGAAAAAAAAGAAGCGATACTTAATCAGAAATTTGATGAGGAACTCTCCGGCCAGCGCCGGCAGCGCGTGATAATGGAGGAGGAGCTTGCCGCTAAGAAAGAAGCGCTTGAAAAGACCTATTACGCTGAACTGGCCCGTTCAAGGGAAACGCTTGATAAGCTGCGCCTTGAACTGGGGGAAAAGATCACGGTTAAACATCGGGAGCTAGAAGCGGAAAAGAACCGCATGACCATGCTGATCTCTCAGAAAGAAGAGCAATACGCGGCGCAGTACCGGAAAAAAGAGGAAGAGCTGCTTAAGAAACACAGAGAGTAAAACCAGGGTTACAAGTCACACGTCACAGGTCACAAGCCGGAGGGGAGTGTACAGCGTAAGAAAAGCGTTGAATATTCAATCTTCTTGCGCCTTTCGCCTCCAGCCTTCGGCCTCTTACTTGTGACTTGAGACTTGTGACTTGAAACTTTATCCGCTCGCGGATAATGAAAGGGAACCTTTATGCGGGGAGATTCGGGCTCTAACGATTTTGAAGACCTGCTCAAGGACAGCGAACTTGATTCGGCAAAGATGATCCTGCGCCTTACTTCCGAACTTAAAGAAAAAGAGCAGGAAATGACAGCTCTGCGCACAAAAACCTTTGAAAATATGCGCAGCAACAACAAGGCTAAAGAAGAGGAATTTGAAGCGCTGATGAAGGCGCAGGAAGACCGGATAAAGAAACGCGAGCAGGAAATAGGCCGTCTGCTGGTTGAAAAAGAATCCGCCCTCTGGCAAAAATACCAAAAAATGCTTGATGATTCCGTAGCCACGCACCGCGGGGAGCTTGAAGAAGAACGCGCAAGGCTGAACGGAGAAGTATCAAAAAAAGAGGGAGAACTTGCCCGCCAGAAAAAGGCCCTGCGCCTTGAAATGGAAGAGATGTTTAAGAAGTGGGAGGCGGAGCGCGAGGAGGATTTTAAGAACGAGCGCGAAACTTTTATCGCCGAACTCAAGCTTGGAAGGGAAACAGCCCGCAAAGAGGCGGCTGAGCGCATCGCCCAGATGGAAGGGCTCTTTAAGGAAAAACTTGTTACACAGGCCTCTGAACTTGACGCCGCACACCAGCTTGAGAAAGAGGAACTTAAAAGCCGGCTGCGTCAGGAAAGAGCGGAAGAACTTAAAAAACTGTCTGACGCGCTAAGCGCGGAATTTGAAAAGAAAGACCGCATGATGAGCGAAAGCCATAAACTCTGGATGGCGGATAACAAAAAACTTCTGGAAGAGAAACACCTCAAAAGGCTTGCGCAGGCGGAGCGCGACTACGGCGAACGTATCGGGGCGCTTACCGAAGCCCTCAAGAAGGCGGAGGCGGAACTGCCCAGGCGGGAAAAGCTGTGGGCGGACCGAAACGAAGAGTTGAAAAAAAGTTTTATTGAAAAAGAAGCCGCGCTTGAACTTTCAAGCGCCCAGGCGGCTGAGCTGCTGGCCAGGGGCGAGAAAAAACTTTCAGAACGCCACAACGAACTTAACCATGAGATCCTGCTGGAAAAAGAAAGACTGCAAACTGAATTTTTCAAAAAAGAAAAAAACCTGGAACAGGCCTTTACAAACAAAACCGCGGAATTCGCCCAGGTTGCACAGGTCAGGGAACAGGGGCTTTCCGACAGGGAAAACCGCCTGCTGACCGAGCGCGGGGAACTTAACAAGTTCCGCGAACAGATAGGGCAGATACTTTCCCAGCGCCAGGCGGAGCTCCAGCAGACGCTGGATGAACGCTACGCGCTGCTTCGGCAGTCGCTTGAGGAATCTTACAAGATCAAAGAACTCAGCCTGTTGAAAAAATACGAGGATATAGAACGGCAGTTCTCGGTTTTAAATTCCCAGAAAGACGCGGCCCTTTCAAAAGCGGCGGCCCTCGCGGAAGAGCTGGCGCGCTTTAAAAACGCCGCGGATGAAAACGAAAACAACCTGCGCGCGGACGTTGGAAAAGAAAGGACCGCCATAAAAGAGGCGCAGCTGCTGGCCGAGGCCGAACTTTCCGCCAAATACGACAGACTGGCTGAAGAGCTGGCCGGGCGTGAAAAAACCATCCGCGCGGACTACGAGAAAAAACTCGCTTTTGAAACGCAGAAATTGACCCGCCAGCTGGAGATAAAAGAAGAAAGTCTTAATGAGCAGGCCCAGACTCTGAACCGGCAGGCGAATGAACTGGAAAACCGGCTTATAGCGGCTCTTAAATCAAGGGACGCTGAAGCGGCCCAGAATTTAAAAAAGCATACAGAACTTCTACGCGCTCAGGCCGCTCAAACCGACGCGCGCCACACAGCTGAACTTGAAGCAGCCCAAAAACAGGCCGAGCAAAGAGAGACCGAGGTCCACGCCGCTTATGAAAATCTACTGAGAAAAAGAGAGGCGGATCTTGAAGCCGCTCACAAAGCCCGTTCGCTTGAGCGGGAAATCTCGCTGCGGCGCTTTTTTGAACTTGAGAAAAAGAAACTTGAAGAAACCCACCTGATTAAATTGAGCGAGTCCGAAACTACCATAGCCCACCTGACCGAGTCTTTAAAATCGGCGGAAGCCTCAAGCCTCAACGCCGCCCTGGGAACAAGCAAAGTTAAAGAAGAGCTGGAACTGCTTACCATGCGCCTTGAGGAAAAGGAACAGGAAAAACAGAAACTCTTGAATGACGGACTCCATAAATCCGGTGAGCTCAGACAGGCTATAGAGCAGCAATACCTTGAGAAAATAACAAACATAGAAAAAAACTATCTGTCCCAGATAGCCGACACCATTAAACACTCCGAGGACTCGGAAAAAGCCGGGCAAAACGAATATTTCAGAAAACTGGAATTCATGAAAGAAGAATACCGCACGCGCCTTGAAAGCCAGGCAAAAGATATAGAGGAATCGTACCTTGCACGCGAGCAGAAACTTGCCGAGACCCTAGCGGAAACCTACAAACTGAAAGAAAAAACCCTGCTTGCCCGCCAGACACAGCTGGAAAAAAATTACGAAGCGCAGATGATAGAAAAAAGCGCGCAGCTTGACAACGACCGCTCTATGGCCGACAATATCACCAGGCTTAAAGATGACCTGAAAGAAGAATACCGCGCGCGCCTTGAAAGCCAGGCAAAAGATATAGAGGAAGCGTACCTTCTACGCGAGCGGAAACTTACCGAGACCCTCGCGGAAACTTACAAACTGAAAGAAAAAGCGCTGCTTACCCGCCAGATACAGCTGGAAAAAAATTACGAAGCGCAGATGATAGAAAAAACGACGCAGCTTGACAACGACCGCTCTATGGCCGACAACATCACCAGGCTTAAAGATGACCTGGAGGCAAAGAACCGACAGCTTAATGAAACTGTGAACTCTCATAACCGCCGTATGGAAGAGCTGGAGAATAAACTGAAGAGCGAGTATGACGCCCACAAAAACCAGTTGGAGAATTCTTACCGCATCAAATTGTCGCAACTGGAAAACGAAAGGATGAAAATCAAGGGTTTGATGGACCAGGAACAGCAGATAGTTTCCGATCTTCAAAAGCGCGAAGCCGCCATGCAGGGGAACTACGCGGCCAAAGAAGCGGAAATGGCCAAACGCTTTCAGGAAGCGCAAAAACGCCTGGAAGCCGAATACCAGGACGGACTTAAAGGCAAAGACACGCCGAAAAAATAGGTATCCAGCCCCCCCGATTGAACTTGACCGAATCAAACCTATTACTGCCCGCACAACTTCCCCCGGCCTGCGTCTCGGACAGAATCACCGGCGGAAGCACCGCCGGACTCCGCCGACCGGGATTGGGTTGCAAAAATGAAGTTCCTTAGGGTATAATACGAAAAGCCGGGAACTTGAAAGCGCTGCAAAGCCATATTGTTCTCAAACAATACATTTGCAGAAACCCGCGTATCAACTATGAGAGTTCACATATTCACCAGCGGAGGTAAAAGGCAACGATGACTGACTTTAAAAACAAAATACTCTTCGTAGGTTACGGCGCGGTAGCGCAGTGCACGCTGCCAATTTTGCTTAAGTACTTAAAATTGCCGGCTAAAAACATCACAATAATGGATTTTCAGGACCGCTCAGCAGCTATCCGGGAGTGGACCTCCAAAGGCGTGAGCTTTGTGCACGACCGGGTTACACGGGAAAATCTTGACACGCTGTTAAGCCGGCATCTTTCCGCGGGCGACGTGCTTATAGATCTCGCCTGGAACATAGATTGCTGCGAGATCCTGCAGTGGTGCCACGACCGCGGCGTGCTCTACGTCAACACCTCAACCGAGATCTGGGACCCCTATGAAGGAGCGGCAAACAAGCACCCGACCGAACTGACGCTCTACTGGCGGCACATGAATTTACGAAAGATGACTGCAAAGTGGCCCAAGGGCGGACCAACTGCAGTTATTGAACATGGCGCCAATCCCGGCCTTATCTCCCACTTCACAAAACAGGGCCTCATAGACATCGGCGAGCGCCTGATAACCGATAAGAAAGTCAAAGGCAGGGACGCGGAAGATATCCGTCAGCTCATCGACCAGCAGAGTTTTAATAACCTGGCCAGGCGGCTGGGAGTAAAAGTCATACATGTCAGCGAGCGCGATACGCAAATCACCGACCGGCCGAAACAGGTGAATGAATTCGTCAACACCTGGTGCGTAGAGGGCTTCCGGGAGGAAGGCATTACGGTGGCGGAAATGGGCTGGGGTACGCACGAGAAAGAACTGCCGGAGTTCGCCTATGAACACAAAGAGGGCCCGCGCAACCAGATTTGTCTGGCGCGAATGGGCATCAACACATGGGTAAATTCCTGGGTTCCTAATTACTGTATCAACGCCATGATCGTCCGCCATGGCGAGGCGTTCACACTTTCCGACAAACTGACCGTTTGGGAGAATGGCAAGGCCGTATACCGTCCGACGGTGCACTACGCCTACTGCCCATGCGACTGCGCCATCGCCTCGCTCAACGAATTACGCGGCTATGATTACAATCTCCAACCGAACATTCGCATCATGACCGACGAGATCATAAGCGGCTCCGACATCCTGGGCGCTCTGCTGATGGGGCACGATTACAACGCCTGGTGGACCGGCAGCGATCTGAGCATAGAGGAGTCGCGCCGCCTGGTGCCGCATCAGAACGCGACCACCATGCAGGTTGCCGTCTCGGTGGTAGCGGCTGTCCTGTGGATGATGGAGAACCCGGACCGCGGCGTCTGCGTGCCGGATGATCTGCCGCACGAGTTCGTCCTAAAGATCGCCAAGCCCTATCTGGGCAAATTTATCTCAACGCCCTCGGATTGGACGCCGCTGAAACATTACAGCAACGCGTTCCTGGGCCACAATAATCCGGCCATAGACCGGAGCGACCCCTGGCAGTTCAAAAACTTCCTGATCACCGACGGGGATTAAGGATGAGGGGTAATAGGCAGGTAACCGGTAATCAGTATCCGGTAGAAGAACGGGGAAGCAGTAGGACGGAAAGGAAAAAAAGAAAGAAAAAATCTGACTTCTGATTTACTGTTACTGGTTACTGGTAACCGGATACTGGTTACCTTCCCCATACTACGGACGGAGGATTTATTATGATCCCAGACCAATTGCGAAAACTGGCGGAAGAACACGGAACGCCGCTGTTTGTAGTTGACCACGACGAAATCCGGCGCAACTACGCCGAATTCAAAAAATACCTGCCCCGCGTACAGCCGTATTACGCGGTAAAGGCAAATCCAGACCCCGCCATAATCAAAACGCTTTACGACGCGGGAGCAAGCTTTGACGTGGCCTCCATGCCGGAGTTTGAGATCGTCCACAAGAACATACAGCATATGCCGCCCAAGCAGCGGCAGGACTGGATATGGGACAGGATCATTTACGCCAACCCCATCAAAGCTATAGAAGCCCTGACACAACTCGACACCTACAAACCGCTTGTGACATACGACAATCTAGAGGAAATAAAAAAATTGAAGGAATACGCTCCCAACGCGGGCCTGGCGCTCCGCCTGAAGGTTCCCAATACAGGCGCTATGGTGGAGCTTTCCTCCAAGTTCGGAGCTGATCCCGGAGAAGCGGTGGACCTCATTCTGGCCGCAGACCTGGCCGGTTTCACCGTTGAAGGCCTAAGCTTCCACGTAGGCAGCCAGACGACTAATTTCGAGAATTATGTCCAGGCGATCAATCTGGCCGCTAACGTTTTTAAGGACGTACGGGCCCGCGGTTACACAAAGATGAACCTCCTGGATATCGGCGGCGGCTTCCCCGCGCCGTATGATGAATCCGTCAAATCCTTCCGCGTTCTGGCAAAAAAGATCAATACCGAACTGAATCGGCTTTTTCCCGAAGAAATAGAAATTCTGGCCGAACCGGGAAGGTTTATGATAGCAACCGCCGGAACTTCAGTAGTTAAAATCAACGGCAAAGCGGTACGCGACGGTAAACTCTGCTACTACGTCAACGACGGAGTCTACCATACCTATTCCGGCATTATCTTCGACCATTGCCATTATCACCTGAAGTCGTTCCGCGAAGGCCCGGAGCAGGTTTGCGCCGTCTTCGGCCCAACCTGCGACGCGCTTGATGTTATTTCCATGTCGGAAACGCTGCCCACGGACCTTGAGCTTGGAGAGCTTCTTTACAGCGAAAATATAGGGGCGTATAGCCACGCGTCGTCCACTTACTTCAACGGTTTCCCGCCCGCGAAAGTGGTGCACATAAACCAGTCAGCCCGAAAAAACAGCGCTTCCGGCACTGCGACCGTAAACTCAGCGGCACCGCATTAATACCGGACCCGCCGGGATGTCTGGCGGGAATTTAATACGGCTTAAAGTATAAAAACGACGTCCGCCTAAGGCGGACGTCGTTTTGTTTTTCAATCTATTCAATCTAATCGCAAAACAAATAATTGTTAAACGACCAGACATTTTTCCTGTCCAGACGCAAATAGGGGTTTTCCTTAAAAAAGACCTGATAATTTTTAAGCGGGGTCCAGTCGGACGGGATAGATATCAACTCTCCCAGATATGGGCGTGCTATATCAAGAATATACTCGTAAGGAAGATCATCCGGCATACACACTCCTTCTTGCGGATTCTCCAGCATCCACATGACCGCTGAAACCACTCCGATAGCCACCTGAACTGTTGTCGCGTTCTGATGCGGCACCAGGCGGCGCGACTCCTGAATGCTGAGGATGCTCCCGGTCCACCAGGAATTATATTTATGCCCCATAATAAGGGCGCCCAGTATATCGTCGCCTTCAACAATCTCATCGCTCATGATCCTCAAACGTTTCTGAAGATGACAATTCCTGCTTCTCAGCTCATAAAGAGACGTTAACGTTTCATTGCATGGCATGTATGCGTAATGAACCGTAGGGCAATATATTACTTTCCCTTTTTCCCTGACGGTAAGGTAGTCGGAAATACTTATTGCCTCGGCATGGCGTATTACCATTCCGATGATTTCCTCGCTGGGAACCCAGGAGCGGACCCATGTATTCATCCCCATCTGGGACAGAAAGATCTGATTCCTGCCGCCGGAGGGCGGGAACGTGGAGAACAGCGGCATATCCGTTTCATGGGTTCCCCACCCCATTTCGGCCGGCGCGATGCCTTCTTCCCGCAGGCCTTCAATGCTCCAGGTTCCCACAAATTCATTATGCCGCTTCGGTTTATTCGTGATCTGTGTGTCGTGTTCGCTTATATGAATAACCTTAACGCTCAATTCCTTTGCCAGACAGGCGAAGTTTTTTATTTTAAGGCAATCTGCGAGTCTGTCCTTCAGCTTCCTTGAAAAGCTGTTGTCACGCAGTATTTTATGGGCGATGTCCACAAGGCCTTTTTTTGTGAAATGAGAAATGAGGCCGGGATTGGCTCCGTGATCGATTACAGCGGTTGTCATAGGCCCTTTCCAGCCGGCCGTTGTTTTCCGTATTTCCTTTTGTCGGTAGTAAAGAGATTTTTGAAACGGCGTTTTTTTGTGAATATCGGCATACGGGTCCCATTCTTCCACCGATGTATTGATATATAAAACTCTGTTTTCATGGCACCAGTTAAGCATTTCGATACAATCTATATTCCAGGCCAGGTCAATAATAATACCTCCTGCGGAAACATGTTCCGAAAGTATCTGATTAATATTCATGGGAGTGATTTTCTCCTGGAAATACTTTACGCCGCGCTTGATCCATGGAGAAAGTTCTTTTCTTTTGTCAATAAAATCTATTACCGTGATATTCTCACAGGGGACCGAGAGATGCTTAAGAAGGATGGGGAAAACACACTTTGCCACGGATCCGTATCCGATTATCATAATCTTGTTTTTAAATACCATGATAAAATCACCCTCCTTTTATTTAGTTCCCGCTCAAAAAGCTGCAGGAACAATGGACCGCTGACTTATCTGTTCACCAAATTGTAAGCTTCGCTCACCCGGCAGCTCCTGTATAATTGTATCACATATTTTTTATAACTACCCCGGCCGCCGGAAGGCCGTTTGATGGCCATAAGCCTTTGCGACGACACCTTCAGTGACACTGGCCTGTTCCGCCTTAGGCGGACTGTCCGCGACTGAGGATTGTCAGATTCCAGGGATCGGGATAAGG
The DNA here is from genome assembly GCA_001799565.1 of Elusimicrobia bacterium GWA2_51_34. Classification (GTDB taxonomy): domain Bacteria; phylum Elusimicrobiota; class Elusimicrobia; order Elusimicrobiales; family UBA9959; genus UBA9634. The sequence continues at coordinate 153 of MGTS01000016.1, read as the reverse complement.
ACGCCCGCGATGAGAAAGACTCCGCCATTATAAATTACGACTCCTGAATTCTATCAGCATTTTCTAATTCAAACATGATGGTGAAATGTATCGTCGTTACTCCGTCGTAATTCTTTTGCTAAGCCTCCATTTCTGAATGTTTTTGTGCCTCTC
>MGTS01000015.1 GCA_001799565.1 Elusimicrobia bacterium GWA2_51_34 | reverse complement strand
TTCGAACCCTCGTACGGCAAGATAGGTTTAACTACCCACGTCAGCGGCACTTTACCCGTGGGTAACGGCGGCACCGGCCAGACAACATTAGCTTCCGGCGCTGTTTTGCTGGGAAACGGTACCAGCGGCATCAGCACGGTGGCCGGACAGTCTATTTCCATTGAGGTAGTGGTTTCCACAATGACCCCGGAATGCGCCAGTTTGACTTTTCAATCCGGCATCCTCATCTCTACCGGCACAATAGTTTGCCATTAAAATTAAAGTGTAAAGTGGATGGACCGGGCGCCATTTTAGCGGATGGTTAAAAAGTCAGAGGGCGGGGATAGCGGATTTTAGTATGACGATACTTTTTTCGGTGGCGCCTTTCAGGGAGCGCAGGGCTTTGGCGGCGTTTTCACCGGAAGCAGCCAGATAGGAGCGGTTGGAGAGAAGGGATGATAATTTTGCCGCCATTTCAGGGGCGGTTTCCGCAAGGAAACCGCCTTTTTCTTTGAGAAGAAGTTCGCCGGCCTGCCTGGCGTTGCGGTAATTGGGACCAAATATCACCGGTTTTGAAAACAGGGCCGGTTCAAGCAGGTTGTGCCCGCCGGTACTATCCAGTGTGCCTCCGACAAAACAGACCGTTGAGTGGGCGTAGAAGGCCTGCAGAAGACCCATATGGTCCACCAGCAGGCATTGCGCCCCCGCAACCGGGCCGGCCAGCCACCTGGCGAAGGGCGCCGAACGGCTGCGCAGGATAGTTTCTGTTTCAACGGACCTTTCCGTATGGCGAGGTACAATTACAAGTTTAAGGTCAGGCGCGTTTTTTTTAGCTTCAAGCCACGCGTTTATTATTACCGGCTCTTCTTCGGGATGGGTGCTGCCGGCAGTTATAACAGGGGAATCCTCCCAGCCCAGAGCTTTGATAAAAGCTGAAACTTCAGCGATGCCGGAGACTGAAGTTCCCATCAAGTCATGTTTTAAATTGCCTGTTTCTATCACCTTTCCTTCAAGCCCCGGCAGCCGGCTGAACCTCTCCGTATCCCACGGGCTTTGGGCCAATACCCGCCTTACTCCCGAGAAAATAAGCCGGGTAAGCGGGCCAAGGATCCGGTAAAGCGCCAGCGTTTTTTTTGAGAGGCGGGCGTTTATCATAAACACGGGCACACCCTCTCTTGCCGCGCAAAAAAGCATGTTGGGCCAGATTTCGGTTTCAATAAGTATTAAAGCGCATGGGGCTGCTTTTTTAATAAACGCCCGCGTGAGCGGATAGAGATCAAGCGGCGCCAGGCGAACGGCGGGGGACAGCTTAAGCGCCTCCGCCCTGCCGGTCCAGCTTGAGGTGGTCATCATTATCCCTCGGCCGGGAAAAGACGAACGTAAAGCCGGAATAAATCTTACCAGCGCCTTAACTTCGCCCACCGAGGCGGCGTGCACCCATATCGCTCCGCTCCCGGTTCCGGAAGCAGAAGCGGAAAACCGTTCACCGAGTTCCGAAAAAAAGTTTTTAAGCAGCCGCCTGCGGGGGGAAAAAACAAAGAAAACAAGATAGCCCAGCGCGATCACGGGGGTAAGCAGGTTATATACTGTAAGGAGAAGGTATCCCATACTAGCAGCAGTAACCGGTAAAGGGCTGTAATCGGTAACCGGTCACCGATTACCGTTTACTGATTACCGCAGTTTGTCTTATTTGGCGGCGGCTTTTTTTTGCTCGGCTTTCTTTTTCTTTTTGGAAATCCAGGGAATTACAAAAACCGCGAGATATTTCGGAATAAACACCCCCGACTCAAAGCTAACTCCTATTTTCCCGGTTTCAAGACGCTCAAAAAGCTCTTTTATAAGCTCATTTTCAAAAAGCGGCACCGACGTGGGGGCAATGGGGGCCGCGGTTTCCTGCGGCGGGGAGGAATGGATATAAACAGGGTCTTCCAGCTCAAAACCCTCCGGTTCGGTTTCCCCGCCAAGCAGGTCTTTTACAACATTAACGCCGGTTTCCAGAAAAATAGAGCCGGCTATTCTCTCCAGCCTGCGGAGCGTTGCCTCTCCGGTTTGGGCAAGCCTGTTTTCAAATGACGCGCCAAGCGTGAGCGCTCCGGCTGTCATACGGGAGCCGGCACGTCCGCTGATTTTTGCGGCGATGGGATCGGGCTGATCAAGCCGGGTGAACACCGTGGAAGGCTCAAGAGCGGAGGCAAGCCCCGCGATATATTCTTTCGCGGCATTCTCATCCGCAAGCCCGGCCGAGGCCAGATCCAGCCTGTGCTTGCGGGCCCTGCGCAGTATGTCGTAGGTATAAATGGGAATTTTAAAGTTTTTTATCTTGCGCACGGTTAATCCGATATGCTGGTAGGCTGGTATGCAAGTAAGCTAGTATGCTTTTTAGGAGCCTTAGAAAGGCCTACCAGCCTACTCGCCTACCAGCTGGCTTCTTACTTCGCCCGGTGTTCCCACTGATACACCAGCGGGGTGGCTATCGCGATGGTGGAATAAGTTCCGCAAATACTGCCCACCAGCATGGCAAAGGCGAAGTTGTTTATAACATCCCCGCCGAAAATAAAGAGTATGGCAACCACGGTAAGCACCGTGCAGTTGGTGATAAGGGTGCGGGACAGCGTCTCGTTAACGCTGAGATTTGCAAGTTCACCAAGCGGCATTTTCGGGAAAATCCGCATATTCTCGCGCATACGGTCAAAAATGACGATGGTGTCGTTAATGGAATAGCCGGCTATGGTCAGCAAGGCCGCCACGATAACCAGGTCAATCTCCCGGTTGGTGATAGAGAGCGCTCCCACTGTTATAAAAACATCATGCATAAGTGCCAGCACGCCGGCCGCGCCCCACACCGGGTTGGAAAAGCGGAACGCCACATAGACGATAATGCCGAACATTGAAAGGATAAGCGCGAAAAGGGCTTTTTTCGCCAGGTCCCGGCCCACTACCGGACCCACATAATCGCGCTTTTCCTCGGTAAAAGCGTTGCCGGGAAGATTCGCGCTAAGAGCCGCCATTATCTTGTCGGAGATTTCGTTCACCTTCTCCTGTCTGCCTTTCACTTTTATCTGGTAGGTGTTACGGTCGGTGAAGCTTTGTATGGCGGTTTCAAGGCCGGCTTTTGTCATTGCCGCGCGTACTTCACCCGTTGAGACCGGTTTTTCAAAGCACAGCTGCAGCAGAGTGCCGCCGGTGAAATCCAGCCCGAGATTTGCGCCTTTCACGGTCATGGAAACGGCGCCGGCCGCGATCATAATGCCGGAAACAGCGAAGAAGATAAAACGCTTCGCCATGAAGTCAATATGCGTTTTTTTAATGAAAACTATCATATGCTGAGCTCCTTGGGATTGGAAGTGAGCCAGAACTCATAAATGACCCTGGTAACAAATACCGAGGTGAACATACCCATAAGCAAGCCTATGGTCAGAGTTACGGCGAAGCCTTTTACAGGGCCGGTGCCGAACTGGAATAGAAAAATGGCCGCTATCCAGGTGGTCATATTGGAGTCAAGTATGGCGCTCCAGGCTTTATTATAGGCTGTCGGTATGATCATGGCCACTGGTTTTGAAAGGGCGTGTTCCTCCCGCATCCTTTCCAAAATAAGCACATTGGCGTCTATTGCCATTGCGAGCGACAGTATCATGCCGGCAATGCCCGGAAGAGTAAGAGTGGCGCCGAAGTAGCTCATGGCGGCGATCAGGAAAACAAAGTTGAGCATCAACGCTATATCGGACACAAAGCCGCCGGCGCGATAGTAGAATATCATAAAGATTACCACCACCAGAAAGCCTATGGCGGCCGCCGAAACGCCTTTCTTTATGGAATCCTCGCCAAGCCCCGGCCCCACCACGCGTTTCTCAATGATGTTTACCGGCGCGGGCAAAGCGCCGGCCCGCAGTATGATGGCAAGGTTCCTTGCCTCTTCAAGGGTAAAAGAGCCTTCTATAATGCCGGACCCGCCGCCGATGCGGCTTTTTATTACAGGGGCGGAGTGCACCACGGCGTCAAGCACTATGGCCAGATTTTTATTAATATTGTCGCCGGTAAACTTTTCAAAAAGCTTGCCGCCCTCCTTATTAAAGGTGAAAGCGATATTGGGCATTCCAAACTGCTGGTCTGTTTCCACGCGGGCTCCCTCAAGATACGCGCCGGTCACCGGTACGGTGTCTTCAAGCACATAGTAGCGCACCTTTTCGCCATCGGGGCCGGGCGAGGCCTTAAACAACATGGTTCCCCTGGGCATAATTTTTGCTATTTCAGGCAGCAGTTTACCGTCCTTTTGGAAAGGGGGCCCGTCCAGGGTTTCAACCTTTGAAAGCGCGGATTGCGCTTCATTTGAAGTGTTGACCAGCCGGAATTCCAGAAGGGCGGTCTTACCTATGAGATTTTCCGCTTCGGCGGTGTTTGAAATACCGGGCAGATCCACGGAAATCCAACGCTCACCCTGGCGGGAAATAGGGGTTTCACCCACGCCATACTGGTCAATGCGGTTGCGGATAATTTCTATTGCGCGGGACATGGCGTCGCTTAACTTCTCTTTTTTATCAAGCTTCTCTACGTCCAGTTCAAGCAGCATGTGCGTGCCGCCCCGGAGGTCCAGGCCAAGGTTCAGTATTTTTTTCGGCCGCATGCGGGTCGCTTCCATCTTACCCCGCTCATCGTTTGTTTTTGTATACCAGTCTATGGTGGGATAAATCAGCCAGACGGAAAGAGCTAAAAGGCCGAGGGTCAAAGCCAGTTTCCACTGAAGTTTGGTCATCTGCTTCTCCTTGTCATTTACAACTGTTCAAGTTTATCAGGTTCACGGCTCAGGGTTCATTATTCAGGGTTGTTTTTTATTTAACCGCTGAACCGTTAACCCGAGTAATAACCCTTATTTTATCTGGTTTAAAACTGAGGCCACCGCAGAGCGCACAAGGGTTATTTTGACTCCCTTTGCAATTTCAAGTTCCAGCTCTTCTTCACGAATCGCGCTGATGGTTCCAATAATGCCGCCGTTGGTAAGTATCTTATCGCCGGTTTTTATGGCTTCAAGCATCTTTTTCCTTTCCTTCAGCTGCTTCTGCTGCGGACGTATCAGAAGGAAATAAAAAATAAGCATTATCGCGGCCAGCGGAATAAACTGCATAAAAGCGGAATTCTGGTTCATCTTTTCCTCCGACGAAAGTATAATTCTGTTATTATTCTAACAAATTTTCCGCTGTCTTGACTCTTAAACCCGATTTTATGGGGCCAGATAGCCGTCCATAAAACATTTCTTCCGTTGCCTGAAGTCTCCGCGCTCTATGGCTTCCCGCATGGCCCCGGTCTGATTTATCAGGAACCGCAGGTTGTGTATGGATATAAGCCTTGACGCCAGCAGTTCTTTGGCTTTATAGAGGTGTGAAAGATAGGCCTTGGAATAGTTACGGCAGGTTTCACAGTCGCAGGCGGGGTCAAGGGGGGAATCGTCACGCCTGTAAGGGGCGTTTTTTATGTAGAGCTTTCCTTTTGACGTAAGTGCCTGGCCATTGCGGGCGTTCCTGGTTGGCAGCACGCAATCAAACATATCAACACCCATTCCCACGGCTTCCCATAAATCTTCCGGCGTGCCGAGGCCCATGAAATAAACGGGCTTGTCTTTGGGCAGGACTTCCATTACGGCGGCCAGGGATTCAAACATCTGGTGTTTTGTCTCTCCGACCGCGAGCCCTCCGACGGCAAAGCCATCCACCCCCAGCCCCGCTATATGCCGCGCCGCCAGGGCCCTCAGGTCCGGGTAAATGGAACCCTGAATTATCCCAAAAAGAAGGGGGCGTTTGGCGTGGGGATACGCTTTGACCTTTTCCGAAAAATGCGCTTTCGCCCTTTCGGCCCAGCGGGTGGTTTTTTCAAGCGCGTCCATGGCCTCCGCCCGTGTGGCGGGATTTTTAACGCAGACATCCAGGCACGTCCAGATGTCGGAACCTATAGCTTCCTGATAGTCTATCACTCTCTCGGGAGTAAAAAAATGCGGGCTGCCGTCTATATGCGACGAGAAATGCACGCCTGAATCGGTTATTTTCCGCAGCCGGCTGAGGCTGTAAACCTGAAAGCCGCCCGAGTCGGTAAGAATGGGCCCGGAGTGGTTCATGAAACCATGCAATCCGCCAAGCGCTTTCAGGGTTTCAAGCCCGGGCCGCAGATATAGGTGGTAGGTATTTGAAAGTATACATTCGGTTCCTATAACCTTCAGGTCATTTTGGGAAACCGCCTTCACGGTCCCTTGAGTGGCCACCGGCATAAACACAGGTGTATGAATTACTCCGCTGGCGGTTTTAATCCCGGCCGTTCTTGCCTGTGTGTCTTTATCTTCGTGTAAAATTTCAAAGTATGGCATAAAGTTTATTTTCAGTTTGACGGCCAGTATGCGGGTATGCTTGTAGGCTAGTAGGCCTCAAGAACTCCCCGCAAAGCATACTAGCTTACCCGCATACAAGCCTACCAGCAATATTCCTCTAAAGTATCATCATCGCATCGCCGTAAGAATAGAACCTGTATTTCTCCTTTACAGCTTCCTGGTAGGCTTTAAAAAGCAGCCCGCGCCCGGCAAATGCGGCCGTCATGTAAAGCGGCGCCGAATCCGGCACGTGTAAATTAGTGATGAACGCGCCCGCTATCTTGAATTTGTAGCCCGGAACCATAAAAAGTCCGGCGCGCCTTTCTCCGTGCGCAAGACGGCCGTCGGGACCCGCGAAGGTTTCAAGCGCGCGCATTGAGGAGGTTCCAACCGCTATAACGCGTCCTCCGCGTTCTTTATGGGCGTTTATCACGGAAGCCGTTTGGGCGTCCAGAAAACAGGTTTCCTCAAGCATCACATGGTCGGACAGGTTTTTGCAGCGTACAGGCCGAAATGTTCCCCAGCCTATATGCAGCGTTACAAACGCGGAGCGCGTTCCTTTTGTTTCCAGCGCAGATAACACTTCGGGAGTGAAATGGAAACCCGCCGTAGGCGCGGCTATGGAGCCGGGAGTCGACGCGAATACCGTCTGGTAGCGCGCTTCATCATCCCACCACCCGCTTTGGGGCCGGCAGGGCCCGCCAAAGTCGGGCAAGGCCGTTTTGTGGGCCAGAGGCCTTTGGGACGGCACCTCCAGTGACACTGGCCTGTCGCGGGCCTCTGGCGCTGTCCGCGACTGAGGATTGCGGGTGGTGGGATCAGCCGCGGACCGGAGGTTGCCGTCGTTTTTTCTTTTTCGGGCTTTTAAAATATATTGTGGAAGCGGCACCTCTCCGTGTTCCGCCAGGTATGCCTCATTAACCGGGACTGAGAATTTAAAGTTCCAGCTTCCGTCCGCATTCAGACCGGAGCAGAGAACCTTAGTCCCGGCGCCGCAGATAAGCGTCTGTCCCTCTTTCATCTTTCTGGCTAAAGCCGTCCACACGGTCATATCCGGACGCTGCGGGGAAATAAGAAGCAAATCGGTTTTTGCGCCAGTGGTTTTTTGCGCCGGCAGCCTGGCTTTCCATACGCGGCTTTTGTTTAAGACCAGCAGATCATCGGGGCCCGTCAGCGAGGGAAGATCACGGAAAAAAAGGTGGCGCATATCTCCGGTCCCCCGGTCAATTACCAGCAGGCGGGAAGCGTCCCGCGGTTCAGCGGGCTGCGGAGCTATAAGCGGTTCTATTTCCAGGGTGGAGAATTCGTTTAAAGACATTTCAATTTCCATAATCGGTTATGGAAGCTCCGGGGTAGTAATGCCTGAGTATTTTTTTATAGCTCATTCCACGCTTGGCCATTTCTTTCGCCCCTTCCTGGCACATACCCACGCCGTGACCCCAGCCGCGGCCTGAAAACTCAAAATAGCCGCCTTCCCGGACCACACTGGTAAGATAGAGGCTTTTAAAATCAGAATTCCCGAAGCGCTTGCGGATATCAGTAACCTTAACCTGTAATTTTCCCTGGTCGGTTACAAATAAAACCGTGATAACCCTGCCCGAACGGTCCTTTTTATACAGACGTATCCCTTTTATTTTCAGAGCCGTTGAGCCTTTTGCCTGGATGAAAGACAGCATATCCGCAACGGAAATGCCAAGATGCCATTTATGATGGAAGGACCCTGAGCAAAAAGGGTCGCTCACTCCGGAGAGCGGTTTTCCCACCTCTTCTCCCCAGGCGGCCCTGGCGCTGCCGGTATGGCCCCCGCAGCAGGCGTGAAAAAAAGCGGTCACTATTTTCCCCTTGTATTTCAGCACTTCCCCGCGCGTGGCGTTCACGGCCTCAAGTATCCGTGAATTTATGCCTTTTGTGCCGTTATAAACCTGCGTGTCTATCCCGTCGGTAACATCATAGTCTTTGCCGGGGGCCAGATTCTTCACGGCGTAGCTGCGCGAGGCTACCGCCTGCGCTTTCAGCGCTTCCAGCGGCCAGCCGGCGCTCATTTCCGAAGGCAGGACGCCGTAGAGATAGTCTTCAAGCGGAAGATATTCAATAATATTAAGTCTGCCGCCGGGAACCGCGTTTATCAGGATATCTCCTTTGTAAATATTCCCGCCAAGCCGCACCTTTTCAGAACCGTCCGCGGACAACAACTTTATGGGCGACGATAACGTTTGATCCGCCACCGACAGCGATTGTTCCCCGGCGCGTTTTATGTCATATGAGGCATTGGCAAGCAGAAGATATTTCTGACCGGTTTTTACTTCAACCAAATAAGTTTTCGCGGAGGTCTTAAGTTTTATAGAGGGGGAATTGCGGGCTATCGCCACCCTTATTTTCGGCCCGCCGTCTTCGCCCTCCAGTACGGCGGGCGCCCTCCGTACCGGAGGGCGCGCCCCATCTGAAGCCTTAGCGGCTCCGCAAAAGGCAAAAACAAAGGAGACGACTAGTCGCAGCATTTTATAGCAGTTCCTGCTGGCGCGGAAGCTTAAACCCCAAATGCCTGGCGGCTTTGGGGGTAAGAACCCTGCCCCTGGTGGTCCTCTTTAAAAATCCGCTCTGCATAAGAAAAGGCTCTATTACATCCGTAAGCGTATCCTGCTCCTCGGAAATGGAAACAGCCAGCGTCTCTATGCCCACCGGCCCGCCTTCAAATTTTTCCGCTATGGTAAGAAGCAGGCGGCGGTCCAGATTGTCAAGCCCTTCGGAGTCTATCTCAAGCGAAGCCATGGCGGCCTCGGTGATTTCCGGCGTTATAACGCCCGCGCCTTTCACCTCGGCAAAATCGCGGACCCTTTTCAGCAGACGGTTGGCGATGCGCGGCGTACCGCGCGAGCGGGCAGCTATAAGTTTCAGGCCCTGCGCCGAGGCTTTGGTGCCCAGTATGGCGGCCGACCGCTCAAGGATGGCTTCAATTTCAGCCTCTCCATAAAAACCCAAGTTGAACGAGAGACCGAAACGGTCTCTTAAAGGACCGGTAAGAAGGCCGCTTCTGGTGGTAGCGCCAACCAGGGTGAAGCGCGGGACCGCCAGCTTAAGCGTGGTGGAACCCGGTCCCTTTCCGGTGCTTATAAAAAAGATGAAATCCTCCATTACCGGGTAAAGGGCTTCTTCCACGGCTGCGTTAAGGCGGTGTATTTCATCTATGAAAAGTATATCTCCCTCGGCCAGCTCCGTGGTAAGCATAGCGGCCAGATCCCCCGGCTTGGAAAGTACGGGGCCGGAGGTTACCTTGATGTTCACTCCCATTTCACGGGCCAGTATATGCGAGAGCGTTGTTTTGCCAAGACCAGGCGGGGAATAAAAAAGACAATGATCAAGCGCTTCCCCGCGGTTTTTAGCGGCCCTTATGGAAATATCCAGGTTTTCCTTGAGTTTCTTCTGGCCGATAAAATCTTTCAGAGTAAGCGGGCGCAGGGCCGAATCAAAGCGCGCGTTTTCACCCGGCGCGGTTGTTGGAGAAAGGGGATTTTCTTCTTTTGACATATTAAATGACTGCCATAAGCCGTATGCCTTAAGCCATAAGCCTTTTAAGGAGTTCCACAAAGATTTGATACAAGATTTCTGCGTATAGCATATGGCTTATGGCGGGTGCGGCACCCTTATGGCCTATGGCTTTTTATTTATACCCTTTCTTTCACCCTAAACTCAATTTCCTGATTTTGGTGAAAGAACTTTTAGCGCTCTTTTCAAAAGCGCTTCCGTGCTTCCCGGCTCGTCACCTGCGCAATCGCCCGCCGCTTCCAGCGCGTCGCGGGCCTCTCCGGGTTTAAATCCGAGAGCTGAAAGGGCGTTTAACACCTGGGTGCAGGGTCCGCCGGATGAATAAGCGCCGTCCCGTATTTTTTCCTTTCCGGAAATAGAAAGTTCCTGGATTTTGTCTTTCAGGGCCGCGGAGATTTTCTCCGCCGTCTTTGCCGTAAAGCCGAAAATAACGGTAAGCAGTTTTAAGTCATTTTTGACCACGGCTTTTTTAAAATCCGGCAGCGAGCGCAGGGCTTTGTTCAGGTATTCAAGGGCTTTCTTCGCGCCTGTGGCCGGTATGGCGTCGCGAAAAAGTTCAAAAAGCGCTTTTTCTTCCGCGCTTAAAAAACCATAAAGAGCGGTGCCTCCGTACATGCTGATAGATTCCGCCACAAAAACTTCCGCCTGGGCGGCCTGCTCAAGCGCTTCAAGGGAAACTGCGCAGAAAAAAACCTCGTAGCCAACTCCGCCCGTCTCAATTACCGCGCTTTGGGCGTTTTTTAAAATTACGCGGCCTTTCAGGTAGGCGAGCATATCAAGAGCACCTCAATTATCTTTTCCCGTAACTAATCAGGTTCACGGTTGAGCGGTTGGGAATGCTTGAAGATCATATGTTTTCTCTTCCAACCGTTGAACCGCTGAACCGTGAACCTGGGCAGTTACCTTTAATCTGCAATCGCTTCGTTGCATTTTTCATCGCAAGCCGCAACGGGGCCAGACGCAGGTGGCAGAGAGCAGCCGCCATAGCGTCAGCTACATCGTCCGGCTTTGGGATTTCCTTCAAACCGAGGATGATCTGCACTATTTTCTGCATTTGGACCTTATCCGCGGCGCCATTGCCGCTCACGGTCTTTTTTATTTCGCGCGGGTTATAGGCGCTTATGGGGAGTGACTGTTTTTCGCAGGCCAGTAAAATTACGCCTCTGGCGTGGGTGGTGTTTGCCTGCGTGTCGGCTCGTTTTGAGAAAAAGACCTCTTCTATGGCGGCGACGCACGGAGTATTGGCGGCTATCACGGAAACCAGGCGGTCGTAAATAGCGTCCAGGCGTTTTTCAAGCGCGAGGCTTTTAGACGTGTGAATAAGCCCGCTCGCAAGCAACCGGGCCGCGCCGCCCTGGCCGCCTTTTTCAAGAACGGCCCAGCCCGTTCTGTCAAGGCCTGGATCTATACCTAGTATTTTCATATTCTGGAAGTCTTAGGGTCTTAGAGTCTTAGAGTCTGAGATACACTCTTGAATATTATTTATTGCTCAAGTTTCTCCAATATCGCGTCGGGTATATTGAAGTTTGAATAAACCGTCTGAACATCGTCGTGGTCTTCCAGCGCGTCCATAAGACGGACTATCTGCGGGGCCTTATCTTCCCCGACATTAACTTCATTCTTAGGCAGCATGGTAACTTCAGCCGAAAATACGGGAATTTTCTTTTCCTGCAGTTTTGACTTTACACCTTCAAACTCCGCGGGGGAGGTTATTATTTCGTACTCATCGGAGCCGGGGGGGGAGCGAAAATCGTCGGCGCCTATTTCAAGTGCCAGCGTCATCAGTTCGTCTTCTCTGGCATCCGTTTTCTTTACGGTTATGTAACCCCTTTGTTCAAACATCCAGCCCACGCAGCCGGTGGAACCCATGTTGCCGCCGTGCACATCTAAAATTTTCCGGATTTCGCTGGCGGCGCGGTTTTTATTATCGGTAGTAGCGTTTATCAAAATTGCTATGCCGCACGGGCCGTAGCCTTCGTAGGTGATCTCTTCATATACCACTCCTGGTTCCTTGCCGGTGCCGCGGTTGATGGCTCTTTGCACGTTGGTAGACGGCATATTGGCCGCCTTGCCGTCCTCTATAGCCTTACGCAAACGGGGATTTTCGTCAACCTTTCCGCCGCCCATCCTGGCGGCTATGGTGATTTCTTTTATAATTTTGGTAAAGACCTTGCTCTTCTTGCCGTCAGTTATGGCTTTTTTGTGCTTTATTCCGGCCCAGTGGGAATGTCCGCCCATGGTAAACTCCTTTTTCACTCTCAACTCGCATGGCGCCAGCCAGATTAGCGGACGCTGTAAATTAATTCTATAATAATAACAGCGGTTTCACAATGGAGCCCGCGACAGATGCCCCCTTAGCTCAACTGGATAGAGCGACTGCCTTCGGAGCAGTAGGTTAGAGGTTCGAATCCTCTAGGGGGCACGCAATTTTTGCGGGCACACTAAGCGAGCCAACTGCTTGGCTCGCGGGAGGATTCGCCCGCCAAACAACCGGCGGGTCCGCCTCCGGCGGAAAAGCCGGAGCGTTGCCAACCGGAGCGTTGCCAAGGCTGTAACCTTTCCGTAACCTATCATTAACAATAACGTAAAATTAAAAAGAGAGAATATATACATGTATATAAGAAGGGTTCTGTCCGCTTTTCTTTTGCTGTCATCGGCCGTTGCCGGGATGGGCAGCGCGCTGGAGCGTTCTCCGGAGGCGGACAATCCGCCTTCCAACGCCGCGTGGCAGGCGCCGGCCTATTCCGATAAGGAACTGGGCACAAAAGCTCTTGAAACGGTGATTGCCGATATAAAAAGCGATGATTCCGACATACGCGCTATGGCCGCGGGAGTGCTGGGCAGCGCGGGAAACAAGGCGGCCGAGGCGCTGCTTAAAAATCTCCTTAACGATGTAAATAAACACGTGCGCATAGCCGCAGCGGAGGCTCTTTGGAAACTTGGCAGTCCCGTGGGCATAAAAACCCTTTACGCCATTATCAACGATGTTCCCGCCCAGGAACCAGTGGCGCATTCACCGCTGGTGGAACTTAAAACAATTTCACAAAATAAGATCCGGGAGCACGCCATAGAAGCTGTAGTGCGCATGAGAGGCGGGAAAGCGGTGGAATTGCTTTTCAGCCTGAAAAACGACACTTACGGGGCTGTGCGGGATGTGGCGGCGCGGGAGCTTTCAAGTCTGGGCTACGAGGAAGAAATGACGCAGTTTATTGACGCGTTAGGCTCGCACGACGAGGCTATACGCTATCAAAGCGCCGCTGTGTTCGCAAAAATATGCAACGCGGCCGCACTGCCTAAACTCAAAGAACTGCTTAAAAACGAACCTTCTGTAAAGGTAAAAACCTCCGTGCTTGACGCCATAGCGTGTATTCCGGAAAGGAATTCAGCGGCGGCCGAACTTCTGGTCCTGTCCGACGACGCGAATCCCACGGTTAAATATAAGGCGGTTGTGGCCATGTCCGGCATAAAAAACAAAAAAGTTTCCGCCAGGCTTGCGGAGATAAATTCAGACACAGGGGATATTAAACTTAAGCTGGCTATACTGCCGGCGCTTGTTCCCGTTTCCGGAAAGCAGAAATTGGAAACAGTTTCACAGGCCTTATACGCGGCTGACCCTGAAATAAAAGTGCTTGCCGTGCGGACGCTTGTAAATTTTGAACCCGACGACGCCAAACCGCTGCTTGCCGCCGCGCTTTCAGATGAAAACGCGGAAGTAAAGCTTGAGGCGGCTTTGCAGTTATTGCGCCGCCTCTCAAAGAAATAAGGTTATGACAAGAAAAATACTGCTTTTCATTTTCCTGCTTCCGCTCGCATGCTGGACCGCTCCGGCATCCGCTGCGGGGCGTTCGCCTAAGGCGGAAAAATTGTCCGCCTCCGCTGAACGGCGGGCGCGGATTCAAAAATTTTCGCCGCTTTCGGATTCTATCCGTCCGCTCAGGAAATCGCCCTCCGCCTCAACCATTGACGCGTTCAAAAAGTTCTCGGTTAAACACGGCAACGGCTGGCGTGTACGTTACAGCCCGCGCACGGCCATACCCGAAGCGGTAATCGGCGGACGCACCGCGCGCTACAACGGGTCTCCCGAAGAGGCCGCGGCGGCCTTTCTTTCAGACACCAAAGACCTGCTCAATGTGGATATCTCCCAGCTGCGCCTGGCGCACAAAAAAGAATTTATGGGAACGACCCACCTTAATTACCAGCAGTTATATAACGGAATCCCGGTTGAGTTTTCCTATGTGCGGGTTCATGTAGATAAAGACGGCACGGTAAGCGGTTATCAGGCTAAATTTGAACCGGCAATAAGCTTGTCCCTTATCCCGCTGGTCTCGCCCGACTACGCCGTCTCAGCCGCTTTAGCCGATTTAGGACATCCGATGAAAATCAAAAAAGCCTCGCTGGTTATTTTCCCCGACGAGGCGGACGGCGTTTTAAAACTTGCCTGGAAAATACTTGGCAGGGGAAATGGCTCATGGGTTTATTACGTGGACACTTCAAACGCGAAAGTGCTTTTTAAATATGACGATTTGCGCTACGCCACCAACGGCGCAGTCAGCGCGACGGTTTACGATATTTCGCCCATACCAACCGGCAACAGCGCCCTGGATTTTCCGCCACCCGAAACATCATGGACCCCTCCGGTGCTTCGGGCGATCAGCAACCAGTATGTCTGGGTGGGAAGCTATGCCACTTCCGTTGTCACGGACGTGGACGGCTCTTATACCACAGCCCAGGATGGAAAAGTTTTCGCTTCGCTTAAAGGCCCCTATTTTTCGGTAACTAATTTTCGCGGCCCCAGCGCCCACTTTGACAACGGCGGAGGGGAGTGGCGCAGCCAGCTAACCGCCAGGGAGAGTCCGCATCCTTACGCCAATACCCAGACTTTCTCTGTTTCCCTTACGAATGACTGGACTGCGCAGGGCTACACCTTCGCCAAGGTGATGCCGCATTTCAGCGCGGATCCTGTGCGCCCCTTCCAGGTAGGAGCGCTTGACATTGACGGAACAATAACCTCCGGCGACGAACTCCACGTTAAGAACCCGGCGCTCGCGGGAAATACTTACGTGGGAAGCTATATCGGAAACAGGACCACCGGCTTTTACGGCGCTTCCGTGGAAAACCCGTCATACGAACTTGAGTTAAAAGCGGCGGATCCAGACCCCTTATATCCTCACGACCCGTATTACGGTTTTAAGGTTGACATTTCAACTTATATGGTTCTCACCCGTACGCCTACCACACCCGATAATGCCAACGGCAACATTTTCTGGTCAACCAACTCGGTAGTGGCATCGTCCACCATGACGCGCGTGACATGGCTTGACATGAGCCTTGACGGAAACGGATCATCAAATTCGCTTGCGGAAGCAAACGTATTCTACCACCTGAACAAAGCCCACAGTTATTTCGGCGATATCAACAAAGATCCAGCCCCGCCTTACAATCCGGGCGCGGACCTGAGCGGCCGCATGTCGGTTATGGTGCACGCAAGCGGCGCGCCGGATGCCGATCCCTACCTGGGCATGCAGAACGCTTATTACGATTTTGACCACGACAATATACTTCTCGGAGATGGAATAATGGACGGCATGGATACATCCGGCAAATACCGGTCTTTCGCTTTGGATGGCACTATAATAAGGCATGAATACACGCACAAAGTAATAAACCAGATCTACCCCATAGTAAATTTCGGAGAATTCGGCGCTATTTCCGAGGCTATGGCCGACTATTTTTCCATAGCCTCTTTCAAGGCGGATGGAATTACTGTGGGTGGAAACGACCTTTCAATCCTCGGTAATTTTCTGGGCTTCGGCAAACGGAATCTGTACACCGGCGCCAACCCTGTCAACTACTGCCCCTACCCCTACCCCGACGAAGGAATTGAATGTGTTATGCGCATGCCTCAAAACTGGGAAGGTGAGGTACATGACGACAGCCTTATGCTCTCGCAGGCGCTTTATTCATTGCGCGACGGCGGCTCCCGCTCCCTGGGCACTTTCGCCGACGCCCCTTTTGCCGGCCTGCAGCGCTCGGATATCTTTATTTTTAACGCCCTGTTTTATTTCCCGGACAACTTCATTAATTTCAAGGATGCCTTGGAAATGGTCTGCCTCCGCCTTGAGCCTGCTAATTGCAAGGCAGGGATCAATTACTGGAATTCAATAAGTCAGGCTTTAGATAAGCACGGTATTTCAGGGCCGCAGCCGGGGGGGGACCCTTACGAACCCAATAGCGGCCCAGCATACGCGACTGATGCCGGCAGCATGTCCGTTATTTCAGCCACAATTTACCCCGTGGCGGATGTAGATTATTACTCTATTCCTCTCAACAAGGGAACATTTACCGCCAACCTTTCTCTCCCGCGCGCAGATCCTAATGACGCGTTGTATTCGGCGTTTACGCTGTATCTGTTTGACGCCGACCGCAACTATTTGGCTGAAGCTGCGCCCATAATTTACGATTACGACTACGTCGGTGTCCGTAATTGCCGGACAGACTCCCCCGTTATAAGTCTTACTTATGATGTCGCCCAGGCCGGCCGCTATTACCTTTTGGTGGCCGTAGCTCCGGAGCTGGATAATTATTGGAACAACTCCTGCGCCAACACAGTTTCTTCCAGCCCGTATAAGCTTGCTCTTGATTTTACTCCGCAAGGCAGCGCGGCCGCGTGGATAGAAAACGGGGTTTTTGATAATGACATCATTAAATTCACCGTGCCATACGCCAGTTTCAGCTCTGAAACGAATCTGGTTTGTTCCACCTGCGCCTATCCCGCCTCCGTTGAAACGGTCTTTGAATACGCGCAGCTTCGCGACCATAATCACCTGCCGCTGGCGCTTACAAAAACAAATATCCCCGGCAGTTACACCGCGCTGGTCCCGAATTCTGCTTCATATAATGAAACGGATTCCCAGGGCAGGCATCTGATAACCGGACAGGTGCGGCTCCAGCCCGGTTTTGCCGCCAGATATCCGGGGGTTGGAACCGTGTATGTAGAGATCTTCGGCAGGAACCGTTTCGGCAGGGCAGTTTCCCTGGGAGTTTCCGGGGCCATAAATTTATCAACGAACGAGTCCGGTGTTATTGCCTATAACAACGTTATCAACTCCGCTAACGCCAAGGCCATAATAAGGTACGACGTGCAGTCGTCCGGGCAGTTGTCAATAAAAGTATATACCCAGACAGGGACGCTGGTAAAAACCGTTTATGACGGCAGCGTAACGGCGGGCAAGGGCACGGTGGATTGGAACGGAACCAATGATAACGGCGGTAAAGCGGCCAGCGGAATTTACTTTTTAAAGGTTAACGGCCCGGGTATCAACAAGGTGGATAAAATAGCAGTGGTAAGATAACAACAGTGGTTAGTGGCCAGTGGTCAGTGGACAGCAAGAAGCAACGGCGGAGCGGACTGATTTTATGAACGCTTTAAAGCATAACAGGAAATGCGCTTTTCTTCCGGCTTTTCTGTTTGCCTTTATACTGTGCGCTGTCCACTACCCACTGCCCACTGCCTATGCCGGCGGCCCCGGCTCCGCGGCCGTACAGATCCTTAAAACCGATATCAGTCCTAGAGCCATGGGCATGGGCGGCAGTTTTGTGGCGGTTGCCGACGACATTTACGCGATAAATTACAATCCGGCGGGTCTGGCCCGGCTTTATGTGCCCGAGGCTTCGGCGATGTATCTGGCGGGGTTTAAAGACTCTGAACTCGGATATTATGCCTTCGGCATGCCTATGCCCTTTTTGGGGCTGGCGGGGCTTGAGAAGCCGGCTATGGCGGCTTCACTTATTGTTTCCGACGCGGGCCGGTTCAACTGGCGCACTATCAATGAGGACGGCTCTGTGTCGTCAAGAGGCCTTGACGCGCAAACCGACAAAATCCTTACCCTTAGTTACGGCGAAAAAATTTATTCCGGGGAAGTAAACCTTGAAGGCTATCACGCGCAGATCGAGCAATATCTGGGCATGTCCGTAAAATACATAACCTCT
Source organism: Elusimicrobia bacterium GWA2_51_34 (assembly GCA_001799565.1). Lineage (GTDB taxonomy): Bacteria > Elusimicrobiota > Elusimicrobia > Elusimicrobiales > UBA9959 > UBA9634. The sequence goes on along the minus strand of MGTS01000015.1, from coordinate 10,911 downwards.
AATATGCTGCAGCGATATTCCGGTTCCGCGCTGGCCTTTGACGGAGGCTGGCTTATTAGGGAACCCAATCTCGGGCTTACCTTAGGGGCGGGACTGGCCAATTACAGCGGAGGGATAAAATACGTAAGCGAAACGGAAAAACTGCCTTCCATTTTGCGTTTGGGCATGGCGTGGCAGCGCCCCACTGTAATGGATCAAACCCTGCTTGTAACGCTAGAAGGCGATTTCTACACCGCCGAGACCCAAAAAAGCCTGCGTCTTGGCCTTGAATATAGCTTTGAAAAAATTTTCAAAGCGCGCATCGGCTACAAGGGCCTTAAAATACTGGGTTTCAGTGAGGATAACAAAGGCATGGCCTGGGGCCTGGGCGTTTGTTACAACGATATGGCGCTTGATTTTGCCAGCTCTCTTGGAAACGAAGTTTTTAACACCTCCCAACTGGCGTTCTCCTATAAATTCACCGGTTTCGCTAACAAAGCGTATAAACGGAAAGTTAATTTCAAAGAACGGAAACTCTCGCCAAAAACCGAAAAACCCGCGTATAAATCCAAAACCAAAAAACCGCAGCCGGCCGAAAACGAAAATCGGCAAGACTCGGACTTCTTCCTGATACACTAGTGTAGATACGACTATTGCCATAGGCCATAAGGGCGCCGCACCCGCCATAAACCATAAGATGCCATACACTGAGAATCTTCTATCAGGTCTTTATACAACTCCCTAAGTAGCTTATGGCTACGCCCTTCCGTCCGCCTAAGGAGGACGGAAATTGACAGGACGGGCTATTGTTTATAGAATAAAACTGTCGGTTCCACATACAAATCAGGAGGCCATTATGAAAAAAGCGCTAGCACTTGTTGCCCTGTCCGTGTTTATCTTCGGCTGCAAATCCGCCGCGGATAAAGGCACAGTCTCCAGTTCAGGTGAAATTGAAAAGGAATGGGTTGAAGAGGGCATTACCAAAAATTATATTTTTGCGCGCGGTATCGGAGCGGCGGACCAGACTCTGGAAAACAAAACCCAGAAAATGGCCACGTCAAGAAACGCCTCCATCGTAAACGGGCAGTACAACATGCTTTCCTTTATAAAAGGCGTGAACCTGGAAGGCGGCATTACCGTTGAAAAAGCTATTGAAACTGATTCCGTACTGGCCACCAAGATTGACGCCGTTATAAAAGGCGCCCAGGTAGTGCGCAGCGAATGGACCAGCGACGACGGCTGTATTATCGTGCTTAGACTTCCTAAAAGAGCTCTTAAGGAAGCCGGCATCAAGATAGTTGAATAGCAAGAAGAAATTACAGTGATAAAAAGAGATTCCAGCGATGTAGTCTTTCCCACATCGCTGGAATCTCTTTAAAAGGTGAAAAAAATGAAACGCTATCATTGCGTCTTTTTGTGCCCGTTGCTTGTTGCCGTGTTAGGTTGTTCTTCAGCCGTCAAAAAATCAAGTCTGAATCCGGCCTATGAAACGGAACTCGTGGAAGCCGAGGGCATGTCGCCCGTGGTCAACGGCGACACCGAAGGCGCCAAAAAAGCGGCTCTGCACGACGCCATGCGAAACGCCCTGGGGCTTGTTGTGGGAATTTATGTCTCACAGGACGCCATGGTGTCCAAATCAATACTGATAGACGAAAATATTACCTCGCAAACCGAGGGTTACATAGAAAAGTATGAAGTCCTCAGGGAATCGCGCGAAGGGGATTTTTACAAAACAAAAATACGCGCCCATGTGCGGAAAGAAGACCTTTCCGCCAAACTCCGCCAACTTGAAACCGAGCCGCAAAAACTCGGCAACCCCATAATCGGTTTTGACATAAAAGAAGCCGTTGACGGAAAAGATCAGCCTTCCGCCTACGCCGAACTTGAGCTTAAGAACGGGTTCGCCGAGGCCGGTTTTATGACGGGGGAGAAAGACAAGGCGGATATCCTTATAAAAGGCTCGGCCAGGTCGGACTTCAACACCAGGGAGGGGCTTGGAGGGTTTGTCTCCTACAGGGCGTCTCTTTCCGTTAACGCGGTAAAACAAGGCTCCGATGAAACGCTTACAACCGCTCAGGAAACAGCCGGCGGTATAGACTTAAACGACTCCGCCGCTTCCAGGGCGGCCATCATCAACGCGGCTAAAAAGTCGGCAAACGGCCTGCGTGACAAGGTGTTAAAGGCCCTCCGGGAAAAATCAATGGTGCGCCTAAACCTCTCAAACGTGGCTTCTTTAAACGATTTGAGCGATTTCATGAAAAGCTTGCGCAATATTCCCGTTGTCAGAGATTGCTGGCTTAGGAATTACTCCGGCAGCATAGCCGCTGTAGATGTGGCCATGCGCAAAGGGGGGGCGGCGGACCTTTCACAGTTGCTGATAAAAAATTCAAAACGTCCCTTGTCGGTGGGAAAAACATCCTCCTACGAACTAGACGCCGCATTCAAATAAGGAAAGGGTATAGGGTAGAGGGTTTAGGGTTCAGGATAAGGAGTTCCTTATTTCTGCGAACTCTACCCTCTACCCTGAACCCTATACCCTACTGTTTGCCGCGTTTCCCAAGTTTCTCCGCTTTTCTCTTTTCATAGTCGGAAACTTTCTTATTCTGGGCCGCCAGAAAAGAATCAATGAAATCATCCCGTTTGGCCAGCTTTTTCCTAAGCTCTTCCACGCGGTTTTTCAGCTTCCCATAGCGCTTATTTTCCAGTTCCATAAAGCGGGACAGCCGCGTCTGCACCGTGAACGCCCCGTTTGAAACGGTGGCCTCGCTCCCCTGCGCTATCTCCTTGTTTTCAAGCGCAGTCGCCACCGCAAGATTTCCCTCAAAAAGGCCCACAGCCGTATCTTGCGATGAAACCGCCACCGTGAAAGCCGTGCCCCGCACCGCGCAGACGGCCGACGGAGTGCGCACTTCAAACTTTGACGCCACTGCGGCTTTAAATTTAGCCGCCAGCCACATCGCCTTGCCGGAGAGAAAAGAAAAAACGTAGCTGCGGTTTGTGACAGCGGCCTGTTTCGCCTTAGGCGAACTGTCCTTTGCTGAAAAGTTAAGTTTGAGTTCGCCCGCGGCCAGCTCAGAGCGCTCGTCCACCTTAATAAAAGTCCCGTCCTTTAGAAGGATCTCGCAAAAACCGCCGGGGCCGGTTTTTATCCGGTCGCCCTCAGAAAACGGCATGGCTTTTTTTACCGCCTCCCAGGCCGGGGACGGACCGGTTTTCATTATCTCGGCATTTCGGCCGGCCTGGTAAATACAACCTATCTCTCCGGCAAAAAGACTGCCGCTAATGGCCGAAAGAATAGTTACAATTAACACTTTTATCATAAGCCTCCAGAAGTTAGGGTGACTGCTTAAGCGGACAGGCTGTAGGCTGAAGGCTATTAGGCTGTTAGTCTTATTGTGCTCAGTTCCTTACCTACAACATGTGGGAAATATTATAGAATAAAATTCTTGCTCTTGAGTAATCATTTAGCTCGTTTAGGCTGAGGAGAAGGCAGAAGGCTGAAAGATAGGCTGAAGGCTGTAGTAAGAAGTTATGAATGCAGGCTAACAGACTAATAGCCTACAATCCATCCACTTTGATTTTATATCTACCTTAGCAGTTACAACTTATGTCCTACTTCTTTATTATCAACCCTAATGCGGGAAAAAAGCGAGGGAATATAGCCGAGCTTATAAAAGACGTGTTTTTCGCCGGGAAAAAGCGCTATGAAATTGAATTTACAAAGGCCAGAGGTCATGCCCGCGAACTGGCCGCGAAGGCGGTTATTCAGGGCTTTAGTAATGTGGTGGCTGTCGGCGGCGACGGAACCATTCGCGAAACAGCCTCGGCGCTTGTGGGAAAAAGCCAGATTCTCGGCATAATACCCTGCGGCTCCGGCAACGGACTCGCCCGCAACCTGTATCTCCCGCTTGACGCCGGCGCTTGCGCGCGCGGCCTGCTTGAGTGGCCGGAGCGCGTTATAGACGCGGGGCTTGCCAACGGTGAGTTGTTTTTGTGCTCCGCCGGCGTCGGCCTTGACGCCGAAGTGGCCCGTGATTTTAACGCCCGGAAGGGCGGACGCGGCATACTGCCCTATATTTATCACGGAGCGCTTCAGTTTTTTAAGTACCGCCCCGTGGCTATGGCCGCGTTTTTTAATTCAAAGCGGCTGGAATTTGAGCCACTGGTGGCGGCGGTTTTAAACGGCCGCCAATACGGCGGCGGAGCGCAAATAGCGCCGGACGCCTATCTAGACGACGGTTTATTGGATCTTGCGATAGTGAAGAAAGCCGGTTTTTTAAAAACCCTCGCGGCATTGCCGGACCTGTTCAACGGCGCCCTGGCTTCGCATCCGGAACTTATCAGCTACTTTAAGTCCCCGGCTTTTGAATTTCACCTGCGCAAAGGCACGGCCTATCATCTGGACGGGGAAGACTTTATTTGTGACAGCGGCCTGTTAAAGATCACAGTCCTGCCAAAAGCCCTGAAAGTTAAAGCCCCGCGCTAGGCGGCGCTTCGCGCCGCCGGTCACAAGTCTCAAGCCACAAGTCACAAGCAAGCGGCAGAAAACTGAAGGCGAAATGCGAAGATAAAGTTGGATCTTAAATAATCCTCATCTGAGTGTTGTCCACCGGATATCCCCTCCGGCTTGTGACCTGTGACTGGTGTCCTGTGACTGGTTACTGCTGACTTGTGACCTGTGACTTGTGCTCTTGTGACTTCTTCCTATGACCCTACGCGAACTGGTTGAAAAGTTTTCAAGGCGGGCGGAACTTTTCCGGAGCGCTCCGGGCGGAGCGGTTAAATGCCTCGCCTGCGCCCGGGCCTGCATAATTTCCGAAGGGGCTGCCGGTTTTTGCGGCGTCAGGTTCAACCGCGGGGGGGAGCTTTTTGCGCCGTGGGGTTACGCGGCGGGTATTGCGCTTGATCCCGTGGAAAAAAAGCCTTTTTTTCATGTTCTGCCGGGAGCCAAAGCCCTCTCTTTCGGCATGTTCGGCTGCAACCTGCGCTGCGCTTTCTGTCAGAACAGCCAAACCGCTTTTCCGCCGGAAAACGCGGCGCCGCTTTCCCGCCAAAAACTTTCACCGGAAGCTCTTACCGAAACCGCCCTTGAAAACTCCGCGCCGCTTATAGCGTCCACCTACAACGAACCGCTGATTACCGCCGAATGGGCGCGTGCCGTGTTTAACGAGGCCAAAAAGAAAGGCCTGCGCACGGCCTTTGTATCAAACGGCTATGCCTCAAGGGAAGCCCTTGAATTTCTGCGCCCCTGCCTTGATTTTTATAAGGCGGACCTGAAAGGTTTTAACGCGGAACGATACTTAAAAGTGACCGGCGGAGAACTAAAAAAAGTCCTTGCCGGGATAGAGCTGGTTTATTCAATGGGTTTCTGGCTTGAGGTGGTAACGCTAGTGGTGCCCGGCTTTAACGATTCGCCGGAAGAACTCGGCGCCGCGGCTTCTTTTATCGCGGGGCTTTCAAAAAATATTCCCTGGCATGTTACGGCTTTTTACCCGGCGCACAAAATGCCTGACACTGAACCGACGCCGCCGGAAACAGTGCTGCGCGCGCAGGAGATAGGATTTAAGAAAGGCCTTAATTTCGTATATGCCGGAAACATCACCAGCTCCGGCGACACCGAAAACACCCTCTGCCCCGCCTGCGGAAAACTGCTGGTGGAAAGGCGCGGTTTTTCGGTTAAAACAAATCTTCTCGCCGGGCAGGGGGCCTGCCCCGCCCTTTTGCCAATAGATTTAAAAAGCTCAGGGCAAAAGAGCGGGGCCTGCCCGTACTGCGGCAAAACAGTGCCGGGAGTCTGGCAATAGTTTTAATATTTGAACGGGTTGAATTTTAAACCGCGCATGGGGTTTTCACTTTCTTTTTGAAAAAGCGCGGTAAGCCCGCCGAATAGGCAGGCGGTTATCACCGGAAAGCTGCAAAGACGCGAGACCCCAAGGCTTGAATCGGCGGCCAACCTTGCAAAAAACACTCCCGAAGCCGAAGCGGAGAAGAACAGCACGGAAAAAGCCAGAACCCTGTCTTTCATTGATAAAACCAAAGAACTCGCAAGAAAATATTGCGTAAGCGCAAGCCCCGCGGATAACAGAGCAAACCCCGTCGAATCACGGATTATATGTTTTACCCAGTAAATCTTTTCATGGCCAAAGGCAAAACGCAGGCAGACGAACATGCACCACACACCGCTTTCAGCGGCTAAAAACGCGAAAGCCGTAGACACGAGGGTTAAGGCCGGGTAAAGCCAGATTGGGTTTAAACTTTTGAGATATGCGCGCATGTGCTTGTTTAGGCAAAGACTGTTATCATCTTATAGCAACGGAAGGCTATTGAATGCTACAGAAAGCAAGTGAAAGTAAGAAAACTGTTTTATGCGGCCCTCTTACTTTCTGGGGCATTCTGTTGCTTTCTTTTGCTTTCCGTTGCTATCAATTACCATGTTTAATAGTTTAGCTGCCTATCCGCCACTACAACTTTGGCGGACCCGCAGATCTGTTTGGCGGGCAGCCTATCCGCCTATTCGTAAAATCCGGTTTTTTTTAAAAAATTAACGCTGTTTTGCCAATCCCTGGTGACTTTTATTATAAGCTCAAGCCTGGCCGGCCGGCCCAAAAATTTTTCAATGGCCTTCTGAGAATCTTCTCTGAGCCGTCTTATACTGCGGCCGCCCTGACCTATTAAAATTGGTTTCTGGCTCGCGCGCTCGGCGTGTACTATTGCGTAAATATGGTCCGGCAGGCCGGGCGTTTCCCTGAAAAATTCTATTTCAACCGCGCAGGCGTACGGAATTTCATCCTGGTATAGCTTAAAAATATTTTCACGTATTATTTCAGCGGCGAAAAAACGCTCCAGACGGTCGCTTAGCTGGTCCGTAGGATAATAGGGCGGGCTTTCCGGAAGGGCGGAGGTTATGGCTTTTCTAAGAGTTTTTATTCCGGTCAGATTAAGGGCGGAAACCGTAAAAACTTCCGTTACCTGCAAAAGTTTCCTGAAAAAATCACCCGTAGCGGCCGCCGGCGCGGGGCCCGGATACAGATCAATTTTATTTATAACAAGGTAAAGCGGAACTCTCAGATTTTTCAGCTGGTCGAAAAAAGGGAGTTTATCCGGGGGGGGCAGATTCGGCTCTATTATCAATACGGCCAGATCGCTGTCCTCAAGAGCCGCTTTCCTTATAGAACCGGCCATGCTTTTCTCAAAAAGATTACGCGGTTTAAGGAAACCGGGCGTGTCCATGAACACCGCCTGACAATCCTGTTCATTCAGGATGCCAATCACATTATTACGGGTTGTCTGGGGCTTGGGAGAAACTATGGACAGGCGCGTACCGCAAAGGGCGTTTAAGAGCGTTGACTTGCCTGCGTTCGGCAGCCCCATTATGGCGACAAAGCCGGCTTTAAAATTGGCGGAGGGCTGTGTCAAGCTGTTACACCTTTTTCAAGGGTAGAGGGTAGAGGGGATAGGGTAGTGATACTGGCCTGTCGCGAGCCTGTGACCTGCTCTGCTGAATTATGTCGCGTTCGCTCCACCCTGGCGTGCCGATGGCCTCTGGCGCTGTCATCCGGCCTGGCGTCGTCCGCGACTGAGGGTAAAACACAGGGGCCAGGATTCAGGCTAAGGAGTTCCTTATTGTTGCACCCTAAACCCTCTACCCTAAACCCTCTACCCTGAAGTTTTATCATTTAAAAAACACTGGATTCGTCCAGAGCGGCAGTTGCGTGGACCTGTCCAGTTTGCGCACTTTCATATCGCCGGAGAGTTCCTGTATGAAAATTTCGCAGCTGAATATCATAGTCCCGGCCATCAGGTGCCCTCCGAAAGCGTGCCCCTGGGCGTCCGCAAAGGTTATGTGGGCGTGAACCATGGGTTTGTCGTCAAAAAGACTGACATTCCCGCACAGTGAAAGTATTTCAAGTTCCTTTTCCAGATTTATTTTTATATATTTTTTCGCTTTCTGGTCATAAACGCTGAAAGTGGCCCGCTCAACCGCCCCTAAAGCGTGGATAACTCCGCAGCGGATCTGGTAATGGTGGCAGAAACCCTGAAGGGCCTGAAGCAGGTCATCTCCCTTCTGCACGCTGAACATGAAAGTCCTGGCGCTTAAATACGGCTTTTCCTGTTGAGTCATTTAAATGTCTCCTTGGAGAAGAGATTTCAGCGATTCAAGAGCGATTACGGTGATACTAATTGTCTCCGTCATCTCATCTTTATCGCTGTAATCTTTTTTATCTCTGTAATTTCTTAACTTCCATAAACCGCGCGTACTCCGTAACAGCTTTCAACTGCGCCCCGGCATCCAGGCCTGCTTCTTTCAGCGCCGCTTCCGCCTTACCGGAGCACGGGTAACGGCCCTGTTTAAAAGGATGCAGAGTGCGCTTAATACCTTCCTTTGACCGAACCCAGAAATACATGGTGGGCAGTGTGAAATCCGTTATCCCCATTGCCTCCAGAGCGCAATGCTCCCGGTAAAGCGCTTCTTTTTCCCTTTCATCCAGAAGTTCGTAGAGTTCTTTGGAGGCTACATAGAACACATTCAGGTTCAGCCCCATTTCCCGCAGTTTGGGCATCACCTCATTTACAAAAACGGTGGTGACGCCGCTACCCTGAAGGACTATTGTGCCGTGATAAAGCTTCTGTTTCATATTGGCTTTAATCAGCGGATAAATACCTTTGATAGCCGCTTGCGCCCCCGGCAGGCCCGCTTTGGCCCGGTCTATTATTTTTTCCGCCGGTCTTGTCACAAACGGGGCTATTATGGCCGGACGAGCTTTAAGCGCGGCCGCCAGGAGCGGCCATATCTCCTGCGGTTCCCACGGGGTAAGGGTTATCATCGCGCCCTTCGGGAAATTGCCTTCAAGCAGTTGCAGCGGCTGGGGATCGGCGTGGGTCGGGCCGTCTTCCCCCGTTTTAAGCCCCGCGTGGGCGTTTATCATTATGAACGGATTGCAGGGCCGGCCGTCAAGCGCGCGGCGCATCTGCCGGCCTATGGCGTGCAGCCGCGCCGGTATATGTTCAAGCGGGGCGATAAAAGCCGCGTAAGAAGCGGTAACGCCTATATGAAAACCGAAACTTGAAAGCCCCGACATTATAGCGCCCATAGCGTCTTCACAGATGCCGCCTGCGGCGAAAACCCTGGATTTAGGGTTTGAAACCGCGTTATAAAAACCCTCCGCAAAGCCACTACCCGCCAGATTCACGCCGATGGAGCTGTAAAGGTCGGCAGCCGAAGCGATTATTGAACCGGAAGTGGCGAGGTTTAAATGGTTAAGAGCCTTCGCAAGGACTTCTGCGGGCGTTATTTCCCGGCCGGGCTCAAGGCTCAGCCCGGGGGGAACTGCCAGGGGATCGGCCTCAAATGCCGCCTGAGGCTTAGGCGCGTCAACGTTTGGTTTGCGCGCGCGCGCGTCCAGCCGGGCCCGGGCCTCGTTTAGTTTTCTAAGCGCGAAAGCGGGCAGGGAAGGGGTGTTTTCAACGGCGCGTCGCACGGCGAGAAGCGTGTCATAAAAGCATGATTCAACGGAGTCGTCCTCCTTCGCCAAGGCTTCGAAGGGACGCGGGCAGGCGTTGTCCGCGACCGGATAATAGCGGGGCATTTTTATATTGAAACGGTTTTCAAATTCGGCCAGAGAGGCGTAATAACCGTCGGAGCAGAATTTGTGGCCGGCTCCATGCGCGGCACGGCCTTCTATGCCGTATTTCCAGCCCTTAGTAGTGCGGTAAACCACGGCGGTCGGCTGTTTATTGTCGGAATTATCAGCGGCAAATTTCTGGGCCGTCAGTATCTGGAAAAAATCATGTCCGTTTGAAACATAAATCACATTCCAGTCGTTGAGATAGGCAAGTTCGTCGGGAGTCCATTGCACATAGTCTCCCGGCCTGGAATTCTCAAGGCAGACGTTATCTGAGTCTATTGAGGCCTGGTTCCAGTCAACATGCAGGTAAAGGTTTGAAAGCTGGGCTGTGGCGGCGGCCGCCATGGACTCGGCCACTATGCCCGGCGTCATGCCGCCTTCACCCTCTATCATGTGTACATTGGGGCAGTTCGGGCCGTAGGCGTCCGTGGCGCCAAGGGCGAGACCTACCGAGGCGCCCGCGCCTACGCCTGAAGCTCCGGTTGCTATTTTTACAAAGGGAGTAAGCGGGGTGGGATGGCCATCCAGCGCTTTTGAGTTGAATTTTTTAAAAAGCGGAGTGCCGTTCACTGGGTTGCGCCTGAAACCCAGTAAATCCTCCAGCCGCAGCTGTAATTTTTCTTCGGGCAGGCGGGAAGCGTCGGCTGAGCGCACCAATTCGTTCCTTAGAGCCCAAAGGGCGTAAAGCCCCAGGGCTTTGTGGCCGGCCGCGTAGGAAACAAGATCGTTGTCATCGCGATCGGGGGTAAAAAAATCATAGTCCATGGTGCAAAACAGCAGGGTCTGGGCTATTCTGCCGGATGAGATGCTCCCTCCGGGGTGGCCCGAAGTTGGGACGAAATTATAAAGAACCGCGCAAAGCGTGCGGTAAATAAGGTCAATATCTTCCAGCGCCTTCACATCATCGTCATCAACTTTAAACTGCGAAGACATGATGACATCGGACACATCATAATAGCCGGCGCGCCTGGGTGCAAGGGAAAATTTTTGGGGCTTTACGCCGGTAAAAAGCAGTTTTGATTCCATAAGAGGCATAACCACTAGAGTAGATAGAAGTCAGTAGTCAGAATAAGGATACCCGACTGAAAGATTCCGCCATTCTGAATTCTGACTTCTGAATCCCGGCTACTTGTTTGGTTTCCTATATTTTACCAAATTATGAGGCGCCGGAAATTGCGTTTAAAACAATGGGGGTAAAGCGGGTGAAGTTTTGCAGAGCATTTTCTAATTCAAACATGATGGTGAAATGTATCGTCGTTACTCCGTCGTAATTCTTTTGCTAAGCCTCCATTTCTGAATGTTTTTG
>MGTS01000014.1 GCA_001799565.1 Elusimicrobia bacterium GWA2_51_34 | reverse complement strand
CAAGCCGGAAACGACCGCAAAAAAACCTGTGACTGGTGACTTGCAACCTGTGACAGCGGTTGCGCCCTCGGCGTCAGCCGCTTTCAGCGAAGACTCGGTCCAGGCTGAAATTCTTTCTATGATCAGCGAAAAAACCGGCTATCCGAAGGATATACTGGAGTTGGACCTTAACATGGAAGCCGACCTGGGCATTGACACCGTAAAGCAGGCGGAGCTTTTCGCCGCCATACGAGAACATTATTCCATTCCAAGGCGCGATAATGTCGCGCTTCAGGATTACCCGACAATAAGGCACTGCATCCGTTTCGTCCTGGACGAAACAGGCGCAGTGCCTGCCATAAGCCATAAGCCAGAGGCCATAAGCAAACCGGAACCCAAGCAGGTTTCAGCTTCCGGACCTTCAGACTTGAGCCCTCAGCCTTCAGCCTATTCCCCGGGAATTCAAACGCTTGAACGACCGCACACCAAAACTTCCGTTAAGAAGGCCGCCTTACAGCCTGATCTGCTGGATGTTACGTCAAATGCGCCCAAGGAAGAAAAACCGGCCTATCCGAAACGCCACATCCGCTATGTACCGGTAATAGCGCCCGCGCCGATAGGCCAGGAAATAATAAAAAAACTGTCTCCCAAGCGTCCGGTCGTTGTCTTCGGAGAAGACCTTGACCTGCTGAAGGCGTTCAGAGCGGAGCTCAACAAGCACCGCGTGGACTCTTTCATTTTCACTTCGGCAAAAACGAAGATGAAAGACTCAATTACCGTGGATTTCAAGGACCTCACGGCGCTTGATAAAACAACGGCTGACTTCGCGGCCGCGCACCCCGACGTGCAGGGAGTTTTTTATCTTATGGGCTGTATGGTCAAATCTCTTTCAGACGACACCGCCGCTTTCACGGACCTGAAACACTACGCCTTGGGGCTGTTCGCCGCGGGCAAGCATTTTAACAAGGCCCTTAATAACACAACGGAAGGACACCCTACTTTCATGGCCGTGGTCAGCACTCTTGACGGCGGCTTCGGCTACAAGGCAAAAGACGCCTATGATCCGGTTTACGGCGCTATCTACGGCATCACCATGTGCCTGCGCAAAGAGCTGGAGAAAACCCTGGTTAAGATGATAGACTTTGAACCCTCAGCCTCAAACCAGGCCATAGTGCAGAAAACTTTCTATGAGCTTCTTTACTCCGACAAGCGCCTTGCCGTCGCCTATCAGGATGGAAAACGCTTCACTATGCTGGCCCGGCCGGAAACCCTTGATACGGTGCAAGCCAGAACTCCCCTTGAAGGCAAAACGGTGTTAATTACCGGCGGCGGCAGGGGCCTGGGCGCGCTGTTCGCTAAAATACTCGCCGAACGCTTCAAACCGAACCTGATCCTGCTTGATATCATAACCCTGGATGAAAATTCAGCCAAATGGGCGGCCATGAGCGGCGAAGAACTGGCGGCCTATAAGACAAAAGGCCTTTGGCAGGAGCTGAAGAAAAAAATGGATAAGCCCACTCCGGCCATTCTGGAAAAAGAGTTCACCCGGATAAAAGATTCAGCCCTGCTTTATAAAAGCATAACCGAGCTGAAAGCCGCGGGCTCAAAGGTCACCTACTGCAAATGCGACCTTAACGATTCCGACGCCTTTGACGCGGTCATGGAAAAGATAAAGGCCGACTTCGGCCGGATAGACGGAGTGGTGCATTTCGCCGGTCTTGAACGCTCAAAGATGGTGGCGGACAAAACCTTTGAAGAATTCCTTATGATCTTCAACACTAAGGCCGCAAGCGCCATCAACCTCTGGAAAGCCGGCATTGTCAAAGATGCCGGTTTCTGGGTGATGATCTCTTCCGTAGCCGGTAAATTCGGCAACCTGGGCCAATCCGATTACGCCGCCGCCTCCGACTATATCGCCAAATTCGCCAACAGCCTCTCAAATAAGGGCTCACGAGGTCTTAGCGTTGATATGACAGCCTACGCGAATGTAGGCATGGCCATGAGGCCCGGAGTGGAGGCCTTCCTGAAATCACAGGAAATGGAATTTCTCTATCCGGAAGAAGGGATGAACGCCGTGGCCGACGAACTTGTTTACGGGCGGGCGCCGGAAATAGTTCTTTCAGGAAGCCTGGGGAAACTGGACTGGGACAAGCAGCTGGAATTCGCGCCCGACTTTCCCAGGGGCGGTAATTCCGGCCTGCACTTCGTGGAGAATATCCGGTCCTGCGCCAAAGGCTCAAGCCTCGCGGCCACGACTAAATTTTCGCTTGAGCGCGACCCTTACCTGGCCGACCACTCTATAAACGGCACGCCTTATGTGCCGGGCGTAATGGGCCTTGAAACTTTTGCCGAAGCCGCGTCCGCAGTTTCAGGCGCCGCTCCGCAGGCCCTTAAAAACGTGCACTTTACCGTACCGATAAAACTTCTACGGGAGAAGCCCGTGGAAATAATAATAAAAGCCGGGGCCGCCGGAACCGGTTTTGAATTTAAAATAGAATCCGACTTTGTAAACGCCAGGGGAATTAAAATGGGCAATACCCGCACCCATTTCACGGCGGAAGCGGGCGCGCGCTCAAAATCCTCCTGGGAGAAACTTGAAAAGCCGGAGCTGCCCAAGGCGCGCAAATACGCCGTTACCGGTGAAACCATATACAAAACTTATTTCCACGGGCCAAGCTTCCAGGTTCTGGCGGGTCTCCTCTCCATACAGAAAGAATCCGTCCTGGCTGTTTATAAAAGGCCGGAGGCTCCGCTTTGGAAAACGGCCCACCCGAAACTTATATTCCACCCCATGGTAATAGAGTCACTGTTCCAGGCCTGCGGATACCGCGATGTGCATTTCGAGCGCAAAATAACGCTTCCCGACGCCGTTGAGGAAGTTACGGTTTACGACAACAACCCCCATGATCCGGCCGAGCTTTACCTTTACGGTCTCTATAAAGGCGCGGACGAAGACGGCAAAACGCTTTACGACGCCTACGCCTTTGACGCGGACTTCAATCTGTTCGCGGAAATAAAAAACTACAGAATGATAGCCACGCAGATATAAAGTGATGCCGGGCTTATGGCTTTGGCAGGATGAATAGTCGGGGTCCTGTCGGCGGGTTTATTTGAGGGGGCCGGGTCCTCCAGCGCGTCGGCCCTTATCCTCGGCCTCCCCTGACTGCAAGCCCAAGTCGGCCTCCGGAAACCCCCTCAAACAAATCCGCCGCCACTCCTTCCGATTTTTTCCAGACGTTGCTCACGCTTCTTTAAATTAAAGGTATATTTGCCCCGCCCTTCTCACGATACATCACAATGCCCCACCCGGAGATCACAGCAAACTCAAGTGACCCTCGTCCATAAGACTGGCACAAACCCAACTTAAGAAAATGGTAAACTTTGGAGCAATCTAGTTTTCGGGGGTAACGCTACATGAAAAAATTGTTGGTTTTTTTACCGATCTTATTTTTAACCGGCTGCGCCTATTACCAACCCATAGGAATTTCTTCAACAAGCATCGGTAGCCAATACGAAAGGCCTAGCGGCATGGCCGAAGGAGTATCGCGCCGCTGGCTCTTCTTCCCCTGCTACAACGCCTGCCCCGTGGGAGAAGATTCCCTTAAAGGCGCCATAGCTGACGCCTTGGATGGGCAGGTGGGGGACACCCTCGCCAATGTATACGCTGAAAGGCGCATAATCGCCTTCCCGCATATCTACTTCCCTCTTATAGTCCGCTCCGATATTATAGTCACCGGCACCTTGGTAAAATACAACACCAAAGAATTTCCCCCTGATAATAACGCGCTCTACTCTGTAGATCCTGCCATACTCTGGAATAATATCTTAAAACTAGACCAAAATGGCCAGGACGAGTTTATAAAATCTCTTTCGGCTGATAGACGCGCACCTTTGGTTAATTATGCGTTAGAGCTGGAAAAGCTTAAAAAAATATCAGAAGGGTCCCCAGAGGCCAGTCTCTTTTATACGCTTGTGAGTAAATCAGCCGGATTTGCTGCTCATTTCGCCATTAAGGGAGTTGTTGCCCTTGACTATCCTATAGAGGACTGTCAAACATACGATTGTATAGTAAACTACTCTTTTGAAGAACAGAAAAAGTTTTTAATTAGAATTAAAAAGGAGGCGGAATACAACGCTACTGAAGAACGGACGAATGCCAGGAATAAGTTGAAGTTTATTAAGAAAGAAGCCTTTAAAAAAATAAGAGCCTGTTTCCCGGAAAAAGAATCCGCAATTGTAATTCCTCCTGAATCACAAATTCTGTTTGATGAGCTAAGGTTGCTTGAGTATCTGTGTAAAGAAGGTTTCCTATAGTAATGGGTTGGAAAAGACGTATGAACAAAAACTCCGCGCATTTATACCCCTTGCCTGGATTAAGGTAATAAATCTAAAATTGGAAACGGGGCAGGAAAAGTGATAGATTAAACTGAAGTAGGCGGGAACGTGCCAGTGTGTTTTAGGCTAAAATAAAGTGATTCAAGAAATACTATCCGCGGAAATGGAGGAGATACTACATGGCAAACTTAAACAAGGTAATGCTGATCGGGCGTCTGACCCGCGACCCGGAGATTAAGACATTCAGCAACGGCGGCAAGGTGGCCAACATCGGCTTCGCCGTAAACAATCGCCGCAAGAACCAGCAAAGCGGGCAGTGGGAAGAAGTGCCCGTGTGGGTGGATTTGAAAGCGTTCAATCGCGAACCCGGACGAAAAATGGCGGACCTGGTTGAAAAATATCTGAACAAAGGCCAGCAGGTCTATATTGAAGGGCACCTGGTCCTTGAAGAATGGGCCGGGAAGGAAGACGGCAAGAAACAATCCAAGATGGTGGTATATGTGGACGAAATGGAATTCCTGGGAAAGCGTGAGGATGGGCCGGCCGGCAATTCCGAGTTAAAAGAGCCCGCGACCGCCAAAACGGCAGGCGGCGGGGAAGGGATTGACGAAGTTCCATTCTGATAATCGGGCTCATAAATGGAAGGGAATAGGCCGGTTACAGCTTATAACCGGCTGAAATTGCAAGCGGCAGGCCGCAAATACCATGCTGGAAACGCTCAACCTCCTCCGGAACGGTGTTTCCGTGAACATCGTCAATTCAGCCGCCCTGCCGGCGCCTGCAGAATTTCTTTCTCCGGCGGAAATTGAAAAGTATAATTCATTTAAAATCCCTAAAAGAAAAGCCGACTGGCTGGGCGGGCGTTACGCCGCCAAAACGCTTTTAGCCTCCATAACGCGCCGGAAAGACTTCGTAAACATTGAAATCAGCTACGACAACTACGGCCGGCCGCGCGCGGCGGGACTAGCGATAAGCATTTCCCACTCGGGCGGGCTGGCGCTTGCGGCAATTAAACAGGGAACCGGAAATTTGATCGGAGCGGACATTGAAATGATAGAGGACCGCTGCGCGGCCTGGTACGCCGATTATTTCGCGCCCGGAGAGTTGAGAGGCAATGACCCGTCGGAAGCCACAAAGCTCTGGACGATCAAAGAAGCCGCCCTTAAAGCCCTGGGGCTGGGACTTAAGGCGGACTTGCGCGACGCGCGCTTTGAAAACGAAACGGTCCGTTTCCACGGAGCGGCGCTTGAGCGCCACCGGACGCTGGGCTCGCCGGCTTTCAACGTTTCCTCGTTCGTATTTAAAAACGCTTTTTGGATAACGGCTGTTTGCGCTTGAACCAGGCACACAAAGGGGGAAAAATGAAAATCATAGTGCGCACACCCGCGGAACATGAAAAGAAGACGGCATCCTCATGGCCTGTCTGGACAAAAGAAATCTCAACATTCCCCTGGCATTATGACGAAACAGAGACCTGTCTCATTTTGGAGGGGGAAGTGACGGTAAAAACGGCTGAAGGCGAAATATCCTTTAAGCGGGGGGATTGGGTAATATTTCCCGAAGGTTTGGATTGTTCCTGGAACATAAAAAAGCCGGTCCGGAAACATTACAAATTCGGGACATAAAAGGAGTTGATACTAATGAAAGACTTCCTAAAAGACATGTGGAATTTTTTGAAGGAAAGAAAAAAGTGGTGGCTGGCGCCTATAATACTCGTACTGCTCACTATTGGCTCGCTTATTCTCCTTTCCGGCGGCTCCGCCGTAGCGCCATTCATTTACACGGTATTTTGAATATAATGGTCGGTGGGAACGCTGGCCTGCTAAGACGGTAATTCACAAAATCCGCCGTACGCATATTTAATCTTTTACTTCCATCTAATTTTTCCCTTTGGAGGTTAGGAACAGGGTTTTTGTAATAACATGTTTAAAGCGATTAAAAAAATGTACAAACAGGATTGGGGGCGCTCCGCGTGGTGGGCGGGGTATATTTTATTGTCGGTGGGTTACGTGGTAGTTTTCATCCTGGGCACGAACCTGATTTTGGGTCCAAAGCCTGTACCAAACAATGATCTGCACCTGGCCTGGCTGGTTTCACCGGGGCGGTTTTTTGTTCCAGTTGCCGCCGCGCCAGGCGCTGTTGAAACGAACCCGGAATTAGGCGCATTGGATAACCCGAGGGAGCGGTTTTTAGCAACCAAGCCGCCTGCCACATTCCGCATATTCTGCGTGGGCGGGTCCACTACCCGCGGCTGGCCCTTCCACAGGAAGCTGTCATATCCGGCCCTGCTCGCGCTGTATCTGCGAGACCTGTTTCCGGATAAAAAAATTGAAGTGATAAACGCCGGAATGATGGCGTTTGACTCCACCTCTGACCTGCATCTAATCACACAACTCCTTGAATACAACCCGGACCTGATATTGCTTTACACGGGCAGAAATGAGGAATGGACATTTCCTTTTCACACAATCCGCCGGGCGTTGAAACTTCATGTCTGGCTTATGCGTAATATCAGGCTTTACGCCTTTCTGCGCGACTGGCGGGAAAAACAGGTAAGTGCTGAATTTGACCACGCACAAGCCGTTAGAGACTGGGCCAAAGCCCGCACAAACACCGGAAACAAAGCAGAATTGCTGGCGCTGACCGGTCTGATGGAGAAAAACATCCGGCTCATGGCGGAGAAGACCGCAGGGAAAAACTGCAAAATGGGGATTATTACGCAAATCTCATCTTCCAGAGAATTGCCGGAATCTTCAAACATCAACTCAATAAATTTATGCCTTAAAAATATCGCTTTCCAACTGAAACTTCCCATACTTGACCTGGACCGCATCTTTAAAAGCTCCAAACTGCGCTGGGACGACCTGTTTATAGATTCGCCGCCCCATCCCGACGCATCCGGTTATATGCTCATGGCCCAATCCGTAGTCAAATGGATCGCATCCATGGGAATTATAGCTCCGGAAAAAGAATGGAAATGGAAAAACCTCGCAGGGGAAAAAACGTATTTATCCAAGCTGGGAGTAACGCGGACATTTATGGCGGGTACTTATACCAGGCTGGCTGATATGGAAAAAAAACTTGGCGAAACGAAGGATACCGAAAAATACCGCGCCAAAGCGTTTAATTGCCGCAATAACTCGTGCCGATAGCCGTGATAATGTTGTGAGAATTAAAGGATTTTTTGAAAACCAAATGTCAAAGCCGGAGCGGACGTCTGGCTTAAATTCGGCCATGTCCTTGGCGCCATAAATTCACGGACAATCCTTACGCTCATATTTTACCTGGTGCTGACCACCCTGGCACTCCTAAAGAAGCTTTTTGCCTGAGATACGCTGAAACTCAAAAAACAACCGGCAGGGGAAAGTTATTATGAGCCGCGGAACTGCCTTTACGCTTTTCGGTAATTTAGAAAAACCATGGTAATACGACTCCAAAAAATTTAAAATAACAGTATAGGCATCTGGTTGCTGGAGAGATTGCTAATAGGCTTGGAGGCTTGGTATGCGAGTGGACTTTTCAGAGCCTACTAGCCTATGGCTGTGCCGTATCAGGGGCTATGCCCTTCAGGACGGCCTAGCCTACAAGCTTACCAGCCTGCCAGCCACTCATCCTGCCTTGGAGGCAAAATGTCAGATTTAATGGAAGATCCCATAGCCGGCGCCCATAAAGAAGCGGAAAAAAAGAAACAACCGAAAAAGGCAAGGGTAATAAGTGAATCCCTCAAAAAATTCCGGGAAATATCGGCTAAGGCCGCGGCCGGAGGCCCGCCGGAAAAAATAGCCGCGCAGAAAGCCAAAGGCAAGCTGACGGCGAGGGAGCGTATAGCGTACCTGACTGACGAAGGCTCCTTCCAGGAGATCGGGCTGCTGGTGGAGTCCCGCTGCACCGATTTCGGCATAAAAGACAAACATATACAGGGAGACGGCGTGGTTACCGGGTTCGCCAGTATAGGCGGACGCAAGATAGCCCTCTTCGCGGAAGACTTCACCCAGCTTGGCGGGTCGCTGGGCTTGGCCCACGCGAGAAAAATAGCGACTATCATGGACATGGCGCTGGCCGCCCGCATGCCGGTCATAGGAATCCTTGATTCAGGCGGGGCCCGCATACAGGAAGGCGTTGACAGCCTGGACGGCTACGGTGAAATCTTCTACCGCAACACCAAATGCTCCGGAGTCATTCCGCAGATCTCCATAATACTCGGGCCCTGCGCCGGCGGCGCCGTTTACTCGCCAGCCCTTACCGATTTTGTATTCATGGTGAAAGGCATAAGTAACATGTTCGTAACCGGCCCCGAAGTAGTAAAAGCGGCTACCGGCGAGGAAGTGGATTTTGAAACGCTGGGCGGCTCAATGACGCACGCCAGCAAATCGGGCGTCTGTCACTTTGTGGCGAATTCCGAACAGGATTGCTTCCGCCAGGTAAAGGAACTTTTAAGCCTCCTGCCGCAGAGCCGCTACGAAGCCCCCGCGCCCGAGGAAACAAAGGACCCCGAAAACCGCAAGATGGCCATCCTGGAAAGGCTCTGCGAAGTGGACCCCCGCCGGCCCTACCGCGTGCACCATGTAATCTGGTGGCTCTCGGACGATCATAAATTCCTTGAGGTGCACCACAACTACGCAAAAAACATAGTAACCGGCTTTATCCGCATGGGCACACAGGTGGTAGGCGTTGTCGCCAACAACCCCGCCCACATGGCCGGCGCCCTTGACATTAACGGCTCCGACAAAGCGGCCCGCTTCATCAGGTTTTTAAACAACTTTAATATCCCGATACTCAGCCTGGTTGATGTGCCGGGCTACTGGCCGGGAGTAGCGCAGGAACACGGCGGCATCATCCGACACGGCGCCAAGCTTCTTTACGCCTACTGCGAAGCGACCGTACCTAAAGTAACACTTGTCCTCCGAAAGGCTTATGGCGGCGCCTACATCGCAATGAGCTCAAAATATATGCGCGGCGATCTAAACTTCTCGCTGCCCGTGGCGGAAATAGCCGTAATGGGGCCGCGTGGAGCCATTGAAATACTGTTTTCAAAGCAGATAAAGGAAGCTAAACCCGAGGACAGAGACGCCCTCAGGGCGAAGCTAGCCGCGGAATACTCGGAAAAATTCGCCTCGCCCTACCAAACCGCCTCCATCGGCTCAATTGACGAAATTATAGAGCCGGCCTCCGCGCGCGAGCGGCTGATAGGCGCCTTCAGAATACTGTCCGGCAAACGGCGGCCTGGGGAACACGAACACACAGGCAACATACCGTTATAACGCTCAAACCTATACCGTAACGGACTTCCACGTTTATCGCCGGGAATTACTCCCGGCGATGCGTTTTTTTGTTTGTTTCCGGGCTATAAGGATATCTTATATAATCATTATCAGAAGTAAATGGCGGGCGCGTACGCGCGCATGATATGATGATGATAAGGAATTTCAGCACAGCAGTCAGCAGCCTGTATTCTAAGCTCTATCTTCTCTCTTCCCCAAGGAGCCCCCTATGCCACTTGAGCGCAAAGTCAAATACGAGAATGAATGCGACAAGGAATTCGCCGACTGGGTAACCAGCCAGACCGGTGGGGAAAACCTGCGCCACTGCATACAGTGCGGCATCTGCAGCGCCGCCTGCCCGCTGTCGCTGTATATGGACTATACGCCCCGCAGGCTCATAAATCTCGCCCGCGCCGGCTTCAAAAAGGAAGTTTTAAGCTCTTTGACAATCTGGCTGTGCGCCAGCTGCTACGCGTGCCGCGTGGAATGCCCCAAAGAGATACAGATAACCGACATCATGTACCTGCTCAAGCGCAAAGCTATAGAGGAAGGCGTGTACCCGCGCCGCTTCCCCATACCGGTGCTGGCGCGCGAGTTCGGCCGCATGGTCTTCATGTTCGGCCGCGTGAACGAGACGCTGCTGGTAACCGACCTGTTCCTGCGCACCAACTGGTTCAAGTTCCTAAGCATGACGGGCCTGGGCCTGAACCTTATACGCACCGGCCGCATGTCGTACCTGCCCGAACACATAAAGAACCGCGGCCAGCTGCGCAAAATAATGAACGCCATTGATACAGAAGCTAAGAAGGGGGAAACGAAATGAAATACCAATATTTTCCCGGCTGTTCGCTGAAAGGCACCGGTCGCGCCTACGAGGAATCCTTCCTGGCCGTGTTTCGGGCGCTCGGCGTAGAGGTCAAAGAACTGGAAGACTGGAACTGCTGCGGCGCCACCGCCTACATGTCGGTGGACGAGACCAAGTCCTACGCGCTAGCGGGCCGGAACCTGGCCATAGCCGGGCGCGAAAACTCAGACGTAATAGCGCCCTGCAGCGCCTGCTACCTGGTGCTCAACAAGACCATGAAGGGCATCCAGGAGCACCCAGAGCTGCGCGGCAAGGTAACACGCGCGCTTAAAGCCGCGGGCCTGGATTACAGCGACAAGGTAAAAGTGCGCCACCCGCTGGACGTGCTGGTAAACGATATCGGCCTTGAGAAAATTAAAAAACATGTAAAAAATCCGCTGACCGGGATGAAACTCGCGGCCTACTACGGCTGCCAGGTGGTGCGCCCCTTCGCCACTTTTGACGACCAACATAATCCGCTGACCATGGACAAGCTTATAGAGGCCTCCGGCGCCGAGTGCGTAACCTGGCCGCTTAAAACCCACTGTTGCGGCGGCAGCCTTACCGGCACCGTTACCGAGGCCGGGCTGCGCATGGTTTACATAATACTCAGCGAAGCCAAAAAGCGCGGGGCCCAGGCCATAGTAACTCCCTGCCCGCTCTGCCAGTTCAACCTGGACGGCTATCAGGACCAGGTAGCAAGCGCCTACGAAAGGGTGGATATCCCCGTGCTTTATTTCACGCAGGTCATAGGGCTGGCCATGGGCCTAAGCCCCAGGGAACTCGGCATCAAACGCGGCATAGCTTCCGCCAAAGAATTAATGGCGGGGAGGTAAATATGTCAGACAATAACCCCGTACAGAAAAATTTGCCCCGCATAGGGTTCTATATCTGCCACTGCGGCACTAACATCGCCGGTACAATAGACGTGGCGGAAGTGCGGAAATACGCCGCCGGCCTGCCCGGAGTGGCGGTCTCGCGCGACTATAAATATATGTGCTCCGACCCCGGTCAGGAGATGATAGCCAAGGACATAAAAGAGCAGAAGCTGGAGCGCCTGGTGGTGGCGGCCTGCTCCCCTAACCTGCACGAAGAAACTTTCCGCAAGGCCGCGCTCAAGGGCGGTCTTAACCCGTTCTACTTCCAGATGGTAAATATCCGCGAACACGTAGCCTGGGTGCACACGGACAAGAAAGCCGCCACTGAAAAGGCGAAGGACCTATCCCGCGCGGCCATAGCGCGCGTGGCTTACCACCAATCGCTTGAAAAAAAGCGCGTGCCGGTGGACCCGAACGTACTGGTAGTGGGCGGCGGCATAGCCGGCATACACGCGGCTTTAACGCTTGCGAACGCCGGCAAAAAGGTTACGCTGGTAGAGCGCGAAGCCACCATAGGCGGCCACATGGCCTTGTTCGACAAAACCTTCCCCACGCTCGACTGCGCGGCCTGCATACTTACCCCAAAAATGTCGGCGGTAAAGGCGCACCCCAACATAACTCTCTGGACCTACTCCGAAGTGGAAAAAGTAGAGGGCTACGTAGGCAATTACAAGGTGCAGGTAAAGCGCAAGCCCCGCTACGTTAAAGAAGACCTCTGCGTGGGCTGCATGGAATGCATAGACGCCTGCGTGTTCAAGGAGCCCAAGTTCCACGACAAGTTCAACCAGGGCCTGGGCAAGCGCAAGCCGGTTTACATAGACTTCCCGCAGGCAACTCCCAAAGTGGTGCTGGTAGACCCCGAAACCTGCATACAACTCAAAACAGGTAAGTGCAAAAAATCCTGCGCCGCAGTCTGCGACCGCAACGCTTTTGACTTCGAGCAGAAACCAGAAATTAAAGAGATACAGGTGGGCGCCATAGTGCTGGCCACCGGCTTCAAGGCTTACGACGCCAAGCGCGACTACGTTTACGGCTACGGCCGCTACCCCGGCGTTTATACCGCGCTTGAAGTGGAGCGCCTGGTTAACGCCTCGGGCCCCACTTCCGGAGAGATAGTGTTGCGCGACGGCAAGCGCCCGAAGGCGGTGGGCATAGTGCACTGCGTGGGCTCACGCGACGCGAAAAGCAACAAGTGGTGCTCCCGCGTGTGTTGCATGTATTCGCTTAAACTCGCGCACCTGATAAAGGAACATTCCGGCGCAGACGTGTACAATTTCTATATAGATATGCGCGCGCCCGGCAAGGCTTACGAGGAATTCTACGACAAGCTGCTGGGCGAGGGCGTGCAGTTCATCCGCGGCCGAGTGGCCGAAGTCACAGACTGGGCCATGACGCCCGGGGAAGAGGGGCGCCTTGTTATGCGCGTGGAAGACACGCTTGCCGGGTTCGTGCGGCGCATTCCGGTGGACATGGTGGTGCTTTCCACAGGCCTTGAACCGCAGGCCGACGCGCAGGAGGTACGCCGCCGCTTCAACATAGGCTGCGGCACCGAGGGCTTTTTCCAGGAACGCCACCCGAAACTGGCGCCCGTTAATACCTTTACCGACGGCATCTACATAGCCGGGGCCTGTCAGGCCCCGCGCGACATTCCCGACACCGTGGCCCAGGCAGGTGCGGCCGCCGCCGAGGCGCTGGCGCTGATAGACGCCGGGTTTGTGGAACTGGAACCCAACACCTCGCGCGTGATAGAGGACGAGTGCTGCGGCTGCAAATCCTGCATTTCACTGTGCCCCTATTCCGCCATCACCTTCGACGAGGTTAAAAAGAAAGCCGTTATCAACGAGGTGCTCTGCAAAGGCTGCGGCGTATGCGCGGCGGCCTGCCCTTCGGGCTCCATACGGCAGAACCTCTTCGAGGACGACGAAATATTCAGCGAAATAAAGGGGATACTGGCAAATGACCGAAAAATTTGAACCTAAGATAGTGGCTTTTTTCTGTAACTGGTGCACCTACACAGCCGCCGACCTTGCCGGTGTGTCGCGCCTTAAATATGCGCCGAACGTAAGCGTTATACGCGTGATGTGTTCTGGCCGCGTGGACCCGCAGTTCGTGCTGGAGGCCTTCGCGCGCGGCGCCGACGGAGTGCTGCTGGGCGGCTGCCACCCGGGCGACTGCCATTACGCCGAGGGCAACTACAAGACGCTGCGCCGCATGCGCATGCTTGAGCGCATGCTGAAAGACATGGGCATTTACGACGGCCGCTTCCGCCTGGAATGGATATCGGGCGCGGAGGGGGACAAAGTGCGATCCGTGGTAAACGATATGACCGAAAAAGTGCGGGCGCTAGGGCCCCTTAACCTGCCCGGCAAATTCAAGGAATGGGACAAAGAGATAGAGGAGCTGGAAACCAAGGTGAATGGCGGCTCCACTAAGGAGGCAACAGTCCATGCCCGATAAACCCAAAGTAGCTTTTTACTGGTGCGCGTCCTGCGGCGGCTGCGAAGAAGCCGTGGTGGACCTGGCCGAGGATATTCTTACCGTGGTGGGGGCAGTGGACATAATACTGTGGCCCGTGGCCATGGATTTTAAGAAATCCGATATTGAAGCCCGGCCCGATAAATCCATAGTGGCTTCCTTCATTAACGGCGCCGTACGTACCTCCGAACAGGAAGAATGGGTGCGCCTGCTGCGCAAAAAGAGCCTGGTGGTGGTCTCTTTCGGCGCCTGCGCGAACTCCGGCGGCATACCGGCGCTGGCCAACCAGTCCAGCAAAGAGGCCATCCTTAAATACGTTTACGAAGATTCACCCAGCACCGACAACCCCGGCAAGGTGCGCCCGCAGGTGGAATGCCAGGATGAAGGCCGCACGCTTACCCTGCCCGCTTTTCACAGCATGGTGCGCGCGCTGGACGAAGTTATAGAAGTGGATTATTACCTGCCCGGCTGCCCGCCCACACCCAAGCTTATAATGGCCGCGGTGCAGGCCCTGCTTAGCGGCAAGCTGCCGCCCAAAGGCACGGTGCTTTCGCCCGACATAGCTCTTTGCGAGGAATGTAAGCGCAAGGATTCCAAGCCCGCCGACCTGGCTCTTACCGAGTTTAAAAGGCCACACCAGGTACAGATAGACCCGGAAAAATGCCTTCTTGCCCAGGGGATAGTGTGCATGGGCCCGGCCACCCGCGGCGGCTGCGAAGCCCTCTGCCCGGGCGGGAATATGGCATGCACCGGCTGTTTCGGCCCGACTTCCCGGGTAAAAGACCAGGGCGCTAAATTCATTTCCTCGGTATTCTCAAACATCGTCCCCAAAGAGGTAAAAGAGATAGACGCCGTCCTGGACGGCATTCCCGACCCTATAGGAACTTTCTACCGCTACGGCCTTTCAAAGTGCCTGTTACGGCGAAAATTACAGTAGATAGCAACAGAAAGCAAAGGAAAGCAATTGAATGCTACAGAAAGTAAGAACACCGCATAAAATAGTTCTCTTACTTTCAGTTGCTTTCCGTAGCATTCAGTAGCTTTCTGTTGCCATAAATTTAAACAATTATAAATCTAGGAGTCATACCATGGACAAGACCGCTCAGAAAGTTTGGAACCAGGCGCACCAGCAGGCCAATTCCGGCCGGCGCACTATTTCAATAGACCCGATCACGCGCCTGGAAGGGCACGGCAAGATAGAGATATTCCTTAACGACCAGGGCAACGTGGACCGGGCCTACCTGCAGATACCGGAACTGCGTGGCTTTGAGGTATTCTGCCAGGGACGCCCGTCCGAGGATATGCCGCAGCTTACCTCGCGCATCTGCGGGGTATGCCCCACGGCGCATCATATGGCCGGAGCTAAGACCCTGGACGATCTTTACGGCGTGGAATGCCACCCTGTAGGCAGGAAAATACGAGAGCTGGTTTACAATGCTTTTATGTTTGAGGACCACGCCCTGCACGTGTATGTTCTAGGAGGCCCGGACTTTATAGTAGGTCCGGACGCACCCAAGGAATCGCGTAACATACTTGGGGTTATCGGTAAAGTAGGCTTGGACGTGGGCAAAAAAGTTATCTCCATGCGCCGACGCGTCCGCGATATTATCAATTACGCGGGCGGCAAGGTTATACACCCGGTAATGGGCCTGCCCGGAGGCGTGGCCAAGGGGATCTCCGCTTCAGAACTGCCTAAACTCCGGGAAACGGCTAAAGAGGCCCTGGAATTCGCTAAATTCACCCTGCAGGTCTTTCACGACATTGTTTTAAAGAACGACGCTTACGTGAAACTGATAACCTCCGATATGTTCACGCATAAAACCTACTACATGGGCCTGGTGGATAAAAACAACAAGGTGAGCTTCTACGACGGAGAACTGCGCGTGGTTACTCCCGAGGGCAAGGAATACGCCAAATTCCCCGCCAGGGATTACCTGGAACACATCTCGGAGCACGTGGAACCATGGAGCTATATAAAGTTTCCTTTCCTTAAAAAGGTGGGCTGGAACGGCTTCGTTGAAGGAAACTCCAGCGGAATTTTTGCCGTGGCGCCCATGGCGCGGCTTAATGCGGCCGAAGGCATGTCCACACCGGAAGCGCAGAAGGCTTATGAAGAATATTTTAAAGTGCTGGGCGGCAAGCCGGTGCACCATACACTGGCCAATCACTGGGCGCGCGTGGTTGAAATGATACAGGCCGCCGAACGCATGGTGGAACTGACAAACGACCCGGAAATAACAGGCAAAGAATTCCGTACAATCCCCTCCAAAACTCCGAAGATAGGCGTAGGCGTAGTGGAAGCCCCGCGCGGCACGCTTATACACCAATATGAGACTGACGAGAAAGGCCTTATACGCCGGGCGAACCTGATAGTGGCTACGCTGAATAATTCCGCGCGTATAGCCATGAGCGTGGATAAGGCGGCCAAAGGCCTTATAAAGGAAGGCAAAGTTAACGACGGGCTGCTGAACATGGTGGAGATGGCTTTCCGGGCCTACGACCCGTGCTTCGGCTGCGCCACGCACACACTGCCGGGCGAAATGCCCATGATAGTAACTTTGCGCGACCTGAAAGGCGCAGTTATCAGGGAGATACGGCGTAATTGATAGCAACGGAAAGCTAAAGAAAGCAACTGAAGGCTACAGCAAGTAAGAGCATAAGCAACTCCTTTTCTTACTTTCAGTTGCTTCCGTAGCCTTCCGTTGCCTTCCGTTGCCTTCTGTTGCCTTCTGTTGCCTTCTGTTGCCTTCTGTTGCCTTCTGTTGCCTTCCGTTGCCTTCTGTTGCTATACATATTCAATGAAACATCCTAAACAGACCCTGGTCCTCGCCTTGGGCAACGACATCCTGGGAGATGACGGCGTGGCTTTCCACGCGGCCAGGCTTTTGCGCACGGAGTTCTCCGGTAGCGTGGAGGTGGTGGAAACCGGGGAGGCTGGGCTGCCGCTGCTGGACCATCTTGAGCCTTACGGAAGGGTGATTATTCTTGACGCGGCCGCCACCGGCGAATGTCCGGCAGGGACGATTCTGCGCTGGGACCGGGAGGATTTCCGCCGCTGTGTGGCGCCGTCGCAGCACGCGGCGGGGCTGCCGCATATTCTGGAGCTGGCAGAGCGGCTTGGCATGGCTTTTCCGGGGGAGCTTCAGGTG
Source organism: Elusimicrobia bacterium GWA2_51_34 (assembly GCA_001799565.1). Classification (GTDB taxonomy): domain Bacteria; phylum Elusimicrobiota; class Elusimicrobia; order Elusimicrobiales; family UBA9959; genus UBA9634. The sequence continues at coordinate 156,150 of MGTS01000014.1, read as the reverse complement.
GTATGCATGGAGGTAAGCGACCCTACAATATTCCGTGAAACCCTTACCACCGAAGCCAAACAGGCGCTACCCGCCATGGTAGACATGGCCCGTGAAATTTTAACCGCCTGGGGCTGCCGGGGCTGACCGGACAAGGGAACCTGCCGCCGTCCCCAAACCCGCAAAAGCATTGACTTTTTAGTACTTTCATGTCATACTATATGTAATGAAGATTAAACTTTCGCTTATACAGAAAAGCAACGGAGAGCTGTTCCTGGAAGCGGGGGGGCGGACCAGGGAGGTGCTCACGGTTGCACAGGCCGCACTAATTTTGAGGCGCACACGCAGGCAGGTTTACCGCTACATCAAAACCGGACTTCTCAAACCGGAAGCAAAACTTCTGGGAGAATGGCTGCTGGATGCCGCCAAGGTGAAGCAGACGGCGCGCAGCCCATTGGCCGTCCAGCCTTTGCCAAAAAGGCTGGGACCGCTTTTTCCCGAATACGAGATTTCACAGCTCAACGCGGGAAGGGACAAAACCCTGGTAATATCGCGCGTGCTGGAAAACGGAGGGCAAGGCGAGATAAAGTGGATTTTTAAGCGCTATGGCCGGGGGGAACTGTCCACTTTTATAGAGGCGGACGGTACCCGGCTTTTAGGTTCACGCTCGCTCCGGCTATGGTCGCTTGTTCTGGGTGCAAATCCAAAACCAGTTCCGGCGTGGCGGAACGCCGGAATCTGGCCGTCTGATGGGCATAGCCCTTGATACGGCGCCTGCGCAGGCATTGGAAGAGGTGAAAATGAACTGGCATAAAAAAGTTCTGGATAAATCCGGGCGCGATGCGGCCCTACGGCTGGCTTTGGCCGCGGGTGGGAATTTTTATCTGGCCGGCGGCACGGGCCTGGCTCTCCGGCTGGGGCACAGGATATCGCTGGACCTTGATCTTTTTTCAGTGGACTGTCTTTTGAACCATTCGGACAGAACAGCGCTGAAAAAAACCCTTGAAATATCCGGCAAAGTGGAAATTTTGGATGAGAAAGATGGAACCTGCCACTTGCGGCTTGGAAATACCGCGGTAAGCCTTTTCCACTATCCTTATGAACTGCTTAAGCCGCCGTCAAAATGGGCCGGGCTTAAAATCGCCTCCGTTGAAGACATCTCGGCCATGAAGCTGAGCGCCGTGGTAAGCCGTGGCTCAAAAAAGGATTTCATTGACTTGTTTTTTATGTGCCGGTTGCACAAAGCAACCGATCTCTTCAAATGGGCGGAACTAAAATTTCCGAACCACCCCAATTTTGCGGTTCAGGCCGCGAAAGCGCTGGTATATTTTGAGGACGCGGAAAAAGAGCCGATGCCCAGAATGCTCAAACCCGCGGCCTGGACTGAAATAAAAGAGTTTTTTGAAAAAGAAATCCCCAAACTCTTTTATGGGCGGAAAGGCGGCATAATTTAGTATTTTTCAGGTGCGATTTGAATTTTTCACAAATATGAAAAAGGGCCTTGCAGTTTTCACGCTTTTTACCGTATTGTACGGCGGTCTGTTCTATTTCACCGGCGCGAAAGAACAGCCACCCGCCGTAAAACCCGCGACTGTTTATTTTTCAAAAACAATTTCCCCTGCAGCGTTAAAAACCGCCTATCAAAAACTGGGATTTAAACCTTCCGGCAAATTGGGCGTGAAGGTGCATTTCGGAGAAAAGGGAAACGAGAACTTTATTCCGCCTGAACTGCTGAAAAGCCTGATAAAGGAGCTTAAAGGGACGTTTGTTGAAACCAACACGCTCTACGGCGGATCGCGCGGAGACACAAAGGCACATCTGGCCACCGCCAAAGAACATGGCTGGGTTTACGCCCCCATAGACATACTGGACGCGGACGGGGAAAAAGCCGTTGCTTATAACGGAAAATATTTCAACAAGGTAATAATAGGCCGCAATATGGACAAGTACGGCTCATTCCTTGTAATCTCCCATTTTAAGGGCCATGGCGGTGCGGGTTTCGGCGGAGCGATAAAGAACCTGGCCATGGGTTTCGGCTCACCCTCCGGCAAAAAAGCCCAGCACTCCGGGCTGTTCCCCAGGATACGCAATTCAAAATGCGTCCGGTGCGGTCTCTGCATAACCGAATGCCCGGTCAACGCGATAAGGGAAGATTTTACCGTGGATGAGGCAAAATGCACGGGCTGCGGCAAATGCGCCGAAATGTGCCCTTACAAGGCTATTGCAAGCGCCCAGCGGTCCACCGGCGGGATAGTTTTCCAGGAAAAGCTGGCAGAGTATGCTAAAGGGGTGACAGCCGGGCGAAAAATGACCTACATAAACCTGCTTATGAATATTTCCGCCGCCTGCGATTGCCGTTCCGGCGCGCCGAAACCTTTTATGGGAGATATTGGGATACTGGCCTCAAACGATCCAGTGGCGCTTGACCAGGCCAGCTACGACCTTGTAAGCAAAGCGGCGGATGCCTCTGATGTTTTTAAGCGTGAGACCGGCGTTTCCGGGCTGCCCTGCATGGAATACGGGGAAGCCATAGGGCTCGGCACCAGAAAATATAAAATTATTGAAATTCAATAAATCAGTTTAACAGCCCTTTTATGGTTTTCCCAGAAGGTCAGGGCGCAAGACCTTGACCTTGCCGTTTTTCTGATAACGCACAACGGTAATAGGCACATCAATCGCGTCTTGCAACCCGCCCTCGCTGTCAATCTGCGCGAAAATACCTTCCATTCCCTTTGGCATCACGCCGGTTCCCTTCCACTTTGAATATGCGTCACGGATCCATGTTTGCGTGTTCTGCGGGCAGGGGAACAGATAATTTCCCGGAGCCAGATAAAGCGCGCCCATGCCGGGGTCAACGACAAAATCAACATAATCAGAATCGGCTCCCAGCCCCATCCAGAGCTGCGAAGGGTCAAACTCCGGAGTAGTGAAAAAAACGCCATGAAGATCAGAATAATAATCGGCCCTGTGCGACTCAGGGATTATGTACGGGCGCGGACCGGCCTTCAATAAACCGCTCTTCACAATCAGGTCCACAACTGGGACCCCGGCGTACTGCGCGTTAGAGGTCCAGTGCCGCTTGACGCCGACTTCGGCAGGTGATACGCGCGTGACAACAGAAGGAACGCCCGAGTAATGGTATTGGTCCTGCCTGTCCATTCCGCCATTTATGCTTTTAACCAGGGTTAATCCCTCATTGGCCATGGCCGAAAGCCGCTTTGCCTGTGCCGCCGTATAAGCAACCGCGCGGTCCGGGGCGGCCGCCGGGCCGGCCATTCCGGCGCCATAAGCTTCAGCAGGAAGTTTGCTGCGGGAAGAGGCTCCTTGCGCGGGCGTCCAGTCGGTGAAAGCAGACGGAATACCGGCGGCAGCAGCCATATTACAAAGCTCATCATAAGCCTTAGACTCACCCGCTGCCGCAAATTGCGAACTTACAAGGAGCATTACTGCCGTTATTATCCGCCCCTGGTAATGTTTCAATCGTATATTGCGCATAAGTATACTTTACCAACTATATTATTAAGTGTAATGGGCACTAGGACCTATGCCGGCATAGCTTTAAGACCTATGTGTTATAAATGGGCTATTCAAACAATATATCACTGGGCGCGTTTTGCCTCTTTTTTATGTTTTTTAAGTTCTACTTCGTCCCTGGCTTTTTGGCCTGATATCACTTCTTCATAATCTACATTTCTGGCATATCCTTTGGATAATCCTGTCATGCCTCCCCACAAAGTAATCCGCGAAATACCTGCGTTCCATACAAAACATTCCGTGCCGGTGTCATCGCCTTTGGCGTCACATTCTTTTGTTTGAATATTTCCGGCGCCGACAATCGCCGGTTTTCCATACTTATCTTCACGGGCCATGCGGACATCGTAAGTTTTTATATCGCCAGCCTTGAATGGATGCCGTACACGGTATAACTTTCCATGGTAAAACCAGCATTCCAGGATCAAGGAGCCGCCGAAATTAAAACCGACATAATCGGAATTTTTATAAGGAATTTTGCTGGAACGCGCATATGCCGTTTTTGCCACTTTTAAATTCAATACTTTCTTCACCTGAACGGGAGACATTCCCCACCGGGCGCCTTTATACCCGCTTATCCGTTCGGTTTCATAAGCGGATGCTCCTGAAGGAATAAAAAGTATTAACCCGAAAAAAACCATTTTCCACTGTTTCATATCCGATCTCTCCGTTGCCTGGAAAACCCGCCTGATTTTTATTAAATAGTGTCCGGGGGGGAAACCGGCCGTTGGATTCGCGACGCCGGCTAAAAATGGCTGCATGTATATGCTGATATGCGGGGAAACAGACCCGCGGATATTTTCACGCGGGGCTTACGCCGGGAAAAACAACCGCCGGCGCCTTCCGGCCGGGCTTTGGCACTACGGTTGTTATAACTCTTTCGCGCCAAGGGCTTTCATCAATTCGGTTACGGGAACCTTTGGGTAGGTCATCGTAATGCAATGAATAGACCCCTGGCCGTTATTGGAAAGCGAAGAGGATTGGCCGCCCGAAGCTGTAAGTCCGAGCTTTTCGTATACAGCAAGCGCCTGGGCATCGGTCGCTTCGCCAAAAACCGGCACCACCACATGGTCGTTCATAATCAAAGAATTGACATAGGTTTCGTACTCTTTCGCCGGCTTCGGGAGCAGAAGCACGGTAAAGCCCTTCCCTTCCAGGATATCCTTGTATGCCGGCGTGTCGGTGACGATAGTCTTTTCATTTATGAACCGGGCCCGTTCGTCAACGTGGCCTATACCGTCCACAAAAGGCAGCCGGATCAGGCTTTTGCAACCGTACTGTCCGGAAAAGATATCATCCGGTATCTTGGCGTGACGCTCATTGTTTACGATCATGCAAACACCGGCGTGATTGGCCTGGAAGTTGCCGCCCTCAAAATAATATTCGTGTTTTTCAAGCCCGGTTTTAAAGATCCGGCTGATTTCACTGTCGGGCTCAAAGTAATGATAATATTTGGCATCAACCACCGTAAGCTTATTACCCTGATCTAATACGGGCACTGGAATACCGTCCCGGGCCCAAAAGCCGTTCCCCGCGCCATCAAGAGAAATGACTTTAATCCGGCTGCGCGGCAGAACGCTTTCATAATCCTTAAGAATTCGTTCTTTGACCGATTCGGAAGGGTTATCAGCGAATATCACCAGAACCCCGTCGGACGGCAGGTTTTTGGCCATTTCAAGCTTCGCCTGGCGTGATTCAAAATTAAAACCCGAACTCATTATCAGATAGCCCGGTTTTTCATAATCGGCATACGGCCTGTATTTGACCGGCGCCGGCTCATTGTCGGATTGGCCCGGGGATTTAGACAGCTTGAGGCGTCTCCGCAGGCTGAAAGATTTTTGCAGGCTGTCATTGTTGGCATCCATCATGCTCTTCTGCTGAGGCGTGTAACCATGCACGGGCACGCTGTCCTGTCCGGAGCTTTTCTCCGGGGAATTCCCCTGCTTGTCAACAGCCTCCGGCGCGGACGGTTCCGGGATCCGGACCTGGGAAATGGAAGGTTTAAAACTTTCAAAATAGTCGGCGTCAAACGCGGGATTGTTATCGGCTGCGTTTGCCCTGTTTCCACCAGCCAGGACCGCCACAACAGCCACCCCCGCGATAATGGAAAATAGTTTTTTCATGATGAATCCTTAGTCTGCCGCTCTTTTTAGTCTTTAAACAACACGGTACATCATTTCCCGCTTGTATAGTTTAGCCGCGTGGCCATGTCTCAGCAAGGGACTTAGGGCCTATTTATACAAGGCTGATGGGCCTATGCCATATTGGGTAATTATCGTATACCATAGCGCATTTGCTTTAATATAATCGAAGCTTTAGCCCGAATCCTGCAGTTCAACATGGTTTTCATTGAGAAAATCAGGGAACAGAAATATTGCAGGATTCCCCGCTCTACGGGTCGCGAATCAAGCGCAATGCGCGCAGGGTTCGCGAGGGTGTAACCCGCGCGAAGCGCGCCGGCGCTCTTGCGCCGGGAATCCTTCAACTGAAGGATTCAGGTTAGTGCCGGAGATTTAAAACCGATGGCTGACATTGTGCTTGCCACTTTTAACGCGCGTTACGAGCATTGCTCTTTCGGGCTGCGTTATCTTATGGCCAACCTCGGCGACCTTGCGTCACAGGCGGAAATAATGGAGTTCAACCTGGACCTGCGCACGCCGGAAGCCGTTGAAGCCGTCCTCGCCGTGAAGCCGCGTATAGTCGGTATCGGCGTTTATGTGTGGAACGCGCGGGAATGCCTTATGCTCGTGGAGGAGCTTAAACGATTGAGGCCGGAACTGATAGTAGTGTTGGGCGGCCCCGAGGTCAGCCATGAAACTTCAGAGCAGGAAATATGCCGCGCGGCCGATTTTGTTATAACCGGCGAGGGAGACCTTGCTTTCGCGCAGTTATGCCGCCGGCTGATTTCGGGGCAGGTTCCCGCCCGGGGCGTGGTTGCGGCCAACACCCCAGACCTTGGCGCGCTGGCCCTGCCTTATGGCCTGTACAGTGATGACGATATAGCAAACCGCGTGATTTATACCGAGGCTTCCAGGGGCTGCACTTTCGGGTGTGATTTCTGCCTGTCATCGCTTGACACGGCGGTGCGCTATTTTCCGCAGGAACGCCTGTTCCAGGAATGGGAAAAACTGCTTGCGCGGGGGGCGCGCCGTTTCAAATTCGTGGACCGCACTTTCAACCTGGATATTGAACGCGCCGCTGCCATTATGGGCTTTTTTCTTGAAAGATACCGGCCCGGGCTTTTCCTGCATTTTGAGATGACACCTGACCGTCTGCCGGAAGAACTTTACCTGCTCATAAAAAAATTTCCCGCCGGGTCCCTGCAACTGGAGCTGGGGGTGCAGACTTTTAATGAAGCCGCGGCCGCGCGCATTAACCGCCGCCAGGACAACGCGGCCGCCGAAAGAAATATTATCCGGCTGCGCCGGGAAACCGGCGCGTATATCCACGCCGATTTGATAGCGGGCCTGCCGGGGGAGGGACTGGAGAGTTTCGCGGCCGGATTCGACAGGCTGGCCGCCCTGGGCCCGCACGAGATCCAGGTGGGGATACTCAAGCGGCTGCGCGGCGCGCCCATAGCGCGGCACGACGGGCAATGGGGCATGGTATACAGCCCTTATCCGCCTTACGAGCTGCGTAAGAACAGCCTGCTGGATTTTGTTACCATGCAGCGGCTGCGCCGTTTCGCCCGGTACTGGGATTTAATCGCGAACAGCGGCATCTTCCGCGAAACCGCGGCGTTGATCTGCGGCGGCGTTTCGCCCTTCAATAATTTCCTGCGCTTAAGCGACTGGCTTTATGACCGGACCCGCCAGACACACGCCATCTCCCGCGCGCGCCTGCGTGAACTGCTGCGGGTTTATCTCACTGAAGTGTTAAAACACCCCGCTGCGGAGGCCGCGGCTTTAACCGAACGCGACGCCGCTAATTCAAGCCGCAATCATAAGGAAAGCGGTCCGCGAAGACAGGCGCTGCATCGGCAGCCCGGTGACGCCGCAAGCAGGGGACTGTAAAAGGGAAAGTGGTATATTATTATCTTGCAAAGAAAAGGAGTAAAATCAGCGGTGTGGAGCTAACAAGGGATTTAAGGCTAACTTGCGGGGCAATTTCAAGACTTGTAGAGAGGGGGAAAGACTTGCATGAAAATCTTGCGGTGCATAAATAATCAATCTTTCAACAACGTCCCCTGACTCCCCCAGCTGTCCGTCTCGGTGGACGGCTGGGAAAACCACGTAAGAATTTAATAAAAACACCCCGCTTTTGGTATTATAGCGAGAGGGGAAGACTTTTTGCAAATTTTCTAGGAGGCCGGAAGCTTCAGGCAGGGGGGAACTTACGATAACAGTGCTGATGTTTCCTACAGATAAAAAAGTAAATTTATGAAATTCATCATTAAAGAGTTACTAGACTTCTTCGACGGTAAAAAAGAATCAGACAAAGGAGATGCAAATGCGCTCATGGCTATCCTCGGGGAAGATTTGAACGCCTCCATATACAAGCATTTCAGAAAAGGAAAAGTTGATATTCTTACTGACTCGGTACTTCCCGGCACCAGGAAAGGTAAATGGTTGGATCGGTGGATATTAGATAAACAAAACAAGCGATTATACCAGTGTGAGATTAAGAACTGGGGTGCAACCGCTATTGGTGGCATACGTTTAGAATCTGATGCCAGCGACGAAGGGATTGAGAAAGCATACCGCCATTACTGGAAACGTGAAATGAAAGGAAATTTTTCAAAACATCACGAGCATCCAAATGGTGTAACTAAAGTTTTACTCACAATGCGTAAGCCAGAGAAATATAAGAAATTCAAGGTTGAACCCTTACTCATTTATTGGATGCCAGTCTCTTCCGATAAAAAAGGACTAAACCCGTTATCTATCCTCTCCATAAGGCCGCTTCATTTGCGGATAAAAACTAAGTTTTCAAAACTCACCATCTTTTCTGTATCCCTATATCTTCGCCAACTGTATAAAAAGGGGAGGGGACAAAAATTTATTGATCTTGAAGTGCCACACTTTGAACACAGAATGAAAGTCTTAACGGGCCTTCAAGTTATGGGCAATAGGGGACGTTGTTGAAAGATTAATATTGGATTATAATTTTAAAGAAGAAACCTTAAACAACGCCTGTCTGACACCGGTCCCCGTCTATATTCCGCGATAGCATTTGAATATCCTTTCAACTTTTTATTACAATTATAACCAGAGGAAAAATTATGGACCAATCCCACTTGAATATGAGTCTGACAGCCCTGCAAACAGCGGTAGCGGCGCCTATACTGGGCGCTTTTTTAATACCTTTCGCCGGCAGGATCTCCACCGCCGTAAGGAACATTCTAGCCGTAACGTTGGGGCTTGTTACCTTTATCGCGGCCGCCTATATGCTTCCGGACGCTATGCGCGGTGTTATCGCAAGCTACTCTATTTCTTTCCCGCTGGGTTTTGACCTTATTCTCTCGGCCGATATGCTTGCCGTTTTTATGGCGGCCATTTCCTCCTTCGTAAGCGCCATAATCCTTATTTATTCCGTTGACTACATTTCCCACTACGAGAACCAAACCGAATACTACACCATGGTGGTATTGTTCCTGGGCTCCATGATGGGGCTGGTGTTTTCGGCAAACCTCCTTTGGATGTATGTGTTCTGGGAACTTACCGCCTTTGCCAGCTGGCGGCTGGTCGGTTTTTTCAGGAGCGACAGGGATGTGCTGAAAGCCAATAAAACATTTTTGGTCACGGTTTTCGGCGCCCTGTGCATGCTGGCCGGTATTCTGCTGGTTTATTTTGACAAAGGCTCAATGGACATGCGCCTGCTCCACGGAGAAAGCATTTCCATACTGGCGGCCTCCCTGATACTTATGGGCATACTCGCAAAGTCGGCCACACTGCCCTTCTCCACCTGGCTGCCGGACGCCGGCGTGGCCCCTTCAACCGTAACCGCGCTGCTGCACGCGGCTGTGCTGGTTAAAATAGGCGTTTACGCTTACGCGAGGATCTTCGGCGTTACTTTCGCGGCGCCGCCGGAATTTTCACAGGCCGTGCTTTGGATAGCCGGCGCAAGCGCCCTTGTTTCAGCGGGCGCGGCACTGGTGGAAAAAGATATAAAACGAATAATCGCTTATTCCACGGTAAGCCAGATAGCTTTCATCTTCCTTGGGCTTGCCTCAGGCAACAAGGTCGCCTTTATCGGCGGGCTCCTTTATATCCTTATGCACAGCATAGCCAAGGGCGGCCTGTTTTTGTGCGCCGGCATAATAGAGCAGAAAACCCACAACAAGGACATCACAAAAATGGGGGGGCTCTGCAAAACCATGCCGGTAACGTGCCTTGCCTTCGCCATGTGCTCGCTGTCGGTAATGGGCATACCGCCGTTCGGCGGTTTCTTCAGCAAATTCATGGTGTTTTCCGGCGCGGCCCAGAACGGAAGCCTCTCCGTGATACTTATATTTTTAGCCGGCGCGGTAATGACGCTTTTGTACCTGTTCCGTCTGTTCTACCTGGTGTTCATGGGACCGGATAAACAGGACTCCCCGCGCGAAGGTTCTACCGTGATGGTGGCAAGCGTTTTAGCGCTCGGCCTTATAGGGCTGGCGCTGGGCGCACTTATTTATTATCCCTCCGTTTATGTTGACCTGCTTACAAACCAATTAGGGGTGAACCTCCAATGATGAACCTCATACTCATACCCATAGTTTTGCCGCTGGCTTCGGCTCTGATCCTGCTTACCCTGCCTGAGAGAACAAAATACATCAGGGAACTGCTTACCGCGGGCGTAACAGCGGTCTGCCTGATGGCGGGCGCCTCTACGCTTATGTCCGCTCTTTTCGGCCAGCCTTTAACCCTGAATATGCCCTGGGCGGGAGCGGGCTTTAATTTCACTCTCCGGGCCGACCAGTTAAGCTCGTTCGTGCTCATATCGATTTCTCTCTTTTCTTTCCTTATATCGGTTTACTCTTTCAGCTTTGAACAGAAAGGCGGCTCAAAGTGGTTTTTCTTCAACCTGCTTATGACCCAGGCGTTCGCGGCGGGCGCCGTGCTCTCCGAGAACCTGCTGGCGCTGCTTTTCTTCTGGGAAGGGCTTCTGGTATTTCTTTACACTTTTATAGCCCTCTCGCAGAAAACAGACGCGGCAAAAAATACGGCTAAAAAATCTTTTCTGATAAACGCCGTAACGGACCTCTGTCTGCTGGTCGGCGTTACCATAGTCGCCTGCATCTCCGGCTCCATGAACATGAGCGTGATCGCGGGCGCAAAACTTACCATGAACGGCTGGGCGGGACTCGCCTATGTGCTGATGATGATAGGCGCGGTTTCAAAGGCTGGAGCTTTTCCCTTTCATACCTGGATACCCGACGCCGCCTCCGACTCAAGCGCCCCTTTCATGGCTTATGTGCCCGCGGCCGTGGATAAATTGCTGGGCATTTATTTCCTGGCCCGCATAAGCGTTTACCTGTTCGCCTTGAACGGGACCATGCAGCTGGTACTGATGACGCTGGGAGCGGTGACCATTCTGGTCGCCGTGATGATGGCTTTCGTGCAAAGCGATTACAAGCGCCTGCTGTCCTACCACGCCGTAAGCCAGGCCGGCTACATGATACTCGGCATCGGCACTCTTAACCCCATAGGCATAGCGGGCGCGCTGTTTCATATGCTCAATAATGCCGTATACAAATCCTGCCTGTTCATGACGGCCGGCGCGGTGGAGAAAAGGACCGGCACGAACGACCTCTCAAAACTGGGCGGGCTTTTTAAGGCCATGCCCATAACGGGGCTTTGTTTCATAATAGCGGCAGCCGCCATCTCCGGCATAGCTCCCTTAAACGGTTTTTTTTCAAAGGAAATGATTTATAAAGGCTCCCTTTCCACTGGATACACGGTATTTTTCCTGGCGGCCGAGCTTGGCTCTTTCCTGACGCTGGCCTCCTTCCTTAAACTGGGCCACTCCGTATTCTTCGGCAAGCGCCCCGACGATCTTAAGGAGGTCAGGGAGGCGCCGTTCTCAAACCTGCTGCCGATGGCCATACTTGCCGCCATCTGCATCGCTTTCGGTTTCGGCGCAGAGTTGCCCGCAAACTGGCTGCTGGCTCCGTCTTTGCATGCCCTTAACCTTGAAGTACCCGTTCTTGCCGGTTTCCACCCCGACAAACTGTACTGGCTTTCCATAATAGTAATACTGGCGGCCGTAATAAACCACGCGGCCGGTTACGCGCTTTCAGGCGGCAGGGCATTCAAAGCCTCCGACCACATACACAACGCCCCGTTGCTGAAAGAAACCTACGCTCTGGCAGAAAAGCGTTTCTTTGACCCCTACGAGGTTATCATGCGTTCCGTCCCGTTTGCCGCTGCGGCGCTCTATAAAATAGACCGCTTCTTTGACTATCTTACGGACGCCCTGCCCTCGCGCCTTGGCGGCGCCTTCTCGCAGGCCTCAGGCCGCTTCCACAACGGCTCTTACCCGCTTTATATGACGCTTACCATAGCGGGCGCCATCGCCTATATCTTCATAACCGCTAATTACGGAGGGATAAGATAATGGAAAGAGGTCTCCTTGCTTACATTTTAATCCCGCTTTTAAGCGCCATCGTCATACCCTTCGCCGCCAGAAACAAACCGCGTATCGCGGATATTATCGCGAATGTCACCCTGCTTGCGGGTCTCGCCAATATGGCATACCTGCTCTTAAACCCGTCAAACATAGCAGAGTCATTCTCAAATATACCCGGTGACGGGTTCTCGCTGCTCATGGTGTTTACCATTTACCTGGTGGCGCTGTGCGTGGTTTTCTTCTCCGCGTTTTTCGCCGGCCCCATGGCCAACCGGCAGGCGTATTTCTGCCTGATGCTGATTTCAGTGGCCGCCATGTGCGGCGTGGTAACCACCTCCGACTTCTTTACGCTCTATATTTACATTGAAGTGCTCGCGGTAACCTCTTTCGCCCTTATTACCACGGACGACACTTCGGCCGGGCTTGAAGGGGCTATAAAATATTTTTTACTGACCTTCCCCGCTTCCGTATCCATAATAGTGGGGCTTTCGCTGCTGCTCCTGTCCGTAGGCGGCTTCTCGTTTGAAAACGTAAAGATGTTCATGTCCGCCGGCTCACCCGACGGGGCGGCGCTTTTTGGAATAGGCCTGATACTGCTTGGTTTCCTTATAAAGGCCGGCGTAGCGCCGTTCCACGCCTGGGTGCCCGACGCCTATCAGGGCTCTTTCGCCCCGGTATCCACTCATCTGGCCGGCATAGTAACCAAGATTTCCGGCATATACGCGATAATACGAATCTCCATGCTTATGCGGTTCTCTGAAGGCGAGGCCCAGGCGCTTGCCGGCACGCTGATGTTTTTGGGCATGCTTTCAATAGCCGTGGGGGCCATCGCGGCCCTGCGCCAGAAAGACTTAAAGCGCATGCTTGCCTTCTCAAGCATAAGCCAGCTCGGCTACATAGTACTCGCGGCGGGGCTTGGCACCCCGCTTGCCCTTATAGCCGCCATCTTCCATTTATTCAACCACGCCACTTTTAAAACCGTCCTGTTTTTAAACAGCGCAAGCCTTGAAAAAGCCGCGGGCACAACCGACATGGACAAAATGGGCGGTCTGGAACACGCCATGCCCTGGACCTCCTGGACCTCGGTTATAGCGCTTCTCTCTACCGCCGGTATTCCGCCGCTCTCAGGCTTCTGGAGCAAACTGCTTATCATAGTGGCCCTATGGGCGGGGGGGGCAAAAGTTTACGCGCTCCTCGCTCTCCTGTTCAGCATAGTAACGCTTGCCTATTTCATGGTAATGCAGAAGAAAATTTTCTTCGGCAAAAAGAGCGCGGCCGCCGGGATTTCAGAAGTTTCCGCGCCAATGCTGGCCCCTGTAGTGCTGATGAGCGCCGTTATAGTGGCGGTTGGCCTGTTATTCCCATATTTCTACGCTTACTTGGTTGAAACCATCGCAAAGAGGATGATTTTATGACCTACCACACACTGCTGTTCTTACTGACCACAATTTGCGCGGCGGGTGCGGTAATGGCCGGCGATCTGCTTATAGGCGCTATAATGCTGGCGCTCGTAAGCATAGGGACAAGTCTCATACTCTTTGATTTCATGGCGCCATTGGCCGCGGTTTTTGAACTTTCGGTTTGCGCGGGGCTTATTACCGTGCTTTTTGTAGGAGCGGTCAGCCTGGTGCGCCAAAGTGAAGACGCTGACGCGCGCGGCCGGGTGAAGTTCCTGGTCCTGCCGCTCGCCGCGGCCGGAGCCGCCATAATCCTGTGGTTTACGCTCCCGGGATTTTTTGAAACTCTTATCACCGGCGGCACCGTTTCAACCGCAGGGCAAGACCCCATCGGTATAACCCTCTGGACCGCGAGGCGCCCCGACCTGCTGGGCCAGATAGCGATGCTCGCGGCCGGAGTTTTTGTTATAAAATCCATATTCCCAAGGAGGAATAAATGACAAATTCCTTCGCTCTTGACTGGTATTTCATAGCCCTCATCCTGTTCATCGGGCTTTACTGCATGCTGGTTTCACGCAGCCTCCTGCGGCAGCTTATCGGCCTTGAAATAATGTCAAAAGCCGGACTGCTAGCCGTTATTTCAAGCGGCGCCCTAACAAGCAACCTCAGCCTCGCGCAGGCCGTAATAATCACCATGATAGTTATAGAGGTGGTGGTAGTGGCGGCCGGGCTCGCGCTGCTTGCCAAAAATTTCCGGATCAATAAGTCAGTAGATATCTGGAACCTGAAAGGACTGAAAGGATAGCAGATAGGCTGTAGGCAGTTAGACTATTAGGTAAGAGTCAGATGTGGCTAACAGCCTAATAGCCTACAGCCTAAACAACCTGATTAGTTACGCGGAGGCTTCTAACTATGAATATACTGCTTTCACCGCCAATAGCGTTCATAACAGCTTTGCTGTTTATAATGGTTGTGTCCGAATTACTTGCGCCGCTCGCGCCCGCGCCCAAAATCGTGCCCGGCTCCGGAAAGAACAAACCCTACGGCTGCGGAGAAGAAGTGAGCGGGGAAAGGGTGAGCCCGGACTACCAGGGCTTCTTTCCCTTCGCTATTTTTTTCACGCTTCTGCATGTGGCGGCCCTGATGATAGCCACCTGGAGCTTTAACCCCGGCTCCGCCGGGCCCTGGCTGGTGGCCGGTTATCTTATGTCGGTGGCGGTTATACTTGCCATACTCTTCGTGGATTAGAAGAGTAATTAAGTGATTAAGCGATTAAGTGATTAAGTTTTTTAAAACTTTCATTACGGGAGCAACTTAATTACTGAATCACTCAATTACTTAATCACTCAAAAAGGGACTGGAATTTATGAAAACTATAGATAAACTTATACTCTGGTCCAGGCTGAAATCGCCCTGGATACTCCATTTTAACTCGGGCGCCTGTAACGGCTGCGACATAGAAATAGTGGATGCCCTTACGCCGAAGTATGATATTGAACGTTTCGGCATAGTTTTAAAATCCACTCCCAGGCACGCCGATGTCCTGGTTGTATCGGGGCCGGTAACGCTGCAACAGGTACCGCGCCTTAAACGTATTTACGAACAGATGCCGGAGCCTAAATTCGTGCTGGCCATAGGCGCCTGCGGCTGCTCCGGCGGGGTTTTTAACGGGTGCTACTCAGTGGTACCCGGCGGGCTTGACCAGGTACTGCCGGTTTCGGCTTATATTCCCGGCTGCCCTGTACGGCCCGAAGCTATAATAGACGGCGTTGTAAAACTGCTTTCAAGCCTTGAAAACTAAAAGTAACTGTCTAGGTGAGTAGGCTGCCCGCCAAACAGCCGGCGGGTCCGCTTGAGGCGGATAGGCAGTTAGACTATTAGGTAATACTCCGATTTGACTAACAGCCTAATAGCCTACAGCCTAAACAACCTGAGGAGTTATAAATTATGAGTGAATTTGCGAAAGAAGAAGAACTTAAAAAAATGCTTGAGAACAAATTCGGCGCGGGCGTAAGCGCGGTAGATATCCGGCGCGCGCGCAGGGTGTGGCTTGAAGCCGCGCCTGAAAAACTGGTGGAAATACTTAAATTTATGAAAGCCGCAGGCTATAACCATATCTCCACTATCACCGGTTTTGACGAGGGGGAAAACCTGGGCGCTTTTTACCACGCCACCGACAACCATATTATGGCCACAATAAAGGTTAAAACCCCTCTTTCCTCGCCAAAACTACCGACGATCACGGGCATATTCCCCGGCGCCATTTCCTACGAACGGGAGCTTGAGGACCTTTTTGGCATAAAAATTGAAGGACTTGCGCCCGGCAGGCGTTACCCTTTATCCGACGATTTTCCGAAGGACCAGTATCCCCTGCGGAAAAGCTGGAAGACCGCCGATTTCCAGGCCGCCAGAAAATCAGCCTCGGCCAAGGAGGCGAAATAATGTCAAAGATAACCATACCCCTGGGCCCGCAGCACCCCGCCCTTAAAGAACCGGAAAATTTTATGCTGGTCCTTGAAGGCGAACAGATAGAAAACGCCACCATAAACCTGGGCTATAACCACCGGGGCATGGAAAAAGCGGCGGAGGAACGGACTTTCATACAAAACATGTATCTTCTGGAGCGGGTATGCGGCATCTGCTCCCATTCCCATACCACCTGCTATGTGACTAATGTGGAAGAAGCGGCAAAGGCCGAAGTGCCTGAGAGGGCGCTCGCCATCCGCGTGCTTGTAGGCGAACTGGAGCGCGTGCACAGCCACCTGCTGTGGTTAGGCGTTGCCGCTTACGAAATCGGCTTTGAAACGCTTTTTATGTACACCTGGCGCGACCGAGAACAAGTGCTTGACTGCCTTGAGCTGCTCTCCGGCAATCGTGTCCATTATTCCATAAACACCATAGGCGGCGTGCGCAGGGACATTACACCGGAACAGAAAAACGAAGTTTTAAAACGGATAAACTTCCTTGAAGAGCGCACCAAGTACTACATTAAAGTAGCCACTGAAGAACCCACGGTGAGGGCCAGAGCCGCCAATGTGGGCAAGCTTCCGTACGAGGTGGCACTGGAACGCGGAGCGGTGGGCCCCACGGCAAGGGCGTCCGGCGTTAAACGCGATGTACGCAAGGACGCACCCTACCTGCTTTACGATAAGCTGGACTTTAACCTTATCACACATGACAGCTGCGATGTTTTTGGCCGCGTGGTGGTAAGAGCCCTTGAGTTGATGGAATCATATAAGCTGATAAAGCAGGTTTTGAACTACCTTCCCGAAGGGCCGCTAACCGTTAAAGTGCCCCCCAGAATAGCCCCGGCCGAAGTCGTCAACCTTTATGAAGCTCCACGCGGCGAGGATATTCATTACCTGAAAACCAACGGCACAGACAAGCCCGAAAGGCTGAAAGTCAGAGCGCCCACGCTCGCAAACCTTCAGTCCGTCACCTACATGCTTGAAGGCGGGTGGCTGGCTGATGTGCCGCTTGTGATAGCCGCCATTGACCCCTGTATGTCCTGCACCGACAGGGCGATGGTCTATGACCGGAAAACCGATAAAACGCAGGTTTACGACTGGGAAGATTTGCGCAGGCTCGGTATAGAAGCCTATAAGCGCAAAGGCGTTGATTTTAGTAAATTTTAGGTGGATAGGCCGTAGAGGTTAGTGTAGAGTTGAGAGTAGATAGTGTAGAGTACATAAAGATACTCCTTATTTACTCTACACACTACACTCTCCACTATCTACCATCATTAATTGCTCTATAGCAGCCTACAGCCTAAACAAGAGGAACTAAAACATGCACACGGATTCTTTACTGGCATCGGCGGTTTATCTGATTGTTTTCCCCGGCTTTATATTCCTTACAGCCTACGGGCTTTTTTTGCAGTGGGTTGACCGCAAGCTCTGCGCCGTGATGCAGAACCGCGTGGGCCCGCCCTGGTATCAGCCTACAGCCGACTTTATAAAGCTGCTGGCCAAAGAAACCATCATTCCCGACGCCTGCGACACGGCGATATTCAAGGTGCTTCCGTATTTCGCGATAGCGGCGGTAATTTCAGCGCTGATGCTGATACCGCTTTGGAAAACAGAATCGCTTTTTGCGCCTTTCCAGGGAAATATGGTAGTGGTTGTTTACCTGCTTACCATACCCACGGTCACTTTCTTTTTAGCGGGTTGGAGCTCCGCGAGCCCTTACTCAACCGTGGGCTCCATGCGCGTGCTTACCCAGCTGTTTGCCTATGAAGTGCCGCTGATGCTCTCTCTCATCGGGCCGGCGATACTCGCGGGGTCGTGGAACCTGTCCGAAATTTCGGTGTTTTTCGCGGGGCGTCCCGCCCTTATGGCGGCCCAGCTCATAGGTTTCCTGGTAGCTATACTGGCGCTCCAGGGGAAACTTGAGCGCATGCCGTTTGATATTCCGCACGCCAAAAACGAAATAGTAGGCGGGCAGTTTACCGAGTATTCAGGCCGCCTGCTTGCCTACTTTAACCTTGCCGTGGACATGGAGCTTGTGGTGGGGGCGGCGCTTTTGAGCGCCGTTTTTTTAGGCGGGGCCTGGGGCCTTTACGGGGCGGCGGGCCTCGCGCTGTTCCTCGCCAAAACGCTTGCTGTCACTTTCCTGCTTGCCCTTTTAAAAGTTCTTATGGCCCGCCTGCGCATTGAGCAGATGGTCAATTTCTGCTGGAAGATACTAGCGCCCATGGCCATGGCGCAGATACTTTTGGATATAGTTATTAAGTCAAGGCTGTAAGCTGGGGAATAGGCTGAAGGCTGTAGGCTATTATAGGCTGTTAGTCAAATCTGGTTCAGGGGTATGCCAGTGCCGTATCAAGGCCTCTGGCCATCAGACGGCCTTACCTAATAGTCTAACTGCCTATCCGCCTCAAGCGGACCCGCCGGCTGTTTGGCGGGCAGCCTATTCACCTGACCTGAAAGGATAACCTCTATATGAAATTAAAACCAGCCAGGATGCTCTCCGAAGTTCTTACCCATCTTTTTAAAAAGCCGGCCACAAGCGGGTATCCCTTTGAAAAAGCCAGGGTAACGGCGCGTTTCAGGGGCCGCATAGATTTTGACTCCGGGAAATGCATAGGCTGCCAGATGTGCGTGCGCGTGTGCCCGTCAAAGGCCATAGAGATCCCGCTTTCAGAAGAGCAGTTCGCCGCGCCCCCTGTGCAGCAGGGCCAACCCGCGGTCCCCGCTAAGAAACAATTTGACTGCATAATGAAACTCGGCAGCTGCGTGTACTGCTGGCAATGCGCCGAGACCTGCCCCAAACACGCCCTAATAACCACCCAGGACTTTGAACTGGCGCAGATAGACCCCTCAAAACTTGTAAGACATTACAAGTAACAAGCTGCAAGTCCAGGCAGTCTGAGAGTCAAGAGTTTTTATATCTAGTTAAAAATATACTGATAAGCCGCCGGAAGGCGATGGCGGACAAGACCGAAACCGACCTTGACGACCTTGCCGTGGAGCTGTTGTCTAAATTCCGCTGGTTGAATACCATACTTAACAACGCTTTTCATAAATAAACAACTCATTGGAGGATGGATGATGAAAAAAATAATATTATCAGCCGCGCTGTTACTAAGCTTCTCAGCCGCGGACATCGCCATAGGCCCGCGGCAGGCCAGTGTCTCAGCCGCGGACATCGCCATAGGCCCGCGGCAGGCCTTCGCTGCGGGTGGCGGGGCGGAGAAGCCCAGGGTTATTCTCACCGTAAACGGCAAAGCCATAACCGCTGACGAACTTACAAAGCGCCTTTGGTGGGTATACGCCGCACAAGAGATCGCCAGTCTGGTGGACGAGCGGCTTTTGCTTGAAGAAGCCGCGCGCCTGAAAGTGACAGTGGATGAAAAACAAGTAGCGAAAAAATATGAAGAACTGCGCGCCGATTACAAGAACAATGAGAAATTTGAAAAAAATCTCAAGTCCATGAACTGCAGCGTGCAGGAACTGAAAATTGTTTTACGAAACGCGTTCCTAATCAGGAACCTGGCACTTACGACAAAAAATATAACCGTGACTGATACCGACATACAAAAAACCTACGACAACGACGATGAACGTTTCACCACTCCCGAATCCGTCCATCTTCGCGAAATATTCGTTAAAACCGGGGCCGAAGCCGATGGTATTTACACGGCTCTTTCGTCCGGGGCGGATTTTGCCAAGCTCGCAAGCCTTAAATCCACGGACGAGAAACGTAAGAACGAAGGCGGCGACATGGGCTTTGTCCCCAGGCACATGCTGCAACCGGAGTTGTGGGAACTGGTTTTTGCCTTAAAACCGGGCCAGTACACAAAACCCCTTGCCACCCATGGCGGATACAGCATACTGAAGCTGGAAGAATTGAGACCACCGGAAAAAATAAAATATGAAACGGCAAAAGAAGGTATAAAAGCGAACCTTCTAGACCAGCTTATCACACAAGAATTAGCGAATCTGGTAGTTGAACTGCGCTCAAAGGCAAAATTTGAAGCCCCCAAATAAACTGCACCGCATAAAAGACAGCCCCCATTCTTGCGTTCAGTAACTTTCAGTTGCAATCAAAAAAAGGCGTCCGCCTTAGGCGGACGCCTTTCTTGTTAATTATGATTTCAGGCTTTTATGGCGTTTTTACTCCTGCCGGCAAACAGCGCGTAAACCAGGAAGTATATTACCATGCCTGTCAGTATGAACTGCGTGGCGTATAGGTACTTAGCGCCTGAGAATGTGTAAAGGTCGTCAAATCTGCCGTAAAGAAGCGAAAAACGGGCCATTACGGTATTGCCGAAGGCCGCACCAAAGTAGATCATCAGGAAATAAATACCCACATTGGAAACTTTTTTAAGATGACCTTTATGCTCCACTGAAAAAAAGAAGTAGAAGAGCACGCAGATAGCGCCGAACGCGATCAGCGCCGAGTTAAAGATGGCAAACGGGCTCATGGAGGCCAGCAGCGAGAAAGGCTTTATGGTGCCCTCTATCTGGCTCATAAAGTCGGTGGAAAGACCGGCTGGAATGGCCAGCCCTGACCCGTAACCCATCATAAAAGTAAACCCGTAGCGGGAAATCCATGAGATCTTAGGAATAAACTGGGTCAACAGCGAAAGCCCCATGATGGAGGGGATTATAACCAGCAACTCGCCTTTTGAAACAGGCTCCCATATTTTGGGAATCCACACATTAGTGACTGAAACCTGGAACAGCCAGCCCATGCCGGCGCCCAGGTAAAGATGCTCCGCTATTTTAAAGAATGGATTATCCTTATACAGGAAACTGAAAAGAAAGATTGTGAGCCCCGCTGCCAGCCAGCCACCGATAATAATCCATGTTTCTGACATAATTACCTCGTATAGAAGTTACTTCTCTGCCATAGGCTTTAGGCCGTAAGCCGTAAGCCGTAAGCCGTAAGCCATAAGCTATGCACAGATAAACTTTAACAACCTACTCTAAACGCCGCCTATATCTTATGGACTAAAGCCTATGGCATCAAAGATATTTAATGATTAACAGTATAATATTGGACGTCAGGATAAGCGCAAGCACCAGCAGGTGCGCCAGGTTGAGCGCGTCTATGCCTGAAGTTCCTTTACCGGGCTGTTTTATAAGCGACTCGTATTCCGCGGCGCCCTTCATGCCGCCTATAAGGCCTTTTAGCTGATTAGTCTGCAGGTAGGGCCCGTAACCCGGCTGGCTGATAGCGGTAACGCCGCCGGCCACCGGCACACTATACTTATCTCCCACAAAAGCCACCCAGTAATCCAGTATTGCGGTCCCCGTGACGCATACGATAAGCGACATGTCCTTATAATTCTTAACACCCTTCATGACAGGCATACCGCGAACGTCTATACCATTACGGTCTTTGGTATAAATTCCATAGAGATCCGAGGACATCTGCGTCATGACCGCCAGAATGTTGGGCATGTACGGTAAAATAACATAATCCTTCCCATCCGACTTATTGTATTCCTTGGAAACCCTGGCGAAGAGTTCCTCTATCAGCCCCGTGGAGCCGGCGATGTAGGTAACCACGCCCACACGCAAGTTCCGGCTGAAAGCGTGCCGCACCAGCGCGGTAGCCATCGGATGCAGTTCCGGCCGCGTGGAGGGATCATAGTCCAGCGAGAAAAGCACAAAAGAGCCGGCTGGCAGTTTCTCAATATTCCCGTAAACCCGGCTGGTGGCCTCGGCGATAGTCTTGTTTGGCAGACCGATGGGCTTTATTATGGGGACGAGCAGCGTGATAGCCAGCAGCAGGAAAATCCAGCGCCGGTCTATCCTGGAAAATTTTTGCAATTGTTCCTTAAGCATATGTCTAATCCTTTCCCATATACTGTTTTTCAATGCCGAAAATAATTTTGAGCGAGGTCACGATAGCGCCGATAGATATACCTATCATGATGCCGCGCTTGCCTGCCACAGCAGGCACCTGCATTATCCACTCTATCACCTGGTCAACGCCGGCCCCGGTCCAGCCAAGCGCCAAATCCCAGATTATCTGCCCCAGCGGAACTTTGCCGAGTATCAGTATAAAGGCCGCCACGAACAGCACGAAAGCCTGCAGGGATTTTATTCTAAACGACCTGTAAGCGGTAGAAACTATATAGAAAGCCAGCACCGCGAACATAGTTCCGCTCAAGGCGTTGTAGATATACTTGAACGACCACCCCAACGGCGTCAGCCCGGCATCAGTCATCTGCCTGCCGCCGCTGACGTAGGCGGAAATGACTATGGTGAGAAAACCCACGAACACAAATATGCTGTAGCCCCAGCCGTCGGCTTTCCTTGCGATTTTATGGTAGTGGGAGAAAAACAGGCTCACCAGGCCCAGCAGGAAAGCAAAGGCGACTACGATATTTTGCCATTTGTTCATGGTTTCTATATAATCAATCGATGTCTTATTGGGCACATAATAAGACACCAGAGTAAACACCCCGGTTATGAACACTATGGCTAGAGGTATCTGTTTTTTTATCAGTTTCATAGATTAATAATTCCTGAACAGGTGGAGGATGCCCCGCACGAAACCCTCCCAGCCGAACCTGGCCCCCAGGGCGACCAGGATCATGCTGAAGAAAACCGAAACCATAACCACAAGCTTGCCGAAGTCCTGCACTTTGAGGGCGCTTAGCAGCATGGGTTCTTTTGATAAATAGGCCCCGGCGGCGTAAAGCTCTTCGCCTATCAGGGTGTAGTCACAGGCGGTAAAGAAGAAAGGCAGCTGGTGCTCCACGTCCGTACCGGCTATCTGGATCGCGCCTGAAGTGGCGCCAACTTCCGCCAACAGCAGGGATTCGGCCATGAAGTAGCCCATGTAAAAACAGGCCGCCGGTTTTTCGCGGGAAATCATCCCGTCCACCGAAGCCGCGTAGGAGAACTGGTCGGCGCTTACGAACTGATTTATGTCCTCACGGTAGGAGTCAGGCCGCCCGGCTTCCATGTAGGACTGCTTAACCACCTCTTTGCATACGGTCATTACTATGGGGTCGTAGTGGGGAACCTTAATCTGGCTGTCGTACTGCGCGACTTTTTTAGAAACTTCGCCAAGGATAAAAGCGGACGCTATGGTGGAAATGGAGCTCATGGAACCGATGCCCGGCACATAGAAAATGGGCTTACCCATCTCGGTGGCGCGGCCTATGGCTTCATCTATGGCGTCAAGACCTGCTATGCGGCGTATGAAGAGACCTTTGCGCCTGGCATGGAAAACCGCCCAGAAGAAAACAATGATGAGAATTATGAGCAGGATGAGATTGTTAAGCCTGTCTAAGCGGAACCAGTTGCTTACCGTCACCGACGACACCACTTCGCTTTCAATGGCGGCGGCGCCTTTGACCTTTGCGATCTTGAAATAAAAAACGGTACCGTCCTTAAAACCGCTGAAATAATTATTAAGTTCCACCTTCAGCGCGTGAGTATTGCCCTGAACTTTCCAGGCCCAGAAAGGCAGTTCAATGTTCTTTGACATTTTTTCACCGGCCGGGAATTCAGCGGCTTTTATCCAACCGCCGGTTTCAAGACTTGAAACAAAAACCCGGTAAAGCGTCCCAGGGGACACCGCAGCTGCGGTGTCCCCTCCGGCGTCCGCGTCCCAGGCAAGCAGGGCTATTGAGCCGGAATCGTAAGGCATATCCCCGGCTGTAAACCCTGTTATGGGGGGAAGGGTGGATTTGGCGGCAAAAACCGGGGAAGCGGCCAGGACCGATGCAAACAAAAACGGGATGAACCTGAATGTGTTGTTTGGCATAACTGGCTATTAATATACACGTTTTTACCAGAGCCTGGCAAGTTTTTATTTTACACTCATTTTATACGGCCTTTTTCAAAATACTCCTGTTCCGAACCGGCGTTATATATGTTATTGCTTTTATCCTCTACCACATTCCTCGCGGCTAAAATGCCCATTTCAAGGGCATGATCCTGATTGTTATTTCTGAAGCTCCCGGCTCTGCCGATCAACTGCAGCTTTTTAAATTTTTTTAAATAATCTTTTACAATGACCAAATTCTCTTTGTACCCAAATCATAAACGGGGTAAGCGAATTTCACCCTGTGCACGAACGGCATAATACCGGATGAAAATTAACACAACCCGGACCAGCGCGAGAAAACAGCTGTATGGCATAAAAAACCCCCGCGCCGGCGTTTGCGCGGGTTTAATCGGATGTTTTTGTATAATTTAACAAATGGCCAGAAAAAGAAGCAATAAAAGAGAGCTGCCGGCGAACCTCCCTGAAAAGATAAATAATTTCCGGCTCAACAAGTTTTTGACCATATCAATTCTTGCGATATGGGCCTTTATTGTGGCCAAAAACTATTTTCACTATATGCCCATTTCCTTCCATGCCCTGGACATACCGGACCTGCCGCTTTTTTTAAAAAGGATATTCCAGACGGTCTACCAGTCTTTGACGCCCATTTTATGGATGCTGGCGCTCATATTCATCTCTTACAGGCTGGGCGGCAAAATATTATCTTTTTTTAAAGTTGAAACGAACAGGACGGAAAACATTCTTTTTTCCACCGGCATCGGAATTTCGGCCATGATTTACCTGACTCTTTTCGCCGGATTTATGGGGTTTCTTTACCCGCTGTATTTTAAAATCACGGTTCTTTTTCTCCTTACGGCGTCGTTGTGGAAATTCAAGCCGGGCATAAATTTTTCAGCGCTGAACAGCCATAAGTTTTCAGCCAACGAAATCATACTTCTATGCTTCGCCGGTTTCATCTTTTTATTTAATTTTTTGATGGCGATGACGCCGGAAACTTTCTATGACGCCCTTGTCTATCATCTCTCGGTTCCCAACCTCTATATCCTGAAACATAAGATCGTTCCGCTGGATTATCTCATGTTCTCCAACTCCCCGCTGAACATAAACATGCTTTATACCCTGTCGCTGCTTTTAAGCGACGAGATACTGGCCCGATTTATGCACTTTTTCCTGACTTTTGTTTCGGCTGTTACGATCTTCGCCATAGGCAGGAGATTCTATAACATAACGGTCGGGCTTCTGGCGGCGCTCATGTACTACAGCATACCCATTGTCCTGTCAAATTCATGGGGTTGCGGGAACGACGCCGGAATGACTTTCTTCTTCGCTCTCGCTTTGTTTTCCTTTATGCTGTGGGTGGATAAAAATAAATATAATTTTTTCTATCTTTCCGCGGTTTTTCTGGGCATGGCGCTTGCGTCTAAATACATCGCCGTAACTCTTACCGTATCCATGACTGCCGTGGCATTTATCCATTTAATACGGGTCAGTGAAAGCAGGCTTGAAACCGCAAAAAGAATATTTCTGTTCGGCCTCATTATTTTCGCCTTTATACTGCCCTATCTCCTGAAAAATTATTTCTTTACCGGAAACCCGGTTTATCCCTTTTTATCCAAAATACTCGGGGGGGAGGGCCTGTACGATTACGCGTTCACCGGCACCTGGGCGTTAATGTCCGCTCCTTTTTCCTTATTCAACTTCAAATTCATGGATTTTCTGAAATCATTCTGGACGCTGACAATAAGTTCCGACCAGCCGCAAAACTATGCAGGCCCGCTTTTCCTGGCGCTGTCTCCGTTCGTCTTCTTATTTAGAAATATTGAAAAAAAACTCCTTTATATTCTCCTCGCTTTCCTCATGAACTACGTTTTCTTCTGGTATACGGGAACTCCTATGTTCCGGTTCCTTATTCCGTCTTTTGCCCTGTTGTCCATATTCCTGGCCTATTATTCGGAGAAAATCTCCAGGAATCCGGTTTTCATGTTTTTTTTCCATCTTTTCATATTTTCAAACATAATCCTGTCGCTGAATATCGCCTGGGGACTAAAAATATCCCGATACCTGTGCGTAAATTCCGACAGGGACTCTTTTCTGGCCACGCAAAAAACAAGCTATCCGAATCCTTCATATTCCGCGATAAAGTGGATGAACGAAAAACTCCCGGCAAACAGCAGGATCCTGTTCTCCGGGGAAAACAAGACATTTTATCTCAAAAAAGACTATATACCATATTCCGTGGAAAGCAATCTGCAGCCTTTAATGGAATATATAAAACAGGCGGAGGACGGGGAAAAGCTCAAGGGAATAATTGACAAAAACAGAATAACCCATATTCTGATAAACTACAGGGAAGCCGTAAGAGTCAATCCCCAATACAAAACATATTACTGGAATGAAAGGGACAGAAAAATATTCGGCGAATTCTGGCAAAAATACATAAAACTGGAATATTTCAAAGAAGGCGCGTATCTATATTCCATCTCCGGAAGGGCCGCCCGGACCGAACCGAATATCCTTGAAGAGCTTGAAAAAAAAAGAGACTGGACAATGCAAAGCTTACATGAAGTTTTCGAACGAAATCTGATGTGGGACAGCCTGATAGAAGAATACCAGATGCTCCTTGACTACGGTTTCAATGTCCGGTCTCAGCTTGACGCCTTACGCAAGCTTTCCGGAAGGAAAGCGTTATGAGCCGGAAAACGGCCGTAATAATCGGCGCGGGGCCCGCGGGATTGACGGCGGCGTATGAGCTTCTGGAGAAAACGGACATAAAACCGGTCATCTATGAAATGGAGGATACTGTCGGCGGAATTTCCAGAACAGTCGCCTACAAGGGCAACAGGATAGATATCGGCGGTCACAGGTTTTTTTCAAAATCGGACAGGGTAATGCGCTGGTGGCAGCGCATACTGCCGCTGCAAACCGCCCCTTCAAAAGACGATCTGATCCTCAAAAGAAACGTGTCTTACCCCGGAAAAGGCGTCCCGGCGGACCCGGAAAAGGCCGACGGGGTAATGCTGCTTCGGAACAGAATATCAAGGATCTTTTTCCTGCGTAAATTTTTCAATTATCCCCTGTCTCTTAATTACGGCACATTCGCCAATCTCGGAATTAAAAGAGTGGTAAAAATAGCGTTGAGTTATTTTAAAATAAATATTTTTCCTGTTAAAAATGAAAAAAACCTTGAAGATTTTTTCATAAACAGATTCGGGGAAGAGCTGTATTCTACATTTTTCAAAGATTACACCCTGAAAGTATGGGGCATACCGTGCGATGAAATCGGCGCCGAATGGGGAGCCCAGAGAATACAAGGCCTGTCTATAACCAGGGCGATAACCGACGTGGTAAAAAGTTTATGGGCGAAAAGCGCTTTTGATGAACAAAAAAACGTGGAAACAAGCCTTATAAAACAATTCATGTATCCAAAGCTCGGGCCGGGACAGTTATGGGAGAAAGTAGCGCAAATCGTGATAGAAAAAGGCGGAGAAATACATTTAAAACACAAACTTACAGGCATAAAATGCGATGGCGGCACGATAACGGAAGCTATAATAAGAGACGAAGCGAGTAATAATATTATGCCGGTTAAAGCGGATTATTTTTTCTCCACAATGCCGGTCAGGGATCTGATCAGCGCCTTCGGTCCTGCCGCCCCGGAAAAAGCCAGAAAAACGGCGGAGGGCCTTGTATACAGGGATTTCATCACGGTCGGGCTTCTTGCGAAGAAACTGAAAATAAAAAACATGACTGACATTCCTACGATAAACGGCATCGTTCCGGACAACTGGATATATATACAGGAAAAGGAAGTGAAAATAGGAAGGCTTCAGATATTCAATAACTGGAGCCCCTATCTTGTAAGCGATATAAACAATGTGTGGGTGGGCCTGGAATATTTCTGCAATGAGGGGGACGGGCTTTGGAATAAAAAAGACTCCGACTTCATGGAATTCGCGGCCGGGGAATTATCAAAAATAGACATACTCGAAAAGGAAGATGTTATGGACGGGATAGTATTAAGGTTCAGCAAAGTTTACCCCGCCTATTTCGGGACATATAATCAATTCAATCTGATCAGGGATTTCGTAGATACTTTCGGGAATCTGTTCCTGATAGGAAGGAATGGCATGCACAGATACAACAATATGGACCATTCCATGTTAAGCGCCATGACGGCGGTGGAAAACATAATTAACGGTGTAAAAAGCAAAGATGCCATATGGGCCACTAATTCCGAAACAGAGTACCATGAAAAAAAATAAATGAAACTGATATTAATACGCCCGCGTTATCAAAGCCATATTATCACACCGCCTCTGGGGTTGGGATATCTGGCGTCTTATTTGGAGCGCCAGGGAATAGAGGTTGTTATTATAGACGCCTTAAAAGAGCGCATAGACAACTCCGGCGTGTTGAAGCGGGTCCTTCAGGAAAAACCCGATGCGGTAGGCATCAACTGCCTTACGGCTTACTATGAAGAAGCGGTTGATCTGTCACGGTTATTGAAAAATAACGGATTGCGATGCATTATTGGAGGAGTGCATCCGACATTTTTGCCATTCTCCACTCTTTCAGATTCCGGCGCGGACTTCGTTATTTGCGGCGAGGGCGAACTGGCGTTGTCAGAGCTGCTCCGGAACCGGTTTGATCACAGGGGGATAAAGGGTGTTTATACTATCCAGGATCTCAAAAGCGATTCAGATACGATACCGCGGGGCGATATCGTTGAGGATCTCGACAGCCTGCCATTCCCCGATTGGGCGCAAATACGGCCGGATACGTATCCACTGGCGCCTCACGGCGCGATAATCAAGAATTTCCCGGCAGCCCCGGTGATGGCCACGCGGGGTTGCCCTTATAACTGCACTTTTTGCGCGAGTCCGAAGTTTTACGGCCGGCGGGTCAGGTCACGCTCGGTAGCCAATGTCATAGAAGAATTAAAACTTCTGGTTAATACCTATCATGTAAAAGAAATCCACTTCGAAGACAACAATCTGACTTTAAATAAGGAATTCATTACGGAGTTGTGCCGTCAGATTATTGCGAGCGGCCTGAAGTTCGACTGGGCCTGCCCCAATGGCATACGCGCGGATAAGGTAGACGAACCTTTAATCCGCCTTATGGCCGCAAGCGGTTGTTATTATTTTGCTTTCGGGATAGAATCCGCGAATCCGAAAATACTCAAAAATATAAATAAAGAGGAAAATATTGAGACGATCAAAAAAGCTATAGACTGGGCGGACAAGGCGGGAATGTCGTGCCAGGGATTCTTTATTTTCGGCCTTCCGGGCGAGACAGCGGAAACCATTGAGGAAACCATAAAATTTGCCCGTGACTCAAGATTATCCAGGGCGCAATTCATGATCCTGGATGTTCTCCCGGGGTCGTCTCTTTGGGACACCTTAAAAGGCAAGTTCAAACCGAACTGGAGAAAAAACAGTTACAAGGAACCGGAGTGGATACCAGAAACTTTAACGGCAGACCAGCTTAAAAAAGCGCAGGCCAGGGCATTCAGGGTTTTTTATTTCCGGCCGGTTATCTTTTTAAAGCTTATAAAGCTTATTAAGTGGCGGCAGCTGGCCTATTTATTTAAAAGGCTGAACGAATACAGGATCCTTAAAGGCTGACCACTCAAAATAGTCTCACCAGACAAAAAATGCTTATTTATTGTATATTGTAATCTGTTACGCACAATCGGTTCTAAACAATGCGACCACATTTTAGAAAACATGAGCGGCGGCAATCCGCCGGAAACCGTTTTGGAGGCCAGGGCGGAACTAAACGGCACAATCCCGGGGAGTCGCCGTCTCAAAAGCCGCCGGCCCGATCAACGGCCAATTCAGCGGACAGGGGGGAACAGCGCCTCCAAAGAACCGGCCAGGAGACCATCCTTGAAGGCGTGGTGCAGCACCACGGGAGTTTCGCATTTTTACTTACGGAAACCGAAGGCGGCAGCGATGTATTCCTGCGGGGACGTTCGCTTGATCTGGCCATGGACGGGGACCGCGTGCGGGCGAAAACGCGCCGCGAAGCCAACGGCCGTTTCTCGGGCGAGATTATCTGCGTACTGAAGCGCGCCCGCACTTCAATGGTGGGCATTCTTAAACACTCGCCAAAAGGCTGGGCGGTGTTCCCGGAGAAAGGGTTTGCTCCGCCGGCACAGGTCAGCGGTTTTGCCCCGAAAGTAAAACCGGCGGAGGGCGCTTTCGCGGTGCTGCAAGTGACGCGCTGGCCCACGGCGGATGCCGGCGCCGCCGGGACGGTAACCGAGGTTCTGGGCGAACCGGACAATGTGCGTGTGCGTATAACGGCGCTTTTGCGAGCGCGCGATATTATAGAAGATTTCCCAAAAGAAGTTCTGGCTCAAAGCTCCGCGTTCGGCTCGCAGCTTGAAAGCGCGCAGTGGAAAGGGCGTGAGGAGCTGTTTGGCCTCCCGATAGTGACTATAGACGGAGCCGATGCCAAGGATTTTGACGACGCGGTATCGCTTGAGCGCTTAGGCGGGGACATGGTGCGCCTTGGCGTGCATATCGCGGATGTGGGGCATTACGTAAAAACGGGATCCGCCCTTGATAAAGAGGCGTACCTGCGCGGAACCAGCGTGTATTTGCCCGACAGGGTTGTGCCCATGCTGCCGCCCGCGCTTTCAAATAATTTATGCAGCCTCGTGCCGGGGCAGCCCCGGCTTACGCTGTCCGCCTTTATGGACATCAACACCGCCGGGAAGGTTACGCGGCGGCGCCTCGCGCAAACCGTCATCCGTTCCTGCCGGCGTTTCACCTACGAGGAAGTGCAATCGCTGCTTGACGGGCAAAAGGTAGGCGCGGTGCCCAGGGCCGCGGAAGAAGCCGTTACGCGCATGGGCGAGCTTGCCGCCGTTCTCTACAAGGTCAGGGTAAAGCGCGGGGCGCTGGACTTTAATCTTCCCGAATATAAAATTGAAACGGACGCGCAAGGCCGGCCGCTTCGCGTAGTGCTCCGCCCGAGGCTTCAGAGCCACCGCCTTATAGAGGAATTCATGCTGCTCGCGAACGAATCGGTTGCTACCGAACTTATGGCCGCGAAAATGCCGTTTTTGCACCGCCGCCACGACGCGCCGGACCCGAAGAAACTTAAAGCGCTGGCGGAGACGCTGGGCGACATGGGCTTGTCGGCGGGACACATCCTGGGCGGAAATACGCACAAAGGTTTGCAGGAAGTGCTGTGCCAGGCGCAGGGTAACCCGCTTGAAGATATAATCAATTCCCTCATAGTGCGCAGTATGCGGCAGGCTGTTTACTCTCCGCAATCTTCCGGGCATTTCGGCATAGCCGCAAGGGCCTATTCCCATTTCACCTCGCCCATCCGCAGGTATCCGGATCTGATGACTCACCGCGCCGTAACAGCGCTGCTGTTCGGCAAAAGGGAAAACCACGGCAGTCTTACGCTTGATAAAGCGGGCGTGCATTGCTCTGAGCGCGAGCGCGCGGCGGCGGAGGCGGAACATAAGGCCGTGGACATACTGCGCGCGGAATTATTCAAATCCAGGATAGGCTCAGTGATGAACGGCACCGTAACAGCCGTTACCGAAAGCGGCGCTTTTGTGCGCCTTGGCGACACGGGCGCCGAGGGGTTGCTGCGCGGAGCAAGGCTGAAACCCGGCGCGAAGATAAGCGTGACAATAACCGCGGTAGACGCCGCCAAAGGGCAGATAGACCTGTCTTCCTCCGCGCAACAGGCCAATATCCCGCCCGAAGCGCGCTGGCAGGTCTCCCGCCGGGACAACAGGAAACACGGTCCCGGCCGTGGCAGGGGAAGGCGGAGATAGTTTTTGCGGCGCGGGGGCGTTCTGCGAAAGGGCGGGGGAAATCGCATCAGTGCCCGTGACAAAATAAAAAAACGCTAAAAACAGCCTTTCCCAACGCGACAGACCGTTGTCGCGTTCATCTGCTATACTTTCAATAAGATAGACCAATCATGATCATAAACTGGTAGAGCAATAGAATGCGGACAATAAGGACTAGCGCGGACATACCAAACCAGAAGTTAGTCTATGGATGATATAGCTAAATATCCGACTGTCGGGAACTTGGCATTATCGAGGAATGGTTCAGTTTAGTGATTTAATTGCTAAAAAAGAAATCAAAGCTGTAAAAATCTGGCAATGGAAAATAAAGCCCAGCGATCTGAGGTAATTTATTAAGCGTAGAGGGGACATGAGATAATCTTGTTTGCTGGAGTTAAAAAATGGAAAAACCCAAAGTTTGCCCAATATGTAGGAAGAAAGCTGCACGAAATAGGGATACTATAAAATTCGATGGCGTTCGCATCATTTGTGAACAGTGCGGGGAGTATACTATTACAAAACAAAGTTTATGGAACCTAGAGAATAATCCAGCAAGCGAGTTTTTGCGCACCGAAGCGTTGGAACAAATTCAAGGTGGGAGTACGGTAGAGGTTTAAATTGCCAAGCGGATATATGATTTTGCCACAAAGTCAAGGAAACTTAAATGAAAGAAACATATACAACAAAAGATTATTACAAAATTCTTAATCTACACCCGGAAGCAGATCCTGCTATTATTAAAGCTGCATATCGAACAATGATGCATGAACTAAAAAACCATCCTGACCTGGGTGGCGACTCTGAGAAAGCAAAAGAATTGAATGAGGCTTATGAAATCCTATCCAATCCGGACAAAAGGCAAGCTTATGACCAACATAGAGATGCTCCTGCCCATAAGTCTTCTTCAAAAACCAACTCCGAGACTGACTCTAACTATTTCAGGGCAGAGGCATCTTCCTTCTACAATTACCGATCCTTTAAAAAGACTCTTTTGTCTGCAGGCATAAAAAGCATTATCTTCGGTGTCATTTCATTCTCCCTGTCGTATGATAAAGTCTTTATACCCCCATGGAATGAACGACTTGGACTCATTGGCGTATTACTTTTTATAGTGGGGGTGAGAATGGTTTTTTGGCCGACTCTATCAATATTATTGGCGAACGCTGTTGCTATTACAAGTTTAGGGGCATGGATTGTATACATTCCGATTGCAACTGCCCTTTATAATCACTCCATAGGAGGAACTGGTAAATATAACGTTCCAGCCATTATGGCCTTGTGGGGGGTGATTGTAATTGCAATGGGCATTCAAAACATCTACAGGCGTAAACGGTTTTTACGCATACCGATGCAGAAACCATCCGCTGAAATGGTTAAGCAAATGAACAGTGTTGTAAAAATAATTAAAAATGGGAAACCTACTGAGCACTTGGATTTCGTTGAGTTCCAGACAGTAACAGCACTTAGCTCAATGCAGGAAATATGGAAGGGGAGATTATATAAGGACTTTGCTGTCTTTGTAAACGATTCTGGGACAGAGGTCATTTATGCAAAAAAGAAGGAGGTGAATTTTGTTAAGCCAGAAGTGGCTTTTATAGATACCATTAAAACTTCCTGTAAAATCTGTGATAAACAAATGGTCATTAATATTGCCCCAGAACTCTTTAAAAGAATTGAAGTGTGGAGAGCAAGCGCCTAAGGGAGCAGGGAAATATGGGGCGGGAGTTTAATTCGTGCTTTGTGATGACCTTCCGGGGATAAGGGTAAAAAAGTCAGCAGGAGCTTTTCTGAATTCCGGGAGGCAATATGGACAAATCTCCGGCTATTTTTAAAGGGTATAAGATACGCCGCCATTATGATGAGAAGACGCATTCCGCAACCATAGGTGATTAAACATGGAATCCACAAAAATCGTTTTATTCAAAGGTAGAAGAATTCGAAAAACTATTCATAATAACGAATGGTGGTTTGTGATCAATGATGTTGTTGAATCATTGACAGATTCCAATGATCCAGCTCAATATTTCAAAAGATTAAAACAGCGGGATAGAGAACTTGCAAAACTTACAGATAAAGGGGGGGTACAATT
The DNA here is from genome assembly GCA_001799565.1 of Elusimicrobia bacterium GWA2_51_34. GTDB lineage: Bacteria > Elusimicrobiota > Elusimicrobia > Elusimicrobiales > UBA9959 > UBA9634. The sequence goes on along the minus strand of MGTS01000014.1, from coordinate 122,525 downwards.
TGTACCACCCCTTACGCTTGAAGTGGAAACTGCCGGCGGCTGGCAAAAAATGTATTGTTGGAATACCGAGGGTATATTTCGTCTCATTCAATCAATCCCTTCGCCAAAAGCCGAGCCATTTAAACGCTGGTTAGCCAAAGTTGGCTATGAAAGAGTACAAGAAATTGAAAATCCGGAACTTGCTACCAAAAGAACGAGAATGCTTTATAAACTCAAGGGGTATTCAGAAGATTGGATAGAAAAGCGAATGCGTGGTATTGCTATTCGCGAAGAACTAACAGATGAATGGCAAAAGCGAGGCATAAAACAGCAAAAAGAATATGAAATTTTGACCGCCGAAATTTCCAAAGCCGCCTTTAACATAACCCCCAGCGAGTATAAGAAATTTAAAAGTCTAAAACGAGAAAATCTGCGTGACCATATGGACGATTTTGAGCTTATTTTCACAATGTTAGGCGAAAGGGTGACAACTGAAATTTCCCGGAAGGAAATGCCGGATACCTTTCAAAAAAACAAAAAGGTGGCAAAAAGAGGCGGGAGCGTTGCCGGCACAGCCAGAAAAGAAACAGAAAAAGAAATAGGCAGGAGTATAATTTCCAAAGAAAATTATTTACAAAAACCTGAAAGCCAAAAACGGCTTAAAGCAAAATAGCTATTTCCAAAATGGAAATAGCTTAAAGAATAAAATCTCCGGCTAAAAAATCCCCTTTTGGGGATTTTTTATTTTTCCAGCATTTCTATATTGGCCCGGGGGACCATTATTACTTCTCCGGCGGCCAGCTCAACTTCCAGCACGCGCGCGTGGGACTCGCTGCCGATAACAGTCAGCTCCGGCGGCAGAGCTTTTACCGTGCCTATAACTCCGAAATACGGCTCTCGGATCATGCGCACCGGGTCGCCCGGCTCTATCCAGCCGCGCCCCTGCTCTTTCTTGCACTCGGTGACATTACGCGGGTAGCCCGGCACTATTATTTCCGGCCGCATAACACCCGCGCGTATCTGCGTGGCGCCTGAAACCGAGGCCTTCTCGCCGTTCCTTGAAGCGAGCAGCTTAAAAGTATATTCCGCCATGGGAATTGAGCCGAAACCCTCGGTGATTATCAGCGTAATACCCAGTTTCTCGGTGCCGGTTACAGCCACGCCGATGTCGTAACCCATAAGTTCGCGCAGATCACGGTCGTGTATTCCGCCCACCACCAAAGCCTTTACGCCCGTTGCGACGGCTTTTTTAATGGTTGAAAGGCCTGCGTGCCTGCCGCCTATCAGAATTTTGCCGCGGTGAATGTCTTTTACCGCCTCCGGCGCCAGGTCTTCGGCTGGTGTTTTAACCGCCACTTCTATTTCTCCGCTGGTTTCTCCGCCTACGCCGAAAATGCCCTGTATAAAAGTGCCTTCCGTTTCCACCGTCACGCCAAAGCCCTCATGAACCTCCACAACCTTGCCCTTGATGTACGCAGGAAGCGGCAGAATTTTAGGCGGTTCCCTGAGCATTACCTGTCCTGTTATTGTTGAAATGGACTCTATGGTACCGGCCACCGGCGACTCTATGGCGGTTTTAAACCATTTCACAAAAGGTTTATTCTCGGCTATAATCTCGCCTTTTGTCACCGTGTCTCCCTCGCCTTTTACCATGAAATTTTTTATTTCATCCGGCGCAACTGAAAGGCGGTTTGCCACATTTACCGGGTAAACTTTGCCGGGCAGTTCGGTCTGGGCCACAATATCGGAAGCTTCCACTTCCCTGCCAAGGTCAACCAGCACTTTGCCGGGTATGGGCAGCACCCTCTTTTTTTTAAGCAGCGTGCAGGGAATAACTTTAAGTCCCGGAGTATAAGCGTGAGCCATAAATAATATCCTCCAAAAAAATGTTATCGATAGCTATTGAAAGCTAAAGAAAGCCACGGAATGCAACTGAAAGTTTCAGAAAAATATAAATGTTCTACTCTTACATTCTTTGGCGTTCTTTTGCCTTCCGTCGCTTTACGTTGCTATCAATTGTTACTACCCCGGATACATCTCCATCGCCTTGTACCACTTGTTCAAGACATCCATCCGTTTTGCGCGCGCCTTGGGAAGTTCAAAGGGGCGGCCTCTGCCGTCAAGCACAAGGCCAGCCACTCCGCCCTCAATATCCGCTTCCACCCTGCTGCCGGAGCCGGCGCCCATGTCAAAACCCTTAACAGGTTTTGCCGTAAGCTTCGCGCTGGCGGCCTCAAGCGGAAGGTGTATAATATCGCCGAAGCGCAGTTCGCCTGAAAGATTTTTCTCTCCCGGAACCTTAACTTCCCATTCCATTATAAGCTGGCCTTCTTTGGCAAGCCCCCTGGGGGCAAGGCAGGTTCCCATGCGCACAAGACAATCGTTGTAAAACACGTCAAGCGCAGCTTTCTCGCTTATCTGGGCAAGCACACCCAGGTGCGGCATCATGAATATTGAATCCACCGCCATGCGGGTAACGCCCTCAAGCTGATAGGCGTCTATCATCATCAGCATGGATTGCGTGCGGCGGGGGGAATGCGCGAGTATTCCGCCTGAACCTATAACATAGTCCAGCCGCATAAGATTTATCAGGCTTTGGCCGGAAGCGGTCTGCTCGAACGCGTCTGAGATCGAGCGTTCCTGCTGAACGCCTTTAAGGCCCACAGCAAGCGACTTGTGCTGGTCAAAGGCCAGGCGCAGGGCTTCGCGGGCGACCGCGTGCTCAATTTGCAGGTCTTCAATGGTCTGGGGAATGGTGGTGGGCCTTATCATCTTATTTTTCAGCCGGTTGCGCAGGTCCTGTTCATCAACGTCAAAGGGCAGCCAGCGCAGAATATTGGCAAGGCCCGTCTCGGCCATCACATTTGAAATGGAATAGCTCATGCCCAGGTTGGCGCTTACGGTGCGGTTAAAAACGCCCGAGAATACCGAGAACACATCCGTGGTGGCTCCGCCTATATCAACGGCCAGCACGTTAAAGTTTTTTGCCTTGGCGAACTTCTCGGTCATCATGCCTACCGCGGCCGGAGTGGGCATGATGGGGGCGCCTACCATCTTCATCAGCCTCGGATATCCCGGAGCCTGCTGCATGACATGTTCAAGGAAAATGTCGTGAATTTTATGGCGGGCTGGCATCAGGTTTTCCCGCTCAAGCGAGGGACGGATGTTTTCCGTTATTATAAGAGCGGTCCTATCGCCCAGTATGTCTTTTATCTGCTGCTGCGCCTTGTTGTTGCCGGCGAAAATTACCGGCAGTTTATAGGAAGCTCCAAGGCGCGGTTTCGGGTCGGCGGCTTTTAAAAACTGGGCCAGTTCAACAATATGCGTTATAGTGCCGCCGTCGGTGCCGCCGGAAAGCAGCATCATGTCGGGCCGCAGCTGGCGGATGCGCTCTATTTTCTCGTGGTCGGCCCTGCCGTCGTTTGAAGCCAGCACATCCATTACTATGGCGCCGGCACCTAAAGCGCAGCGCTGGGCCGATTCGCCCGTCATAGCCTTTACCGCGCCCGCCACCATCATTTGCAGGCCCCCGCCGGCGGAACTGGTGGACACATAAATGTCGGCTCCGGTATTGCCTTCATTAGGGGTAATTATTTTCTCCCCGTCAAGAAGCCTGCGGCCGGAGAGTTCTTCCACTTCGGTAATGGAATTAAGCACGCCCTTTGTGACATCCTCAAAAGGGGCTTCCACGGTGGTGGGGGCCTCGCCCCTGAAAGTCTGGCGATAGGTATCGCCTTTCTTTTCTATCAGTATAGCCTTCGTAGTGGTGCTTCCGCAGTCGGTGGCTACTATTACTTCCAGATCTTTGTCGGACATAATCACGCTCCTGGCAAATCACCTAACGGTGATTTGCGCTGGTAGGCTGGTAAGCGTGTATGCTTGTGGACCTAATTTAGGAACTCCGCAGAAAGCCTACTAGCCTACAAGCTTACTCGCCTACCAGCTCTACTCTGCATTAATCTTTTCCACCAGATAAGAAACCGCTTTTGGATTTTCAAGCAGTTTGGTAAATTTTTCCACATCACCCTTGCTAAACACCATATTAAGCAGCGGCGCCAAAAATACCAGGCCCTGTGAACCCAGATTGTGCACCGGACGCGTGCTTTCAAGAACCAGCACCGCTGTTGCGCCAAGGGAGCGCTTTTTAATTTTTTCAGCGATAAGGTCAAGAGTTTCCTTTTCCTCATCAGTTACCGCCAGGTGGGCGGGCAATTTAAAAGCGTTATTCCATATACTCATGGCAATCTTATTTTACGTTACTGCCCAGGCAGCCAGAATTCAGAAGTCAGAATAGTGGAACTTTTCTCTTCGCCGGCTTTCTTATTCTGGCTACTGAATTCTGGCTTCCTGAGTAGTTACCATTTTACATAAAAACTACTGTCCGCTGTCCACCGTCAACTTATCACTCACCGTTGTATGAATGGCGTCCGTTTTTACTTTACTGAAAGATAACTTAAGCTTTGAGCCTGGTTTAAGGCCGTGGGCGCGCGCCGTGCCGCCGGCAAGTTCCAGCACGAACCGCGCGGGAGCTCCTGCCCTTGCCACTTCAGCCTCCGGCTGGCCTTCGAAAGACCTGGGCACACGATGGAAAATCCTGCCCGCCTTCATTACCCCGGAAAGGAATACCATATCCAGATCTATAAAAGTGTTCTTCATCCAGAAATATTTTACTCCGTCCTCGGCAAAAACAAACAACATACCCATATTGCGCGGCAGGTCCGTAACAAACATCAGGCCTTTGCTCTGCTCTCCGGGGGTAAGCGCCAACCGGGCTTTAACCTTGAAGCCGTCGGGCAGCGTAATTTCCGCTTCTGAAGCTCCGGTTGGAATTGTGACCCCATCACCCGCTTTGGGCCCCGCCGGTCCCGAAGCAGGTGGCGGGATGATGCCGGCCTTAGGTGAACTGTCCGCGGCCAAAACAGCAACGGTGGCCAGAACGCCGAAGAATATAATATACAACGACACAAGAAAAAATTTTCTCATGGTTTTTTACCGGCGGCACCGGGTATTTCCGCCGTAAACGCGCTGGATGAGTCGCGTATTTCGGCGACGGGAGGTTCAAGAAACAGAGGTGTTTGCGCGTCAGCCACGGCTTTAATATCAGCGGCCTCCAGAAACAGCGCCGGCAGATCAGCGCCATATTTTTTAGCTAAAAGCCGCAGACTGCCTTCCCTATCCAGTTCCAACGCCAGTTTTGAAAAAGGAACAGCTGTTTTTTCGGAAATAAGAATGAGCGTTATCAGCTCCTGGCGATAAAGCCCGTGACGGAGATGTTTTAAAATTTCTTTCTCGCCGGCGGTGGATTCAAAAACCGAGTAAAGGGTAGTGGAACTTATCTGGGCGCTTAAAGCCCAGGCAAAAGCGTCGTCGCTTAAAGCGTCAAGTTTTGCCCCGTCGTTTTTAAAAAAAGAATCCGGCCCCGCCTCAACCCCCAAAAAGACCTGAGCCGCGGCGGGCTTGCCGGACAATGCCAGAAAAAGCAAAACGGTAAATGCGCGCATAGTTACCGGGAGTCTGCCATAAGCTTTAAGCCGTAAGCCATAAGCTTTATACGCTATATACTTCTTTTTAGGGGTTTTCCTTAATGATGGCCTAAGGCGTATGGCAATCGTTATGCCTGTGGATTAAAGCTTAAAGCCTATGGCTTACGGCAATAGCCGTATCTAAAACTTATGGCTTAAGGCAGCACTTCTCTATATCGACGTAGTTACCAGCGTTTCGGTGGTAAGCACTCCCGGGATTGAACGGATTTCATGAACCACGATATTGGAAAGCATGGGCAGATCGTCAGTTTCCATATCAATCACCAGATCCCAGCGCCCGAACACGGCAGACATATGCACCACGCTGCTTAGAGCTTTTAGTCTGGCAAGGGTCTGCTTTTCCTTGCCGGGCATTAATTTTAATAGAACAAGTCCGGTTACCATAAAACAGCTTCCTCCTTCTTGTCGCACGGACTAAAAAGCCGGCGTTTGGCGTCAAAATTATACCATTAAAATTAAGGTATAATTAGCGTTATTAATCCGCACTTTAGCCCTTTTGGGAACAAGTGCGGGGGAAAACTTAAGCCCGGGGCATTTGAGCCTTTCCGGATTTTATGCGCGCCTTGATACAAAGGGTCAAAAAGAGCAATCTCAGCGTTAAAGGCAGGGAACACTGCGCTATAGGAGCGGGACTGGTAGTTTTTTTGGGAGTCGGGAAGGATGACGATGAAAGCGACGCACGGCTTTTAGCCGACAAAACCGCCAATCTGAGGATATTTTCAAATACCGAAGGAAAATTCGATCTCTCACTGCTTGACATAAAAGGAGAGGCGCTGGTGGTGTCCCAGTTCACGCTTTACGGCGACGCTTCAAAAGGCCGCCGACCCGATTTCGGTTCGGCCGCAAGGCCAGAAAAGGCGATGCCGCTTTATGAGCATTTCCACTTATGTCTTAAAGGCCTCGGCATTGCGGTAAAAACCGGCGTTTTTGCGGCTGAAATGGAAGTGGCGCTGGTAAACGACGGCCCCGTAACAATATGGCTGGACAGCAAAAGCAGGGTATAGGGTAGAGGCCGTTTTTGGGCCAGGGGCCTTTTGAGACGACACCTCCAAAGGATTGGGTTTAGGGTGGAGGATAGGGAAGGGCGATAAAAGAACTATGAAAAATTACTCGGCAAAATTGACGGGATTAATGCTGACGGCTCTGTTTGCGGCCGGCTGCATTAACCCCGCCATGTTCAAAAAAGGCGCTTTCAGCATTGACGATTGGGAAACCTGGATAGGCTGGAACGACTCCTACGGCCGCCACGAGATCAAGGATGGCCGCCTTTATTATTATCCGCAGCCCAACCAGGATTCTTCGCTGGAAAATCCCTCCGGAGGCGCCCACCCGGGGTTGATAGCGGCGAAAGAACTGACGGGCCAAAGCTGGCGTCTGGAATTCAAGGCGGTTCCCAACGCCGTGGCGGGGGCTAAAAAAAGCTTTTTCACTTATATCTGGTTCGGCAATGAAACACATCGTCCCATACCCAGTGGCGGTAAAACGGTTTTCAGAATACTTCTGGAACAGCGCTTTGAAGCCGGCGCGTCACAACCGCTGTTGTTTGTCAGCTACGGTCCGGACGGAAAAATGTTTGCGCTGCCGAAAGACGCCCTCGTTTTCAGGTTTGAAAGAGCCGGCAAAATTTTCAAAGCCCTTTACTCCGCCAATGGAAGAGCTTTTGCGGATATTTTTGAAGCCGAAGTTCCCGGGACCCTTGCCGCGCCCTCGCAGAAAATAGCCATCGGCGCCAAAATGGAAGGCGGGACCGACAACGCTTTTTGCGAATATGAATACATAAAATTTAACGGCCAGAACCTTGTGGAGTAAGAGGCTATTATGTCAATAAATGAAAAACGCATGGTCCGAAATTTCACGGAACTGGCGAGCATAAGTTCTCTTTCAGGCAAAGAGGCCGGGGTCGCCACGCGCCTGGAAAGAATTTTCAAGCTTATGGGCGCCGCGGTTTATATGGATAACGCCGGTGAAAAGATACAGGGCGACAGCGGCAACCTGGTGGTTAAGATCAAGGGCACGGGGGGCGGGGAGCCGTTTTTATTATCCGCCCACATGGACACAGTTGGCCCGGCGGCTGACATAAAACCGCAAGTCCACTCGGACCGCGTTACCTCCGACGGCACTACGGTGCTTGGCGCGGACTGCAAGGCGGGCATCGCCATCATCATTGAAACCGTAAAAGTCCTTGAGGAGATGCGCCTTCCGCACCCGCCGCTTGAGCTGGTGTTTACCATAAGCGAGGAAATGGCGCTTATGGGGGCTAAATTTCTTGACTATTCAAAGCTGAAAGCCCGCCGCGGCCTTATTTTTGACAACGAAAAGCCACTTGACTGCGTTATCACAAGCGCGCCAGCCGCAGACAAAATGGATATAAAAGTTTACGGCCTGGCCGCCCACGCCGGCGTTGCCCCGGAGAAGGGCATCTCGGCCATTAAAATTGTATCTTCGGCGATAGCCGGCATGAAACTGGGCCGCATAGACAGCGAGACTACGGCCAATATCGGCTTTATAAACGGGGGGAACGCAGTCAATATTGTTCCGCCTCTGGTGGAATTAAGCGGCGAGGCACGCAGCCACAACCTTGAAAAACTCCGCCGCCAGACGCGTCACATGGAAGACTGTCTTAAGAAAGCGGTTAAAAAAATGCGGGTACGCTCGCGGGGCAAAACATTTTCACCCAGGTATGATTTTCTGCTGGAACACAAATTCCCGAACCTGATAATAAACAGCCGCGACCCCGTACTGAAAATTATTGAGGAAGCCATGAAGGACCAGGGCCTGAAAATGAAGGCCATGGCATCGGGCGGCGGAACCGACGCCAACATTATGTACGGTCACGGCATAAGCGCGCCGATACTTGGCACCGGCATGCGCGAGGTGCACACCACGCATGAGTATCTGGACCTGAAGGATTTCTTCGGCTGCGCCCGCTTAACGCTTGGAATAATAGGCAGACTGACAAAAAATAATGATCCAGTGTAACTACACAGGTTCACTGGAGAAGGTTCATCGGTTCACGGTTCAGGGGTTGGAAGAAAAACGCTTACCTCTATACGCGTAAGGAGATATTCATGCCCTCAAAAAACAACCGGCGTTTTGAACGTCAGCGGCATAATTCGGTGCTGGAGATTTATGATGAGTCCGGGAAGTCTATCGCCTGGACCGCGCAACTGGTCAATTTCTCTATGGGCGGCGCCTCTTTTTCAACCACTAAACTTCTGGACACAGGAACGCATATACGCGCGCGCATAAGGATCCTGACAAAAGGGGTTATGGAAATTTCCGGCAAAGTGGTCTGGGGCCGCAAGAAGACAAATTCCAATTTATACGGAATCAAGTTTGACTCCATCAAAAATATATATCCATGATCATCAGGCCCCTTATTACCGGGATACTAAGTCTTCTGCCTGGAGCAAGGCTTATCCACTATCGGAGGTCAAAAAAATACATAGATTACGCGGACGCGCGGTACTGCTACAGCGTATGGCTGAGGCATCTGGTATCCGCATATGAAAGCGGGCTCATCCCCTCTTTTCCGCGGGTCATAGCCGAATTGGGCCCCGGCAGTTCACTTGGCGCCGGCCTCGCCGGGCTTATTTCAGGAGCTCAGCGCTATTACGGGCTGGATATAGTCAAATACTGTTCCAACCTGCACAACCTTGAAATTTTTGACGCGCTTGTAGCCCTGTTTCAGGCCGGAACGCCCATACCGGATGAAAACGAATTCCCCAGCGTAAAACCAACCTTAAGATCATACGATTTTCCCGGACACATATTTTCGGGCGAACTCTTTAAAAAAACTCCGGAGCGGGAACGCATTTCACAACTGCGCAAAGAGCTTATAGCCTTAAGCCAGGAACACCCATCCTCCTTCGCTCCGGCGCTTTTGCCCGGAGCTTCTGAGGGACGTGGTCCTGCGAAGCTATTGTTAAGCGAAGCAGACCCGGCCGCCTTAGCCGGACAGATACACTACTTCGCGCCCTGGAATGATACGGATATCGCAGGGTCGTCAACAGTAGACATGATTTACTCACAAGCCGTGCTGGAACACGCCGAACCGCTTGACACCGTATATAAGAATCTGTGGAAATGGCTTAAACCGGGCGGTTTTATGTCGCACCAGATAGATTTCCGCAGCCACGGTACCGCGGCGGACTGGAACGGCCATTGGGGATATTCCGATTTTATGTGGAAGCTGATAAAAGGCAGAAAGCCGTATTTAATAAACCGGGAGCCGCTGTCGGCGCACATCGCCCTGCAAAAAGAAGCGGGCTTCAAAATAATAACGGTAAAAAAAGTTCTGTCCGGAGCCGGACTTAAAACCGCGCGGCTGTCCGGCAGATTCCGGCATTTGTCAGAGGATGATTTAACAGTTTCCGGAGCGCTTATTCAGTCCGTAAAACCCTAAAATTGCGGTTGGCCGTCTGAAAGCCATAGGCCCTGATACGGCACTGCCATAGGCTTGAAATCGTCCGCCTATCAATCCGTCTCTTACTTGTGACATGTGACTTGTGCTCTTGTGACCTACAGTGTTGAGATTCTCCTGTCCGGGCCTGTTAATTTCAAGACCCCGTCCCTGAAAATTACCCCGGCTTTAAACTGGGCCAGATACTTTTTTATCTGGGCCTGCCATGTCTGCCAGTCATGAGGCCACTGCTCCCCCCAGGGGTCGTACCAGCAGGTTATATTTTTATCCTTAAGAACAGCGGCAAATTCCCGCGCCTGATCGTTAAAGATCTCCCACGCGCCGCGCCCGTGCGTTATTACGGCGTAACCATCCCTTAGTTTTGAAAGTATTATTTTATCCATTAGCCCCGGCATATAGCTAAGAGGCTCATTGAAAAATACGCCATCGTCGGCGTACCCGTTAAGCTCGGTTTTCAAAGTGTAAATTCCGCTCAGGCACACGGCCGAATCAAAGCAGCGCGGGAATTTAAGAAAGAAATTGGCCGCATGAAAAGCCCCCATGCTGTTGCCTGTCGCCAGGAACTTTTCATTGATATTGTATGTCTTCGCTATAAAAGGCACCGCCTCCTCCGTCACGCAGGCTTCGTAATGAGCGTGTCTTATAGCCATCCATTTATCTCTCACAGGTTTATACCAGGACTCCCAATCCCGCCCGTCCACGGTAAAAACCATTATATCGCCCCTGTCAATAAAGTCCGCCATCGCCTCTATCATGCCGCGTTCCGCGTAGTCAAAAAACCTCCCGCAGGAAGTAGGGAACACCATAACCGGTTTACCGGCGGTTCCGTAAGCCTTTAATTCAAAATCCTGCCCCAGATTCGCGCTGAAAAATTTATGATAATTGACTTGCATAGGTTGTCAGGTGCACAGCCCAGGTTGGCAGAGTTCAACGGTTCACGGTTCAAGGTTATTTTTTAATACTTTCTTATATTCTCTGATTTCCAACCGTTGAACCGCTGAACCTTGAACCTGTATAGCAACCTGCAATAGCCACGATAATAATATAAAACTTCGGCACGGCTTACATAGTATGCTAAAATTTTTAGTGTCAAGGAGGCAGTTACAATGAATTTTGTTTTTTTATCTCCGGCTTTCCCGCCTAATTATTACCTTTTCTGCCAAAGTCTGAAAAAGGCGGGGTTTACCGTTCTTGGGATAGGCGAATCGGATTTCGGAGATCTGCGCCCCGAACTGCGCGAATCGCTTGCGTGGTATTACAAAGTGGGCAATATGCACAATTACGGCGAACTGGCAGACGCCTGCGGTTTTTTCACCGGGCGGTTCGGCGCGATAGACAGAATTGATTCCCTTAATGAATACTGGCTGGAAACCGAAGCCGGGCTCCGCACGGAATTCGGCATTTTCGGAGTAAAAAACGACTCTATAGCGGACATCCGGAAAAAATCCAGGATGAAAATGATTTTTGAGAAAGCCGGCATACCCCGCGCCAGGGGCAGGATAGTGAACAGTCCGGCCGAGGCTCGCGCCTTCGCGGCGGAAGTAAACTTTCCCGTTGTTGTAAAACCGGATAACGGCATGGGCGCCGAATTCACTTACAAGCTTGATTGCGGCGGCCAGGTGGACGAATTTTTTGCCTGCAAGCCCGGCCGTGAGTTTATCGCGGAAGAATTCATAGAGGGGAATATAGTAACTTTTGACGGCCTGGCGGACCGGCAGGGGAAAATAATTTTCCGCACCTCACACGCTTACGGGCAGGGGGTGATGGAAATAGTGCTGGCTGATTCGCATCTTTATTATTATTCCGCCCGTGAAATCCCCGAAGACCTGGAAAAAGCGGGCGTAAAACTGGTGGAAGCGTTCAAGATCAGAGAGAGATTTTTCCATTTTGAGTTTTTCCGGAAAAAAGACGGAACTCTTTGCGCGCTGGAAGTGAATATCCGGCCGCCGGGCGGATTTACCATGGACATGTTCAACTACGCCTGCGACATAGATATGTACTCGGTATGGGCGCGCGTAATGGCCGAGGGAACGGTAAAACTTGATTACGAAAGGAAATACCACTGCTGCCACGCAGGCCGCAAGTACCGGTTTAACTATAAATATTCCCATGAGGAAATAATGCGCAGGTTCGGCTCAATGATCATCCGTCACGAGGAACTGCCCGGAGTGCTGGCGCGAGCCATGGGAGACTGCGTCTATCTTATAAGGGCGGAGAAGTTAAACGCGATACTGGAGGCAGTAAGCTTCATCCAGGAGTGCTAAATAAATGGAAAAAAATCCTGTGGTTAACGCGGAAGAGTCGTTTATCGGGAAATTCATGGTTCTAAGCGGCGCGGTGCGCGAACTGTGGCTGATCTTCGGGACCAAGATTCTTACCATTATCGCCTACGGGCTCGTTGGAACTTCCACGCTGGGACTTTGGCTGTCCTCGGACCTTGGCATGAGCGACAAGAGCGCCGGCTTCGTAATCGCCAGTTGGTCCTCAGTGTTGACCATCTTTACCGTAATGGTGGGTTCGCTGGTGGATGCGGTAGGCATACGCAAATCCCTGCTCGCCGGCTTCGGCCTCTGCGTGCTGGCACGCTTCGTGATGTCCTTTTTCTCCGCCCCGTGGATAGCCCTGCCGCTGGGCCTGCTTCCCCTGGCCCTCGGCGAAGCCCTGCAGACCCCGGTGATGGTGGCGGCGGTAAGGCGTTTCTCCTCCACAAAACAGCGCTCCATAGCCTTCTCCATCTACTATTCCATGATGAATGTGGGTTTTGCGGTGGCCGCCTGGACCTTTGATAAAGTGCGCGCGGGCCTGGGCGAATACGGCCATTATACCATCCCCTACGCCGGTTTCCAGATCAGCACCTACCAGACCATAATCCTGCTCAGCCTGCTGTTTACCATACCAAACCTGCTTATTATCTACTTCGGCCTGCGCGGCGGAGTAGAGGCCACAGACGAAGGGGTTAAAATAAATCCGGAACAGACGAAATATTCAGGGCAATCCTTCCTGGGCGCTTTCTTCCTTTCCTGCCGCGACGCGCTGAAAGACTGGAAGCGTATCTTCGCAAGCCTCTGGACCCAGCCCACCTTTTACCGCTTTCTGGCCTTCTTCGGCTTCGTGGTGTTTGTAAAGCTTATCCTTTATCACATGTACTACACCTTCCCTAAATTTGCCATACGCGAACTCGGGGAGGGAGCGCCCATAGGCCATATTTTCGGACTGCTCAATGCCGTTATAGTAGTTATACTGGCGCCGGTGATAGGGGCGCTCACCCAGCGCTTCACGGCCTACAAGGCGGTGGTAATAGGCACCACCATTGCCGCGTTGTCGGTGTTCTTTATGGCCGTACCGCCGGCCATGTTCCAGAATCTGGCCGACGGCTGGCTGGGGAACATTATCGGCCACACATGGCTTGGGCTCGCCGGCCCGGTGAACCCGCTTTATGTGGCCATCGTGCTATGTGTGGTTATCTACTCCGTAGGCGAGTCGTTCTATTCCCCGCGCCTCTACGAATACCCGGCGGCTATCGCGCCAAAGGGACAAGAAGGTTCCTACATGGCCCTTTCCATGCTGCCATATTTTTTCGCAAAGTTCATAGTCGGCTCCATATCCGGCTTCCTGCTGGCACGCTACTGCCCGGCCGAGGGGCCCCGCAACTCGCAGATGATCTGGCTGATAGTCGGATCAATGGCGCTGCTGTCGCCCATAGGCCTGCTACTTGCCAGACGCTACATACAGGTCCACGAGGCAGGAAGGGAGTAAGTAACACTTATCGCCATAAGTTTTAGATACGGCTATTGCCATAAGCCATAGGCTATAAGCTGTAGGCCATACGCAGAAATCTTATCTTAAGTCGTAAAGGAACTTCCTAAATAAAGCCTATGGCGGATGGCCTAAAGCATATGGCAATAGCTGTATCTAAAACTTATGGCATACGGCTTAAAGCTTATAACGTTTTTTAATAGTTAATGATGAACAGACCTAAAGACCTTTATTCAATGCTCTCTCATTCGGCCGCCAAAAAGCCGGAGCAGACTGCCTTCGTGACACTAGCCAAGACCGTAGCGGGCGGCCGGCGGCTTACCTACGGGGAACTTAAGCGCGCCGTGGACCGCTCGGCAGACATGTTCTGGCAGCTGGGTATCAGGAAGAGCGACCGCGTGGCCATAGCGCTGCGTAATTCCCCTGAATTTATAATTTCTTATTTCGCGCTCGGCAAACTGGGCGCGGTAAGCGTACCCATAAATTTCATGGTATCAAAGGAAGAAGAAATACAATACATCATTGAAAATTCAAACGCCAAAGGCGTGGTTACGGAAAATGAATTTTTAAAACCCTACACGAACGTGAAAAAACGGCTGCCCGGCCTTAAATTTACAATTTGCTCGGATTGCCCTGACCAAACAGGGACAGTGGAATTCTGGCCATATCTTAATCACGCGCATTATCACCCGCAAACGCGGAACACCTGCGCCTGCGGCGGCGATGTGGTCTCCATACTCTACACCTCCGGCACCACCGGCCACCCCAAAGGCGTGCTTCTTACGCATTCCAATATTATCTCAAACGCCAGGGCGGCCATCGACGGCTTTAAACCCACACCCAAAGACATCTTCATGTGTCTTCTGCCGATGTTCCACACCTTCGCCTGGACAACGGATGTTATACTGCCCATAATGCTGGGCGCTAAAACGGTGATAGTAAAAAGCATTACCCCGCCCAAACCATGGCTTCAGGCCATGGGCAGGGAAGGTGTTACAATAATGATTTCCGTGCCGCAGATTTACGGCGTACTCGCGAAGGAAGCCAGAGGGTTTAAAAAGTTTTTCCTGAAATACTGGAGCCTGCGCGCTGTGCGCTTCTGCCTTTCCGGCGCGGCCCCTTTAAGCACGGCGATGAGGAACTCCTTTGAGAGGATCTTTAAAATACCGCTTCTGGAGGGTTACGGCCTCACCGAAACCAGCCCCGTGGTAAGCGTGAACCTGCCGCACTCCCGCAAGCACGGCTCGGTGGGAAAACCGCTTCCCGGTATAACCGTAAAAATAGTGGATGAAGGCGGACGCGACCTCAAAGGGGGGGAAGAAGGCGAAATTCTGGTGCGGGGCCCCAATATAACCAGCGGTTACCACAACAATAACGAGGCCACCAGAGAACTTTTCAGCGCCGACGGCTGGCTGAAAACCGGCGACATCGGCGTGCTTGATGAAGAGGGATTTTTATTCATCCGCGACCGCAAGAAAGACATGGTAATAGTAAAGGGCCTTAAGGTGTTTCCGGCCCAGCTTGAGCAGATTATAAACCACCACCCAAAAATCCAGGAATCGGCGGTTATCGGCCTGCCTGCCCAGGACGGCAACGAAACCATGAAATGCTTTGTGGTGGCGAAGCAGGGAGTAGAAATAGACAAACATGAAGTTATGGCTCACATAAAGGCCAATATGGACCCATACAAGCGTCCTAAAGAAGTTGAGGTAGTTGAAAGTCTGCCTAAAAACACCCTGCAGAAAGTGCTTAAACACGCGCTTATAAAACAGGAAATTGAAAAAAGAGTGAAAATGTCATAATTATGCAAGTAGCCAGAAGTCGGAATTCAGTAGTCAGAATAAGCATAGCCAATGAGAAAGATTTCGCTGTTCTGAATCCTGACTACTGGATTCTGTCTACTTTACGTGGTAAAGAGTATCATGAAAAATCTTTGCGGCGACATACTTGACATCTTTAACGAGGCTTACCTGGTCGGCGGAGCGCTCAGGGACGCCGCGCTTAAAAAGAGTTTCAAAGATATAGATATGGCCGTTCCACGCGGGCCGCGCTTCAAGGCAAATACCTTTAAACTCGCCCGGAAATTAAACGCCGCCTGTTTTCCGCTGGACGCGGAAAACCTTGTTTATCGGCTTAAAACCAGAAGAGCCCCTTTCCTGCAGCTTGACATAGCGCCGTACCAGGGCGCTAATCTCGCGGAGGACCTGCAAAGAAGGGATTTTACCGTAAATGCCATGGCACTGCCGCTTGAGCGCTCGCTCAGGTTCGCCATTGATAATAAATCCGGCGACTTGCGCCTGCCGCTTGTGGACATAAAAAAAATAATTGACCCTCTGGGAGGGCTTAAGTCCGCGTCCAAAAAAGAGCTTAAGGCGGCAAGCCCCGAAGTTTTCAGTGAAGACCCTTTAAGGACCCTCCGGGCTTTCCGTCTGGCGGCCCGGCTTGGCTTTAAAATAAATCCCGCCACGCTCAGGGACTTAAAACGCTGCGCCCGCCTTATAAACAAATCGGCCCCCGAAAGAGTACATGATGAATTATTACTGCTGCTGGAAAACACCCGCTCGCATTACTGGCTCGGCCTCATGCACAAGGCCGGCCTTCTTTGCGCCATTTTCCCCGATTTGTCCGCTCAGGAACACTGCGCTGTCGTTTACTACGGTCATGGCGGCGTGTTGAAACATACCCTTCGGGTGGTGGAAAGGATGGATTATCTTTTTGCAAACATCCCCGCGAACATTCCCGGATACAAAAAAATAACGGAGTTTTTCAGGAAGCCCGCCGTGATGAAGCTCGCGGCTCTTCTGCATGATGTCGCCAAACCCCCGAAAGCAGCCGTTTTCAAAGGGCGCCTGAGGTTCTTCGGCCACGAGGAACACGGCGCGCTTATGTGCGAGAGGCTTATGGCGGACCTGCGCTTTTCACGCGAAGACATACGCCTGGTATCCAATATTGTGGGGCGGCACCTGCGGCCCGGAAACCTTGCCTCAAACGCCATAATTTCAGACAGGGCTATTTTCAGGTTTTTCCGGATAATGGGAGAATACACTGTGCCCCTGCTTATACTTTCCTGGGCGGATCACGCAAGCTATATTTCACAGCCTGCGCTTGTAAAGGTGAGAGAAAGAATACAAGAAAGTCCTCTGCCCATACCAAAAGGCGGGCTGCCGTATAACGGCTTGAAAAAAACCGTGCGCTTTCTGCAGGTGCTGAACCTGCTTGTCAGGGTTTATGTAAAAAAGAACATCAAACTGCGCACTACGCGGCTGATAGACGGCCATGATGTGATACGGACGCTGAAGATAAAGGAAGGCCCGCGGGTGGGGGAAATACTTGAAAAAACGCAGCTTCTGCAGTTTGAAGGCAAAATAAAAAACCGCTCCCAGGCCCTGCGCGCGCTAAAAACAATGACCGTAGACAGAAGCATGCAGAGGTAATCGGTAACCAGTGACCGGTAACTGCTTACTAAACCACCGATAATCCTCCTACTGATTACCGGATACCGGTTACCTCGCCCATGTTTTTTAATGGGCCTTTAGTCCCAAAACATTATGGGCCTTTTGTTGCCGCAAACTTGCACTTATGCCCTACGCGCGAAAGGCTTTGCGCGGCTATACTATAACCAGGCGGAACTTAATTTTTAAGGAAGGCATGATATTAAAACCAGCGGCGTATGCGGCAATAATTACGGTTTTAGGCGCGTCCTTTTCTTTCGGCTCTGTTGTCACCCCAAAACAACCGGTTCAAGGCGTTGCCAATACGGCTGTCACGGTCGCGGACGACGCCAGTGGCCCGCGTCCGCCTAAGGCGGACAGTGTCTCAGTCGCGGACAGCGCCAGTGGCCCGCGACAGGCCAGTGTCTCACCCGAGCAGGAAGCGAAAGTAAAGCGGATGAAAGATATCCTTTTTCGGCTGGTGCGCCAGGATGAATATCTGGACGAAGCGATTGAAACTCTTGATACTCCAAACGCCAAACCCGCGGCCGCGGACATTTTTGCTTTAAGCCTGAGCCTGAAAATGATAAAAGGGAACCTGGATCATGTGACCGCTCTCAATAAAATCCAGTTAACCGAAATTCAGCCCGAATCTAATCTTTCCCTCTATACCAAAACCATTCTGAGCTACAGCTCCAAGATGAATAAAAAAGTGAACCGCGTGAGGCTGCTCGCCTCATCCATTTCCGCGAAAAACAAAAAAGCGGCGATGCGGGACGCCGTTTCCGCTAAAAAAGGCGGGGGAGCAAGAGGCAAAAACATTGCCCAGCTGCTGGAAGAACAACGGGCCATGGAACAACTTTCAACCGACATTAAATATCTTAAGTCCTCTTTGAACCAGCTGACAGCCACAAGCAGATGGCTCTACATAGTTTCTAAATAATTTTCAAAGCCTTTCAGCGCTTATAAAAAACGGCCGCCTTCACGCGGTCCGTTTTTCTATATTCCGCATTTTACACTTTGCATTTTGCATTTTCCTACGCCCCTCTCATATAGTAAAATCATATTCATGGAAGATAAACTTGAAACCGCTGTGCGGGAACTTTTAAAACAACTCGGGGAAGACCCTCTAAGGGAAGGGCTGAAAAAAACACCCCGAAGGATGGCCAAAGCTCTGAGGGAAATAACCTGCGGCTACTCAGCCGACATAGACAAGGTTTTTAACGGCGCGTTCTTTAAAGTTAACTATAAGGAAATGGTGATGGTAAAAGACATCTCCTTCTACTCAATGTGCGAGCATCATATGCTGCCTTTTTTCGGCAAAGTTCACCTTGCCTACATTCCTGACGGCCGCATAATAGGCCTGTCTAAAATACCGCGCCTGGTGGAAGCTTTTTCAAGGCGTCTGCAGGTGCAGGAACGTCTGACCACCCAGATAGCGGATACCCTCCAGAATAAATTAAAGCCCAAAGGCGTGGGAATAGTGATGGAAGCGCAGCACCTTTGCATGACCATGCGGGGTGTTAAAAACGCCACCTCGCGCGCCGTTACCAGTTCCATGCTTGGCGTGTTCCAGACAGACAACCGGGTGCGTGAAGAATTCCTTAAATTGATAAAACACCCTGAGTCAAATTGAAAAGCCTCCGGGTATTAGGTAGAATTACCAAAAGCGTGAAGTCAGGGGTTAGAGGTCGCAAATCAAATGCCGACCCACAACCCTCGCCACTGGCCACTTCTTCAGGCTTGTGACCTTATGACCTCTTACTTGTGACCTGTGACTTGTGACTTGTAACTTGTTTTTTGTGCGGGCGTAGTTCAATGGTAGAACGAGAGCTTCCCAAGCTTTAGACGTGGGTTCGATTCCCATCGCCCGCTCAGTTTTCAGATATGGCAGTAGAAGGCAATTTACTTTATGAATAAATCCAAAACTTTCTGGGCTTTTGCCGCGCTTGTAAGCTTCTGCGCCGCCGCTTTTAGCGGCTACACTATCTATAACCACCTCATACTGCATTTCGCCAAAGATACGCTTGAAATAGGGCGGTCGGTCCCCTTACCAGCGCCTGAAATCGTCACTGAAGCGCAAGCCCCCCTGCCGCCTGCTTCGGAACCAAAAGAGCCCGCCGACGCGGAGCGAGCGGGTGGCGGGGCCATGCCGCAGGTTAAAGAAGAACCGCAAAAAGTTAAGGCTGTCAAAACTCATTTTGAGTATAAGAACGCCTCCGCCAGATCCGTTTTCATAGCCGGCAGTTTCACCAGCTGGAAAGAGGTGAAAATGGCCAGAAAAAACGGGTTATGGAAGGCGGAGGTTTATATCCTGCCCGGCAATTATATTTACCATTTCACTGTGGACGGCAAAAAGATCTTAGATCCCGGCAAGCCGAAAACGGCGGTAGGCGAGTCCATAGTTGAGGTAAAGTAAGCGGTCGGAGATAAAAAGAGAATTGCCCGCCACACAGCACCGGCGGGCAACTTGTCCGCCAACGCAGTAGTGGCGGACGGACGTCCGCTGGATTAGCGGATGCCTCTACCGGAGAAAAGAATCCAAAATATCAATTTCTAAGCTTTAAGTCTTCAATTCTTGAGTATTGAAATCTGGGATCTTAAACCCCAAAATCCAGCCTGTTGGGGAAAGTTGTAAAACCGATTTAACAAACTTGTAACATCAAAAGTTTACAATATTTCAGGCCGTTTAATGGCCATAGGCTTTTGAAACGGCGTCTCCAGAGGATTGGCTTTAATATGAATCTCGGAAAAACCATACTTATCGCGGCCATCCTGTCGCTTGGCGCTTTATCCCAGGCGCGGGCGCTTTCAACAGGAAGGCACAGTCACACCACCACTCTTCTGCCGGACGGAAATTTTCTGGTGGTAGGCGGCGTCACCGGTTCCGGCAACGTACCCACTGAGACCGCGGAAATATATATCACCTCCAAAACAGCTTTTGAGTCGGCCGCTTCCCTGCCCGGTGTTGCCGCTACAGTACGCCGTTCCTCGCACACAGCCACGGTTTTTGGCGACGGGCAGGTACTTATCGCGGGGGGATTTAATAGCGGAACACCGCTGGACACCGCGTTCCTCTTTGACAACCGGACCAATTCATGGTCAGCCGTGGGAAGCAACATGCTGTCGGCGCGCGGCGGGCACACAGCCACTCTTATAAACAAAGGCCCGAACTCCGGCAGTGTCCTTATCTGCGGCGGCCAGACCACCGCCGCTTATCCCCCGGTAACAACCAACACCTGTGAAATTTTCAATGTAAAAGCGGTCGCTCCACCGTACTTCAAGGCGGCCGCCTCCATGGCCAACTCCAGGATGAACCACGCGGCCGCCTCCCTGAGTTCAGGGAACATCTTTATTTCCGGAGGTATGCAGTGGAACAGTGCGGAGTCCACCTTCACCTATCTTGCCGGCAACGAAATATACAACACTGGCACTGACCCTGGCAGCTGGGATAGCGCCTACGACGGACTTCTGCAGGGCAGGGCGTATCACGCAATAACAACGCTTAACGGCGGAAGTATAATAATGATAACCGGCGGCCGCAATGCCGGTAACTTTTTTAACAGTAACACGGAAGAAGCCTGGTATTACGCCAACCGCAATGTTCCGGGCGTAGCGGCTCAAAATGCCGGCAGCCACGGCTATCTGGATGGCGCCGAGTTTTTTGATTCCAGCGGTGTCAGAGTTGCTATAAACGGGAATTCATATTCTGTAATGCCGTACCGCACCAGTTCTCACGCAGCGGCTCTAGGGACTTCCGGCAGAGTGGCCGTGGACAGGGGCTACGGGAACATAATCCCCACATTCTTCGACAGTTCCGCAAAAGTTGAACCCGGCAGCACTCTGTGGGTTGATCTTCCTTCGTGCGTGGGACCGGACTACAATGATAAAACGGTATGCCCGCTGGTTTCCACTTCAACCATAGATCTTCTGCTCAATTTGCAGTTAAGCCGCCCGGTTGACGGCAGAGTAGTTGACGGAGACGCTTTCTTATCTAAAACCATTCTCCCCACCATCATACCCTCTTTCACCTTTCCATATACCGCCGCACCTGGCAGCAACGGAACTGTGGAAGTTTACATGTCGGCCAGTACGGCGCCGCTGGACGGTCTGCCGGTAGGTACTCTTATACCCGGAGCCGCGGCGGGGGATTTTATAAGTGAGACTCAACTGCTGCTCCCTGTGGGCACGGTTGTCTTTTCAACTACCGCAGTAAGCTCTGTAAGCGTGCAGTACGAAACAGATTACAATATTACCACCTCCAGTATAGTTATAAGAGAGATGATTTTCTCCAATAGTCTCGGGTTCAACCCAAGTAATTTCACCTGGGATACCACAAACCCCGCTTACGATTCCGCGTTGCCGTTATTTAACCACACGTATATGGTGACTCCCGCCGGAGATGAACTGATAATCGGCGGAAGGAACTGCGAGAGTGATCCAGGCACGGACTGCGGCGCAAAAACCTTCACCGCTTCCACCACCGGGTATGTAGTTATACCGGTGCCGGATCCGGCGCAAAACGGCGGCTGGACCGATGAGCAGCCGCTCCAGGAAAACAGGGTGTCTCACACCAGCACCCTTCTGCCGGACGGTTCCATTCTTACCTGCGGCGGCTCGGACGGAGTAAGAACGTCCGACTCCTGCGAACTTTATTTAACCACGTCTACGGAATGGAACTATACCGGCTCCATGTCCTCAAAACGCTCACGTCACACCGCCACCCTGCTGCCCAACGGAACCGTTCTGATTACCGGCGGCACTACCGGCTACGCCGCCGTTGCGACCGCCGAGATCTATTATCCGGATATAAAGAGATTCAGGCTTACGCAAAGCATGTCCGTTACTCGCCAGAATCACACCGCCACCCTGCTGCCCGACGGCAATGTGCTTGTGGCCGGCGGCTCCTCCAACACCGCGTCCGAGATATTTATCTCTACCGCGGCCGCGTGGCAGACAGTAGGCGCTATGAACGCCACCCGCTCGCAGCACACGGCCACTCTGCTGAACAACGGCAATGTGCTTGTCACCGGAGGTATCAGCGGCCCGGCGCTAAAAACCACCGAGATATACGACAGTGCCGCCCGGAACTGGACTGCTATCGCAAGCCCGGATATGAACACCGCGAGATACTCCCACACCGCCATACTTTTAAAGGACGGCAGGGTTCTAGTCGCCGGCGGAAGTAATGGCGGCGGCCCTCTGGTATCAACAGAACTGCTGCAGCCGCCATACACCGGCGCCTGGGTTACATCCGGCGATATGGAACATGAACGCGCCAATCATAAGGCGACATTGCTTACCAACGGGAAAATTCTTTTGACCGGCGGCGAAACGGTGGGAAGCGTCCGCTCGGAAGCCGACCTGTACACTACGGATTTTGACGTATGGGGGGAATACGGCAACGCCGTCAGCAGGCAAAACCATACCGCTGTCCTGGCTCTTAACGGCAATGTGTACATAATAGGCGGTTGGGACGGAACGCAATATTTAAACAGCGTACAATCCGTCTATTTTGCCGGTAGCAGCCCCGACATATACGGCATGGAGCCTAAAAATAGAAATCCGCATGTTTCAACAGCCGCGCTGGACTCGGCCACCGGAAAATGGGGATTTGTGGACTACCTGGGCAGAGGGCAGCCTATGACCCTGCTTAGCGACGCCACTAATTTTCACGGCATAACCGAAGCTTCAGGCGGCGGAGCGGGATCCGCCAATTCATCTTTCCACAACCCGCGGGTCTATTTACAAGCCATGGACGCCGCCAGCGGATTCCTTATAGACCTGACCACCGGCATTTATAAAACTTTTACAACCCCGACTGAGCTCAACCCTTCCTGGGTAAATACTCTTTCCTCCATAACGGTGACGCTGCCGCCCAACGCGGCGGCAATACCATACGGCTATTATTACGCCAGGACCGCGGCGAACGGACAGTATTCCAACGGGCGCGTGGTACAGGTTACAGTTCCCAGGCCCACAGGACTTGCGGGAAATATTTTAGCCACGGCGGTTAACAGTTCCGTTACCTGGACCTGGGATTCTGGCACTATCGCGGGCGAGGTTAACGGCTACGCTATTTTTTCGTCAAGCAACAATCTGTTTATAGCCACGGCTACCTACGTACCCGCTTCCCAGGTCTCCTACGTTCAAACCGGCCTTGTTCCGAATACCGCGGCCTCAATAGCCGTCGGCGCTTATAATCTGGGCGGTTACGGACCGCTCAGCCGCAGCGGCACCTACTACACTTACGCCGCGGTGCCTACAGGCCTTACGGTTACAACAGCAAGTTTTGAAACCGCCGACCTCACCTGGAGCCCCGCGGGAAACTCTCCCAAAACCCCGTACGAACTTTCAGTTTACGAGCAGTCAGAATCGGACGGGGAACTCCCGTTCGCTTACTCGGCCAATATCTCAACGCCAATCCCGTTCTCAAATATTCACCTGAGTACTTCCGCCGTCATTACCACCCTGACTCCAAATAAAAATTATTCCTTCAGGGTCAGGGCGATGAACAGCGCCGGCCTGACCACCGGTTTCAGCGCACTGGCCAGCACCACAACAGTGGGTAATATTTCAAACCTGCAGGGCAGCGCCCGTACCATGTCGGATCTATTCTGGTCATGGGACGCCTCCGTGGGCGCCACCGCCTACTCGCTTTATGACGCCACTCTGGCAACGGGAACTGACGGCGTGCTTATAAGCTCTTCCATTTACGGCAACTCTTACACGCAGGCGGATCTTTCCACCAATACCGCGCACTCGGTGTGCGTAAGAGCGGAAAAGCATATTCTTAGTCCCATCGACAACTGGATCAGCGGCCCTTTCTCCTGTTCAGGAAGTGTATACACCAAAGCTGTCACGCCCCTTCCCGCTGCCAACGCTTTTACCGCCATAGGCGTGGACAGACTTACCGCAAACTGGGTAACCAACGGTAATTCATCCATGACTGTCTACGAAGTGGCGCTCTCGTTGAAAAGCGATTTTACCGGCTCTTCCGTAACGCACGTTACCGGCAGCACAGCGCTTTACACCGGCCTGCTGCCGAACTACAGGTATTACGCAAAGGTAACCGCCTATAATGGAGATACTAAGGCGGCCGCTCCGCTGAACCTGGGCTCAGTATACACAAGGGCCCGGCCTCCGGACCAGCCGTATCCGTCTTCAATTTCCATGTCAGGCGTCACCATAAACTGGAGCGCCCTGGATAATTCGCCGGAAACCATATATGAACTTGTAGGCTCCACCGACTCTTTTGTTTCAGTGTCAACTTATATTTCATTCGGTTACATATCCCCGTCAATTCCGTATCATTTCACGGGCAATACATACGCGATAACCGGCCTGCTGACCCAGACCACATATGATTTTAAAGTAACGGCCCGCAACGGCGACCCCAAAAACAGCGACGCCCAGAACATAACCCTGGACGGTTTGATAGAAACAGCCGACAGCATGAGCACTCCCAATGTGCTGACTTTATCGGGCCCCGGCAACGCGCCGGCAGGCTCCATCGGCGGGCTCAGCGATCCCGCAAAAGACACGGTTATTCATGGAGTCCTGCCCTCCGGCCGGGAGATATCACTGAGCGTGCCGGCAGCCTCTTTTGCCGGAGCCACCCAAATAGCTATTTCCTCTTTTTCGTCCAGCGGAACCAATTTATGCAACTGGCTTGCGGGAGGAAAACCTATTGAATTTGAAATATTTACGCAAGGCAACGCCCAGCCGCAGGCGCCTGTCACGATCAATTTCTCCTACAGCAGCGCCGAATCCAACGCCGGAATAGACGCTAACCGCGCAAGGCTCGTAATGGGCCGCTATAACGCGCGTACGGGGCAATGCCTGCCGCTGGAAACCATCATCAGCAATAACACAAACCCGAGGACCATAACCGCCACACTTGATCACTTCAGCACTTTCCAGCTGATGTTAAGCACCGCCGCCGCAAACCTGGGCAATGTACGTGTTTACCCGAACCCCATCTATGTCAACAGACAGCCGCCGGTTGTGCACATAATAAACATGCCGGCTTTTTCCAAAATCAGGATTTATACCCTTTCCGGCGACAAGATTTGGGAAGGCGCGGCCGGGGCCGACGGCAACCTGGTCTGGCCTGTCGCGAACAAATCGGGCATGCGCTCCGCGAGCGGAATTTATCTCGCGGCGATAGATTCCAGCGCCGGAAAGAAAATTATAAAAATAGCGGTGGAAAGGTAAACAAGGGTAGAGGGGAGAGGGTTTAGGGTAGAGGAGTATCAGGATTCAGGAAAGAAAGCGGCGGACGGATCTATATATGAGAAGCTCAACCGGCAAAAAATTAAAAACAGCGGCGCTGATAATTGCCGCTATGGCCGTCCTCATCTCCCCGCCGGAAGTTTTGTCTAAATCCGAAGACGCCGCTTTCTCCTCAAAAGCGGCCGGAACCTCCAGCGCCGATTTTCTTAACCTTCCCGTCGGGGCGAGAGCCTCGGCCATGGGAGGCGCTTATTCCGCCGTCAGCGAAGAAGCGTCCGCCATATACTGGAACCCGGCGGGACTGGTGCAGATACCGAAGCTTTCAGCAGTTTTCATGCGTACCCAGTATGTGGCCGATATCAACTACCAGTACGCGGCCTACGCGCAGCGTCTTTCTTACGATTCGGTGATCGGCGTATCGGCGCTGTTTACCGATATAGGCACCATTGACCATACCGACATAGACAGCAATAAGCTCGGCACCTTCTCCCCGAAGGACCAGGTGTTCACGCTTTCTTACAGCAAGGCCATACTTGAGTTTTCAGACAGAGACATGGATGTTTCCATGGGCGTTTCGGTCAAGTACATAAACTCAAAAATAGTGGACTCCGCTAAAAGCTTCGCCGGAGATTTCGGATTGATGACATACAATTTCACTAACATCCCCTACCGTCTGGCGGTTACAGTAACGAATTTCGGCCAGGGAATGCGCTACGATCAGGAATCAAACCCGCTTCCTCTTACGGCGAAACTGGGCGCCGCGATAAACCCCTTCCGCAATATGCTTTTTACTACCGATGTGCTGTTCCCAAAACAGAATAAACCTAATTTCCTTTTTGGCGCGGAACTTGCCTCCCAGCCTAACGAACTGACCCGCCTGTGCGTACGCGCCGGACTTAACACCCAGCGCATCACGGACGGCCTTAGCGGATTTTCCGCGGGCGTGGGCGCCACGCTGCATTTTTTCTCGCTTGACTATGCCTTCGTGCCCATGGGGGAGCTTGGCAGCACGCATAGAATATCGCTTACCTTTGACTTCCCTTTCCGCAGCCCCATATTCGAGCGCAGGGACCGTTCAATCTTCACCAAGATGAAAGGGATATCTTTAAAATAACCGGAGTTTGAGAGTTAGAAAGTTCTGAAGAGTTAAAGAGTTCCCGGCCGCCTGAACTCCATAACTCTCAAAACTTTTTTTGTATTTGACATCCAGAGCTGAATATTATAAATTCTATAACCTTAAAAACTAACCGCGCCCGCTAAAAGGATGAAAGCTTTTGTACGTCATCTAAGTATCTGTTCACCAGGAGCATAAATATAAATATGAAAAAGACCGCAAAAAAAGCAGCTAAAAAGCCCGTTAAACGAACTAAAAAAACCGCTAACCGCCTGGTTAAAAAGGCGGCCGTTAAAATCGCCCGGAAAAGCCCGGTTTTTCTTTCCAAAACGGAGGTGGGAAGCGCCGCTCTCCTGCTTGGGAAAATGAAAGACTCCATTTCAAAGACCATGGAGGAAAAGAAAAAACTGGATCTGCCTGAAACTGAAGTGGGAGACGCCATAGACCAGGCGTCCCAAAGCCTTGAAAAAGAAATACTTTTTGAGCTTTCAGACAGCGAAATGACGGATCTGGGAGATATAGAAGCTGCCTTGCGCAAAATAGAAAACGGCACATACGGCGTCTGCGAGCATTGCAAGCAGCCGATAGAAAAAAAACGCGTAAAAGCCCTGCCCTCAGCCAGATATTGTCTGGTCTGCCAGACCGGCTCGGAAAAACAGCGCACGCGTTAACTCGAATTCCTCAGCTGGAATTCGAGAGGTTACAGGTATCAGGTCTCAGGTTGCAGTCTTTTCCTGTTACCTGCCACCTGCGGCCTGCCACCTAACCTGAAAATTGCTGTGGATATTTTTATCAGCAAGCTTGTCAATTAAAACCGACTTCAACTGCAATTTTCGGGTTGATACCCATAAAAAACCCCGCTTTCCGGCGGGGTTTTTTGCCTGTGCAGTTGAAAGTTTCAGGGCGCGGACGGCGGGGGGGGAGAGGTCACTTGAACTTCGGTCTTGCGCCAGTTCCGGGCCTTGGCGGTAATAATATAGCCCCTGCCATCGCTTGCAATGGAAAGAGAATTATCCGCAAGATTTTTCAGCAGTTCGGCGCGCACGGCCTTAACATTGCCGGTAATAGCCGCCAGGCGCTTCAGGTCGTTCGTATAGTACCCGTTTTCCTTAAGATAAATTTTTTCAAGCACGCCCAGCTTGGAAATAGTTGTGTAGGCGGTTATCACCTGACGTTTCTCAAATGGCGTCATTTTCAGCACATACTGGTTTATCCAGGACCAGCAAAAAACCGCCATAAGCGCCCAGGACAGGCCCATTATCAGACCGTTGGCCGCATCCCCCCGCTCGCGCAGGCTTACCACCCTGCTGCCGGCGATATAATCATGCAGGGCGCGTTTATTGCGGGTAAACAAAGCCAGCAGAAAGCCCAGGTTCAGCGTGAAAGCGCTTAAGAAATAGGCGAGTGAGCGCAATAACGCCTTAAAAAAGCCAAGATCTTCCAGACCTGAACCGGCGCGGCCCGCGGCCTTAACCCTGATGCCCATTATAAATTTCCCCAGGGTGGCCCGCCCGCCGGAAGACAGCACGGTTTCGTAAACCAGATACGCCAGTATCCACAAAAATTTCCACTTGGATTCAAGCGGAACGGAATAGCTGAGCAGCCCCTTTTTCAGCAGCAGACTGAAAGAGGCGTAACAAACCGCCACGAAAGGAAGCGCGTCTATTACATAAGCGAGGAAACGTTCGTTAAACCCCGCGGTTACGGGCCCGTCCGGGGTCTCATTATTTTGCCATAACAATTTCTTTCCGGCAGCCATTATTTCCTGCATTTCTTTTGTAAACTCGGCGATGTGATACGCCGCGTGAAAATTTATGGCGTCGCCTAAAATCAGCATTTCGGCATCTGACGGCTTTAACGTTGGAAGAGCGTGTGTTATGAAAGCGCGCCCCAATTTAACGCCCGGAGCGGACTTATCGCCGCCTGCCGTTAAATCAGCCGTCAAATCAAGGTATTCACGGAAACGCTCATCCCGGATTTGTTCCCAGCTGCCCAGATCCTCTACCTTCCATCCGTGCCCGGCCAAAAGCTCCGCCATGGCCCCGTAAAAGCCTTGAACGAACTGTTGCAATTCAGTTTCACCAAACCCGAATTTCCGGTTTGCCCGTAATGAAAAGACCCCTTCATGGGAAATATATATCGCGGCCTCTATTTCAAAAGCCCGCTCATGTGACCGCGTGTCTTTTTCAATATTTAATTGTTCCCGGAATAACTTTAAGCGGGCCGGCCAATCCCGGAATTCGGATTGCGCCATATTGACGCCAAGCTCTTCTGGAGTAAAAACTAATTTCTCATCTTCCACAATAGCGGCCCTCCTTGAATGCGCCGGAAACTTTACCCCGGACAATTATACCAACCCCGGCGCTCGCTTGCAAATACCGCGGGATCACGGATAATATTGACTAATATATTGTAAAATTTATTTAATCGGTTCATGCGCGCAACAACGCCTGAATTTGGAAATAAAAAAAGTTATAAGGTAACCCTATGAAATGGATAGTAATGCTTCTCATTTTTGGCGGCGGCATCTATTACCTGGTCAACCGGCATAAAGCCGAACTGCGCCACCAGGAGATGGTAGAAGAGCTGAAAAAAGAACAGATAAAAAAGGCGGAGACGGCGGTGCTGCCGCCCAATCCTGAAAGGATTTATCCGACAAAATTTTCGCCCGCCACCCTGGAAGCTCTGCGCGCTTTGACGCAGGACGCGGACGAGAAGGTGCGTTATGCCTCCATGGATGTGCTTTGGCAGGTGCAGGACGAACGGGTCCCGGGCATAATCCGAAAGATGTTTGAAACTGAAACTGAATCCCAGGTCAAAAAAAATATTATCAGCATGCTGGCTAAAGACAAGAGCAAACTCAGTCTGAATCTCATTACCTACGCCATTAACAACTACGATAAGGAAACTCGCCTTAAAGCTGTTGAAGCCATAGGCACTTTTTCCAGTCCGGAAGCCATCGCGGCGCTTAACCCCGTAATGAACGATTACGACGAAGAAATACGCCTTAAGACCGTTGAAGCCGTTAACAACATCCGTAAAGATATACAGGCCGAAAAAGAGAAGCGAATGCGGGAAATAGAGGCGACAACGAAATCATCCTCTTTTTAAAATGGAGTAACATACCGTTTCAGGGCTTAATTTTTAAACAGGGAGGTCCGCCATGGACTCGGAAATATCCCAGCTAAGCAGACAAATACAGGAAGACTCTGTTTTTGTGCAGGAACTCAGGAAAGAAATAGCCAAGGTGTTAGTGGGCCAGGAGGACCTGGTTAACGGCCTGCTGGTGGGGCTTCTCGCCAACGGGCATGTGCTGGTGGAGGGAGTGCCGGGCCTTGCCAAAACGCTGGCGGTAAAAACGCTGGCGCAGGCCGTGTCCGCGGCTTTCCAGCGCATACAGTTCACTCCGGACCTGCTGCCCGCAGATATTGTGGGCACGCTTGTATTTAATCCCAAGGAAAGTTCGTTTGCCGTAAGGAAAGGCCCGATATTTTCAAATATCATACTTGCCGACGAAATAAACCGCGCTCCCGCGAAGGTGCAGAGCGCTCTGCTTGAGGCCATGCAGGAGCGCCAGGTAACAATTTCAGATACCACCTATAAACTGCCGGAACTGTTTCTTGTAATGGCAACAGAAAACCCCATAGAGCAGGAAGGCACCTACCCGCTGCCTGAAGCGCAAATTGACCGGTTCATGCTGAAACTTAACGTTAACTACCCCTCAAAATCCGAGGAAGCCCGAGTGCTTGACCTCATGGCCCGGCAAAACGTGCCCGCCGCCAGCCAGGTAGTTTCGGCGGAACAAATTTTGAAGGCCAGACGGACCGCGGACCAGGTTTATGTTGATGAAAAAATAAAAAACTATGTGCTGGACCTGGTAATTGCTACCAGGACCCCTGAAAAATACGGGCTTGAAAAAATAAAACCCTGGATACTCTACGGCGCAAGCCCCCGCGCCACTATTTTTATGGTTCAGGCGGCCAAAGCCTACGCTTTCCTCGGAGGCCGCGGTTATGTGACTCCGGAAGACATAAAAGCCGTCGGCTTTAACGTTATGCGCCACCGGGTACTGCTCACCTACGAGGCGGAAGCCGAGAACATTACTTCCGAAACCATTCTTAAAACGGTTTTTGAAGCGATAGAAGTACCTTAGGCTTAGTCTAAGGGTCTGAGAGTCAAGAGTCTGAGAATCTACGACTCGTGACTCCAAGACTCTGCGACGCTCCGACTATTATTCTCATGAACACCGCTGAAATCCTTAAGAAAGTCCGCCAAATAGAGATAAGAACCGGCCGCCTGGTAAGCGAAACCTTCGCGGGCGAATACCAGAGCGTTTTCAAAGGCCGGGGCATGGAATTCGCGGAGGTGCGCGAATATGTGCCGGGCGACGACATACGCTCCATAGACTGGAATGTTACCGCCCGCTCTTCCAAACCCTTCATTAAGCGTTATGTTGAAGAACGCGAATTGACTTTGCTTATAGTCTGCGACATCTCAGCCTCGCAGGCCTTCGGCTCCGCGGACCGCTCTAAAAATGAGGCGGCGGCGGAACTGGCGGCCATGTTCGCTTTCTCCGCTTTGAAAAACAACGACAAAACCGGCCTGCTTTTATTTACCGACCGCGCGGAATTATACATACCGCCCAGAAAAGGCAAAAACCATATTTTGCGCATTATACGCGAACTGCTGGCGTACGAGCCGGCAAATAAAGGCACCGACATCGCCAAAGCTCTTTCCATGGTAAACAAGATAATGAAGCGCAAAGGCATAGTTTTCCTGCTTTCCGATTTCCACGCCCCGGACTTCAGCCGCGAACTGCGCCTGACGGCACGGCGCCACGATCTTATACCGGTGGCCATCAGCGATCCTTTTGAAAAATGCCTCCCGCGCCTGAACGCAATACTTACCGCCGGCTGGCTTGAAGGCGGCCCGGACGCCTGCGCCGCGGACCTTTCATGCCCCGCTTTTCTAAGCGCTCACCGCGCGCAGGCCGAAAGGGAAAGAAAAAACCTGGAAAAGATCATGCTTTCAGCCGGAGTGCAATGGATTGATATCCCCGTGGAACGCGACATTTACGACCCGGTAATTAAATTTTTTCGCCAGCGCCAGAAGAAAATAAGGAGATAGTAACGGGGGCGGGGGAGGAAGTTAGAAGCCAGAATTCAGTAGTCAGAATTAAAACACCGGTGACAGGAAAGATTCCACCATTCTCGATTCTGACTTCTGAATCCTGTCTACCCAGGCAGTTATGAAAGAAGAGCCGACATGAAATTACTGAATATTTTTTTTCTGGCCTTTTTAATCTCCGCCCGGACAGCCGGCGCCCAGACTGTTTCATTTAAAATAACACCGCCTTCAAAAAAACCAAAGCTGGCCGAGCCTTTTAAATTGCGCCTTGAGGCCTCTTACGCCGGCAATTACGCCGTCAAAATAGACACCGCGTCCATAGATAACAAGTTTTTTGAAATACTGAAAATCAAACAACTGTCTTCCAAAGAATCCGGCGGCGCTTCCGCCGCGGAGTTTGAATTTGAGGCCGAAGCATTCTCTATCGGAGTCAGCACCTTCCCCGAAATAACCTTTCAGTTTTCAGGAAACGGCGTGGCGCTGGAAGCCAAAAGCCCGTCCTTCCAGCTTGAAATAGAGCCTCTGTTTGAAAAGGCCAAAACCGGAGAACCCGCCGATATCAGGGATATTCATCCGCCGCTTAAATTTACACCCTGGTTATGGCTTATTGCGGCATTCCTCGCTTTATGCGCGCTTGGCTATTTTCTATATGCCAGGCGAAAAAAACCCGCCGCGGCTTCAATAGCCGGAACTCAAAAAGACGCGCGCACGCCTTACAGGCGGGCCATGGACAACCTTGAAGCCCTGGCTTTGTCGGACCTTTGGGCGGAGGGGAAAATAAAAGATTTTTATATCGGATTCTCCGGCATCTTCCGGCTTTACCTTAAAGAACAGTTCGCCCTGGACGCCCTTTTAATGACCACGGCGGGCCTTTCAAAGGAACTGAAAAAAACCGGCGCCGCGGTACAAACGCTTATAAAATCACGGGAACTGCTGGAACGCTCAGACCTGGTTAAATTCGCTAAATTCAGGCCGCAGCAGAAAGACTCCGACCTGGCCGCGCTCCGGGAAATACTTGGCGAACTTACCCCGCCATCCGGCCGGACGCCGGCTACACCGGACAGTTCCGCCTCAGGAGACGGAACCATAGAGCAGACTAAAAACGGAACAAAAACGGATAAGGTTGAAAAGGCTCGTCCATGAACTTCGCAAACCCCTGGGCACTGCTGCTGCTTCTTCCAATTCTCGCGGCCGCGCTCTACGCCGGTTCGCGCTGGGGCTCCAAATTTATTTCGGCCGGCTCACCGAGACCGCTGCCCACGGTGCCGACATTCAAAACAAGGCTGTATTCTTTCTTTCCTTTTTTTGCCAGAGCGGCGGCCCTTGTTCTTTTAACGCTCGCGCTCGCGAGGCCCCAAAAAACCGAGCGGGGCCGGATCCCGCCGGCTGAAGGCGTGGATATAATGCTGGCCCTTGACACTTCCCCCAGCATGGCGGCGGAAGATTTACCCCCCAACCGCCTTGAAGCGGCAAAGAGCGCCGCCTCCGACTTTATAAAGCAGCGCGTCCACGACCGCATAGGCGCCGTGGTTTTCGGCGGAGCGGCTATGCTCGCCTGCCCGCTTACTCTTGATTACGCCTCGGCGCTGGAGTTTATTGACTCGGCTTATCTGCACATGACCAGAACCGACGGCACCGCCATAGGCGACGCCATAGCTACCGCGGTCAACCACCTGAAAAACGGCAAGTCAAAAAGCAAGGTTATTATCCTGCTTACCGACGGCCGTTCAAACACCGGCCTGATAAGCGACCCCGTGATCGCAGCCAAAACCGCGGCCGCTTACGAGATAAAAATTTACGCCATAGGAACAGCCGGCAAGGGCCCCGCCAAGGTGCCCACCGGCAACCCCTTCCAGCCTTATTTCACCATAAGCGAAGACCTGGACGAGGGCACCCTGCTGGAGATTGCAAAAACCACGGGGGGGGAATTCTACCGCGCCACGAATTATCCTGAACTGCAGCAGATTTACGCAAAGATCAATTCTCTTGAAAAAACCAGATTTGAAGTAAAAGCCGCTAATTATTCGGACCAGCACCAGCCGCTGCTTGCCGCGGCGCTCGCCCTGCTGGCGTTGACTTTCATTCTTGAAAAAACTTATTTAAGGACAATACCGTGAACTGTAGAGGCACGGCAACTTTTAGGAGTCCAGATGTAAAGCAATTTAGTAACCTGAAGATCTATCCGTTTAAAACTAACATGCCTCCAAATTGCTTTGCCTCTAGATTGCTGCGCCGCTAATTTATTATGGAACTTTTTAAATACCCGGTGATGGCGATATGGTTTGCCGCCGCTTTCGCGGCCATGGTTTTTTTGCGCGTTAAAGCCGAAAAAGCGGCATCTGCCATTGCTGAAAGAGTGCTGGGTAAAAAAACCCTGCAGCGCTTGAGCCTGCAAAAAGGCTGGGCGCGCAAGAAGGCCCGGAACACCCTTATGCTGACCGCCCTGTTCTTTGCCGCCGCGGCGGCAAGCGGTCCGCAATGGGGCAAGGAACTTACCCAGGTAACCGACCTGAACGGCAACCTGGTTGTAACGGTGGACACTTCGCTGTCCATGTCGGCTAAAGATCTTAAGCCCTCAAGGCTTGAAAACGCCAAACTTATGCTTGGCGCTCTGGCTGATAAATTCCCCGATTACCGCGTGGGCGTGGTGGCGTTCGCGGGCCGCGCCTATGTGCAATGTCCGCTCACCACCGACCTTGACGCCATCAAATACTTTATTTCCTCTCTCGCGCCCGACATGCTCCCGTCAAAAGGCACGGATCTCTCGGACGCCATTGAAACTTCAGGCCGCATGCTTCAAAACTACACCGGACAAAAAGTGATGGTGCTTATAACCGACGGGGAAAACCATTCAAAGAACCTTGACCAGACAATTAAGGACGCGGCGGCCATGGGCCTTAGAATTTTCACCATAGGCATAGGCAAGCCTGAAGGCGAGCTTATAGCGGAAACCGACGCCGGCGGCGCGACTCTGGGGTACAAGAAAGACCCTTCGGGCAAAACCGTGGTGACAAAACTGGATGAACGGACACTTCTGGAAATCGCCTCGCGGACAGGCGGCGCCTACCTTCGCTACTCGGACCCCGACGCGGCGGGCGAAGAATTGCGCTCCGCCATTTCAAGGCTGTCGCTCTCCAAAACCAAGGGCTTCGGCCGCTCTACTTATAAAAACCGCTACCAATGGCCGCTAACTTTAGCCCTGCTGGCTCTTTTGCTAGAATTACTGCTTATGGAGAATCCCGAAGCGACAGGTCTGCTTCGCTTACCAATAGCTTCGCAGGACCGCGTCCCTTCAAAGCCTTGGGGAAGATGGACAGACCGCGCCGCGGCTTTAAGTTTGAGATTCAGTAAATGGTTCAATTTTTTAAAAAAAGCGGCACCTGTCTTTTTGGCCGCCATCGCTATTTCCCAAACGCTCTGGGCCTCTGAAGCCAAAACACTGGCGGGGAAAGGCAACAGCGCCTACAATAAAAAGGACTATCCGAACGCGCACGAATACT
Source organism: Elusimicrobia bacterium GWA2_51_34 (assembly GCA_001799565.1). Taxonomy (GTDB): domain Bacteria; phylum Elusimicrobiota; class Elusimicrobia; order Elusimicrobiales; family UBA9959; genus UBA9634. Next base: position 87,417 of record MGTS01000014.1, on the reverse strand, counting down.
ACAGCAGGGCCTTAGCGCTGGAACCCGAAAATTCAAAGATACTTTTCAATTCCGGCGACGCGTTGTACCGCCTTGAAGACTACAGCCATGCCGCTGAAGCCTTCAACGCGGCCGCCGCCGCCAAGGCTCCGGCGCTCGCCCGCAAAGCGCGCTACAACGAAGGCAATGCCTATTTTATGCAGGGCGACTACCGCAAAGCCGCTGATACTTACCGCGTGGCCGTGCTTTCAGACCAGAAAGACGACAACGCTAAATTCAACCTTCAAAGGGCTCTGGAACGGCTCCAGGAAAACAAGAAGAACCAGCAGCAGAAGGATAAACAAAAACAGAACCCTAAAAATAACGACAAAAAAAAGGAAGGTCAGGATAAAGAAAAAAAGAGGAAAGACGAAGCCAAAGAGCAGGCTGACCGCCTGCTTGAGATGATGAAAGAAAAAGAAAAATCCTCGGCGAATAAGGAAATTCAAAACACCCGTTTTCAAAATAAGTCAAAGCGGGAAAATGAAAAAACCGGTGAAGACTGGTAGTAAGAAAGTGGCGAGTGACTAGTGGTTAGTGGCGAGAGTTGCGATAACGGATTAAAAAAAGAGAGAAGAATAAACGTTATGAAATTCCGGAATAGTCTGAAAAATGTTTTCAAGTTTATCTTTTGCCCTACTCTCGCCACTATTCACTCGCCACTATGCCACTATTCACTCCCCTTGGCCGCCTTCATACTTGCCGCCTCTTTCATGTCCGCGCAAAGCGCGTTTGCCTACCTGAGTATTTCGGCGCAAACCGACAGGACCGAACTTACAATAACCGAAAACCTTTACCTTACCGTCACCGTCAGCGCCAATTCGGGAAGCGCGCCGGAACCGACAATCCCTCCCATGTCCAGTTTCAACGCCTATTCATCGGGCCGCAGCCAGAGTATTTCCATAGTTAACGGAAAAATAACCACCTCGGTCTCATTTACCTACATACTTACTCCCCGCTTTGTAGGCCGCCAGACAATACCCGCTATTTCGGTGTATAACGGCCGCGAAAAAGCCATGACCCCTGAAATTGAGATAAACGTCACCAAGTCCGCCCCGGTAAAGCCGCCCGCCGCGCAAAGCCGGCCGCAACAGCCAGCCCGGCAAAACGCCGCCGACGGCGCGGCAAGGCAGACGGCGGCTAAAGCCGACATCCCTATTTTTCTTAAAGCCGAAACCGACAGAAAAACCGCCTATCCGGGCCAGCAGATCAACCTGATTGTAAGGTTTTACACGGCTATACCTCTTACCTCAAATCCGCAGTATCTTCCGCCGGCTTACAAGAACCTTATTTTTGAGGATTTACCGCCGGTAAGGAACGGAGAGATCGCTATAAAGGGAATACGGTACTCTTACAGCGAGATAAAAACAGCGTTGTTCGGCCTGTCACCCGGCCCGGCCTCGGTAAGCCCCGCTTCGGTTATAGCCCAGGTGCAGTCGGACGAACAGATAGATCCGTTTGACCCGAATTTCTTTCAAAAATTTTTCTCAATGAATGGAGCCCAGGGCGCGACAAAAGAATTTAGAACCTCCAATCTTACGCTTAATATCCTGCCTCTGCCGGAAGGAGCGCCGGCTTCTTTTACCGGAGCGACAGGCAAATATACTATCTCCTCCGAACTTGACCGCAAACAGACCAGGCAGGGGGAAGCGGTAAATCTTTCGGTAACCGTAAGCGGCAACGGCAGCCTTAAAACCATAACCGCCCCGAAGCTGTCTAATTTGACCAATTTCAAGGTTTTTGACACCCTGAGCTCTCTTAGCATCAGCAAAAGCAACGATATTATAAGCGGCAAAAAAGTTTTCACCACCGTAATTGTACCCCGTTCCGAGGGCCACATCCGTATCCCGCCGGTGAAATTCTCTTTTTTTGACCCGGAGGCGCAGGCCTATCGGGAAATTGAAACAGCTCCTTTGGAATTAAAAGTGGAAAAAGGCGACGCCGACGCAAAAAACTTCAACTTTACGCAGCCGGGCGCCCAGGCTGTGTCCGCCACCGGTTCAGATATCAGATATGTAAGCGATAAGGCCAGCGCGCCGTTGTACGCGAACGCGGCCCGGGCGCTTGGAGGCGTAGCCTGGCAGGTTCACATACTCCCCGCGGCGGCTCTTTTATTGTGCCTCTGGTTTTCAAATATTCAGGCTTTCCGCCTGCGCAATCCCCAGCTTTTCAGGTTCAAGGGCGCCAGAGCGGCCGCGGACAAAGACATAAACCGGGCCGAAGCCGAACTTAAAGCGGGACGGCTGAAAGAAGCCGTTTCCGTGCTTTACGATTCCTTCATGGAATATCTCTCAGGCAAGACCGGCAAAAAGGTAAGCGCGCTTACCACCCGCCAGGCCGGAGAACTTATAATGGAACGCTTCCCGCACACTGACGGGTATTATCTGGAAGAAATACGCTCTTTCTGGGAACAGCTTGAGATGGTCCATTTCTCCCCGTCTTCACTGACCGCGCAGAACGCCAAAGATCTTATAACCACATACACGGTTTTAATTGAAATGCTGGAAAAGGAGTTTAAAAAGAAATGATCGCGACAGTTCCATCATTTACCGATTACCGGTTACCGGTTACCGGTTACAAAATTTTACAGGTCCTCGCCTGCTGCCTTCTGTGTCTCTGCGCTTTTTCCTGCCCGGCCGCCGCTTACGATAAGAATGAACTGGCCGAGATCAACGACATGTATAAAAACGGCAAATACCAGGAAGCGCTTGACGGCTACCTTAAGATGACCGATGCGGAAAGCGCGAACCCGTACGCTTTTTATAACGCCGGCAACGCCTATTTCAGATTAGGTAAACCGGGGTTCGCCGTGCTTTATTACGCCAAAGCTTTTAAACTGCTTCCCCGTAACCCCGATATCCGCTCTAACCTTGATTACGCCCTGAAGCAGACCGGCCAGGCGCTCGTTCCGGACGGAGTGCCGAAGTCGCTTCATTACCTGTATTATTTTTTATCCGACCTTGAGCTTAAAGCCCTGGCGATATTTTTTTTCTGGCTGGCCTGTCTTGCCGGAGCGCTGCGCGCGCTGGCGGGAACGGCGCTGAAAGAAAAACTTAAAACAGCGCCTTATACAATGTCCGCCGCCTGCCTTTTCTTCCTGTTCTGGATAGGGATACGCTACAGTTCCCCGTTCACGCATGGCGCCGTTGCCGCGGCGCCAGCCGCGCTTTTAAGCGGCCCCGGCGAAAAATTCAAAGCCTGCGCCACTCTTCCGGAAGCCCGCCTTGTAAAAATACTGGATGAAGCGGATGAGGAGTTTTACGAAATCGGCCTGCCCGGAGAAGGAATAAAAGGCTGGGTAAAAAAAACCGACCTGCAAAAGATTTAAGGTATAGGCATATAGGCCAAGCGAGGAGGTGCCCTTACGCCGCGTAGGAAACCCAATGCCTGCGTAGGTGCCGTATCAGGGCCTGTGGCTTTCAGACGGCCTCCCGTGGTTACCCTCCAACTAGGATATTCAGAAAAAAGGTATGCGTTACACCGTAATAAGATTGGCGGCTACCTCTGGGTGGGTAAATAGGAAGTATCGAAAACAGGGCGGGGACACCTATTAAAAAAAGCGCCGGCGGGTTCCCTGAGCGCTCCTTTGAGGGTTAAGCATGGGGTCTGGAGCGAATCCCAATCCTCTGGAGGTGCCGTATCAGGGCCTATGGCCATCAGACGGCCTCCGGGACGGCGAGGATGTTTGAGCCAACCCGCTATGTCGGGTTGGCAAGTTCCGGAGCCGGAGTAAGACCTCGTGCTTCTTCTCCAAAAACCCGGTCTTGGAGCGCCCAGGAAACCCGCTGGCTCTTTTGACTTAGAGAGTAAAACTGATTTTAGTCCCGGCATACAGCTTACTTTCGGCGCGGATCCCGCGGATTTGGCGCCGTCCAAAATGATAGAATTTTTAAATTCGGTACGCGGAGGTTAAAGTGAAAATTGCCATAGCTTGCGACCATGCCGGTTTTGAACTTAAAGAAACATTAAAAGTTTTGATAAAAAGCCTGGGCCACGAAGTAGCGGACCTGGGAACGGATTCCGCCTCAAAATCCGTGGATTACCCCGACTTCGCGGCTAAAGCGGCGCTGGAGATAAAGGCCGGGCGCGCCGAACGCGCCCTTGTAATATGCGGCAGCGGCGTGGGCGCCTGCGTTGCCGCCAATAAATTCCCCGGCGTGCGCGCCGGGCTTTGCCACGACACCTACTGCGCCAGGCAGGGTGTGGAACACGACGATATAAATATTTTGTGCATGGGCTCGCGCGTGATCGGCGTGGAACTCGCGGCCGATGTGACCCGGGCCTATCTTTCCGCGAAGTTCACCGGCGAGGAACGGCATAAACGCCGGCTTGAAAAAATAACCGCCTTAGAAAAGAACTTTCGTTTATGATCCGGTGAATAGGCGGCAGGTATGATGGTAGTTGATAGCAAAGGAAAGCAAAATACAGCAATTGAAGGCCACAGAAAGTAAGATGGCGGCATCAAACGGTTTTCTTACTTTCAGTTGCTTTCCGTAGCTTTCAGTAGCCTTCAGCCGCTATCACGTTAGTACCAGGGAGCAATATGGAATCAAACGCGAATACAAAAACAGCCGGCCAGAGCCTGTGGCTGGACAATATCAGCCGGGACCTGGTGCTTGGGGGGGGGCTGTCAAAACTTATAGCCGGCTCCGGCATAAAAGGCCTGACCTCAAACCCTTCAATTTTTGAAAAGGCCATTCTGCAATCCTCCGCTTACGAAGAAACCCTGAACGCTTTGGCGGCGGGCAACGCCACCGCGCCGGAAATTTACGAAGCCCTGACGGTGGAGGATATACAGCGCGCGGCCGACCTCTTAATGGAAACCTACCGCGCCTCCGGCGGCGCCAACGGTTTTGCAAGCGTGGAAGTTTCGCCGCTTATCGCCGGCGACGCCGCCGCCACGGAATTTGAAGCCGAACGCCTGTTTGAAAGGATAGACAGAAAAAACGTAATGATAAAGGTGCCGGCTACCCGCGAGGGCCTTACTGCCGGGCTGGCGCTCCTTAAAAAAGGCGTGAACGTTAATTTCACTCTTATTTTTTCGGCCAGACGCTACGAAAAAACCGCCAGAACCTACCTTGAAGCCATGGTCTGGCGCAGGAACAACGGACTTCCGCTTGCCGGTATAACCTCGGTGGCCAGTTTTTTTGTAAGCCGCATAGACACCGCCATGGACCGCCTCCTTGACGAAACACCCGCACCCGCCAGAAAATCGGCCGCCGCCGCCCTTAAAGGCAAAATAGCCGTAAGCAATTCACTCGCAGCCTACGAAACCTATCTCCTGCTTTTTTCAGGCCCGCTTTTCAGGGAGCTTGAAGCCGCCGGCGCGCGCCGTCAGCGTATTTTATGGGCCTCCACCGGGGTAAAAAACCCGGCTTATAAAGACACCCTGTATGCCGACGAACTGGCGCTGGACGGTTCTATAAACACTCTGCCTGAGGCCGCGCTTGAAGCCTGGCTCAACCACGGCCACGCCAACACGGAGCCTCTGTCCCAACGTGTGGCGGCGGCAAAAAGGCGCCTGACCGCGCTGAAAGGGTTGGGCATAAACCTGGAAGAGGTTTTTGATAAGCTTGAAAAGGACGGGATTGAACAATTTGAACAAGCCTATAATTCGGTTATCTCAATTATTGAGGAAAAACGGAAAGCCGTTTCCACCTTCGAGGCTCCGCCCGCGTCCGGGAACAAACTGCCCGGAGAGAAACTTTCCGAAACCCTGGAAAACTTTTCAAATTCTAATTTCGCCGGCCGGCTCTGGCTGAAGGATCCCGAACTCTGGAAAAAAGATGACGTAAATAAAAAACAGATAGCCGGCGCCCTCGGCTGGATGGATATCCCTTTCAAAATGCTGGAGAAAACCCGCGAAATAGAGAGCTTCGCCCTTGAGATACGCCGGGAGGGCTTTACCCACGCGGTGCTTATGGGCATGGGCGGCTCAAGCCTCGCGCCTGAGGTGCTGCGCAGCGTATTCCAGAACCCGAAGTACCCTAAGCTGCTGGTGCTTGACACCACGGACCCCGGTTGGATAGCGCTCGTGCGCGAAGAAATAGATATTAAAAAAACGCTGTTTATCTTTGCCAGCAAGTCCGGCGGCACAATAGAACCGTCCAGCCAGTTTAAATATTTCTGGGACCTGCTCAAAAAAAGTAAAACACCTGAGCCCGGATCACGATTTATAGCCATAACCGATAAGGGCACGGGCCTTGAAAAGCTGGCTAAAGACAATAAATTCCGCAAAATTTTCACCAATCCCTCCGATATCGGCGGCAGATTTTCGGCGCTGTCCTATTTCGGCCTGGTGCCGGCGGCGCTTTGCGGAACCGATATACGCAAACTTTTGCGGCGCGCCGTAAACACGGCGGACCTCTGCAAAACGAACGAAATAATAAAAAATCCGGGCGCGCTTTTGGGCGCCATGATGGGAACACTGGCCCTTGAAGGCAAAAACAAACTTACGCTTGTAATGCCGGAAAAGCTGGAAACGTTCAGTTTATGGGTGGAACAGCTTGTAGCCGAAAGCACCGGCAAGGAAGGCAAAGGCGTGGTGCCGGTCTGCCAGGAAGAACTTTCAGACCCCGGTAATTATCAAAACGACCGGTTTTTCGTGCGCGTACGCCTGGTTTCCGCAAGCGAGCCGGAAAAGGAAGCAAAGCTTGAAGCGCTTAAAGCCGCGGGACACCCGGTTTATGAAATTGTCATAAACGACCCCTACGATCTGGGGGGGGAATTTTTCCGCTGGGAGACAGCCACAGCCGCCGCGGGCGCGGTCCTTGGCATAAACCCTTTTGACCAGCCTGATGTGCAGACGGCTAAAACCCTTACCATTAACACACTCGCCAGGATCTCTTCCGGGGAAAGATTACCGGAGCCCAAACCCTGCTTTTCAAGCGCCAAACTCTCGGTATTCGTTTCAAAAGCGCTTAAAACCTCCGCGGGCTGCGGCGATATCGCCGAATATGACGATATCTTCCGGTGTCTGTTTTCCGCCCTCAAGGAGAATGAGTATCTCGGCCTGCTGGCGTATCTGCCCAAAACCCCGGGGGTGGACGCGGAACTTAAAAAGCTGCGGGAAAGCGTTAAAACCCGCGCCTCCTCAGCCACCCTTATGAGCTACGGCCCCAGATACCTGCACTCAAGCGGCCAGCTTCACAAGGGCGGCCCCGACAACGCCCTCTTTGTCATCTTGACAAACCAGGCGCAAAAAGATATAAGTATACCAGGGGAAAAATATACCTTCTGTCAACTTGAAATGGCGCAGGCATTGGGGGATTTCGAGGCCCTTGAGTCAAAGGGCAGGCGCGTGTTAAGGCTTCACCTTAAACATCCTCTCGTCGGGTCATTACGCTATCTGAACGAAGGAATGTTAAACACAGGAAGGCCCGGTAAAAACCCCGGCAGCAAAAAATCCGAAGGGGAGGAGAGCGATATGTTTAAGACAGCGACAAAGAGAACTACTGTAAAAGCCAACGGGGGGAACACCTTGACCGAATCAAACGAGTATGTGGTCATAGACTACCCAAAGACCCTTGAAACTATAACTTCAAGGCACTACTCTGTGCGCATCAGCACACAAGAATGCAGCGGCATGGACGTGTCCATAGACGACCAGCCCTGGCAGGCCTGCAGGAACAGCGCGGGCTACTGGTGGTTTGACTGGAATAATTTTACGCCCGGTATGCACCAGCTTGTGGCAAGAATGCACAAAAAAAGCGGCGAATACCTTATTTCCAAAAGACGCCGCTGCAAAGTTGTGTAGAGTCAGGCAGTTACAAACAAAGCAGGGAAAAACCGCTTTTTCAGGAAAGTTTTTAAATTTTCCATAGGCGGTTTTTTCTGTTTATTGTCTGTTAGAACAGCCTTCAGTCTATTCTTCCTTCAGCCTAAACAGCTAAAATAACCACATGACGCCAAAAACAAAAATTATCGCCACCCTTGGCCCCGCCAGCTCCGGAGCTGGCATACTGCGTCAGATGATGATTTGCGGGCTGGATATGGTGCGCCTTAATTTTTCCCACGGCACAAGCGCGAGCCATGCGGCCAATGTGCGCCTGGTACGCGCTCTGAATAAAAAATACCGCCGTCATATCCGCGTTTTACAGGACCTCAAAGGCAACCGCATACGGATAGGGCGGCTTAAAGCGCCTGTTGAACTGAAAAGAAAACAGGCGGTTATTTTAGTTCAGGCCGCTGCAACCTCAAAGCACGGTGAAATCCCCTTTGACTACCGCGGTTCACTGAAAGTGATCAAGAAAGGTCATTTCATCTATATTGACGACGGCAACATCGCGCTTGAGGTAAGGACCGTAGGCCGTGACAGCCTTAAATGCGAGGTAACGGCGGGCGGAACGCTTAAAGAACGTAAGGGCGTAAATATCCCCATGGCCCGGCTGGATTTCCCGCTGCTTTCCAGTTCGGACCGCGCCGACATCAAATTCTGCGTAAGCGAGCGCTGTGATTTTATAGCCCAGTCTTTCGTGCGGTCCAAAGCGGAGGTGTCCGCTGTGCGCAGTCTGGTTAAGCCTACCCTCCCGGAATGTAAAATAATAGCCAAAATAGAAGCGCGGGAAGCTATAGCGAACCTGGATGAGATCATTGAAGCGGCGGACGGAATTATGGTGGCGCGGGGCGACATGGGCGTGATGTTCCCGCTTTGGGAAGTGCCTATCCTGCAAAAGCGCATAATTAAAACCTGTAATTTAATGGGAAAACCCGTAATAACCGCCACACAGATGCTTGAATCCATGACAGAACATTGTATTCCCACCCGGGCTGAAGTGTCCGATGTGGCCAACGCCGTGCTTGACGGCACGGATTATGTAATGCTTTCGGCAGAAACCGCGGCCGGCAAATACCCGGTTGAAACCGTGCGCGTGATGAACCGGATAATAGAATACACGGAGCGGCACGGGGGGGAATTCAGCCGCGGGAGCAAACGTAAATGAAACTTGAAGACCTCGGCTGGGACGATTTTTTTCAGAAACAGTTTGAGGCCGCGGGCCCCGGCCTGATAGCGGCCAGGGTGACAGCCGAATACGCCGGCTGCTACGAAGTAAGCTTTGCCGGAGGTTCGGCGCTCGCTTCCATTTCCGGCAGGCTCAGGCATACGTCCGCTTCAGAAGGCGAAATGCCGGTGGTGGGCGACTGGGTGCTGCTTTCCAATAAACCGGCGGCGCAAAGGCTGCCTATACAGTCCGTTCTTACACGCAGATCCAAACTTTCACGCAAAGCGTCGGACGGAAAAAAAGCCGAACAGACCATAGCCGCCAACGCCGACACTATCTTCGTGGTGCAGGGGCTGGATAAAAATTATAACCCGCGGCGCCTTGAGCGCTTTTTAACCGCGGTACGGGAAAGCGGCGCGGCCCCCGCCGTTATCCTGAACAAAACGGATATTTGCGATTGCGTCGCCGAACGCGCCGCCGATACCGCGCTGCTGGCCCCCGGCGTGCCGGTTATAGCGCTGGATTCCGTTTCGCGCCGCGGTTATGAACTGCTTACGCCTTTTCTGGCTAAGGGCCGCACGCTCGCCTTCATCGGTTCATCGGGCGTGGGAAAATCCACAATAATCAATAATTTGACCGGGAACAAGAAACAAAAGACCGCGGCCGTCAGGGAAAAAGATTCCAAAGGCGCGCACACCACCACCACCAGGCGCCTGATACGCCTTGACGGCGGCGCGCTCCTTATAGACACGCCCGGAATGAAGGGGTTTGAGGCCTGGAACGCGCCTGCCGGCGTTAAGGACGGATTTAAGGACATTGAGGAATTGTCCCTGAACTGCCGGTTTACCAACTGCGGCCATGAAACTGAGCCCGGTTGCGCGGTGCACAAAGCCATGGACTCCGGCGCTCTGGACCGCGCCCGCTGCTCAAATTTCCTTAAAATTAAAAAAGAAGCGGCGTGCCGGAAAGCAAAAACGGATCAGGCCGGACAAATAAAGCGTAAGACCGGCTTTAAAAGGAAATCTGTTGAATAACTGCTGCTGTAAAATTAATATGTCCGAAAGCGGCGGAAATATCGTAAACTAGTTAAAATCAGACAAGGAGAAACTAATATGAAAATATTAATAGCAATGTTGCTGGTAGCGGCGCCGGCGGCCGCGCAGGCCATGGGTATGCGCGGTGGAATGCATGGTGGCGCAGGAATTCATCTGGCTATGGGGCTTTACGCCGTGCTGGCGGTCCTTGGTTACTGGGTTCTGCAGCACTCCGCCAAAGAAACCATTAACTACGTAAGAAAAACCGGACAGGTGCTGGCTTGGGCGCTTATAGTTATAGGCCTGCTGGGCGTCCTCTGCGGTATAGCCAATCACGCTAAGATGTCGGCTAAAAACTGCCGCTGCTCCGGCGCGGGGATGATGGAGCCGGATAAAATGGGCAATATGCCCATAATGCATGCCGACTGTCCGATGAAGGGCGGGATGATGAATAAACCGGAAGCCGCCCCCAAAAAGAAGTAAACCCCGCAACTTAGGAATCAAACCCTCCGTCCGCCTGCTTAAGGCGGACGGAGTCTTATCCACCCATTTTTCCAACTCAAAATTCCAAAAACAAACCTTTTACAAACACCTCGAGTTTATGCAAAGCCTACATAAAATGATCCCAAATCGCACAAGCAAAGAGGCAACCGAATGAAGAAAACAATTGTTCTCTCTTTTTCAACTTTTATCGTTTCCTGCTGTTATGCGCAAGCTGCCTCAGTCATGAAAAGTTTTGACGGTTACGGCCTGGAATATACAATAGATTACCTCGAGGCCAAGGATGTTTCAAGGGCGGTTGTTTTAATCCATGGCTCCGGACCGCATGATATGGATGAGGACCTTAGCGGAGTGTCAGCACCCGGAACAAAAAATCTCTTCTTTGTGGACGTCTCCAGCGCTCTTATAAAAAAAGGATTTGCGGTCATCCGATATAACAAAAGATCTTATCAATGGAAACTGACGGCACAAAAAGATCCGTCTTTTATTAAATCCGCCGGGTTCAAGAAGTTTAGTGATAATCCTTTAAAATACTTCGTAGAGGACGCGGCCTCCTTCGCCAAATTCGCCTCAACGACCTTCCCAAAAGCCAAAGTATATCTTATCGGGCATAGCGAAGGCGCTCAGATAGCTTTGCAGGTCGCAGACAAAAACCCATCTGTAAGCGGTGCCGCCCTGATAGGCTTCACAGCGCAAAGCCTGGACATTTCCATGTTCGAGCAGACAGTTTACAGGCCCCTTTACATATTCGAAGGGTTGGACCTGGATAAAAACGGGGCGCTGGATCAGGATGAATTAAATAAAGACGCTATCTTAGGAAAAAGCCTTAACGGCCAACTCCCATCCCTTGATCTTAATAAAAATGGCCTTCTTGAGCGCTCGGAATTTATGGCCGGGAATTTCACTAACATACTACTAGACGCTCCATCGCTCCCAGAATACCGTAAGCAGGAAGTTTTGTATAAAAAACCTGTTGCCATAATAAAAGACGCCAAGTTTGACATCGCTTTTTTCCAAGGGGAACTGGATAATCAAGCCCCTGCTTATAACGCCAAGGCGGTCCAGATAATGAATAACCTCGTATGGAAAAAACCCAATCTGCATTTCCATTTTTTCGAAGGGTTAGGCCACGCGCTGGACAAACGAACCGATTTTCAGGATATAGTTTACCGACAAGCCGACCCACAGGCCCTCACAGATATGGCTTCTGACTTAGATTCCTTCTGGAAATAGGAAAAAGCTTTTGAAAACAGAGAGAACCATTTATAAAACATGGATGATTTTCCGGGATGTGGATTTTAAAAGCTGGCACCTTTTCTCTCATTGTGATCCTACAGGCGTGTGCTCACAGTAAAAATAGGCCACAAGGGTCAAGATGTGACATATTGGCTAAAAAAACTGCAACTCCTTGAAAAAAAAATGAACTCTTCCAATGCCAGTTATTGGGGGGTGATTTGCTTAATATATTTGGTTGTTTTTATCTCCACACGCCGTATCGCCTGTATCCACCTTACTGGCTTTAATTATCTTATTTCCATTGGAATGGAAAATCACAATGCCAGTTTTCTATCCCATCTCACACAGATTTTAATTTATGACACGGTGCTCCTCTTACTAACTATTACAGGAATGAAAATTTACGGAATAAGTTTAAGTGAAATAGGATGGAAAAAACCTGAATTCAAAAAAATAGCAGGATCAGCAGCCATACTTACAGGATTCGTATTTTTATGGGGAATAATCATTTCACTATACAAAACAGGGAACCTCGATTTTTATGATATCCGCCTTAACAAAAACTGGGCCGACCTTGGCAACACTTCCGTATACATCTTTCTGTTTACTGTGGTTGTCAATTCCCCGACAGAAGAAATTTTTTATCGTGGTTTTTTACAGACCGCCCTTGAAAAAAAGCTCTCTTCCACATACGCAATACCCATAACTGCTTTTCTTTTTTCCTTCACCCACGTATGGGGGGCGAAAGCATCTCTGCAAAGGTTTATTTCAGGAATAATATACGGCTTACTGAAAAAATGGGGGAATTCGCTTTGGAACCCGATTTCCGCTCATTTATGTAAAAATGCCATCGCATCCTGGCTTTCCATAAAATATATTTAAGATAGAAAAAAGGCACCTTTTCCCACTCCGTCCGCCTGTTTAAGGCGGACGGAGTCTTATCCGCCCATTTTTTAACTCAAAATCCCAAAAACACACAGCTGTCCGGGGAAAGTTGGCCGCAATCACAAAATCGGCGTTTAGACTACTGTATTAAGACGTATTCCCCGTCGGAAACCAGCGTCTTTGCTATCTAAAACACCAATTTACGCTCTCTACCCTCCAATCTGGACATGATTCTGAGAATCCCGTTTTCACTGCTTTTCCGGACAGCACATCAAAACAGTCAAAAAATCGCTTTTCATAGGGGATTTGGCCTATTCTGAGGTCCGACTCGGTTTACACCCCACCCCAGTTTAAAACTTTCCCCGGACAGCTGTGCAAAAAGACTCTTTCCCAACGCGACATGACGTTGTCGCGTTGGTCTGCTATGATATTTGTACCGAACCGAGCGCATCCGGATATAAGCCGTGAATGTTTATGCGTCGATTTATTTTGCAACTTTATATATTTCTTGCTCGCAAAACAGGTAAAAGACGGCTGAACAGTAAAAGTAGTATCATATACGAAATAAGCAGATTTTCTCAGTATTTTTTAATTTACCTAGGCGCTTTTAAAGATCACTTTTGTAGGGGGCAGGATTATTCATGGCCACTAGAGAACAAGAAAAACAGACACGAAAAGATAACCTTAAGAAGCTTATTGGAAAATATCAGGCCTTCTCTAAAAAAGATGAACTCGATGAATCATCGGAGGATACTGCCCGGTCTTGGATTAATGAACTTTTAAATATATTCGGCTGGGACACAATGGATCCTGCACAAGTACATCAAGGGAAAAAGTTATCAAGTCGAGAGAAGAAGAAGCTCGCTGAGATTGATTCTGGGCATAATATTCCGGATTACGCTCTTATGAGTGGAAAAAAGACTCTTGCATTTATTGATGCCAAAAGAATCGCACTTGATATTAGTGCCGATAAGGATTCTGCGTTTCAAATTCGCTCTTATGGATGGTCAAAAGGTCTTCCCTGCTCTTTTTTAACCAATTTTAAAGAATTCGCCGTTTATGACTGTCGCTTCAAACCCAAGCGAAAAGACAGCGCAGATAATGCGAGACCATTTTTTTGGAGCCTTGACCAATACCTCTCCAATTATGATCACCTTGAAGATCTGCTCTTGTGCGAAAAGGTTCAGAATGGAAACCTTGAATTCCGTTTCGCAAAAGAGACCCAACCAAAAGGGACACGGAGTTTAGACCAGGATTTTGCGGAAAAGCTATCGGAGTTCAGACTTCAATTGGCACGCCATATATGGAACAGCAATAAAGATAAATTAAAAACGGATCCAGATCAGCTTGGCTACTTAACTCAGGTAATCTTAGACAGAATTATTTTTATACGCGTCGCTGAATCCAAAGGCGTTGAAGAAGATGGGCTTCTTAAAAGCTTTATTGGCGATGGTTTTTGGTCTAAATTCCAGAAAGCCTCAGGGATTGAGTTCCTTAAACATTACGACGGCCCCATGTTTAATGGTGAATCAATCTTTGATCAAATTGTTTTAGATGATAGTTTTTTTCATTCCTTCATCGAAAGTCTATACTATCCCTCTCCCTATCGTTTTGATGTTATGCCGGTAAAGCTGCTTTCGGACACCTATGAGACTTTTCTGGATAAAAAGATTGTCGTCCAGGGGGGAAGCGTAAAAGAGATTTTACGTCCAGAATATGAAAAAGCTGGCGGAGCTGTTAGCACCCCAGAATATATCGTTCGGACAATTTGCCAACGAACTTTGGCGCAGGCACTTCAAACCGAAAACATTGAGTCCATTTTAAACCTTAAATTGCTTGATCCAGCATGCGGCAGTGGGACATTCATAGGTGTAATATTCGATATTCTCGAGGAAAAGATTTTAAGTCTTCAAAAAGCAAGAAAAATAAGTGTTGAATATGCTGACTGGTTTACAGAATCGGAGACGGGAACACTGCTCACTGTTCTAGGGAAACGGGAGCTTATAAGAAATTGCATTTATGGCGTTGATTTATCTTCTGAGGCAGTCGAAGTAGCAAGAATGTCTCTAGCTTTTAAAGTATTAGAGAATGCTGAGCGATACCCGTATCTTCACGGAAAGATCGGTTTACACGGCAACATGATCCTTTTAGGTATAGGGGAGAATATCCGCCATGGGAATTCTTTAGTAGAACAGAATATTTTTGAAATTGTCCCTACTTTAAAAAAAGACCTAGAAGAACTTACACTAGTACGCCCTTTCTCATATAAGAAAGCCTTCCATACAGTATTCTCCCGCAAAGATCCTGGTTTCAATGCCATAGTAGGTAATCCACCCTATGTAGAAGTGAAGTGGCTTAAAGGGTGGAGCCCAAGCACACATGAATATTTAAAATCCCAGTATGCAACATGCGAAGATGGGAAAGTCGATCTAGCGGTCCCATTCATAGAACGCTCTTTAGAGTTATTGAATAAAACAGGCCGGCTTGGGTTCATCATACAAAAGAGGCTTTTCAAAACAGAATATGGGGCAAATTTACGCAAACTAATATCCAGCATGCAAAGTATTGAGCAAGTTTTAGATTTCCAATCAAGCTCAGTTTTCATGGGAAGGATGACCTATGTGGCTATAATAGTGCTAGGGAAGGATAAAACTGAAAATCTATATTATCATCTGCTTACCAATGATCCGCCAGAACTAACCCTACAACTTGCAGCTCTACCTCTCCCGAGTATTTCTCCAGAAAGTTACGATATATTCCCGTCAAAAAGACTTGGAGCAGCGCCTTGGGATTTTGGCGACCCCAAAATGATAGAAATGCGCGACAACCTGCTTCACAGGATCGGAAATTTAAAACAACTGCTAGGATTGAATATTGGAGTTGGGCTACAAATGTTATGGGTAAAGGCTTATCATCTTCGCCCCACGCAAAACAGCGTTACAGGCAAAATATTGGAAGCTACTAATGGTTTTAGAGATATATTGAAGATTGAGACTAGCGCTTGTCGCCCGTTAATGTGCAACGAAAAGTTTTACACCTTCAAGCCTAACACACCAGATGTGTTTGGAATCTTTCCTTACGATATAGAATCCGGTGAATCAAAAGCTATTCCATTCTCCATTTTTAGAAAGCGCTTCCCGCATGCAGGGGGCTATTTGAGCAAATTAAAAGAAAAGATCACAGGAAGTGTTGAGACCCCATCAGGGAAAGATTTGTGGCATACTTATACGCGAGAGCAGAATTTGGTCAGACAACCAGGAAGTCAGGTTCTTGTCCCAATGACCGCCAAAGACACTTTTGCCACCTGTGACAGAACCGGCGAGTTATATTGCGACAATGCAAATGTTAATTTTTTGAAGGTCGAGGATGCCGATACGAATACCCATCTTGCATTAGCCGCAATTATTAATTCAACAACATTTTCCGTACTTGCACGCCTTGGAGCAAACCCACAAAGCGGTGGGCATTTTAAATTCAATAAGCAATTCTTATGGCCTATCCCTTTTCCGTCGAAGAACTTTATTAGTAATTCCTCGACACGTGATGGCTTAGCGTCTCTTACCAATAATATTGAGAGAACTCAAAGGCATTTAATCGCCGCCCATTCATCAAAAAAAGAACCTCTTAAGCAGTTATTGAATCATTACTGGGAACAATTGGATACTTTAGTTGAAGACCTTTATAAATTAACAAAAAACGAACGAACACTAATACAGCGTGAAGGCCGTGCGACAGATCGGAGGGAGATTGACTAGTTACTACAGTAAACTTCGCCAATTAATCATAGGGCTAAACAAACTATCCAAAAGCCATAAAGAGATAGAGAAAGCTCTTGTAATGCTGTGTCTTCAAGAGAATGGGATTTACTCCATAAAAAACAAAACCATTTCCTTGTTTATCAAAGGGACATCAAAAACACTCGTGGCATCAATTCACAAGCTTTGCATCCAGTTAGCTTTAGAAATAAATGAAAGTTTACTTACAGATGTCCTCGAGCAATTTATTTCAAAAGGTGTAAAAAGGCAGAATGGGACTGTCTTTACTCCTAAACCCATAAAGGAATTCATTCTTTCGCAAGTCCTTCCGCCGATAAACATCGACGCGGGAACTCCTACGATCTGCGATCCCTCTTGTGGCTCAGGCTCTTTCCTTATCTCGGCGGCGATCTTACTTCACGCCAAGCACAAAATACCTTTTAGCCATATATACTCAAATATTTTATTCGGCGTAGACTTAATGCCACAGAATATTCAGCGCGCGGCACTTTTAATGTCTCTCGTTGCGCTACTTCATGGAGAAGACAGAGAGGAGTTCAGTTTCAATTTAAGCACTGGGGATGCGCTTAGTTTAAATTGGCAGGAAACATTTAAATCCCCGTTTCGATATGGAGGATTTGACGCAATCATAGGAAATCCGCCCTATGTAAGAGCAAAGAATATTGGCAGAAAAGTTAAGAAATCTTTGAAGAAATGGGAGACTGCCGCCACAGGAAATCCAGATCTCTATATCCCCTTTTTTGAACTAGGATTAACACTTATTCGTCCTGGGGGGGCACTGGGTTATATATCAATAAATAGTTATCTCCACAGTTTGAATGGTCGTGCGTTAAGAGGTTACTTAAGTCTAAATAGATTTCAGATGAAAATTGCGAATTTTGAAGGCCAACAGATATTTGATGGTGTTTTAAGCTACACGTGTGTTACCATAATTCGTAAACATATAGCCACCGGCGTAGAGTACGCAGAACCTAAAAACGCTACCACCATCACAAACACAACATGGAACACAATACCCTATAGTGAATTAAATGACAAAACCGGGTGGACACTTGCCCCAGTTGATATTTGGATGAATTTAAAAAAGATTGAATCAGTGGGAGCCACCCTGGGGGCGCTTTGTCCGATACGAAACGGGATTGCCACTTTAAACAATGAGCTCTATATCTTTAAACCAACAGGCTCAGACAATAGTTGCTATTTCAGAGTATTTGAGGGGAAAACCTATAAAATTGAAAAGGCTATTTGCCGGGATATAATTAAACCGAATATCCTGCACTCAGAAAGTGACATATTACGCTTTAAGCAAAAAGCAATATTCCCCTACAAAAAAACTGGCAGCAAGTTTACGGTTATCGGCGAACAGGACTTAGCGCACCGGTTCCCCAACTGTTATGCTTTTTTAAAAGTGTTTAAAACCCGTCTATCATTAAGGGATAAAGGCAAAAAAGAATATCCCACATGGTACGCTTTTGGCCGCACCCAGGGATTTAGCATTAAAGGGAAAAAGATTTTTATCCCTTACATGTCCGACAAGCCCAATGCAATTATTTGCAAAGATGAAGACCTAATGTTCTACTGTGGATATGCAATAATCATTAATGATGAAGAACAGCTGCAAATCATAAAAAAGATTTTAAATTCTGATGTGTTCTGGTACTACATAAAAAACACTAGCAAGCATTATTCAAGCGGATACATGTCACTCGCAAAGAATTATATCGCAAAGTTTTCTATTCCTGACTTTACGATGGACCAGCGCGATCTTTTACTAAAGTCGAAAGATCCTGCCGTTATAAACGATACACTTCAAAAAGCATTTAATCTTAACCTTTACCCGACAAAAACACTCACAAAAAAGATCCGTTATATAAAAATCGGATTAAAAACAAATATTCACAGTTTGATATGTGCAGATAAGGGGTAGCAACAGGAGATTTTCCCATTGGCCAATATGAAAGAAGGAGAAAAAACAATGACGAAACCAGCTGATGATCTTGAAGCCATCCGTATAGTAATTCAGGCTTTAGAGCCTTTCGATTCTAAGGACCGAGAGCGAATAATCCGGTGGGCTGCCGAGAAACTGGGGATGAGTTCATCTCCAACACTCGCACCAGCTTCGGCGTCTACCCTTGCAGCACCACAACATCCAGCGGCTGTACTCCCTGCAGCAGCCGGCTCGGTATCGAAGGATATCCGTTCATTTGTCATGACAAAAAAACCAAAGTCAGACAATCAAATGGCTGCTGTCGTAGCGTACTTCTATCATTTTGAAGCCCCACCAGCAGAGCGCAAAGACTCTATCGGAAAAGAAGAATTAATGGACGCGTGCCGGAAGGCAGACAGAAAACGCTCGCCACGACCGGAACAGGTCTTAGTAAACACATATCATGCGGGTTTACTTGATAAGGCTGGGAGCGCAGGACAATACCGTTTAAACTCTGTAGGTGAAAACTTGGTTGCGATGGTCCTTCCTGAGCAGATCACAACAGACGCAACATCTTCTCGGAAGTCTAAAGGGAAACGTGCAACACGAAGAGTTACCAAGAAAATTAAGGGCCGCTCAATCTCTTCGAAAGCTAAATAGTTTACGTAACATCCGATGCCAACAATCTGTGATACCCTGGATCAGGCAATATCTTCGTCTGAGCGATTACGGAAAATCCTATCCAAAACTAAAACAAAACAGGTAGTGGCACACGATGAACGCTCAGTAATCAAGGCCACAACTTTGGCCTGGTTTATAACGGGTGTCGGCCTTTGCTAACACAATTCACAGGAGACGGCCTGCTGCAATTAATAGACTCGCAGTATCAACACCTGCTCGAAGCTTCCGAGAAGGCCACACTTCGCACGCGCTACATATTAGAATTGAAACAGCTAAAGGCGTCATTGGTTAAGTTGCGGTCACAGGCATTGATTTTAGCGACATCTGTAGGACTGACGGCTACGGAAAAAACCGTCCCTCCTGACTTTACGCGTTTAATTTCCGATGCTGCGATGCAGACGATTCTAAAACGCAGATGGACAGAGGCGTGGGACTGCATCGACGCGAAAGCTTACCTGGCCGCAACAGTAATGATGGGCGCATTGCTCGAAGCATTGCTACTTGCACGCATTAATAGAATGACTGACAAGTCACCCGCATTCACCTCAAAATGTGCACCGAAGGATAAGACCACTGGCAAGACGCGCCTGCTTCAAGAATGGACACTTAACTCTTACATTGATGTTGCTCACGATTTAGGATGGATTGGTAAAGCCTCAAGAGACATTGGAGTCGTCCTAAGAGATTACAGGAATTTCATTCACCCCGAGAAAGAGCTCACTCAAGGGGTTTCAGTAGGCGACACGGATTGCCGCATGTTTGGCGCAATCCTCGCCGTATTAGCGGATCAGATAATCAAATCATAAACCGATGAAGACTTCCATCCATTCAGATAAACCCATACAGGAACCAGGCGATGACTTATTCGGTAGATGGCCTTTTGCCAAGAGGATGGCAGAGATTATCCGGCACTGGGATGACCCGGCTAGTCTTGTAATCGCCCTATATGGCGAATGGGGAGAAGGAAAAACCTCAATACTCAACTTAATGGCTCATTCCCTCAAAGACTCGAAGGGGACAACAATTCTTGGTTTTAACCCGTGGCGTCTCGGCGATGAGCAGCAGGTCTTGAGGGAATTCTTTCGTGTCATCGCAAGTGCTCTCGGAAAGTCCATATCTGAAAAAACAACCCGCACACACGTCGCAGATTTATTTGAAAAATATGGAAAATGCCTTTCGGCAATCCCTGAACCGAGTGTTTCGATATTCGGCAAACTACTTACTTCATTAGGGGGAGCTATTGGGTGGAATTTAAGAGGGCCCAGAGATATTGAAGTATTGAAACAGGAAATCGACGGGATTTTGCGTAAATGTAAAAAACGCGTAGTAATTCTTATTGATGATTTAGATCGCCTGAATTATGAAGAAATAGATACAGTCATTCGCTTGATAAAACTAACCGCAGACTTCCCATACACAACTTATGTTTTAGCGTTCAATCCTGTTTTAGTCTCAGAAGCTCTTCAAAAAAAGTTTCCCGGAGGGACAGAAAGCGGGCAGGCATTTCTTGAGAAGATAATCCAAGTTGCACTTCAGATTCCACCTGCAGATATTGCAGCTCTAAAGAAAATTGCCTTCCAAGGTATAGACAACGCTCTTGACACCGCAGGGATAGAGTTAAAGCAGCAAGAAATAGACAAATTTGTTATATATTTTGAACGCAGTTTCTTTGGACGTTTAACTAGCCCTAGATCAGCTAAACGTTTTGCAAATGCTGTCTCTTTTGGCATTCCTTTAATGGCTGGCGAGGTAAATATCCCTGATTATCTTTTGTTAGAGTCTTTTCGCATTTTCTATCCAACCGTATATAAAGCCATACGGGACAAATCCGATTTTTTCCTCTCACACACCGAAGCACGCATTGCGGAGTCACTCCAGAAAGAACGCGACGAGTTTCTTCAAAACATATTAAATAGTTACGGTCCGGAGAATGCCCGTTCCATAAAAGAAGGATTAACCTATCTATTCCCGCAAACAGAGTCCGGCCTGGGGGGGAGCAGTTATGGTCGCGAATGGCAGATAACGTGGGCCAAGGAACTTCGATTATGTTCAAGAGATTATTGTAAACGTTACTTTCATTATGGAGTTCCACCCGGAGATATCTCAAATAAGGCAATAGAACAAATTATCGAAAAAGCAGAAAAAGCGATTAGCGCAAATGAATTAAAGACCGAACTGCAGAAAATTGCTGGACAGGGGTGGAAGACTTTTATCCAGAAACTCAGAGAAAAGGAAACCCAGATTCCCCCAAATGCCGCAAAGAATATTGCGATAGTCCTTGCACAAACCAGCGCGGATTTCCCACGAGAGCGAGGCCTTTTTTCCTCTAGTTTTTCCACCGCTGGGCAAGCGGCCATTTTGGTTCATTTTCTTATAAAGAGCCTATCAGAGAAAGATAGAATTTTAATCGCAAAGGAAATTTTATCAGACCCAACCCCACTCACTTTTGCTTCAGAATGTTATCGTTGGCTACACCATTCAAAAGAAGATAAACCAGAAGACCGGATATTTACAGAGGCAGCTATAGAAGAATTGGGGAAGTTAATCAGCGGTCGTATTAAGGAAACAGATAAAGCAAAAGCCCTCTACGAATCCTTCCCTGAGGATTCCCCAACGTTTTACTACCTTTGGCAGGCGCATAGCCCTACTGGAGAGGTTGCAAAAGTATTAGAAGAGCGGTTTTCTCGAGAACCCAAAGATGCGCAAAAACTACTTGAGATATTTATTCCGACATCTTGGGGGATGGACTCCGGACTATCCAGCAAATCCGAATTCCGGAGAGAACAATATGACCAAATAGCCAAGCTCATCCCAATAAATAAGATGGCTGAAACTCTTAGGAAGATATATCCTCCAAATGAAATCGTCACTAATGAATTTCCCTATAAGCTTTCCGGGAACGACTCCCATAAGCTGTGGACTGCACAATTTCTCTGGATTCATGATCACATTAAAAGCCCTAAAAAAGAAACTTAGGCTGGGGAATTCATTCATGGAGAAAAATAAAATAGCAGGCATATACAACCCTGAAATAGAACTTGCGAAAGGTGCCAACTTAACTACCGCATCTTACGACAAGACCCAAAAGATTTCCGTGACCGCCGGAAAAGTGACCGGGAACAATCAGGGACGTTGTTGATTTGTTGACTTGTTGGGGCAAGAAAGACAACGGGCGAACTGTTGGCAGCAATTATTCATTTACTCATCAGCACCTCTGTGCCGCATAACCCAAGAAAAATCTAAACATCACTTGCCGCCAGCTATTACAAGCCTGAGCACGGGGTTAAAAGGTAAAATATACCTGTGAAGAAACTCCATATTATTACTTTCGGATGTCAGATGAACGAGGCGGACTCATCGGATATTGCTACGGCTTTCCGCAAAAGAGGCTTTGAACTATCGGCGGACCTCAGGTCCGCCGATGCCGTGGTGGTTAACACCTGCACGGTACGGCAGCGGGCCGAAGACAAGGCCATCTCGCAGATTGGCCGCCTCAGAAAATGGAAACTTGAGCGGCCGGCTGGAAAACTGTTCATTATGGGTTGCGCGGCCCAGCGCCTGGGCGAGAAACGCCTGAAGGCCCAGTTTCCTTTCATAGACGGCGTGCTTGGGGCAAAGGACCTTGGCCGCCTGGAAGGTATGATGGACGCGCATTTTAAAAAATCAACCAGGGCCGCCGTAGCCGCAACTCACACTCCCCCTACAACTATCAAAACCAAAAACTTTTTTGTTTCACCGCTTTCGGCCTGCGTAACCATAATGCGCGGCTGTTCGCTTAAATGCTCTTATTGCGTGGTGCCCTCGGTACGGGGGGAAGCCGTTTGTATTGAGCCTGAAGCTATACTCGCCGAAGCCCGCTTAAAAGCCGCGGCGGGAATGCCCGAAATAATACTTTTAGGCCAGACGGTAAACGCCTACAGGCACGGCAAAACCACTTTCACCGGATTGCTTAAGGAAATCTGCGCCATCAAAGAAGTAAAACGCGTGCGCTTTATGAGCCCGCACCCGCTTTTTTTTGACAAAGCTTTTTTTGAGCTGCTGAAAAACGAGCCGAAAATTTCCAGATATGCGCACCTGCCGGTACAGTCGGGCTCGGACCGCATTCTGAAGCTTATGCGCCGGGGGTATACCAGGGCGCAATACCTTGAGCTGGCCGCGAACCTGCGCCAGGCCGCGGGCGGCTCTATGGCGCTGTCAACGGATTTTATAGTGGGGTACCCCGGCGAGACCGAGCGGGATTTTTTGCAAACGCTCTCTCTGGCACGGGAGGGGGGATTCTCGCTGGCGTTCTGTTTTAAATATTCCCAGCGCATGGTCAAGTCTGCTTCGCTTAACAATAGCTTCGCAGGACCGCGTCCCTCCGAAGCCTTGGCGAAGGAGGACGAGTCTGCTTCGCTTTCCGCCGAAGGCGGACCCGCCGGGTTGTTTGGCGGGAACAATAGCTTCGCAGGACCGCGTCCCTCCGAAGCCTTGGCGAAGGAGGACGGGCCGGAAATGAAAACGCAAATAAGCGTGCCCCTTATGAAAGCCCGCCTTGAACGCCTGCTTTGCGCGGTTAAGAACAATTCGCGTGACATTTTAAGGGAAAGAATTGGTAAAATGGAGGAAGTGCTGCTTGAGACAGCAACAACCGGCCGGACTTCCAGCAATTTTACCTGTTTTACTGACAGGGCCGGTTCACCCGGAGAAATACTAAAAGTTAAAATAACAGGCGCTGACAAAAACATCCTGAACGGAAAGGTGATAAGATGAAAAAGAATAAAGTTTCAGATGAAAGACGCAAACATGTACGGCTGCCTATGCTGCACGGCATCCTTGAACCGGTGGAAGTTGAATTTATAACCAAAACGGAAAGTGGGAAAAACAGGGCCCAGCCAGCCATCCTTTCCGATCTTTCCGCGGGCGGCATGCGTCTTATAACCTTCCTTGAACCCCCGCACTCAAATGAACTGAACATAATTCTTAAACTGGCGGGAATTAAAGAAATCCCGGTAATCGGAAAAATTTCATGGGTAAAAGAAAAGGGCGGAGTTTTCATGAACGGCATTTCTTTTTCAAGCATCAGCGCCGATGACCGCAAACGGATAAACGAAATGGCCGAGAATTACACCGACTGCGACACCCGCTTAGCTTTAAAGCTTCCCGAGGTATGCGTGGAAACCTGCGGGGCCCACGGCCTGTGCAACAAACCGCAGAAAGACGAATCGCTTTTCAAGAAGAAGTAAATTCGCGCGGCGAATTTACTTCGCTGGTAGGCTGGTATGCGAGTAGGCTTGTAGGCATTATAAGGAACTCCTAAAAAGCATACCAGCTTACAAGCTTACCAGCCTACTAGCTTACTAGCCTACTAGCATACCAGCAAAACATGTCCCTTCAATCCATTAAACCTATAACTCTGATGGGGGCCAACGCCTCGGGTAAAACCGAGGTGGCGCTGGCTCTGGCCGCGAGCGTAAACGGGGAGATCATCTCGGCGGATTCAAAGCAGGTTTATAAACACCTTTCAGCCGGCACCGCCAAACCGCACGGCGTCTGGAAAGAGTTGCGGGGCCAAAGCGTTTACCTGGTCAACGGCATACCCTACCACCTGGTGGACATTATTGATCCGCGCTCCTGCTTTGACGCCGCCGCTTTTACAAATCAGGCGCGCCAAAAAATTGAAGAAATAAAAGCCAGGGGTAAAACCCCCGTAATTGCCGGCGGCACCGGCATGTACATACAAGCCCTTTGGAACGGCCTGGACCCAATGCCCGCTTCCAACCCCGCGTTGCGCGCGGAACTCACGCGCGAGGCCGGGGAGAAAGGCAAGGAAGCCCTGCACGCGCGCTTACAGGAACTTGACCCGAAAGCGGCGGGCGTTATTCCCGCAGGCAACATTCAGCGCGTTATGCGCGCCATAGAAATAACCAAACTCTCCGGCCGCCCTGTTTCCGAACTCTGGTCCGGGCGTTTTTTTAACGCCCTGCCGGTGCATCTGGGAACATTTATTTTTTTCCATTGGAAAAAAGAGCTTTTAAACGAACGCATAAAACAGCGGACCATTACCCGCTTTGACGAGTGGCTTCGGGAAACCGGGGACCTGCTTGAACGCGGCTACCCCGAAGACTCTCCGGGGCTTAAGTCGCTCGGTTATCCGCAGGTTCTGGATTTCCGCGCGGGACGAATTACGCGCGCCGAGGCCATACACTCTATTACCACGCTCTCTATGTCTTACGCGAAACGCCAGAACACCTGGTTTTCCAGGTATAAAAACGCGCGGCGCATTGACCTTGAAAGTTTCGCGGACTACGAACCGGAGAAGATAGCGGCGATCATTCTTGAAGGGCTGGGGGGGAATGGAATAGAGGCGTAGATGCGTGGAGGCATAGAGGCATGGATTCTAGAGCTTTGAATTGCCAAGCATCTAAATTGCTGCACATCTAAAATGATAAAAGCGATCCTTCTTTCTGTTCAACTTAAAAGCAGGGCGGGAACCGATTCTCACTGCGGCACCTCGCTTGAAGAACTCTGGCGCCTGGCTCAGACCGCTTCTCTTGAACCGGTAAAAAAACTAACTGTCCGCCTTTCGGCCTATCACGCCTCAACGCTTATCGGCGCGGGGAAAATTGAAGAAATAAAATGCCTGATCAAGGAAACCGGCTCCGGGCTTGTAATTTTTGACAGGGCGCTCTCAAGCGCCCAGCAAAGGAACCTTGAACGCGCGCTTGGCGTTCCAGTAATAGAGCGCACCTTCCTTATTCTTGAAATTTTCTCCCAGCGGGCGCGCACCAGGGAAGGCCGCCTGCAGGTGAAACTCGCCCGGTTTTCTTACGCCGCGTCTCGGCTTACCGGCCATGGCGAGGGCCTTGAACAGCAGCACGGAATGATAGGCACCAGAGGCCCCGGCGAGCGGAAAATAGAGTACGAACGCAGGGCGCTCCGCGATAAAATAACCGAACTTAAAGCCGGAATTGAAACAATACGGAACGAACGCCGCAACCAGCGCAAAACCCGCGGCGCGCTTCCCATGGCCCAGGTATCGCTGGTTGGATACACGAACGCGGGCAAATCCACCTTACTCAACCGTCTTACCGGCGGTCGGCACGCCATTTACACCGACGACAAACTTTTCGCCACCCTTGACCCGGCCACCAAGCGCGTTAAGCTTTCCGGCGGCGGCTGCGCCCTTTTTACCGACACAGTGGGTTTTATACAAAATCTGCCACACGAGCTTATAGCGGCTTTCCGCTCCACTCTTGAGGAAATAAGTTACTCCGACCTGATAATACACGTGCACGATGGAATTTCCACTTACCTTAAAACCCAGCACGAGGCCGTGACGGAAACCCTGAAAACCCTGAACCTTGAGGGCATACCCGTAATAAATGTATTCAACAAAGCCGACCTTGCCAAAGAGCCGGCGCTTTCCATGTGGGCGCCGGCGCGGCTTAAACCGGTATTTGTTTCGGCGCTTACCGGCGCTGGCGTAAAAGAGCTTTTAGAGCTTGCCGAAAAATCGCTCTCGCGGAAATGGAAGGATTACTCGCTTGAACTGAGCGCGCGGCGAAGCGACCTGCTTGGAGAAATATATAGGGCCGGCGCCGTGAAAGAAATTGTTTACGAAGGCGATATAACAAAAGTGTCCTTCAAGGCAACACCCGAAAACTACGAAAGGCTGAAGAAAAGGGTAGGATAGGATAGATGCAAAGATGCAAAGACGCAAAGAGGCGTAGAGGCGTAAATTACTGAACTGCTTCCTCTAAATTGCCACGCATCCACATTGCTACGCATCCACATTGCTACGCATCCAGCTTGCCACGCATCCAGACTGCTGTGCATCTGCCCTTGCCGGCGCTTTATTTTTTATATAATTCCAGAGATGAACAAAATAGAAGTAGCCCTGCTTTTATCCACCAGTTATTTCCTGGGCGGCATCCCCACAGGTTATCTTATAGGCCGATTGAAAGGCATAGACATACGCCAGCACGGCTCGGGTAACCCCGGTACGGCCAATGTTTACCGGACTATGGGCGCGCTGCCGGGCATTATCACCTTTGCGGCGGATTTCCTGAAAGGTTTCGCGCCCTCTTTTATCGCCATACACTACTTCTACTGCGAAGGCGCAACCTGGCACAGCCTGGGCCACTGGTGGATACCGGTAACCGCGGGCGGACTTGCCATAGCGGGCCACATCTGGACCCCTTTCCTTGGTTTCAAAGGCGGTAAGGGAGTTGCCACCTCAGCCGGCGTTTTCACGGCCCTTCTGCCCTGGCCCACGGCCGGAGCTTTCGCGGTTTTTGGCCTGGTAGTGGCCATAACCCGGCATATTTCAGCGGGCTCCATGGCGGCCTCGGTGGCGCTGCCGGTCCTCTGCGTCTTCCTTAATCCTCCGGAAAGGAAACCACTGACCATAATGGCATGCGCGGTATGCGCGCTTATTTTCTATACGCACATCCCCAATATCCGCAGAATACTGCGGGGGAAGGAACTTTCTTTTGAACATAAGGAACACGCGCCCTCGGCCGCAGGGAAAGAAGAAGGCAAAAATGACTAAAGAAACCGGAGACAGCCGTGAGGTGGAAGTAAAAATTTATTCCATAGCTACCAGCCTCACCGAGTCTATAATTTTTCTTGACGAAACCGGCGGCACGCGGATACTTCCCATCTGGATAGGCCCTATGGAAGCGCAGGCCATAGCCATACGCCTTTCCGGATATCCTTCCCCAAGGCCTATGACGCACGACCTTATTTTCTCAATGCTCAAAACACTGAAACTTAAAGTGGAAAAAGTGACCATAACCGATATTGTTGACAACACCTATTATTCCAGCATCCGCGTAACAGGGCCGGAAGGGCAAAGCCCCATATTTATTGACGCACGCCCCTCCGACTCCGTGGCGGTAGCGGTTCGTTTCGGCTGCCCAATTTATATAAATGAGGCCGTATTCTCCAAAACCCAGATCCTCAACAAGCCGATAACCGAAGATGAAGTAGTTAAATTTAAACAGGAGCTTAAAAATTTAAAACCGACGGATATCATAAACCAGCTGCTTAAAAAGCCGCCGGACAAGAAAACCCGGAGGCGCGGCGATAAAGACGGACCGGGGGAGGACGAAGAAGATGAACAAGCTTGATCTGATAAAGGAAATAGCCAAACATCTCACCACGGAAAAAGACGCCAGGATCGCGGTGGGGAAAACCTTTGAAATTATAGTGGAAGCCCTGCGCGGCAATCAGAAAGTGGTAATTTCCAACTTCGGAACTTTCAAAGTAAAAGAACGCCTGCCGCGCCAGATGCGCAACCCGAAAACCAACCAGCGGGTGATGGTGGGAACGCGGCGAAGCATCCGTTTCAAGCCCTCAAAAAAACTTACAATAGGAATGTAAGGCAAGTGGCGAGTGGCTAGTGAAGAGTGTCTAGTGACAAGTGGATAGTTCCTTGTTTTCGGCTGTTCACTAACCACTCGTCACTAATCACTCGCCACTTATTTATATGACCGAGAAAACATACTTCACCATCAGCGAGATCGCGCTTAGAACGAAACTGCCGCTTTATACTATCCGCTACTGGGAAGCCCGCGCTTTACTCCGCCCGCTGCGCTTGGCAAGCGGCCACCGGCGCTACACCAAGGCCGACCTTGAAAAGATAAACAACCTTAAAGACCTTGTACTTTTAAAAGGCTATACCCTGGCCGGAGCCAGGAAATTTCTACGTTCAGGAAAAAAATCCGGAGCGCGCGCGGTGCAAACTGTAAACGCCGCCAAAAGCGACCTGCTGGAAGAAATAAGAAAGGAATTAAACCAGCTTATAAAAGAGTTGTGACTGTTTAAGTAGTTTAGGCTGAAGGCTGTAGACTATTAGTCTGTTAGCCTGCATTCATACTTCTTACCTGCAGCTTATCCGCCTGGGGCGTACCCGCCGCCGGTTGTTTGGCGGACAGCCCAAAAGCTCACGTAATTTTTCCGTCATTCCTGCGGTCTGTTGGCAGGAATCCAATCAGCTTCCATGGATTGCCGCCGGTAGATCGCGGCAATGACATAAGGATTTATGGACACCTGCTTTCTCCACGCTCTAAAAAAACTTTCACCGGAACGATGAAAAATGTTCAGACGAGGGTATGCGTGTTACGTGGGCTTTTAGGGCACGCCTGGTCTACCTGAACAGTTACAAAGAATGCTAGAATAATGATTCAGGCGGCGGGTGGATTTTTTCAACCCGCAATTACATATCGGGGCGTGGCTCAATGGTAGAGCGCTCGCTTGGGGTGCGAGAGACTGCGGGTCCGATTCCCGCCGCCCCGATGATAAAATAAAGAACCGCAATAACTGCTCAGGTGGATTGCTGAATTAAGAAAGGCTATTAGACTGTAGTAAGAGCAGGCTGTAGGCAAGAAGTTGTAAATGCAGACTACGCCTCTGAATTGCTAAATTGCTACGCATCTAAACGGCTAACAGACTAATAGCCTACAGCCTTCCCATTCAGCCTTCAGCCTATATGGTGACCCAGTCCGCCCGATATCCCATAAAGGTAGGCCTTATTTACGGCTGCGCGCCCTCCGGCCATTATAGCGCGGCCATGGCTTTGGCGGATTTTTTCCCGGCCGCGATAATTGAGCCGGTATTCATAAACCTTTCCGAAGTCTATCCGAACCTTGGGCCCTTCGTGGCAAAAACCTATCTTGAGGTTTTAAAGAAAACACCGTTCCTGTGGAACTATGTTTACGATAACGATTTTGTGGCCTTCGCGGCCGGCGCGTTAAAGAACACAGTCCTGTCTTTTTATTCCCAGAAGCTTTCAACTCTGCTGGCCGCAAAAAATATAAAGGCGGTAATTTCAACCCAGGCTCTTTCCGCCATGCTGATAGCCAAATGCCCGGCTTTAAAAAACACACCCCTTTTTGCCGTAGTGACGGACTTCCTCGCCCACTCTTACTGGCCTTCGGAAAATGTGGCCGGTTATTTTGTGCCGTCAAAGATCTCCGCCCAGAGCCTGATCAGGAACGGCGCCGACCCCGCAAAAATATTCGCGGCCGGAATACCGGTGCGGAAGGAATTTCTTACGCCGCGCGACACGCGCTCTGAAAGAAAAACCTTGGGCCTCTCCCCGCACCTTTTTACAATACTTATAACCGGCGGCAGCCGCGGCATGGGGGAAATGTTTTCAGCTATTGAGGCATTGTCTCCGTTTTTCGGCAGATTGCAGATAATGGCGCTGTGCGGAGAGAACAAAGCCCTGTCACGCCGGCTTTCACGGATGCAGACGCGAAAAAAATACCTTAAAATCATTGATTACACGGACACTCCAAGCGCCTATTACGCCGCGGCGGACCTGATAATAGCGAAACCCGGAGGGGTTACCGTGGCGGAAACGCTCTCGCTTGGCAAGCCGCTCATAATTTTTTCTCCGCTGCCCGGACAGGAAGAGCTTAACGCCGCCTTTTTGATCAAAAACCACCTGGCGGAACTGGCTAAAAACGGCAAACAGCTTCAGGCACTGGTTAAACACAGGCTTGACCTCCGAAGCCAGGCAAAAGACGAACTTGACGCCGGCCAGCGCCCGACAGAACGGCAGGCCAGGGTTTTATCCTCCTTCGCCAAGCCCTGCGCCGCACGGGATATTGTAGCCGCGATACTTGAAAAGATAATAACGAACTAAGGATAACCACTTAGGAAGACAGAATTCAGAAGCCAGAATACAGAATGGCGGAATCCTTCTGACTACTGAATTATAAATTCTGTCTTCCTAAGTGGTCACATTGTTTGCTAAAATATGACTAATCGGGGCGTGGCTCAGCTGGTAGAGCGCTCGCTTCGGGTGCGAGAGATCGTGGGTTCAAATCCCACCGCCCCGATTTTTTCTACAGTGGCGAGTGGCTAGTGACGAGCGCTTATGAACAGGCGAACTCACCACTCGCCGTTAGTCACTAATCACTTTCTTCTCAGCCACTAGCCACTCCCTTATATTTACTAGTCACTCGCCACTTTCTTCGTCCCCTTGCGCTGTCAATATTCCTTGCCTGCTTTTTATCTTTTTGGTATCATTTTAAACGGATGAGGATAAGTTTCAGAGTAACCGGACAGGTGCAGGGTGTAGGCTACCGATGGTTTGTTAAAGAAACGGCGGCCATTCATCATTTAAGCGGCTGGGTACGCAATGTAACGGATGGTTCGGTTGAAGGAGAGGCGCAGGGGCCCGTGCCGGAATTGGACGGCTTCCTGAAGTATTTAAAAACCGGCCACGCCGGCGCCGGAGTGGATAAAATGGAAACCCAGGAGCTAATGAACTCTGAAGCGGAAGAAAAAAAATTTTACATAAAAGCTTCGGTCTGAGGGGAAAAAACATGGCGGAAGAAAAAGAAGAACAAACGGTAAATGAGGAAGAAAAAACTGAGAAAACCGACAAAACCGCGTTAAAAGGCGGTAAACTGAGCGACATCAATATTGACTCCACAAACCAATACATCCGGAAAATAAGCACGATAGATCATAAGATTTCAAGGGAAGAATCGCACGAGCTTTGGAAGCGCGTAAAACGCGGCGACAGGCGCGCCAAGCAGCGCATTCTGGAATTGAACCTGAAGCTGGTTATCCCCATAGCGAAGCGCTTCCTTTACCCGGGTGCGGATTTGATGGACCTGGTGGAGGAGGGTAATTTAGGCCTCCTTCACGCCATAGACAAATTTGACCCCAGCAGGGGATTTCGGTTTTCAACCTACGCCTGTTACTGGATAGAGCAATGCGTGAGGCGCTCGGTGGAAGAAAATTCCAAATCCATAAGAATACCGCCGCATGCCTGGACGGCGCTCCGGAAATGGCTCAAGCAGTGGGACAACATGCACGGCAAGCTTGGCCGCGATCCGACGATGACGGAAATGGCCCGCCAGATGCATTGGAACGCCAACCAGGTGCGCACCGCCATAAACGCCTCGGAGGTGGTTACAGGCATGTCGTCCATGGACGCCCCTCTTACCAGCGAAAACGAGGACACCATGGGCGATACCATGAAAGACTCCGATGCCGAGAGGCCTGAAAACCTGATATCAATATTGCGCCTGCATGACGAACTTAAAACCGCGCTGGTGGAGATAGGCGAACGCGAACGCATGATAGTGGAATACCGCTACGGCCTTTCCGGCCGGACGCCGATGACCTTAAACGACATCGGCAAAAAGCTGGATCTCTCGCGCGAGCGCGTGCGTCAGATAGAGGAGCGGGCTCTTCTGCGCCTTCGGCGCGTGGCCTCACGGATGGGCCTTATTGAACTGGGCAGACGCCCCGACCACACAAACATTCAGCCCGGGTGGAACCAGCCGAAATTAAAAACCGACATACTTGGCGACGCCATTCCGACAAAACCCTATGTGCCTAGAAACTCCGTAAAAAAGGCGCGCAAATAAGGCAGGCGGCGGCGAGCCGGTTTAACGGCTAAAACGTTGCTGCTCAAGTTCAGCGGTTCAACGGTTGGGAATCAGGGAACACAAAAAGATCGTGGGGAAAAATAACCCTGAACCTGACAACCTGAACAGTTACGTTAAAAACATAAAGGAAATTTTATGAGTGAAACAGGGTTGACCGAAATAACTGAAAGCATAAAAAAAATAATAAGGGATGTGCCTGATTTCCCCAAAAAAGGGATTATCTTTAAAGATATAACGCCCCTTTTAGCCGACCACGCCATGTTCGGTAAAATGATAAAGCTTATGGCCGAACCATACCGCAACCGCGGTATCACGAAGGTGCTTGGAATAGAGGCCAGGGGGTTTTTACTGGCTGCCCCCATAGCCATGGAATTAAAGGCGGGGCTGGTGCCGGTGCGAAAAACCGGTAAACTTCCTTACAAGACGGTTTCAGCCTCCTACGCCCTTGAATACGGACGCGACACTCTGCAGATACACGAAGACGCCGTGACAAAGGACGAAAAAGTGCTGATTGTGGACGATGTGCTTGCCACCGGCGGCACCGCGAGCGCGGTGTGCGAGCTGGTTGAAAAACTGGGCGGCAAGGTGGCGGCAATAGCCATGCTGATAGAACTGGAATTTCTTAAAGGCCGCGCCAAACTTGCCGGCCGGGAAATCAACTCTTTGATAAAATATTAAGGCAAGTGATCAGTGGTTAGTGAACAGTGGTCAGTGAAAGAGCAATATTAAACTGATCACTAACCACACTACCCACTGACCACTTATCCCGCCCCCGTCGTTCAACGGATAGGACGAGAGTTTCCTAAACTCCAAATAGAGGTTCGATTCCTCTCGGGGGCACGTTTAAAGAAAGTGGCGAGTGGTGAGAGAGCAGAAAAGAAAATGGTTAGTGAACAGTGGCTGGTGATTAGAGATTGACAATTTATTCTGCTGTTCACTAGCCACTTGTCACTGATCACTCGCCACTGTCGTATTCACTAACCACTAACCAAAGGAGTTCCCTATTATGCCCGATTCAAGCTGGATAGACAGCGGTAAAACAGAAGCCCCGAAAATGATGGACAAGGGCCTCGGGTGGATAAAGAACAACCGTGAAACTTTTATCGGCGGCTCAATAACGATACTGGCCGCCATTATTTTTGCGGCATATTTCTTCGCGCACTACCTGGCTCTGCGCGACACGGCCTGGAAAAACCTTTTCATAGCCCAGCAGACGGGCTACGGCGGCAATATAGCCCAGGCGCAGGAACTGCTGGCCGACATTGAAAAAACCCACGGGAACACACCCGCCGCGTATTACGCGACGCTCACGAAAGGAGACATGCTTTTTACCCAGGGCAAATTCAAGGAAGCCGCAACGGAGTACGCCAAACTGACCGCCGCCCCGCAGGACCTGGCGCCGATCGCCATTTACGCTCTGGGCAAATGCAAAGCAGCCGAAGGGGACCTGACGGGAGCGCAGGCACAATACACGGAGCTGCTCTCTAAATACCCGGAACATTTCATTTCTCCCGAGGCGCATTATTCCCTTGCCGTGGCGCAGGAGCTTTCCGGGGCCAAAGACCTCTCCAGGGCCACCTATGAAAAAATAGCGCTGCTTTACCCCGACACCTCCTGGGCAGCGCAAGCCAAGGTAAAATTGACCACGCCGCCCGCGGCGCCCGTAAAGAAATAACTTGCCGTAAAAAACTCTGAAAAGCCGATTTGTAGCGGCAAGAAAAATACAAATATATATAGTACGACGTTTTTTATGTCCTGCCTGTGCCTTATAATCCGGCATATAATTGGGGGCCGTAAAACGCTTGACATGGTTTTAACACTTTTGTAACATTACAGTGCTCTGTAAAGGAGCCCTCAAAGGCCCAAAAGCCGTGAGGGTCCGCAAAACCCTTAGGGGGGGCGCGGAGCGCCGATTTAAAAGGCGCTTCTCCTGAAAGGCCGTAGGCCCCCAAAAGGGGCGCAAGGCAAACCGAAAGCGGGGGGAAACCCCGGCTGAAGGAAGAGCGAAAGCTCCGGAAACGGGGGCTTACGACAAAGCAAGGAGGAGTACAATAAATGAACAAAGTAATAGGAATGCTTGCGGTAGTCGCGTTCGCCTCTTCAATGGCAAGCGCTGAACTGCTCAAGAACTTCAAAGCGGACGGCAGTGTTGAAGCCGTCGGCGTGGTTGTGCAGAACAGGGCTGACTTCGATAAGAAAGCAGCCGACAAGTTCGGTGATGTGAAGAACCGCGTTATAGTTAACGCGACTTTCGACCTGAACGAAGACGTGAATGCCGTTGTGACTGCCGTGAAATGCGACAGGAGCTACGGTCAGCCCAGCCAGACTGTGGCTGGCGGCACCGCCGACTCGTTCACTTTCGAGCAGGCTTACCTGAACCTCAAAAATGTAATAGGCCTGAATCACAAAGTAGGCCGCCAGTTTTACGGCAACGATGGCGACATCGTGCTGTACTACGGTCCCGCCAACTGGTATACCCGCGGACTTGGCGTAAGCACCCTTGACGCCTGGACTGCCACCTGGAATAAGAACAAGTTAACGGTCAACGGCCTTACCGCGAAAGTCTCAGAAACCGCCGCCCCTGCCATCGGCACTGTGGGCGCGCTAAATGACGACAAAGACCTCTACGGTCTTACCGCCAGCTACGACTATTCCGACGTAGTAAAGCCGGCCGCCTACTTCTACCAGTACCGGGATAACACGGTTGCCAGCAAGCCGAACAACTTAGAGGTTTTCGGCCTGAAAGCTAACGGCAAATATTCCGGCTTGGAATACGGCCTGGAATACGCCATGAACATGGGCACCAACCAGAACCTGACACCGACCACAAACATGGACTATAAAGGTTCCGCCCTGAAAGTCAACGCCGCTTATGGCGGTCTTGAGATGGCGGGCAAACTCGGATTCACCGGCGAATTCGCCATGGGTTCCGGCGACAAGAAAACCACCGACAAAACCGACAAGTCCTTCCAGGACATTGCCGCCAACTATCGCCCCGGCCTCATTGCCGGCGGTATAGGCGTCAACAATGGCGCGGTCGTCCTGACCGTCACCGACCTCAACGACCTCACCACCTGGAACCTGGGCGCCAACTGGACCCCTTCCATGGCTGAGAAGCTGAATATTGAGGCCAAGTACTACAGCTACTCACCGACCGAAACCAAAGTGGACGGCGTGAAACTGGGCTACACGACTTACGGCACCGAGTTCGACCTGTGCGCCAACTGGAAGCACAGCGAAAGCGTGGGCCTTAAAGCCTACTACGCCACTCTGGCCTTCAACAAGAAATTCGTTGAAACCATGAACGGCGTCGGCGCGAAAAAAGACGCGGTATCCCTGCTGGGCATCGCGATGAATGTGAAGTTCTAATTAACACGGGTTAATTATAAAAAGAAGCCCCGGGGCCTTAAAACCCCGGGGTTTTTTTTGCCAAAA
This sequence comes from Elusimicrobia bacterium GWA2_51_34, assembly GCA_001799565.1. GTDB lineage: Bacteria > Elusimicrobiota > Elusimicrobia > Elusimicrobiales > UBA9959 > UBA9634. The sequence goes on along the minus strand of MGTS01000014.1, from coordinate 51,585 downwards.
AAACCGCTACAGACGCCGTAGGCCATAAGCCATACGCAGCAAGAAAACCCAATTCTGCCTACTGCCGCCCGTCTTTTTGTTATAATTATAATCTCAATGGTAAAGTCCGCTAACAATATAAAGGCCTATGGCCTATGGCTTACGGCCTATGGCGCGGTCGCTCTTTTGTTCCCGGCGGCCGCTTCAGCCACCAAGCTTGACCTCTCCTCCGAGATAAATATTAAAGCCTCAAATTATCAGCACATGATCTACGGCTCGGACCGCGGATCGCAGGCGTTATACAGCGAAAACGCGACGCTGGGCTTTGTTATAAAAGACATCCGCCTTGAAAAAACCCGGGACTCAAAAATGGACGTGGGAGTGGTGCTAAAAAGCGCCGGAGTGGGCTCCGCCTCCGACACGGTAAAAGCCCCTCAGTTACAGGACGGCATTAACCGCCTTCCGAATACCAACGGCACGCCTTTTGTGAAAGAAGCTTATGTGAAGATCTACCGCTTCATACGCCCGACTATTACCGCTACACTGGGCCGGCAGGCCTTCACCCTTGGCCAGGGCATGACGCTCTCGGACGACGGCCTTGGAATGCCGGGCGCAAAATTAGAGGCGCAGGACCTGTTCTTTAAACGCGTGAAAACGGAGATGTTCTTTTTCAGGCCGTTCAAGGACCTGAAATATTATAAGGTCTACGGTGTAAGCGCTTATTATCCATCCAACGAAGGCCTTTGGCATATTTACCACTTCTGGGAGAACGAGGATGCCCCGGATGTGGTTGACCCCGCCAATACGCTGCTTTACGATACCATCTCAAAAACCAAAAAATTCACGGGCCTCAGGTATTTCCTGAACTATAACGCGCTGGACTTTGACGGGGAACTTGTCCTGCAGCGGGGACAGGCAAAAACGGCGGGGGAAACGATAGATTACGCCGCGTACGCCTTCCTGATAAAAGGCGCCTGGAACCAGAACATAAGTTTTTTCGGACGCTCCCGCGCGCGGCTGGCCTATGGCCGGGCATCAGGCAACTCAAACGCCCCCGCCGGCACCGATAAAGCCTTTTTTCCGACCTTCGGCAGGAAATACGACGGAATAGAGCGATCGGGTTTTGGCGCTATAGCCGGAGCCACGCTCTACGACACAATAAAAACCTCTTCCACCCCAAACGGCCTGCCCTACGGCGTTTCCGGCCTTAATGTGATAAGCCTGGGCGTGGATCTGCCATACAAAAAACTTATGATTTCCGCTGATTTTTACCGCTTCAAGGCCTCCCAGAATATTTCAGGCGGCTCCCTGCAAATTGGCAGCGAAACAGACCTTAAAGCCGTTTACAAGCTGGGCGAAGACCTGCAGTTAAACGCCATTTACGCCGTTTTTACCCCATTAAGCCTCTATACCCAGACCACCCCCATAACCCTCGTTTCTACGACCGTTTCCGCACGGTTTTAAAACAAGTTGCAAGTCACAAGTCACAAGCCTGCAAAAGGTAGCAGGCTATCCAGCGTTTTCACACCCTTTTAAAATCCAATAAAACACCCTTACGTTCTACAGGGGAGGATAAGATGCTACTTGTCCCCGATGACTTTCTGTGCTGCTGTGCGAGAAGGGGGGGCCACCAAGGGAAACCAGGTGCCCGTATACGGCACAACTCTGTTTTCCAGCTTGTGGCTTGTGACTTGTGACCTGTGACCTGTAACTTGTTGCTACCTGTGTCTTGTGACTTTTTATGACCTGTGACCCCGGTTTTTGCGCCGCAAAAACCGGATTATCCACAGTTTTACCCACAGCTTGATGACATATGGCTGGCATATGCTTGCCATATATTGACATATAAATAGCTATAAGCTAAAATATGGACATATGACTAACTTTAAACTCAGGCTGAAACACCCGTCGGGAGCCGAATTTGAGGCCGAAGGGCCGGCGGAATTCATATTGACCGAAAAAACCAGCTTTCTAAAAGCATTTGAACCCGGCAGAAAAGACACACCGGGCGCCGTCACAAACACGCCAAAAAGCGAAGCGGAACAAAGCGCTGTTTTCTGGGACAGGGTAATAGTGAAAAAGAATGATCTGACTATCCTTAAGATCAAATCGCCGGGAATGACCGCGCGTGAAGCCGCGTTAGTGCTCCTGGCGGCCTCAAAAATCCGGGAAGGAAGGCAGGAGATCAGCGCGATAACGCTGTCAAAAGCCGTAAAAGCCTCCGGCTACGCCCCGGCGCGCCTTGACCGGCTGCTGGCCGCAGAGGTTAAAGCCGGCAGGATAAACGCTTCCGGGGCCAAAAGAAACTGCGCCTATGCCATTACAGACTCCGGCATTGAAGCGGCCTGGTTCACAGCCAGAAGATTGGCTGGCAATCAGTAGCGGCCAGCGGACGATGGCGAGTGGACAGTGAATAGTGAAGAGACCACGGCATAAGCGGCGATATTACAGTGCGACTCACCCAAACCATACAAAAAATCCGGCAATCTTACGCAGACAACCAAAAACCAGGCCGTCAACCCGGCGCTCGCCGGCAAACCACAGCGAGAATAACCCAAAAGCCTTTGATAAGCCAACGCTCCCGCTTTATTGATACAACTTACGATAAGATATATTATGTTAACTTGTGGCACTAGAGGTTTCCCCGCCACTTACCTATAAATACCAACAGTATTTTTGAGGTAAGCTATATATTTCAATGATTATTTAAAAAAATCTAATACTATTTTTAGTTTTTTATTATTAGCAGTCGCGATAAGCGCCGATTTTGGCTGAATTCGAATTTTTATTTTTTGGAAAATTATTTTTTGGCCAGAATTTGTAAAATTCAGGGTTGCCGGAGGCGGTTTAAATACGCAAAAATCTATTTTTAAAAACACCATGAAAGGCCAGGAAGGGACCCCCGCACTAAAATCCGGGGAACAGACAACTTTCACACTTTACCACCGCCAGGCTAAAACACCGTGAAACGCTAAGTTCAAACACCTATCCGGCCTGGCCACTCGCCACTGACCACTATCCACTGGCTCCTCCCCCCCGATCCGCGAGCCTGAAAAAACGGCCAAAACAGCCGGTTTCTGAAAACACCATCAAAAGCAGGGGGGTAGGAAGACGCAAAATCCACCTAAACCGGATGCCGGGACCTGGCGGTTAGAGCCGTTTTCAAAAATACCATGAAAGGCAGGGGAGGGAAAGAACATGAAACAATGGCAAAAACAACTTTTATAAAAACACCACAAAGAGCTGCATGCTCTATTCCAGAACTCCCGGGCCTGACCGCGGAGCCGGAAAAGCAATTTACCCCGAAACAAAAAACACCAGGAAAGCGGATATTTAAGCCGGCCGGTTGCGGACTAGTTTTTGGATGGTATATATAAGGAAAGCAAAAAACCATTTAAAGCGGAAAAAGCGGCTGTTCAGGCGCAATATCCGGGCATACCTGGAAAGGTTAATCTAAATCCTTGTATTTAGGGAGCAGTGCCGTCTGTTGGCTGGCGGTTAAGGCTGAGTAGAAGATTTAGGGGCGGCACCGGCCTTGTCCGCTGCCTGTGCGGGAGCCCCCCGGACCATTATACCAACCGGGATAAGCAGATAACCCAGAATTAACAGTACAGCGGCCAGATTTGACCAGGCATCCCGACCGTCGGGGGCGGCCTTGGAAAGGAAAATATAGCCGGCAACTATAACAATAGCCGCCAAAACCAGCACATAGCCGCCTTTTTTGCTAATCCCCCCCCCGGAAGAGGCAATAATCTTTTCCGGAAACGCTTTGCCTCCTTTTCCCGGCATAGTGCCGTTGCTTTTTTTATTCTTTCGGGACATAAAAATAATTGTTCTTCCTTTTTGACCGCTCAGGTTCATGGTTCAGCGGTTCAACGGTTTGAAAAGCATGAATATTGTAAAAAAGATAACCGTGAACCCTTGAACCGTGGAACCTGACAATCTGAATAGTTCCCGATCTTTTAGCTTTAACCTCTACCTAGAACATCGGCCCCAGGTAAAAATAAAAGATCTCGCCGCCGTCAGAGGTGCGTCTGGCGTAATCAAAACTTAGCACAAGACGGAAGGCCTGAAGAATAAAAGTGTGTATATCCACTCCCACACCCACGGAATTTCTTACTTCTTCAGCATCAATCCGGCGGAACTGCGAGGCCCTGTCCCAACCGTAGGCAGAATCTATAAACACCTTCGCGTAAATGGCCTTAAAGTAAAAATCGGGAAACATATACCACATATAGTAGTCAATGTTACCGGCAAGCGGTACGCGCAATTCCGCGTTATTTATTAAAACTCCCGACTTCTCATTTTCGGCCGAAGAGCCGGAGAATCCGCGCACCCCGCCCAGACCGCCAAAATCAAACTTACGTTTATCACGGCCATAGCTTGCCGACCCCACCGTGCGGTTAACAAAAGCGGACCGCTTTGAAAGCGGAAAGTACTTAAGATACTGCAGGGTGTAGGCGTCGTATTTAAGGTTTCCTCCAAACCTGTCCGCGGCCTTTGCGTAAGAAGCTTCAAAGCGCGAACCTCTTACCGCGGTAAGATAGAGGCCGCTCACCGTGTCACGCACATACGCGGCCTGGACAGCGCGGGTACGCTGACGCTCCTGAAGGTCAAGCTCGGTGTAATCTACGGTTTTATTTTTGCTTAGGGCGAAGAATTCCAGGCGGTTATAGCGGTCAAAGGGCCACGCCGTACCCAGGGCCTGGCTGGAGAAGCGCTCATTATATCTGAACCCGTCCGCGTTCAGGTTGTGCTTGGATGTCATGCCTGAACTTTGCAGGCTTAGCGGCATGCGCCAGCGGACGAACGTGTAGGCGGCCTGGTAACTTAAAAAATCCGCGCCGGAATTATAATTGGCAAAAAGACTGAGGTTATGCCGCCCCAGCATATCCGAAGCCTGCCAGTAGTTCATCCAGAACAGTCCGCCCGGGGAAGAAAAAAGAAAAGCCGGAAAGAACAGATCGGTTGAAGCGCTGAATTTGTAAGGCTTAAAAGTTCCGCTGGAGCCCAAAACACCGGCCTGTTCCCCAACTACAGGCAGCGGTTGAGGCAATTCAGAAGTCAGAGGTAGGAGGTCAGAGGTCAGAAAGCCATCTGACTTCTGACTTCTGTCTTCTGTCTTCTCCCCTTTACTTCTGCCTGGTGTTTCAGCCTCTAGCGGCTCATAAAGAAAATTGCGCGCGGGGCCAGAGTAAATATTCATGCCGGAATTCCTGAAAGAGGAGAAATAAACAGCGCCGTCCGGGCCGGGAACCGGATTGAAGCTTCCGCCCATAGAGCGCGTTAGCCGGAACAATTTACCGGAGGCGCGCCCGTAGCTGTAGAGATCAAAACGGCGGTCCGCGTCGGAAACAAAATAAATTTCCCCGCCGTCCGCTGAGAACACTGGGTCGTAAATATTCCCTGAAATGGAAAGCAGGTCCAGAGGTTTCCCGCCGGATGCCTGGATAAAACAAAGATCCCTTTTAACCCCTCCCCCGTGGCCAGGGGCGGCGTCAACCTCGCATGAATAAACCACTCCTGAACCATCGGGGGCGTACGCGGGAGAGGCCTCATCCTGGGTGTTGTCGGTAAGCCTTTCAAGGTCATTAAATTCCATCATCCCGCCTTTCTGGGCTAATTCCATTTTTACCTGATAAAGGTCGTTAAAGCCGCCGCGCATGCCCACAAAAACTATTTTCCCGCCGTCAGGGGAAAAAGACGGTTGTCGTATTTCCGTAAGGCCCCTCACGCCGAATTGCGTAGTTTTCCCCCCCGCGAGCCGGTAGAAATAAATATATTCGCGGTGATTTTTCTGACCGGAAAAAGCCAGCCATTCTCCGCCCGGAGACCAGACCAGGTTCCTGGCGGGCTTGGTAAAACGCCCATAGGGGATATTTTCCGCGCCCGCCTTGTAGGGGCTAAGGCGCTTCTCTTTCGCGCTCGCAAGGTCTTTTATTATCACGCTCGGGGGATGGCCGTAACGCGTGGAGAGGTAGGCCATTTTTTTACCGTCCGGGCTTGGGGCGGGGCTAAGGTTAAATTCCGGTATCTCTCCCTGCGGACCCGTAAGACGCCCGCCATAAAAAGAGGGTTCCTGCAGTTTTTCTTTTTTGGCCTGGGCAAGGTATTTCAGCTCCGTGTACTCCCTGAATTTTTTGTCAAATGCGAAAATATCAGTTCCTATAAGCGGCTTAAGCACCGAGGTCGCCTCGTAGCGGGTTTTAAAAAGCTCAAGCATTTTACGCGGCTTTTCCGAACCGTATTGAGAAGCGAGAAAACGCACGGCCTGCGCGCCGGTCTTATAAGCGAGCGTCATCTGGTGCGGTTTTAAATGGCCGAACTGATTAAGACGCCACAAGGGGATAAGCGAGCCCGAAAGCGCGGCGTCGCGCGCGTACATTTCTTCAATGGCAATATCGGCGTCGCCTGTTTCATACTCAGCCATTCCCTCTATCATCCACAGGGGATAGACAAAGGTTTTAAGGATCCGGGCTGATTTCCAGAAACCGTCTATAAGCACGGAAAACTGGACCTCGTGAGCCAGCTCATGCTCCATCACATTTTTAAGCCAGCCCTTTGAACCGTCGGACCAGACCATAAAGCGGTCTTTATACGGCTCGGTAAGTCCGCCCACGCCGTCGGAAACATCGGCGATGCCGGTCTGCTGCATGTCGTTTATCGTGGCATAAAGAAAAAAAGGAAGGCGCTTTGCAAGCGCGGGGTTAAGATCCGCGGCCTCGCGCTTGTATGCGGCTTCAAGCACGGCGGCCGAGTAATCAAGCCAGGGCTTTGAATCGCCGTAATAATGGATGTCAAAATGTTCGGTGGAGTAAACGCGCCAGTCAAAGTCCCTGATTATCACCTTATTTTCTTCCTGCGCGCGCGCGGGAATAACATATGCAATAAAAATCTGTAAAATAAAAAAAACCGCCGAACTGAGAGGTTTTGAAGAGCCAATTCCGTATTTTTGCATTTTTCCGGTTACCACTTGCCGGTTACCGGTTGCCGGTTACCGGTTACCGCCAGCTTCCCGCCTTACTTCTTTTTTTTCGCGGCCGCCTTGCGGGATCTCTCCAGCCGGGCCAGGAGCGATTTCGCTTCTTCATGGGAGGGGTTTAATTTTAAAAGCTCTGTAAAGGCGGCAAAAGCCCCGTCGTTATCCTTCAGCTTCATGGCCGAATCGCCAAGAAGCCAATAAGCCCTGGCACGGTCAATAAGCGCGGAATATTCGGCGTTTGATAAAGCTGACTTAAGCAGGCGCCCGGCACTGGAATAGTCTTTAAGCTCGTAGGCTATAATCCCCTCGGTATACTCCGCGCGGAAAGCCGCCTCGGAACCAAGGCCCTTCAGCTCCAGCAGAGTTTTTGAGTAATCCTGTTTATTCTTCCAGCGGGCAAGGGTAAGGTTTTCAAGCACCACGGGATTTTTGGGGTATTCAAGCTGCAGGATCTCATAGTCGCGCACGGCCTCGGCGAAGCGAAGCGCTGTATAATACAGCTTCGCGAGACGCATGGAAACTTCGAAATCTCCGGGGCGGTTGCGCAGGAACTTACGGTATTCTTCGCAGGCAAAATCGTAAAGGCCGACGCCCTGATACATCACTCCGAGGTAATAAAACAACCGTTCGTCGGCAAGTCCGAACTGGCGGGCTTTCTCAAGGTCAGCTATGGCGTCGGGGTAAAAAGCGGGGCCTTTACGGAATTTAAGCAGGCCGGCCTCAAAAAGCGCCTTCAGGTCTTCCGGGTTGGTTTTTAAAGCTTCTTCAACGCCCGCTATTTTTTTATCCAGCTGCCCGCCCGATGCGGGACCGGTTTCCCCGGGCTTTGCAATAACTTCCCTTTCAAGAACGCCCCGCCTGGCGGAGAGGCCGGAAATAACCACAATCAGCGCCACCGCAAAAACCGCCAAAAGTGCGAGCGGAACCCTATAGTGCTGTGGTATTTTATTTACCACGCGCGACAATTTATCGGCCGCCCTCACTCATCCTCCGAATTGTCCAGCAGAATCTGCCCCAATGTCAGCATCGGGGAGCCCTTAAGATACTGGCTCATTCTCTTGCGGTCATCAAACTCCTCCTGGGCGCGCACTGAGAGAGTAAGCTCATATGTTGTGGAGTTTACCCCCACCACAAGAGCCTTCATTTCCTGTCCCTCTTTGGGCGCGCCTTCCGAGCCGTAATTCTCGGCGGGGATGAATGCGTCTACCTGCTCGGAAATTTTAGCTTTCGCGCCTTCGGGAGCCACAGAAAGAACCTTGAAGCGCAGGGTAGATTTATAGCCGAATTTCTTTTTGAGCATGTCCACGGGATTAGGCGTGAGCTGCTTTATGCCGAAAAAAAGTCTTTCCTTTTCAATGTCAACCGAGAGCACCTTGCATTTTATGCGCTGGCCGCGACTGTATGTTTTAATGGCTTCAGCCGGATTTTTCCAGGCCGCGTCGGAAAGCCGCACACATCCCTCTATTCCCTGAAACCTGACTGATAGCCCCTCCGCGGTGATCCTGGCGACAACTACGCGCACAATGCCGCCCGTGGAAATTCCGCCCAGCACTTCGGCGCGGCGGGCCTTTTCGTCCTCTTCAAGCACCTGGCGCCTTGAAACCACTACGCTGCGGTCTCTTTCTGATAGATCCACTATGTAAAACTTTATCCTGGCGTTTAACGGCAGGTAATGCTTGTGCGCGCCGCCCATCTCGGAGAGTGAAAGCGGCATAAAAACCCGTAAACCCGACAAATCCACCGCGTAGCCTCCCTTTTTAATTTCAGTTACGCAGCCCTTCAGCCTTTCCCTGGCCTTGAACATCTTTTTTGCCCATTCCCAGGCCATTCTTTCCCTGGCTTTTTTGTGGGAAAGAATGGTATGGCGCCCTTCACCGCCTTTTTTTTCCAATACCGCCATTATTTCATCACCCACTTTAGGAAGCGGGTTTTCGCCTTCAAAATCCGTCACAGGAATAACGGCCTCTTTTTTCTCGCCTACATCCACAAGAACATTTTCCGGGGTAAGCTGAACTACTTTTACTTTAACAATGTCCCTGGAATAAATTTTTGAGGTCACCGCGGCTTCAGCCTTCAGGAGATCCTCCATGGACATCTCTTCTTCTCCCTGGGAGTCAACCTCCTTTTTTACCGGATTTTCGTCTTCATTTAAAGGTTTCTGAATTTCGTTTGTTTCCATGGCAATACTACTCCTCCGTTATAGAAAAGATATCCGACATGAGCAGGTTTGAAAATTCCTCGTAAGATTCTCTTGGGGTGACTCCGCCGCCTGACTGCCCGCCGGATACGGATAGCGCCGCCGGAGGATGGTCAGGCGGCCGGGCAGCCTGCGCCGCGTTTCCGAAATACCTCATATTCCCGAACTTAATAGTTATTTTACTTAATTTCAGGAAATTTTCGGTATTAAAAGTTCTCGCGCACAGCACGGGAGCCCCGCTTTTGGCGGCGAACATGGCCGCGCCGGGCTTTGGTTTAAGAGGCCTGCCGGGCTTGGCGCGCGTGCCCTCTGGGAAAAGTATAAGACAGCCGCCGCCGCGCAGAACCTTCAAGCCGGCTCTGAAAGCGCCAAGGTCTCCTCCGCCGCGGCGCCGGTCAACGGGTATGGCTCCCCAGCTCCTGAACATGGCGCCAAACGGTGGAACCGCAAAAAGCTCTTTTTTCGCGAGCATGCTTATTTTTCTGACAAGCGCCGCATACGCGGCAAGAGCGGGAGGGTCGGAGACTGAAACATGGTTAGCCACTATTATAAGCGGGCCATGGGCGGGTATTTTTTCAAGACCTGATATTTTTATGGAATTGAAAACCCTGAAATAGAGCCTTATCAGAAAAAAAATGATGTTTATACCCACTTGGTTTGATCCTGCTTTAAAGCAGTAATCAGTAACCGGTATTCGGTAATCAGTTGCAAGAGAGGTCTTTTGCACTGATTATCAGTTACTGCTTACTGGTTACCGATTACTGGTTACCCGCTTTTTCCATGACCCCGCGGCAAAGCTTTAATATTTCATCCACCGCCTGCTCAGACGTGATAGAAGTGGAATCAAGATAAAAGCCGTCTTCAGATTTTTTAAGCGGGTTATTTTTCCGCCGGCTGTCCTGAGCGTCCCGCTTAATTATGAAGTCAAGTATTTGAGGATAATCGGCCGCAAGCCCCTGCTCCCGCAGCTGAGCGCAGCGCCGAAGCGCCCTGGTCTCGGGTGAGGCGTCAAGATAAATTTTAATTTCCGCGTCGGGGAACACATTGGTGCCGATGTCGCGGCCTTCCATAACAAGCCCGCCCTCAATTCCGGCCGCGCGCTGCATACCGCACATAAAAACGCGCACCCGGGCGAGCAGAGCCAGCGCGCTGCTCGCTTTACCCACTCTCTCAGTGGTTATTTCACGCGTCAGAGCGCACCCGTCAATGGCAACACGCAGCTCAGGCCCCGCGCTCCGCGCGAAACTCCATTTTATTTTTTCAGCGAGTTTCATTAAAGCGTCTTCGTCAGCCATATCAAGACCGAGCTCAAGCGCTTTCCAGGCGAGGGCCCGATACATTATGCCGGTGCTTAAAAAACCATAATTCAGGCGTTCCGCCGCCATTCTGCCCACGGTGGACTTTCCCGCTCCGGCGGGACCGTCTATGGCCACAATAATACCGTTTTTACGTTTCAGGATTGGTGACATATCATAACTTCATCGTATAGCGAATAGGGGATAGCGATGAGGGTAAGGAAACTCCGCCCCTAACCCCTCGCCACTAGCCGCTATCCCCTGCTTTTATTTTACCAGCGCAACTTTATTGGGGAGGTTTGACTTGTTTTCCATGCCGAGCTTGCGCAGCGGACGCACCCACTTGGTAAAATTTGAGGGCTTGAGCGAATATTCATGCACCAGGCGCGCTACTTCGCTTATGGGCTGATAGGACTCCCAGTTAAGCCTGAGTATGCGTACGCCGGCGTCTTCCATTTCCTCCACAAACTGGTAATAATTGTCCTGCAGGCTCCGCAGGTATTCCGGCGTTATGCCGCGCTCCATTTCACGGCCGCGGGACTTTATGCGCGCTATGGACGTTTCCACCCGGCAGTCAAGAAAAATCATAAGCTGCGGGAACACCAGCTCGCGCAGAACCATGTTGTCAAAAAGGTCAAGATAGGTGTTGTAGTCCATGTCGGTTATTATTTTATCAGGATGCTGGTTAAGCATGCGGGCAAAAATAGTATCTTCCCATATGGTCCTGTCCTGCACCACCCCGCGTATTTTTCCAAGGCTTATGCGGGCTACAAATTCCCTGTGCTGGCGAAACCGGTGGTTTAAAAGCCATATCTGCATAATGGTGCCGTACTGCTTCATGTCTCCGTAGAATTTCTGAAGGTAAGGATTGCCGCCCACCTCTTCAAGCACCGGCTCAAAGTTAAGCGCTTTGGCAAGCTCCATTGTCAACGTTGACTTGCCCACTCCGATAATTCCAGCTATGCCGATGTATCCTTCAGCAAACATAGTCGCTCCGTGTTAGTGTAGAGTCGAGAGTTGAGAGTTCAGGGAAACCGCGTTCACTTTCCCGCTGTTTGCCCCGCGCTCCACACTCTACACTTAAAATTTTTTTAACTATTTTCCCCTGCTTTCCATCTCGTGCTCTATGCCTTTTATGGCAAGCAGCACATCGTCTGGATTTGAAGCCGCCTGCACTATGTCTTCAAGCTTTGCTAGGCCCGCTTTGTGCAGTTTGACCAGCGACTGGTTGAAACTCTGCATGCCGTAATACGCGCCCTTCGGTATAGCCTGGCTGATGCCATCCATATTGTTTTCAGCCAGCATCTTTTTTATGTGGGGAGTGGCTGCCATTATCTCCACAGCCGGAATGCGCCCGCCACTTGAGCAGGGCAATAAGCGCTGCGAAACAACCCCCTTAAGCGTTTCAGCCAGCTGCAGGCGCACCTGCTGCTGCTGGTGCGGCGGGAACATATCAACTATCCTTGAAAGCGTCTGCACGGTATTTATGGTGTGAAGAGTGGCAAACACCAGGTGCCCTGTTTCAGCCGCCGTAATGGCGGCCTGGGTGGTTTCCAAATCGCGCATTTCACCCACCAGTATCACATCAGGGTCCTGTCGAAGCGCCGCCCGCAGCGCCTCTACAAAAGAAATGGTATCCGCGCCTATTTCCCGCTGGCTGATAATGCACTTTTTTTCGGTAAACACGAATTCCATGGGATCTTCGATGGTTATTATGTGGCCTTCCCATTTCTGGTTTAAATACTCTATCATTGCGGCGAGCGTTGAACTTTTGCCGGAGCCGGTTATTCCGGTAACCAGAATAAGCCCCCGTTCGCTGGTAAGCAGTTTCTGCAGGGACTCAACCGGCATATGCAGCTCTTCAAAAGAGGGGATTTTAAGCGGGATATGACGTATTGCCACGCAGAGCTTTCCTTTCTGCATGAAAACATTAAAACGGAAACGCCCGATCTCCCCGCCGTCAAAAGAAAAATCCGCCTCACGTTTTTCATTAAAGATGTTTTTTTGCCGCTGGCTCATAAGCGGGAAAACCATATCTTCAACTTCCTTGCCGTTCAAGGTGGAGGAATTTATTGAAGTGATAACGCCGTTAATACGCACGAAAACCGGTGAATCGCTGCGAATGTGCGTATCGCTCGCCTTATTTTGCACCATCACTTTCAAAAGCAGGTCCAAAGTTATTGCCATAGTCAGAAATTCCTTTTACTGCTGGTATGCCAGTAGGCTAGTAGGCTTTGTGAGAAGTCTCTTAATAGGCCTACAAGCTTACCAGCCTACCAGCGTAAATTTGCGGTGCGAATTTACTTCCGGCCCCTACTTCAGTCTTCTTGAGCCGGCCTTGCGCCTTAAATAGGCCGGTTTTTCCGTGTCTTCTTCGGCCTGAACCGGCGCCTGGGCTGGAACGGCAAAAAAATCATCATAGCCGTAGTCCCTGGTTTTACCGCGCGGACGCCTGGAAAGATCCGATATTAAATCATTTTTTTTGGCGGGGAAACCGGTGGCTATAACGGTTATTTTTAATTCTTCGCCCATTGTTTCGTCGTAGGCCTGCCCGTATTTCATAAATACGTCCGTGTTTGCCGATTTCATGATGTAATCCATCGCCTCGCTGATTTCCACCAGGCGCACATTCCTTGAACTGGTGAAATTAACCAGCAGTCCTTTGGCGCCGTCAATAACCGCGCTTTCAAGCATGGGCGAAGTTATGGCATTTTTCGCTGCCTCAAGGTGACGCTCAGGGCCGGAGGCCCGCCCTATGCCTATAAGGGCTTCGCCGGATCTGGTCATTATTCTTCTCACATCCTTAAAATCCACATTTATATCCCCGGCCTTGGTGATAACGTCTGAAATACCCTGTATAGCCTGGCGCAGAACGTCGTCGGCAATGCGGTAGGCCTCGCTCGCCGGGGTGTTGCGGTCCACCACTTCAAGCATCCTGTCGTTCGGTATTACAAGCAGACAGTCCACGTGCTTGCGCAGTTCGTGGATGCCTTCCTGCGCCTGGGCGGACCGCGCCGCGCCCTCAAATTCAAAAGGCCTGGTAACCACGCCTATAACCAGCGCCCCGGTGTTTTCTTTGGCCACCTGCGCCACCACAGGCGCGGCTCCGGTGCCGGTGCCTCCGCCCATGCCGGCAGTTATAAAAAGCAGCTCGGTGTCGGCCACGGTTTCTTTTATTATATCCACGGATTCCTGGGCGGCCAGGCGGCCCAGAGCGGGGTCCCCGCCCACGCCAAGACCCTTGGTAAGGTTTTCGCCTATCTGTATGCGGTTTGAGGCTTTACTGCGCCGCAAATCCTGAGCGTCGGTGTTAAGCGCCACAAACTCCACCCGGCGCACATCAGCCTCCACCATGCGGTTCACCGCATTACCGCCTCCGCCGCCCACACCTACAACCTTTATGCGGGCTTCTCTTTCGTTGAAGTCGCCGCTGTACTGTATATTCGTTTCAGTCATAATAAAATATAACCGTCAGGTTGTTTAGGCTGTAGGCTGTTAGACTATTAGGTGAGAATCGGATTTGGCTAACAGCCTAATAGCCTACAGCCTTCAGCCTATCTTTCAAAACAAATCCTTGAGCCAGCGCCAGGCTCTTTTTTCAAGCGACACTCCGGCCACACCGGGGGTATCTGCATTCCAGGTTTTCAGGTTTGGATAGCACACAAGTCCCAAAGCGCCCATATAGGGCTGAGTGGAGTATTGAGGCGGACACTCAAGTATTGCCTGCACCGGAGCGCCAAGCCGCGACTGTTTAAGGTCCAGCAGCTGTTCCGCCGCCGAACTCATGCCCTTTAAAAGCGCGGCGCCGCCGGTAAGAATGGCCCCTCCCGGGAGATCGGAATAATTTGAATTCTGCACCGCGGCATTCACCCTGTCGTAAATTTCCTCAGCCCTCGGCTGGATAAAATCAAGCAGGTCACGCGGTTTCACTTCTTTTTTAGTTACGCCGTCCATGCCGGTAATGCTTATGGTTTTATCCTCTTCTATAAGGTTTGATATTACCGCGCCGTATTTCTCCTTTATTTCCTGGGCTATGGGCATGGTGGTGCCAAAACCATAGGCGATGTCGCGGGTAATATAGTCGCCGCCGGAGGCTATTTCTTTTGAAAAATGTATACTGCCCTCGTAATAAATGCCGGCGGAGGTGGTTTGCCCTCCCATATCAATAAGCAGGCACCCCAGGTCCTTTTCCTCGCTTGAAACCACAAGCTCGCCCACCGCGAGCAGGGTGTATATGGTATCCACCACGCGGAAACCAGCCTGCGACACCGACTTCATCAGGTTGTTTATGTGAGAACTTGACGCCGTAACTATATGCACTCCTACTTCCAAAAGCGAGCCTTCCATGCCGACAGGGTTCGGCACGCCGCGCTGGCGGTCAAGAGAGAAACCCTGCGGGATCACATGAAGTATTTCCCTGTCGGAAGAAATTGGAACGGCCTTGGCTGTTTCTATCACGTTTGACACGTCTTCAGCCGTTATTTCACGATCAGTGCGCGCGATGTTATACGCGCCGCGGTTGTTAAAAGACTGTATGTGAGCCCCTCTCACACCAAGGTAGACCTCCCCCACCATTTCCTTGGCTTTTTCTTCCGCTTCCTCCATAACACTCGCCACCGCCCTGGCGGTTTCAGAGATGTTGACCACTACCCCGCCTTTCAAACCCTTGCAGGCCACCGAAGCGCCGGAAAGCACCCTTATTTTGTCTTCATCCGGGTCTCGCGCGGCAATAACGCAGGTAACCCGGCTTGAACCCATGTCTAGCCCGGCTATAATTTCCGGTTTTCCCATATTAAGCTCCAGAGGCACGCTTTATTAAAGAGTGACCGCTTAGGTTGTTTGGGCTGAGCGGCAACAGACCGATTTAATGAAAATAAACTTCAGGAAATAAAATTATACTTAATTTCAGCTTATTCTGTATTTTACGCCTCTCACGCCCCGGCGGAAACAAAAATCCGTCCTTCCCTGAAAGATCTCAGGTCTACCTTTACAGGCAGCCTTAACTTTGAGGAAACATCATTCAGAACTTCGTTCAATCTTAATACTTTTAAGCGCGTGAATTCAAATTCCCCCCACAACACCTCACAGCCGTTACTAAGAAAAATCCGGCAGATTTTTTCGCGCGGCCGGTATTCCAAACGCTCGGGCGGGCTTAAAAAACTTTTTTTCAAAATGCCCATATCGCTTATAAACCCGGCTAAAGCGGGCATACTGAAACTTTTCTCCGAACCATAAATTTCAGCCCTCAAACTATTTTGAAGCGGCGGAGAAAAACTTTCGGATATAAGTTTCCCGCTCCTGGAAAGGTACGCTGTAGTTTCGCCCTCAAGGAACACCGGCGTCAGCACGGGTTCCAGACGTACTGTAACCGAGGCTCCGCCGTTTAAAAAGTTACGCCTGACCGAAACCTCGCGCACGGCCGTGTGACGTTTTTTTATCTCACGGGCCAGGGCCGAACAATCCGAAGATGAAAGCGTCCGGCCACTGCGGGCCAAAAAAAGAGCCCGAATCTCTTCGGTTACGGCCGGCGCGGGACAGTTGAGTTTAAGCTCTTTCAGGCGGAACGAAAAAAACGGGACCGGGGACAACCTCCCTACAGCCCCGAATGACAGGAAACCGGCGTAGGCCGCAAGCCCGGCCGCCAGCGCGAGTCCGAAAATAAACCCTGAGCGCTTAAAAAGCCGCTTACGGACTTTAACTCTTACACGCACCCTATAGCGCCTGTTTGCCGGCATGGTTACATTATATTTTATTTCCGGCGCTTATTTATTTTTGTATAATTTAGCCGCTGCTCAGGCAGATAAGCTGAGTGGTTGTGTTGCAGGTTTTTCTATGCGCCCGTAGCTCAGGGGTAGAGCATTCGCCTTTTAAGCGAGTGGCCGCGCGTTCGAATCGCGCCGGGCGCAAATAAATTTTCCGCCAGAGGCTGACCCGCCGGCCGTCTGGCGGGCAAGTTACAAGCCAGCTTAGTTTCAAGTTTCAGGTCACATGTTGCATGTCACAAGCAACAAAGTGTGAAGAGTCAAAATTATTAATTCTTAGTTTCTCCACTTGTGACCTGTGACTTGAGACTTGCAACTGACTAGACTGGTGACTTGCGACGGGTGCTTTGCGCCCGCCTAAATACACGCACCAAGAGCGCCTTTTTTATTTTATGCTATACTGTCATATAAGTCGCAGTTAGTCCACAGTTCCGCTTTAAGCGGACTGTTCGAGTTGGGTTAAACGGAGGGGTTATGAAAAGCAAAAACAAGGCAGGTTTTACATTAATAGAACTTCTGGTAGTCGTGCTCATCATCGGTATTCTGGCTTCCGTAGCCATACCGCAGTATTTCAGAGTGGTGGAAAGATCTAGGATTTCCGGGCCGAACAGCGTATTCGGCGGCGTCGCCTCGGCCGAGGAGAGCTATCAGGTAAGGATGGGCGGCTACACAGCGGACTTCTCCAAACTGGACCAGACTTATACCGGCACCTCCGGCGTCTGC
Source organism: Elusimicrobia bacterium GWA2_51_34 (assembly GCA_001799565.1). GTDB lineage: Bacteria > Elusimicrobiota > Elusimicrobia > Elusimicrobiales > UBA9959 > UBA9634. Next base: position 34,647 of record MGTS01000014.1, on the reverse strand, counting down.
TCGGGCGCAACATGCACAATGGGGGATTTTCTCTATACTCTCGCCTTGGACGGCGATACCGGATATACCATCACCGCCACGAGGACCGCGAAAGAGGGCGGAACGTTGCCTAAGCGGTACGGCGCCTACTCCCTCGTCTACACTGTGCCGGGCAATCGTGTAACCGTTACAGGCGGCTCGAATACCAGCGAACTTATGGATTAAAACAGCGCGAAGCTCAGATCCTTTCGCGACAGTAAAACATCCCCCCGTCCGCCTGAAACGGACGGGGGGATGTTTCGTGTTAGACGCTATTTTACCGGCTCTTACGCGTCTTAAGTTTTTCCTTAAATGTTTTAAGCTCACGGCGCGCGGCTTCAAGCTCACCCGCCAGAACCCGCAATTCTTCGTCTTTCTGGGCCAGGCCGAGACCGACGCCGTCGGCGTTTATTTCCGCGTCCGCGCGTTTTTTACGCTCTTCCTCCAGCATGGCTTTCAGCCGCGCGTTCATTTTTTTATATTCTTCCTCGGCGGCTTTAAGCTGTTCCGCCAGGGCCTCTTTTTCTCCGAGAACTTCCCTGAGCGCGGCAACTTCCCGGTTTAAAAGTTTTTCCCTTTCGGTGAAGGCGGCCGCGTCGCGCTCCCGCGAGGCCCGTATTTCCCGCGCCTGGGTCTCCTGCGCCAGGGCGCTGGAGTTTTTGGCGGCGCCCAGCTCTTCCTCTTTGCGGAGCGCCTCAGCCTTCCAGAATTCGCCCTCGCGCTTAAACTGCTCCGCCTGCTTTTCCTTTGCCGTCCGCTGCTCCTCGGACGAACGGAACTTAAGAAGAGCGTCGTTAACCTTTTTTTGCGACTCGCGTACTTCTTCCTCAAATGCGGACTTAAAGTCTTCGGAGTCGGATTTAAGCGCCGTAAATTCTTTCTCCCGGTTTTCCAGCTTAAGAGCCAGGGCCGCCAGCTGGTCTTCCCAGCGTTTACGCCCGTATGAAAGCTCCGTCTCCAGCGCGTTCAGCCGCGCCTGTCTTTCGTCGGCAAGCTTCTTAAACCCCTCTGTTTTCGCCACAGTTTCCGAAAGCTTTGAGCGGAAATCCTCAAGCGTGCGCCGGTAAGCGTCCTCCTGTGTTTCGCGCAGCTGCTTTACCGCCTCTATTTCCTGGTTTTTGCGGGCAAGCTGCTCGGCGGCCTTTTCATTTTCTTTCCGGACCGCGGCTTCAACTTCCAGGCGGGCCTCGGCCTGGAAGCTGAGCACCCGCTGTAAAAGCGCCCTGTTTTTGTCCTGAAGGCCGGATTTTTCCCCCTCCGTCTCCAGCAACCGGGCGTCTTTTTCCGCGCCAAGGCGCTTAAGCTCGTCTTTAAGCCTGGCCGTTTCCCTGTCTTTTTGGAGCAGCTGTTCGTCAAAATCTTTTTCCTTTTCAGTGTAGAGGCGCGCCAGGCGCTCGCGCTCCATCAGCACCAGCTCTTCACGCTCTATTTTCGCGGCTTCAAGGGCTTTACTCAGCTGTACTATTTTTTCCGCGTCAAATCCTCTTTCTTCTCCGTAACGCGCGGCCTGGGCTTCAAGCGCCTCTTTTTTTTCGGCAGACGCACCCGCAAGCGCCAATTTCCTGTTTTCCTGCTCCTTTGCAAGAGCCATTTTCAGGTTTTGAAGTTCTTCCTCTTTTCTGGCGGCAAAAAGCTTTTCGCCGGCGGCGGCTTCATCAAAAGCCGCCAGCATTTTTTGTTTTTCCTCGCCGTGGCGGCGCGCTTCGCCGTCAAAAACCTGGGCAAGTTCCGCCTCATGGGCGGCCTTAAGCTGAATTTTAAGCGCCTGCAGGTCCCGTTCGCGCTTTTCGCCAAGGGCGGCAAGTTCACGGCGCAGGGTAGCCGCAAGATTCTGCAGGCCGCCTTTATCACGCGAAGATTCCTCCAGATCTTTCCTTAAATGCGCTATTTCCTCCACTTTCATGCGCAAACTGTCTTCGTAAATGCGCCCGCCGGTTTCCATTTCTGTTTTAAGGGCGGTGGTATGTTTTTCCAGCTCAACTTTAAGCCTCACCTCGTATTCGGACTGAAGCTGTTTTTCGCGGAAAGAGATCTCTTCCGCCTTTATGTTAAGCTGGGTTTGCAGGCGGTCCGCCTTCTGCGATAAAGCGTCGCGGTCCGTCTGCATAGTTTTCATGGTTTCTTCAAAAGTTCTCAGGTTGCGTGACAGATACTCTATCTCTTCCTGGCCCTTTTTAAGGTCCTGTTTGTAACTGCTTTCAATCGCGGCCAGCTTTTCCCCGAACCGGTTGCGCTCGTGCTCAACTGCGATTTTAAGACGCTTGGGTATTTCCGCTTCCAGATCGCCGCAACGGCTCTTCTCGGCTTCAAGCGCCGCGCTTAGCTGGGAAAACTGGTTTTTCTTCTCTGTTTCAATAGTTTTTATGACGCCCTCAAGGCTTGCGAGCGCGTCTTTGTAACGGTTAAGGTCCTGGTCGCGCCTGCGCAGATTTTCAGGAAACTCCGCCAGCTGCTTCTCCATAAGGCTGAGCTTGGCCTTGTAATCCTCCATCTCCTGGTTTTTTTCAAGCAGCCTTTTGTCTATCTCAAGGTCTTTCTGCTTAAGCGCTTTCTCACGATCGTCCACTTCTTTCTGCCAGCTGTCCCTGCCCCACCTGAAAACAGCCTCCTGTTTTTTCAGTTCTTCGGCCGCGGCGGCCTCGCGTTTGTCAAGCTCTTCCAGCCTGGTGTGGTAAGCTTTTTCCTGCGAGGCTTTGATCAGCTCGGCCTCCCCGCTGATTTTTTTCCGTTCGTCCTCAAGCCTGTCCGAGTAGAGTTTTTCAAAGTCCTGCTGCTTGGCCAGCTGTTTTTGACGCAGTTGCCAAAGCTCTGCCTCAACCTGCGACCAGCGGGCGCGAAGCTCCTCGGATTTTTTCTGATAATCGTCAAGCAGCTTGTTTTCTTTCTGCTTTAAAATCTCTTCCTGCCTGGAAAGCTTGCCTTCAAGCTCTTTTTCACGCTCGTTCAAACGTTCAAGCTTTGAGTGGAACTGGTATTCCAGCGAATCCTGCTTAGATTTCATTTCATCGTCGTGGCTGCGCAGGATTTTTTCAATCTCCGAATTTTTGGATTTAAGCTGGTTTTCCAGGAAAGCCACCTGGCTTGAACGCTCCTGCAGATCCTGACGGGTTTTCAAGGCCTCTTCCTGAAGGCCCCTGATCTTGTCAAGCGACCAGCGCAAAGCGAGGCGCGCGGTTTCCACATCGTTTATAGCCTTTTCGTTAAGAGAATTTTCGTCAAATTTTTCATTCATAGAACTCCCGTTTAATGTCAGCTAACAGTAAGATGGCGAACAGCAAGCAACGAAGAAGTTAATGACAAAGTTTTTTGCGGTTACCGCTACCGGCTATTTGCCCGCATTGCTCTCCGCACTTATAAGGTATTATAGGTATCTGCCGCTAATTTAATGTTGATATTCAGTTAAATATTTGTTTCACGCAATACCCCGAAGGTTTTGGCCCCCTCCATCCGCCTAAGGCGGACGGATAACGGGGTAATTATACCAAGTTCGCAACTGCCCAAACCGACCCGCCGTGCCCTTTGGCTGGCGGCCCAAACAACCTCAAATAACCGCAATTGCCGGTTTTTCAGCCCCTGTCGTCTGAAAATTTGACAATGGGTTGAATGATTGATAGATTAGAGTTAATTCCAATAACTTTTTAGTTCGGGACCGGGCGCAACACCCTTTAAGACTTTCCTAAAAAGACGGGGATAAATACAAAATGGGGGAGCGGCAGCCACATGAAAACAACGATAATGGAAAAAAGAAAAATAGCGCTTAGTGAAAATCAGGCCAAGGTGATAAAAGACAAGTATCTGCGCGACGAAAGCACCATAGAGGAGCTATTTACACGCGTTTCCCATAATATCTCGCTTTCGGAAATAATTTTCAATCCTGACGCGGAAAAATGGGGCGCCTTTGAAGGAGTGCGCTGCCGCGTAATAAAAACCGATACGGACGGAAACCCCGCCCGCACCATTCTTTTTCACGACGGACTGGCGGAATGTTCCGAAAGAGAGGAGAACTTCCTTAAATTTATTTCAAATCTTGAAAAAATTCACCAAAGCATCCCGCCCGCCGGAGAGGCGGCTCTCCGCTGGCAGACCGAATTTTACAACATGATGGCGGACTTTGATTTTCTGCCTAATTCCCCCACCCTTATGAACGCGGGCAGGGAATTGCAGCAGTTGTCGGCCTGCTATGTGCTGCCGGTGCCGGATTCCATAGAAGGCATAGCCAAAGCCCTTACCGCGCAAAGCCTGATACAAAAATCCGGCGGAGGCACGGGGTTCTCTTTCTGCCGCGTTCGTCCCAAAGGCGACATTGTAAAAAAGACGAACGGCGTGGCTTCCGGCGCCATCTCGTTCATGAAACTGTTTGACAAAATGACCGACGTGGTAAAACAGGGCGGCACCAGAAGAGGCGCCAACATGGGGATACTGCCCTACTGGCATCCTGAAATAAAGGATTTCATAGCGCTTAAATCGCAGGCGGGCATAATGGAAAATTTTAATATTTCCGTCGCGCTTGACGACAAATTCATGAAAGCGGTGGAAAACAATTCCTCTTACGATCTGATCAACCCCCACACCAGGGAGACTACGGGCAGGCTGTCGGCGCGTTCGGTGTTTAATACGCTGGTTGAATCCGCCTGGACAAGCGGCGACCCGGGCATAGTTTTTATAGACAAGATAAATGAAACCAACTCAAACCCCACCCCCGCGCTGGGCCAGATAGAAAGCACAAATCCCTGCGGGGAACAACCGCTGCTGCCGTGGGAATCCTGCAACCTGGGTTCCATAAACCTGGCCAACTTCGTTACCGGAGAAACAGCACGCGGCCAGCTTGATTTTGAGCGTCTGGGCGCCGTGGTTTCAAAGGCTATACGGTTTTTGGACAATGTCATAGAGATAAACAACTACCCCCTGCCGGAAATAGAGAAAATAGCCAGAAGCAACCGCAAAATAGGCCTTGGCGTTATGGGCTGGGCAGAAACCGCCGTAAAACTCGGCGTTTCCTACGACAGCCCGGAAGGCCTTAAAAAAGCGGAAGAGGTGATGAAGTTTATAAACGACAAGTCCCTGGAAGCTTCCGAGGAACTGGCCAAAGAACGCGGCGTGTTCCAAAACTGGAAAGGGTCCATTTACGACGCGGAAAGCAAGTACTTCAAAGGCGTGGCCGCAAAACCCAGAAACGCCTCACGCACCACCATAGCGCCCACCGGCACCATAGCCATAGCTGCCGGCCTGCAGGGATCGGGCATTGAGCCGTTCTTTGCCGTGGCTTATACCCGCTACAACGCCAAAGCCCTTGAATCCATAAAGAACGGAAAAGACGCCGATGCCAAAGACACTTTTTTTGAAGTGAACACGCTTTTTAAGAAAATAGCCGAAAAAAACGGCTATTTCGGCTTGGAGGAAAAAATTCTCTGGAATAAAATTGATTCCAACCATAAAGCCGTGCGCGGGATACCTGAAATCCCAAAAGCCATACAGGACCTGTTTCCCACCGCCCACGATGTGTCAGCCGAGTATCACGTGAAAATCCAGGCGGCTTTCCAGAAACACACGGACAACGCCGTGTCAAAAACCATTAATCTGCCGGCCAAGGCCTCCGTTGAGGATGTACGCAGCTGCTATCTGCTCGCTCACAAGCTGGGCTGCAAGGGCCTGACAATTTACCGTGACGGCTGCAAATCGCAGCAGGTTTTAAATATCGGCTCCACTACGGCGCAGGCAAAGAGTAAAAAGAAAAAAATACCGTATCAGTCTTTCGGCGTATCATCCGAATATTTCCAGATTAAGACAGGCTACGGTCCCCTGCACATACATATAAACTATAACGAACACGGCCCCTATCAGGTGTTCACTAACATCCCGCCGCTCGGCACCGAGATAAGCGGCCTTACAGCCCTTATAGGCATTCTTCTTTCAAAATATCTCACTGAAGGCGGCGACCCGGTCAAGGTATTAAAGCACCTTAACTCGGTAAAGGGCGACAGACCGATGGGCCTGGGCGAGAACCGCATTAATTCCATAGCGCATGGCATAGCCGTGGCGTTGCGCAGCCACTTGAAACGGACCGGAATGCTGACCTCAGAACAGGACGTTAACGGCCAGGAAAAACTGGAACTCTGGGAAGTTACGCGCACCCAGTACTGCCCGAAATGCTACTCCTCCAATGTGTCGTATGAATCCGGCTGTTCCGGCCCCACCTGCCACGATTGCGGCTATTCGGAATGTTCCTAACAGCAGCGAATAGCAAGAAAGCGAATTAAGGAACCCCGCCTCAACCGCGGGGTTTTCCTGTTTTTTTACCTCCGGGCGGGTCAATAGGAAGTATCAAAAAAGGGCGGGGCCATATTTAAACTTAAAACATGAATTCAAGGAAGAGCCGGCGGATTTCCCGCGCGCTCCCTTGAAGGTTTTCCCGCCAAACAACCCGGCGGGTCCGCCTTCGGCGGAAAGCCTTGGATCGGGGGTCTGGAGCGTATCCCTGTAATTAAGGGACGGCGAGGACCGTTCAAGCCGGACCGCTGTGCCGGGACAGCGCGTTCCGCAGCCGGCGTAAGACCCCGGTCTTCTTCACAATAAAACCCGGTCTTGGAGCGTGCGGGAAACCCGCCGGCTCTTTCCTAATACACTTTCCCCTGCCCTTGACCCTTTGCTATCATATAGTTATGAAGAGAGGCTTTTTCATTGTTCTGGAAGGCCCGGACCGCTCAGGTAAATCCACCCAGGCCTGGCTTTTGAAAACCTGGTTTGAACGCAAAGGTTATTGCGTCGTTCTCACGCGCGAACCGGGAGGCACCAAGGTTTCAGAGCAGGTGCGTAAAATACTTTTAGACCCGAATAACAACATCGAGCGCCTTACCGAACTTTTTCTTTACGAATCTTCCAGGGCACAGCACACGCTTGAAATAATACTGCCGGCTCTTAAATCCGGCAAGGTGGTTATTTCCGACCGTTTCACCATGTCCACCTCTGCCTACCAGGGCTACGGCAGAGGCCTGCCCTTAAAAACCGTAAACACTCTTAACCACATAGCCACCTGCGGCCTGAAGCCGGATCTTATTTTTGTTTTTGACATCCCCGACAGAATATTCGCCGAAAGAGAAAGGCTGGCGCAAAAGCTTACGGGGCCCGACCGCATAGAGCGGGAGTCGGCGGCTTTCAGGAAAAGGGTGAACAGGGCCTATAAAATTATGGCGCAAAAACCCGGCGTAGACCGCGTAAATGGAGCGCTCCCGGTAGCGGACATTCAAAAAGAAATTATCAGCCGCGTCAGGCGGCTTGTGCAAGGCACAGGTCACAAGGCACAATCCTCTGGAGGTGCCGTCTCTAATGGCCTCTGGCCCACAAACGGCCAGGTCACAAGGCACAATGCGGCAGTCACAAGTCACAGGACACAAGTCACAAGTAACAGCGCAAGCAAGACACAAAAGCGCAAGAGCACAAGATTGGGGAAACTCTGATGGCGCTTTCCCAGATTATCGGCCATGATAAAACAATGGCGCGCCTGAAGTCTCTGTTGGTCTCCCAACGCGTACCGCCGGCGCTGTTATTCACGGGGCCGGAGGGAGTAGGGAAATTTTTGGCCGCCAAAGAATTCGCGCGGGCTCTTACCTGCCTGCATAAACCTCCGGAAGAACCGGCCCCCGAAAAAAGCCTTTTTGACTCCCCCTCCGAACCCGCCACTCACCACTCGCCACTCGCCACTCACAACTCTGATGACGCCTGCGGCGTTTGCGCCTCCTGCCTGCAGATAGACAGCGGAGCCCACCCGGACGTCAGAATTATAGACACCGCTTTCCAGGCGGCACTTCTTGACGAGGATGAAAGCCGCAATCTGAAGGTGGACACCATACGCGAGGTTTGCCGCTACGCAAATCAGACTTCCATCCTTTCCTCCCGCAAGGTTTTTATAATACGCGACGCCGGGGCCATGGTGCAGCAGGCCCAGAACGCCATTCTAAAAACTCTTGAGGAACCGCCGCCCGGCACCGTACTGATACTCACCGTTTCAAGAAAAAACGCTTTACTGGCCACTATAATATCACGCTGTTACGCCATAGATTTCACCGCGCTGCCGCGCGCGGCGCTTGAAAGGCTGCTTGAAGCCCAGGGCCAGACGCTGGACGATGCCGCCGCTTTAAGTTCGGTGTCACAGGGCTCGCTTAAAACGGCCGGGGATTTGCGCAGGCTTTCCGAGCGCCTTAAAGGCGGGGCTCGGTTTGACAGAATGGGCGCGTTTAAAATGGCCGCGTCGCTCCCTAAAGATTCGCACCGCGCAAGGCATGAGGTGGTAACTCTGCTTGACCTGCTGCTGGCCGGAACGAGAGACCGCTGGGCCGGGGCGGCCGGCTGCGCGAAAAAACCGCTTTCCGCTTTGGTGACAACGCTGCTTGCTTTGCGGCGCATGACGGCCCAAAATGTGTCTTACAACCTCATACTTGAAACAGCTTTGCTTGAGAGTGAAAAACTGGGCATTCTGCCTGAGAACGTCATAAAGGCTAGTAGGCTGGTAGGCCAGTAGGCTGGTAGGCTATATCCTCCTGGCAGCCAAGCTGTCCATCTGTCTCCCCGCATACAAGCATACTAGCTTACCAGCCTACTAGCAAATAAGAGCCGGAGGTTTGATCATGAGCAAGAAATATTTTTATATAACGACCCCGATTTACTATGCAAACGACAAACCGCATGTGGGCCATGCTTACACCACGCTTGCGGCCGACGTGCTGGCCCGGCATTTGCGCGCCGCGGGAAGAGATGTTTATTTTCAGACAGGCACCGACGAGCACGGCTCCAATATTGAGAAATTAGCCCATGAGAAAAATATTGAACCTAAAACCTGGTGCCGAGAGATTTCAGCCGATTTCAGGAACCTCTGGAAAACCCTTAACATCAGCTACGATTATTTTATCCGCACCACGGACCAGGACCACGAGCGCAGAGTGCAGGCCGCTTTTGAGCGCCTGCTTGAAACGGGCGACATCTACCCCGGCACTTACAGCGGACTTTACTGCCGCTCCTGCGAAAATTTTATTGACGAGAGCGAACTTGAGGGCGGCAATTGCCCCGTGCACGGCAAACCGCCGGAGCGGATAAGCGAAGATACTTATTTTTTCAAACTTTCAAAATACCAGAACCCGCTGCTTGAACATTACGCCAAAAACCCGGATTTTCTGGCCCCAAAACACAGAGCGCTGGAAATAATAAATTTCGCTAACTCGGGGCTGAAAGACATTTCGGTTTCACGGACCAGGGTAACCTGGGGAGTGAAAGTACTCTCAAACCCCAAACACACGGTTTATGTGTGGTTTGACGCCCTTTTGAACTACGCCACCGGCGCCGGGTATCACCCCCAAAGCCCCGACCCCGTTTTCACGGAAAAGTGGCCGGCGGATGTGCACCTGGTGGGCAAGGAAATTTTCCGCTTTCACGCCGTGATCTGGCCCGCCATGCTTATGGCTCTCGGCCTTGAACTGCCCAAAAAGGTTTATGCCCACGGCTGGTGGACTGTGAACGGCGAAAAGATGTCAAAGTCAAAGGGCAACTTTATAAACCCGGAAGACATCGTGCGGGAATACGGTCTGGACGCCTTCCGCTATTTTATTTTCAGGGAAGTGCCCTTCGGGGCTGACGGAGATTTTTCTCATGACTCTTTTAAGCGGCGCTATAACGCGGATCTCGCCAACGACTTCGGAAATCTTTTTTCACGGGCGCTGAATATGGTGAATAAATACCTGGAGTGCCGCCTTCCCGGCAAACCGGAAGACGGGGCGCTTTTCACAGAATTTTCTACCCGCACAGCGGAGATAGACAAGAAACTGGAACAATTGCAGTTTGGCGAAGCCCTGGATATTATCTGGCAGGCGGTTTCAGTATTAAACAAAAAAATTGACATGGAAAAGCCCTGGGAGATGGCAAAGAAAAATCCGCAGGCCTTAAAGCCGCTCCTTCACGACCTGGTATGGAGCCTGCGCCTTATAGCCGGCTGGGTTTACCCTTTTATGCCGGATACCTCCGCTAAAATGCAGATGCAGCTGGCCGCGGGCCTTGAGAACACCGCAGGAGAGGAACCGCAGAAAATACCGGCACTGTTCCCTAGAAAACAGTAACCAGTAATCGGTAACCGGTAAGTCAGTAAATAAAAAAGAGATTTATTAATGTTTTTAAAAGTTTTAACAAAACCGTTACTGGTTACTGGTCACCGATTACTGTTTACCGGTTGTTGTGTGCTGATTACCGGAATCTTTACCCTCACGCAGGTGGAAGCCGGCTGGCTCCTGTGGGAAGCGCCAAAAGAGATCGCCTCTCTAACCGGCGAAAAAGTTATTTCCTCCGCCAGTGAGATTGCGGATTCAGCGCCCGAATTCGCCTTTTCCACCTCCGCCAAAGAAAAAATACCGGTGAACTTGTTTTTTTCCGCCCGGCTTTCCGCCGCGCGCTCTTTTGCCGCTCGCAGCGGTTGGGCTGAATGCGAAACAAGCCTGGTTAAATCCGCGGGACAGGCCCTTAAAAATATTTATTCGGGTCAAAATCCTTCGCGTTTTTTCCCGGCCAAAAGCTGGCTGCTTGCCAAAAAATCGCAGGACATCTCTTTTTGCGGCGCTACGGGAAATAAATTTGAAATTTATTTATGGCGTCTCCCCTTTCACGGCCAGGACGGCACGCCGTTCTGGGCCGCGGCCGTTTACGGCGCAGGGGCGCAAGACACGCTTAACACAGGCATAAAAGGCGCGAAAATAAAAAAACAAAAAATTAAAAACGCCCGGCCGCATAAGGCGGATGAGGCGTTTTTAATTTCACTCCGCTGAAAACAGCAGGGTATAGGGTTTTTAGAAGGAGTTTATTATTTCTGCAACTCTACCCTCTACCCTGCTTTTCCCCCTTCCCCGGGTTTGAAAGCCCTGTAAATGCCCGCTATCATGCCTGAAAGCGCGTAAATGGAGAAAAACATGAACAACGCGTCTTGCGGGTAAACCGCAATAAGCGCAAGCACGGCCAGTATTGAAAGCATCCCCTTTACGGAGTTAGGCCTGAACAAATTACCCTGCTTGAAAGCCGCGTAAGGCACTGATGAAATCATCAAAAGCGCTAGCGCGATCATAATAAAAGGGATCACCCCGTAAATGAACGGCATCTGGTTCATAACCAGCTTTATACTGCGCACCCCGCCTCCGGCCTCAAGCATGCTGTAGGCAAGCACGAAAGAAACCAATATCCCCGCGGCCGCCGGTATGGGCAGACCCTGGAAATACTGTTTCGAACTGCCGCCAAAATGCGATTTGATATTATAACGGGCAAGCCGCAAAGCCCCGCAAAGCACATATAAAAACGCCACCGGATACGCCCAGACCCCGTAATCTTTCAACACAAAATTGTAAATAAGATACGCCGGAGCGATGCCGAATGAAATCCAGTCGGAAAGGGAATCTATCTCCACTCCAAATGAGCTTTCACCATGCACAAGACGCGCGATGCGCCCATCCAGCATATCCATAAAATAGGAAAATATTATAAGCCAGGCCGCCAATACATAATTGCCGTTCGAGGCCGCTATTATTGAAAAGAAACCGGCGGCCATGTTGGCAATAGTAAATAGTGACGGCAAAACCACAGCCCCTGTTTTTTTTATTCTTGCCAGGCCGCTTGTTCCAAGCGGGTTATGAATTCCGTTATTTTCTTCCATATTAAAGTCCTAATTACCAAGGTTTATTGATTACACCGATTAGGTATGGATTACACCGATTGTCACTAATCCGTGCAATCCTCTTTAATCAGGGGAATCATGGTTCCTGCTTTTTAGCAGGAACCTTACCAGCGCCCAAGTATAGTTTCGCCGCCGGCAACTTTATCTCCGGGTTTAACAATTACACGGGCACTGCCCGGAAGATAAACGGCAACCTGGGACCCGAAATAAATCATGCCTATTTTCTGCGAAGTTTTAACGTCCTGTCCCGGGCTTACGTAACAGGCTATTCTGCGGGCTATGGAACCGGTTAATTGCTCCACGGCGAATTTACGGCCTGAGGCGTCGGCAAACGAGATAAGGTTGCGTTCATTTTTAGCGGCTTCAGGTTTATAGGCGATGGCAAAACTTCCCTTTGAATATTTCACGTTTTCCACTTTGGCGTCCGCGGGAGCGCGTTGTATATGCACATTAAAGATGGAAAGGAAAATACGCACCACCGTTATCTCCGGGTTTTCTTCCGCGCCCACGCTCATTACAGTGCCGTCAGCCGGACAGGCTATTTCCCCCGGCGCGAAAACCCTGTTGCGCTCCGGGTCCCGGAAAAAATAAGCGGAGAAGGCCGAAAAAACAACCCCTAACAAGAGGACCGGCACGCCTACCCACTTAAACCAGGCTGAAACCACTCCCCCGGCTGCCGCCAAGACTATGCCGGTTATTATCAATTTGACGCCTTCAGGTGAAAATCCCATATCACTTTCTCCTAATTTTGCATTTTTCACTTTACACTTCGCATTTTCTTCTAAAATCTCCTTAGAAACTTTATGCCCGGGGCGGGACCTGTTAACAGCGTTGAATTGCCTCCGTAGCAAACCTTTGAATGCTCAGTCGGCCCGAACCCTTACAGAAGGCGGGGGCTCACCCGCCCCTCTTTACAACATCAAAATGTGCCCGGGGCGGGACTCGAACCCGCACGGAGGAGACCTCCAGCTGATTTTAAGTCAGCTCTGGCTACCAGTTACAGCACCCGGGCTTTTTTTCCGCTGTTGCGCCCTCTGTGCGTAGGCTTTAGGCTATGGCAGTTCGGACACAAAATACGCAGAGATGGGCTGAAAAACAAAACCAATTTTACCATTTTTCCAGCCTGCTTTACGGACGCTAAAAACAGGGTAGAGGGTTTGGGGGAAAGAGTTCCTTATTTCTGCACCCCCTACCCTCTCCCCTCTACTCTTCTTTTTGCGTTTACCGGGCGTCCTTCTTTAATTCATCTTCGCAGAAACGGAAAAAAGCGCCGCAGGGCAGGCTTTTGATGCCATCCGCGGCCGCTTTCTCCCTGATGCCACTGTCAGAGGTTACAATAACGGCTCTTGTGCCCTCACTGCTCATGAAACAGGCCCGCTCAAGCAGGATATCGTCCGCTTTTTCATCGTCTGAAAAATAAACAGTAGTAGACAGCCCCGCATAGATACCCACGGGCCTGAATCCACCGTCAAAAACCACTCTGAAACTGGATGTTACCAAGGCCTGGGTGCGCGCGGCTTCACCAAGCCATTGAAGGAATTCGGTTTCAATCGCGTCCGATCTTTGACCTTTCGCTCCGGACCATAAACTCCGCGAAAAGTTTGAGCCGTCTATAAGATAGACCGTAGGTTTTGAAGAAATCTTTTTCACTGTTTTTCCTTCCCGCATATGCCTGCTTCGGCAAGTTGAAACGCCGCCGGAGGGCCGATAACCGCAAAAAGTAAAAGTGCCGCGGTCTCTCCTGCTTTACAATATTTTATTTTACAAAATAACGCGGCCGCAGGGCTTGTTTGCGACTTTTTTGCTTTGAGAGGCCTTTTTTGCTATATTTCATGCTATGGCAAACACAAATATCAAATTCGGCACTTCAGGCTGGAGGGCCATTATCGCCGATGAATTCAATGTACAGAATTTACGCAGGGTCGCCCACTCCGTGGCAGGGCACATCAAAGAAAATATGGAATATGGTTTCAGGGGCGAAGAATACCTGCTGAACCTCAAAAGATCCGCGGGACCGGAACCGAAAACCCCGCATATAATTATTGGGTACGACACCAGGTATCTCTCCGAGGATTTCGCTAAAATTACGGCGGAAGTTTTCGCCGCTGAAAACATAAGCGCGATAATTTCCGACATAGACGCCCCCACCCCGGCGGTAGCCTGGCTTGTGATTAAAACGAAGGCCGTGGGCGGTGTGATGATAACCGCGAGCCACAATCCCGCGTATTACAACGGTTTTAAGTGGACTCCCTACTGGGGCGGACCGGCCACCCCTGAAGTAACCAATGACCTGGAAGCCAGAATAAGCTCCCTGACACTGACGGAAGTGGAAAAGCACATGCCCTTTGAACGGGGACTTACCGCCGGCATAATAAAACAGGAAGACTTCCACGCCGCTTATTTCAAACAGCTTTACTCTCTTTTAGACGACAAGGCTATAAAAAAAGCTGGCCTGAAAGTGGCAGTGGATTCCGTTAACGGCGCCGCCAGGACCTACCTTCGCCCGGCGCTTGAAAAGCTGGGCGCTAAAACTATCGGGCTCAGGGAGGAGCGCGATGTGTTTTTTGGCGGGCATTCTCCCGACACTGAAGCTGGAAATCTTTCCGCCTTAAGCGCCTCCGTGGTAAAGAACAAATGCCACCTGGGCCTTGCCTGCGACGGCGACGCCGACCGCTTCGGTATTATTGACTCCGACGGCACCTGGATATCACCGAACCTTGTGCTGGGCCTCGCCCTTGAACATCTGGTAAAAAACCGCGGCCTTAAAGGCAAAGTGGCCCGTTCGGTAATGACCTCTCATTTCGTGGACTCCATTGCCAAATATTATAACCTGGAGGTCCGGGAAACAGCCGTAGGCTTCAAATACATAGGCAATCTTCTTCGCACCGGCCAGTATCTGATAGGCGGAGAGGAATCCGGCGGGCTTTCAATAATGAACCATGTGCCGGAAAAAGACGGCCTGCTTGCCTGCCTGCTTATAGCGGAAATGGTGGCTTGGGAAGGCAAATCCATAAAGCGCATTCTGGCCGACCTGAACAAGAAGATGGGGCCTTTAGTTAACTCCAGAGTGAACCTGCGCCTGGGCGCGGGATTTCATATGGAAAGCCTGCTGGAAAAACTTAAAGCCAACCCGCCGCTCTCGCTTGCCGGCGGCTCGGTCTGGCGCATAGACCACACCGACGGCTTCAAGTTCATTTTAAAGGATGGCAGCTGGCTGGGGCTTCGGCCGTCCGGCACGGAGCCACTTGTGCGTGTTTACGCAGAGGCCCCTACCAAAATGAAAATGGAGACCCTGCTTGAAGCCGGTAGAAAAATAATAAGCGGGAAATTTTGAAAGTTGAAAGTCGGAGAGTCCGGGAGTCAGGAGTTTTAGTGACGCTGGCCTGCCCCGCATTAGGCGGACTGTCCGCGACTGAGTCGGGAGTCGGCAGAAAAAGACTCTCAAGACCCTAAGACTCTGAGACTTATGTTAACGAGGAGAACAGTTAATGGACGCTAAAATAAAAAAGGTCATAGCCAGGGAAATACTTGACTCAAGAGGTTTCCCCACGGTGGAAGCTGATATTTATCTTTCAAACGGCGCTTTTGGCCGGGCGGCGGTGCCAAGCGGGGCCTCAACCGGCTCCCACGAAGCGCTTGAAATGCGCGACGGCGGAAAACGCTATATGGGAAAGGGCGTGGTAAAAGCGGTGGAAAACATAAATAAGCTGATAGCGCCCGATATAACCGGCATAAAAGCCGAACCGCAAAGAATAGACGGCCTTATGCTTGAACTTGATAATACACAGGCTAAAACCAAACTTGGGGCGAACGCGATACTCGCGGTTTCCATGGCGCTCGCGCGCGCGGCCGCCGACTCGGCGAAGCTCCCGCTTTACGCTTATATAAGAAAAGCCTACGGCCTGAAAGAAAAAAACTTTATCCTGCCCACACCCATGCTTAACATAATAAACGGAGGGAAACACTCCGACTCGGGCATCAGCGTACAGGAATTTATGATAGTGCCTACCGGCGCCGCGAGCTTCACGCAAGCTATAATGATGGCCTCGGAAATCTATCACACTCTTAAAGCTCTGCTTGCAAAGGGCGGCTACACCGTGGCCGTAGGAGACGAAGGCGGTTTTGCCCCCAGGATATTCACCCATGAGTCGGTGCTTGAAACAATAGTGGAAGCCATAAAGGGCGCGGGGCACACCACCAAAGAAGTGCAGATAGGCATTGATTCCGCCGCCAGTGAATTCTATCAGAACAGCAGCTATGTTTTTGAAGGCTCCAACCTTAACCATCAGGAGATGACCGCTAAATACACGGAGTGGAGAAAGAACTTTCCAATTATCTCCTACGAGGACCCGCTGGCCGAAGATGATTGGGAAGGCTGGGAATACCTCTCAAAATTGCTGGCAAAAAAAACGCTTATTATCGGCGACGATATTTTTGTCACCAACCCGGAGCGCCTGAAGAAAGGCATAGAAGACAGCATTGCTAACTCCATATTGATAAAATTAAACCAGATAGGCTCGCTTACCGAAACCATGCACGTTATTGAGCAGGCCCATAAAGCGGGTTACGCCACGGTAATTTCACACCGCTCGGGTGAGACTGAAGACCCTTTTATAGCGGACCTGGCGGTAGCCACTAACGCGGGAGCCATTAAAACAGGCGCCCCTTGCCGCTCGGAACGCAATTGCAAATATAACCAGCTTATTCGCATAGAGGAAGAACTGGGTAAAAAAGCAAAATACGCCAAAGACATGATATTCAGGTTTAAATAGGCTAACCGCTGGCGGTTAGCCGATTACAGCGATTAAAGAGAGATTCCAACGATTTTATTTGGAGCATTATCCCTGTAATCGTTCGTTATCATAGTAATTTCCTCTTTATCTCCGTAATCGTTCCGCCATCACTGTAATCACGGGGCTGCTTACTTTTTCAGCAGACCCGCAAAGCCGATGAAAACCAATCTATTAAAAAAGAAACTCAACTACCTTATCATCGCGGTAATTATCCTGATCGTGCTCAGCAGCCGCGGACTCCGAAGCCTGGTAAAAAATTATCTGGAATACCGGCGTCTTGAACACCGCCAGAGCGAGCTTAAATTGGAACGTATAAAGCTTGTGAAAAACCTGAAAAACGCAAAGGACGGAGCCTATATTGAGCAAACGGCAAGAAAAGAGCTCGGGTTGGCCCGGGTTGGAGAACTTGAATACCGTTTTACCCCGCCCAAAGATGAGGATAAATGACTCAAGGCAGAGGTTAGAGGACGAGGGGCAGGGTAGAAACCAGGCAATATGGACATAGAACAGCTGAAAGTCGGCCCGATGGACAATTTTTCATACCTTTTATGGGATGAAGCTTCTAACGAAGCCGCCGTTATAGACCCGGCCTGGGAGAGCGAAAAGATTGAGACCGCAATTTCGGAAAAGGGACTCAAGCTGAAAATGGCGTTGCTTACCCACGCCCACCCGGACCATGTAAACGCCCTCCAATACTTTGAAACAAAATACCCGGGCCTGCCGGTCTACCTGCATGAGGCGGATCTTTTCCTGCTTGAGAGAAAGCCTGAAAATTTAAAGAAAGCGCAAGACGGCGCCGTAATAGAAACCGGACATCTGAAAATAAAAACGATCCACACTCCCGGCCACACTTCGGGCTCTGTGTGCTACCTGGCGGAAACGGCTGTTTTTACCGGTGACACGCTTTTTGTAGGCGAATGCGGACGGGTGGATCTGCCGGGTTCAAGCGCTGAAGCCCTTTACGAAAGTCTGCGCGCGCTGGCAGAGCTCCCCCCTGAAACCGTAATATATCCGGGGCACTCATACAACGGCAATACTTCCACAATAGGCGTCCAGAAAGACTACAACCTTTATCTCCAGCTTGCATCAAAAAGCAAGGCCGGCTTCCTGAAGGCGGTAAGGTGAATGAAGAAAGGCTTAAGTTCAGAAAATTTTCTTGTAAACCCCGCCCTTTTGCCCGATGCTGTTTAACTCTGTTGGCAAAAGGGCGGGGGAAACCTTAAGCCTTCCTGATATTTTCCCAGACCACGCTTTTTGTATCATTTAACTATGCACCCTTTTATATTTGAAGCGGGACGGTTCCATTTGCCGGCTTACGGGCTTATGGTGGCCGCGGGTTACCTGGCTGCTTTGCTTTATTTAAACTTCCGGGCCAAAACCTTTTCAATCTGCAAAGAAAAACTGCAGGACCTTGTTTTCTGGACCGTAATAGCCGGCATGGCGGGCGCGAAGTTTTTCTACGCCGCGACATACTGGGATTCTTTCGGAAGTAATTTTCTGGAAAGAACGGTTTATCTTTTCAGGACTTTTCAGTACGGTTTTGTTTTTTACGGCGGGCTTATCTTCGGCGCGACCGCTTTTTATGTAAAAACGCGAAAAAATGGTCTGGATTTCTTAAAAACAGCCGATTTATGCGCCCCGGCGCTCGCGCTTGGACACGCGTTCGGGCGGCTTGGCTGTTTTTTTGCCGGTTGTTGTCACGGCCGTCCCACCGGCTCAATTTTCGGAGTGGTTTTCTCTGACCCGCGTTGTGAAGTTAACCCGGAGTACCTCGGAGTTACAATACACCCCTCACAGCTTTACGAGGCTGCAGGGAACCTGCTGATTTTTTTTGTTTTAAATTACCTGCTGTCAAAAGAAACTCCTGCCCGGGCCGCCTTAGGCGGACAGTTCGCGGCGGCAGGCGGCAGGGTTCTGGCCGCATACGCGGCCCTCTACGCCCTGCTCCGTTTTCTGGTGGAATTTTTACGGGGAGACGACCGGGGCGGGTTTATACTTGGGCTCTCCCCCGCGCAGGTTATTTCACTGTTAGTTTTAATTTCCGTTGTTCTCTATTCGCTTTTCACAAGTCACAAGTCACAAGTCACAGGTCACAAGTGGAGAGACTAAAAGACGGTGGCAGCTAGAAACTAGTTATTAACTACCAGTCCCAAGGCTCAGTAATCTTGACTCTTCATATTTTCTTGCTTGTGGCATGTGGCATGCAACCCGTGACCTGCACCTTGTGACTTGATACTTGAAACTTGTGACACTGAACGCATTAACGAATGCGTTCAGTAGGAGAGGTTATATGGCAAAAACCGCTTATAAATTAATGTTCACCGGCCAGATAAAACGCCTGGACGCTTTTATTTCAAGCCGGCATGAAGAGTTTTCAAGGGAATTTTCAAAAAAGCTTATAGCCGACGGACTGGCGCTGGTTAACGGAAAAAAACGAAAACCTTCCCACCTCTTAAAAGAAGGTGATCAGGTGACGCTTCATCTGCCTGAGCGCGCGGCCGGGCCGTTGGAATTTGAGAAGCTGGTTATGTATGAAGACTCAAGCCTGCTTGCCATAGCGAAACCCGCGGGTTTATGCGTACACCCGACTGATTCCAACTGGGAACGCACTCCGCGGGCCTCGCTTCTGGGTGAGGAAACACTGGTATCTCTTCTGTTCAGCGCGCGGCCGGAACTGGCCGCTATGGCGCGCCTTGGGCTTGTGCACCGGCTTGACCGCGACACCAGCGGAGTAATGCTGGTGGCAAAAACCGAAACGGCCCGCATGGCCTTGATGGAGCAATTCAGGGACCGCCTGGCAAAAAAACTCTACCTTGCGGCGGTCAGCGGCCGGCCCGCCAAAGATACTGGAATAATTGACGCGCCCATAGGCCGCGCTTCGGGCTTTAAAAAAATAAAAGTATGGGAATACGGCCGGGACGCCGTTACGGAATTTATTGTAAAGGAAAAAACAAAAAAACACGCCTTACTTGACATCCGCCCGCAAACAGGCCGCACCAATCAGATAAGGATACATCTGGCTTATATCGGACACCCTGTAATAGGCGACAAGCTCTACGGCGGGGAAAGCGCGGCCAGAATGCTGTTGCATTCCGCTAAAATAACATTTTCTCACCCTGACACAGGCAAACGCAAAACCATCTCGGCCCCCATGCCTCCGGAATTTAAAAAGACATGGGAAGAAGTGAAAGCTGGGGAATAAAAACGTTACTCAGGCGCCCCGATAGTATCTCTTGCCCATTTGCTAAAATATTCAAATCCGGACCGGGGTGAAGCTCCTAACTGTTTGATCATCAGCGTTCCCGATCCCTGCATAAGGAGAAATGAAATGACAAAGAGAGTTCTTGTGGTTGTAGTGTTTCTGTTCAGTCTGAGTTTCAGCGCTTACGCGCAGGATGCCGCCCCGGAGCAGCCGGCAACACAGCAGGCCGGTGAGCCCACCGTAAAGCCCGAGACGGAAGTTAAACCGGAGGGGATGGGTGAGAAGCTTCGGGCGCGCTGGAGAAAATTCCGCGGCGGTGAAAAACCCGGGCAGCTTGAAAAACGCGGGGAGATCCGGGAGGAACGCGGAGAGAAGGTTGAAGAGAAAGGCGAAAGGATGCAGAATCAGGGCGAGCGTCTGGAGAACCGCGGCGAGCAACGTGAAGAGCGTGGCGAGCGCGTTGAAAACAGGGGCGAACACATGCAGGACCGGGCTGAAAAGATGGAAACACAGGCCGAAAAACAGCGCGCAAAGGGCAATGATAAGGCCGCCGACAAACTTGAACGCAACGCCGAGCGACTGGAAAACCGGGGCAAGCGTGTTGAGAACAAGGGCGAAAGGATGCAGAAACAGGGTGAGCGCATGCAAAACCGGGGAGAAATGCGGAAAAACCGGGGCGAGCGCGTTGAAAACAAGGGCGAAAGGATGCAGAAACAGGGTGGGCGCATGCAGAACCGGGGAGAAAAGAGGAAGGGACGCGGCACAGGTAAATAGTTAAGGTGACACACAACTTAATTCCAGTTTAATTAAGTTGTGTGTCACCTTAACTGCGTTGCGGAACGCATATATTGTACATTGAATTGTTCCCCAGCAGAGAGCTGGCGGAGGTAATTTATGCCTTTAGGGCTCTTTCACTATCAGGTGCTCACGGATGTGCTAGAGAAGATACACTACATCTACGATGAGTCCGAACTCGCCTCAACCATACTTTCAAAAGTGTCGGAAGCGCTGAATACCGAAGCCGGAAGCATATTCAAAATACACCCTGACGGCAACATAGAGCCACTCGCAGCTTATGGCGCGCCGCTGGAATCACTTAAGAAGATCGGTTTCAAGACCGGGAAAGGCGTGGTCGGTTGGGTGGCCCAGTACGGCCAGCCGATCAAGGTTGAAAATCCCCTTAAGGACCCGCGGTTTATGGGAACGGTAGATACCCACACTGGGTTCAAGACCAGGTGCATACTGGCAGCCCCGATAATAGCAAAAGGGGTACCGGTCGGAGTCATAGAGTTTCTGAATAAGAAAGGTGGCCTTTTCGCTATACCAGACCTTGAGCTGCTTTCCATTGTAGGCAGGGAAATTGGAATTGCCTTTGAGAATGTGAAGCTGATAAAGAACCTTGAAACCAGCAGGGCTTTCAGGGAAGCCATTGTTTCCAGCCTCTCGGCGGGGCTTTTGGTGCTGGACCTGAAAGGCAGGATACTGGCAATGAACCCCAGCGCAAGACGCATACTCGGACTCAACTGCGAGTGCGACGAGGATAACCCTCTACACATGTCGGATGTGTTGTCAGATCACGGCTCCCTCCTCAAGGTCCTTGAACAGGTAGTCACATCCTGCAGCGTACCTGTTGCGCGCAAAGAGTTGAGCATAACACTGAACGGCAAGTCATCGGTATTGGGTTATTCCACCGTGCCGCTGACGCGCAAGGACGGGCAGTGCCTCGGCGCAGCTGCGCTGTTCCAGGACATTACATCGTTCGTAAAAAAAGCATAAATGATTAAGGTGACACACAACTTAATTCCCATTTAATTAAGTTGTGTGTCACCTTAATATCGGTTAAAATTTTGACACGGAAGAAAACACCCTGAAATCAAGCCTGGCAAAAACATTATTCTGGGTCTCCAGCTCGCGCAGGTTCGCCTCATCCACTCTTTTTTCTATAACCTCGCTGAGCAGGCGCTGGGCGTTAGCCGCGTGGGAATCAAGCCGGCCCTTGGCGTAAGCGCCATGGGAGCCTATATAAAGCAGGAATGCCCAGTCCGAAGACTGCGCGAGCAGAACTTCCCTGGCCGCCTGATTAAGCGCGCGCTCCACCAGGCGCGCCAGATCCTGGCTGCGGAAGCGGTTGGCGGTATCTATCATCCTTTCGGTTATGGCAGCCGTAAGCGGGTAAATAAAATCGTTGGTCTCGTTCAGCCAGGGGTCAAAGTACCCGTTTTCCCCCCAGGAGGAGATCTGGGGAGTAAGCTCAAGCGGCTCCGGGCAGGAACTGAGATACTCGCTTGGAGTAACAAACTGGAAAGGCAGCCTGTCCTGACGGATGCGGCGCAGCATACTTTCAAGAAAAGCCGGCCCTTCAAACCACCAGTGGCCGAACAACTCGGCATCGTAACAGCCTACAATAACAGGCCTGATTCCTTTTGAAGCGTAAAGTCCGTCTATCTGCGCCATGCGCTTACCAAGAAAATCCCCGGCGTGCCGCTCCACCGTGGCCATGGCCTCATCGGGGTCGTATGGGAGCTTCTGGTTTAAGGGAACATTTGGGCCGGTTATTTTATAGTACTTCAGCCCTATAGGCCTGCGGCCCCCGCCGCCAAGGCAGGGTTTCAGGTATTGCTCGTCGGCATCGTAACCCAGGTCGCGGTAAAATTCCCTGTACTCCGAAGCTCCCGGGTAGCCGAACTTGGAACTCCAGACCTCCCTTGAAGACTGAGCGTCGCGGGAAAAAAGCGAAATCCCGTTGGGCGTGCGGTAGGCGTTATACACCCCGTTTTTGGGAGAACCGGCGAATTCCACCGCGTGCGCTTCGGTAAAAAAGTATTTAAAACCGGAAAGTTTCAGGTATGGGTTCAGGCCCGTGTTATACGCGCATTCGGGCAGCCAGAAACCGGAGGGTTTCCGGTTAAAGCGGTCAAAATAATCGTCGGCGGCAACCGCCACCTGGGCGCGCACGGCTTCAGGGTGCGCCAGAAGCGGCAAAATAGCGTGCGTGGCGGAACAGGTTATTATTTCTATCTGGCCCGCGTGTTGAAGCACTTTAAGCGGAGTGATGAGGTCGCCGCTGTATTTATGCAGCACGTCGGCGGCGTCGGAATATAGTTTCTGGTAAAGCTTGACCGTCTTATGGAAAGCCGGCTCGTGAGCCGTGCGCTCCAGTTCACGCTCAAGCAGCTCAAGCCTGGCCTCAAGATATTCCCCCAGTTTTTTTTCAAGAGCCTCGTTTTCAAGCATAGCCCCAAGCGTGGGCGAGATTGAAAGCGTAACTCCCGGACGTATGCCGTCAGCCACCAGGCGCTCAAAAACTGAAATCAGCGGGATATAAGTTTCGGCCACGGCCTCAAAAAACCAGTTTTCCTCAAGATATTGGCTGCTTCGCGGGTGGTTGATATACGGCATGTGCGCGTGCAGCACCAGCATCATTGAGCCTTTGGAGCTCATACTATTACCTCAGCGGCGAGCGTATAGGCGCCAGGGGTCAGAGTATTGCAAAAATGATGCAGAAACAAAACACCTCTTACACTAACCACTCGCCACTCTCCACTCGCCACTGATCGTCTACTCATGGCAAGGCCTTCTTCATAAACTCGGCGCTGGCGTAGGTTGAACCGGCGGACAGCGGCGAAGAAACAGGCATGGTTATGGAATTTGACTCAAGCAGTTTTTCATAATCTCCCCCGGGCTTTGCGGCGTATAGCGCGGCAAAGTACGCCTTGCCTTCAAGCGGCGGCTTCAGATAGGCCTTAAAAGCGTCCCAGGAGAAAGCTGCATCACCGGCCGGAGTTTTGTCTTCGCTGTAAAAAAGGCGCACTCTTATTTCAGTACCATATACTCCCTGCCGGAAGGCCCCGGCCTTATTGGAACAGAACTGCCAGAAAATAAAAACGGAAGCCGGGTTTCTGGCAAGCATTAGAAGCCTGTCCTTTTCTATGGCTTTTAAATTTTCCTGCCCATGCTGCATCACACCGGTGGTCAACTCTTCCATAGCCTATAATCTACAAAAAAAATACCGCGGATTAAAATGTTTTTTTTAAATAACTTTTATACCGTCGAGAAAGTGACATAACCAACCTGAAAAATGCAGTTGCATTTTTCCCCTCGCGGAGCTCGGGTGCGCTTCGCGCGGCATACGCCCTCGAAAACCCTGCGCGCATAGCGCTTGTTTTTAGACCCGCTGCTGCGGGGAATCCTGCATAATTTTGTTCACCTGATTTTCTAATGGAAACCATGTTGAACTGCAGGATTCAGGCTAAAACAGATATAAGCACGAAAAAAAAGATGCTCGCCTAAGGCGGGCATCTTTTTTAAAACTCCGCGGGAGACCTACAATCCGTACTTGGCGGCAATTTCCTCTTTTGTCCTGCCCAATATCTCATACTTCTTACCCACCTTTATGAAGGCAGCAAGAGCTTTGTCCAGATGGCGCGTTTCATGCGCGGCTGAGAGCTGTGTGCGGATGCGGGACTGGCCTTTAGGGACAACCGGGAAAAAGAAACCAATCGCGTATATTCCCTCGTCAAAGAGATCCCTGGAAAAGTCCTGGGCAAGCTTCGCGTTAAACAGCATTACCGGCACTATCGGAGTATCTCCGTCCTTGAGAATGAAGCCGGCCTCGGTTAACCCTTTGCGCCAGTAGGCGGCATTTTTCTCCAGCTTATCCCGAAGTTCCGTGCTCTGGGAGAGAATATCCAGTACCTGAAGCACACCCGCGACCACTACAGGCGCGATCGTATTTGAAAACAGGTAGGGGCGGGCCTTCTGCCGGCACATTTCCACAATTTCCTTCCTCCCCGAGACGCAGCCTCCTGAGGCGCCGCCCAGCGCCTTACCGAAGGTGGTGGTGATAATATCCATCTTGCCCACAACCCCGTATTTCTCATGTGTGCCCCGGCCTGTCTTCCCTATGAAACCGGTGGAATGGGAGTCGTCTACAAATAACATAGCGCCGTATTTCTCACACAAAGCGGCCATCTTATCAAGCGGGGCCGTATCGCCGTCCATTGAAAAAACACCATCCGTAATAACGACCATAAGACGCTTGTCGGAGTGAAGCTTGAGTTTATCCTCCAAGTGCTCCATGTTGGAGTGTTTAAAAGTGTCCCGCTGGGCTTTACACAGCCTGATGCCGTCAACGATGGAGGCGTGGACCAGACGATCGGAGATCATCACATCCGAGTCGTCTAAAATAGCCTCAAAAACCCCGGCGTTAGCGTCCATGCAGGACGGGAAGAGAATTGTATCTTCGGTGCCCAGGAACTCCGTCATGCGCCGCTCAAGCTGTTTATGGATGTCCTGCGTCCCGCAGATAAACCGCACCGACGACATCCCGTAACCGCGCGTATCCAGGCCCGTGTGCGCGGCCTTTACCACGTCCGGGTGGCTGGAAAGCCCCAGGTAGTTGTTGGCGCACATGTTAATTACTTTTTTCGGAGACGAACCCGCCGGAAACTCCACCTCTATGTCCGCGGCCTGCGCGGAATGAATAAAGCGCTCCACCTTGAAAATGCCGGCGCTGCGGAGCCCATCAAGATCCTTCTGATAGTGTTCGCGGACAGCGGTAGTGAAAGCCATATCAGACCTTCCCGCCCACGAATGTTTCTACTAGCGTGGTGATCCGGTTAACGCTGTCAAACGCCTCCGGCGTAGCTTTATTGTCGGGGATCTGGATTTTGTATTTATTCTCCAGAAAGCGCTTCAAAGAAACCATGGAGAAGGAATCCACTATCCCTCCGGAGATAAGCGGCGTATCGCAGCCAATCTCCTGATCATCGTCCTCAAGGTATTCAGCTTTCACGTACTTCAGAACCGCGCCGCGGATCTCTTCGGTAGTTTCCATTGCAATCTCCTTAATTGTAGATACTTCATTTAGCCTGTAGACTGTAGGCTATTAGCCTGAATTCATACTTCTTACCTACAGCCTAACTGCCTACAGCCTATCCACCTTAGTCGTTCTCAAGCGTTGAGGTGTCTCCTATTTCCTGTCCCCACTCTTTGGCCTTAAGTACCCGCCGCATTATCTTGCCGCTGCGCGTTTTGGGGAGCAGAGGCGTAAACTCTATTTCCTGCGGCATAGCCAACGGCGAGAGTTTTTTGCGGATGAAATTCATGATTTCAAGGACAAGATCGTCGCCGCCGGTGAAACCCGGTTTGAGCGTCACAAAGGCTTTAACCACTTCCATATTGATCTCGTCCGGCTTGGAAACCACGGCGGACTCCGCCACCGCCGGATGCTCCAGCAGCGCCGATTCCACCTCAAACGGGCTGACCAGGTGCCCGGCCGTGTTTATTATATCATCGTCACGCCCTACGAACCAGTAGTAACCATCCATGTCGCGGGTAGCGCGGTCGCCGGTAAGATACCACCCGTTCCTGAACTTCTTCTTATAGGATTCCTCGTTGTTCCAATATCCGCGCAGCATCGCCGGCCAGCCGGGCTTGATGGCGATCAGGCCTATTTTCCCGGTCTCTGTGAACGGCTCAAAGGTCTGCATGTCAAGCAGCGTCGCCGTTATGCCGGGGAAGGGCTTGCACATGGATCCCGGCTTGATCTTCACCCCGGGGTAGTTTGAAATCATAATAGAACCTGTTTCAGTCTGCCAGTAGCTGTCATGAAACGGCAGGCCTAACACGCGTTCGGACCACACTACGGCCTCAGCGTTCAAAGGCTCGCCTACGCTGGCCAGATGTCTCAGGCTTGTAAGATCGTGTTTTTTTACCACCTCATTTCCGGCCTTCATCAGCGCCCGGATCGCGGTAGGCGCAGAGTACCAGACGGTAATGTGGTGTTTCTGTATGAACTGGTACCAGCTCTCCGCCGTAAACCCCACGTCCAGCACGCACTGCGTCACACCCAGGCTCCACGGGCCGATTATGCCGTAGGATGTTCCCGTGACCCAGCCCGGATCAGCCGTACACCAATATATGTCGTCGTCGCGCAGGTCAAGGACCCATTTGGTGGTAAGGTACTGGGAGATAAGCGAATAATGGACGTGGCGGGCGCCCTTGGGCATCCCCGTGGTGCCGGAGGTGTAATGGAGCACCGAGGGCGACTCCGCCTTGGTTGCCGCGGATTGAAAATCTTCAACGGGCCTTGCGTGTTCCAGCGAGAAAGCTACCTCGCGCTCCTGAAGGGGCTTTTTGCCGTCATCGTCCACCACTACGATATGTTTCAGGCAGGGCAGCTTCTCACGGAGCTTGCGCACCTTGCCGACATGCTTGCGCTGGGTGATAATGGCCGTCGTCTGCGCGTTCTCAAGCCTTACAAGGAGTGATTCATCGCCGAAGGCCGAGAACAGGGGTTGCGCGATAGCGCCCGTTTTCAGGATACCGAGAAAGCCAAGGTACAGCTCGGGTATCCGGTCCAGGAACAGGCAGACCCGATCCTCCCTTTGAATCCC
Organism: Elusimicrobia bacterium GWA2_51_34; assembly: GCA_001799565.1. GTDB lineage: Bacteria > Elusimicrobiota > Elusimicrobia > Elusimicrobiales > UBA9959 > UBA9634. The sequence continues at coordinate 7,542 of MGTS01000014.1, read as the reverse complement.
CAGCCCCTTAAGGAAAGCCGCAATAGTGTTTGACGCCAGGCGGATGTCATTGAAAGTGTAACGCTTCTCTACTCCGCCCATCCCCTCCCAGATAAAAGCTGTCTTGCCGGCTTTACCCATTTTGCATATCCGGTCCGAGCAGTACCAGCCGATATTGATATCGTCTCCCGGTTTATAACCGAGTTCCTCTTCGGCAATAGCCCAGTTGAGCCCCTTCACGCGCTCCTCGTACGATCCGATATTTGGTTTGGTTATTGTCTTCATCAGGACTTATCCCTCCATAATTACTACGGCGCTTGCGTAATTTTTAATATGCGTCAGTGATATATGAATTGAGCGGATACCGCGCTTCCGGCAAAGCCCCCGCGCCCTGCCCCGCAGGGAGATACCGGGCTTGCCCAGTTGGTCATTTATAACCTCAACCTCTTTAAAAGCCAGACCGCCGCGATACCCTGTTCCCAGGGCCTTAAAAAAAGCCTCTTTAGCGGCGAACCTGGCCGCATAATTAAGGGCCCTGCCGCGTTTAGGCTCGCAGTACTTTATCTCCCCGGCCGAGAAATATCTTTCCTTGAAACCGCCGGACTTAACGATTTCCCTGGCAACTCTTGCAACCTCTATGGTGTCAATTCCTATTCCGAGGATCATATTACGGTTCAATAATACACTATTCGCAAAGGGCTGACAAGACAAACAGACAATCAAAAAATCCGGTTTTAAAAAGTTACCGGATTTTTCGGGAGAAACTCTTTGCCCTGTACCCTACCCTTAATGTTTCAGGTGGCGAATGCCGGTTAAGGCCAGTACGGCGTTTTTCTGATCGCATAGTTTAATACAAGCCTCGTCTTCGGGCACTCCGCCGGGCTCTATTACCGCGCTCACCCCCCGACTGAGTATTTCCTCAAGCGTTTTAACCGGCAGGGCGGCATCGGAGGCGGCGGCCATGATCGCCCCGGCTTTAAGTATGGGATGCCTTTGGCCCGCTTTCATAGCGGCCAGACGGGCGGCATCGTAGGTAGAGCTTTGGCCGGCGCCTATAGCTACGGTGGCTGAGTCCGTGGCCAGCGCCACGGCGTAGCTTTTGGCGAAAACAGCCGCGCGCCAGGCCAGGCGAAGGGCGCGGGTCTGGCCGGGGGAAGGGACGCGCTTTGAAACTATTTTAAAATCCGCAGCCGGCGACAAATTGTCCTTTTCTTCTATCAGGAGACCGCCGGAAAGGGAGAAAAGTTCCATTTCACCCGGCGCCGCCAGCGGATATGGAAGCTGGACAGTTTTCAGGCCTTCTTTAGCGCGCAGAATTTTGAGCGCTTCGCCGCAATAGCCGGTGGCGATCACGGTTTCAATAAAACTCTCTGAAAGCGCTTCAGCGGTAGCCGCGTCAACTTCCCGGTTGAAAGCCGCCGTGCCGCCAAAAGCTCCCAGGCGGTCGGCCTCAAGAGCGGCCGCGAAACACTCCGACAATTTCAGCCCCGCCGCCGCTCCGCAGGGATTCGCGTGCTTGGCCACCACGCAGGCCGGCTCCTCAAAATAGGAAACCATCTCAAAAGCGGTTTCAATGTCCAGGTAATGGTTCAGGTTTAAATCTCCGCCCTGAAGTATTTTAGCGGAATTGAGGCCGCTTGGCCTCGCGCCGCTTAGGGCGTAGAAAGCCGCCTTCTGGTGGCGGTTCTCGCCATAGGAGAGGTCTTTCACCTTTTTAAGGCTAAGCACTGTTTCAGCGCGCAGGAAATCCGTTTTGCCGGAGAGATAGCGCGCCAGCGTTCCGTCGTAATAGGCGCAATAGGCATAGGCTTTGGCCGCCAGCTCTTTTTTCCGCTCCGGGGCGGGTTCGCCGTTTTGTTTTAAAATTTCAAGTACGGGGGAATAATCGCCTGAGTCGCAAAGAACGGTTACTGTTTCAAATTCTCTGGCAGCGGCCCTTAAAACGGCGGAATTAGCCGTGTCAAGATAGAGAGACATTTCTTCAGCGCCAAGGTCTTCCTGCTCGGTCAGGCGCGCAAGGGGGTAAAGATCGCAGACCACAAGCGAAGGCGGCGGCACTTCCACGCCGTTTTCAGCCAGGACGCAGGCGCCGGAAAATAACGCTTTAAGCACGGCAAAAGGCAGCGGAGGCGAAAAACGCGCCTCTTCTACGTCAATGCCCTCCTGTTTTAAAAATTTATGGGTTGAGCCTGAAGCGTAAACATCAAAGCCAAGCGCCTCAAGCCCTGCCGCGAATTCGGCCAGGCCTGTTTTGTCATAAACGCTAAGGTATGCGGTTTTGTCCATAAAAAGCCGGTAAATCTATGCCATAAGCCGTAAGCTTTAGATACGGCTATTGCCATAAGCCATCGGCCATACGCAGAAACCTTTTATCTTAAACCGTAAAGGAACTTCCTTATAAAGCCTATGGCCTATGGCTTACGGCTTATAGCGTTCAAGCTGCTATCAATTTGAGGAACTCTTCCTCAGTTAAAATTTTAACACCAAACTTTTTGGCTTTGGCGTATTTGCCGCCGGGGTTGGAGCCTGCCACCACAAAAGAGGTTTTGGCCGATACGCTTGAAATTTCCCTGCCGCCCAGCGCCAGAACCTTTTGCGCCGCCTCTTCCCTGGTAAGCGCGGACAGTTCACCCGTGAACACAAAAGTTTTGCCTTCAAGCTTTGAGCCGGCCGCGGGACCATCTGGTTCCCGCATGTTCACGCCCAGCGACTCAAGTTCGGCAAGCATTTCACGCGTCCTGTCCACGGAGAAAAATTCAATAACCGTTTTGGCTATTACGGGCCCCACTTCCCGCACGCGCGCCAGGTCGGCCAAACCGGCTTTCAAGATGGCGCCCATGGACTTAAACCTGGCGGCCAGCAGGCGGGCGTTTTTTTCCCCGATATGACGCACGCCAAGGGCGTAAATTAAGCGCGAAAGAGGCTGACTCCTGCTTTTAGCTATTTCTTCCAGTAAATTATCCGCTTTCCTGTCTTTGAACAATTCAAGGCCGAGCAGATCCTTTTTTTCAAGGCGGTACAGGTCGGAAAATTTTGAGACCAGTTTTTTGTCCAGCAGCTGCTCCACCGAAGATTCGCCAAGCCCATCTATGTTCATGGCGTCGCGAGAGGCGAAATGCAGCAGGCTCATTTTTATCTGCGCGGGGCATGACGGGTTAACGCAGCGAAGCGCAACTTCCTCTTCGTCTTTACGGAGCGCCTCGGTACATGAGGGACAGACGGAAGGCTCAATAATTTCACTTTCCCCGCCTGAACGCGCGCTTAAAACAACCTTCACGACTTTCGGGATAACCTCGCCGGCCCTTTCAATGATCACACGGTCGCCGAGCTTAAGACCCAGGCGGCGTATCTCGTCAAAATTGTGAAGTGTTGAACTTGAAATGGTAACACCCGCGCATTTTACCGGCTCAAGCCCGGCCACCGGAGTTACCACACCGGTACGGCCCACAGAAAAACTTATGGCTTTTACCGTAGTGACGGCCTGCTGGGCCGGATACTTGAAAGCTATGGCCCAGCGCGGGCTCTTGGACGTAAAACCCAGCAGTTTCTGCGAGGCGTGGGAGTTTACCTTCACCACCAGCCCGTCTATTTCATAGGGAAGCGTAAATCTTCTGGAAGCGTAGTCATTGTATATTTTAAGGACTTCCAGGGAATCTTTGCAGGGCTTTTCTGAGATGAACGGCACAGGAAAACCGGCTTTTTTGCAATACTCCAGGTAATCCCAATGGGTTCCGGGCGCGTCCATGCCTTCCAGGTAACCGTAAGAGTGGGCGAAAAATTTCAATTTCCTGCCGGCGGTCACCCCGGGATCTTTCTGACGGAGCGACCCTGCGGCGGCGTTCCTGGGATTTGCGAAGGGTTCCGCCCCTTCGTTCAGCTGCTCTTCCCGTATAGCCGCAAAATCTTTTTTGCTTATATAGACTTCGCCGCGGGCCTCAAAAAAAGCCGGAGGATCTTCAACATTGAGTTTAAGGGGCACAGCGCGTATTGTCCGCACGTTCAAAGAAACATCCTCGCCGGTCGCCCCGTCGCCCCGGGTGGAAGCCCGCTCAAAAACCCCGCGTTCGTATTCTATAGAACAGGAAAGTCCGTCTATTTTGGGTTCCACCACCAGTTCGTACGGTTCCCCTTTAAGACCGTTGCGGACCCGCTTATCCCACTCAAGGAATTCCTCCTCGCAATAACAGTTGTCAAGGGAAAGCATCGGGATTTTATGGGCAACGGGGGCAAAAGCGCCGGAAGGCCGGCCGCCCACGCGCCGGGTGGGAGAATCAGAGGTCACCAGGCCGGGATGCGCGGTTTCAAGCGCTTTCAGACGGTTCAGCAAAACGTCGAATTCGCCGTCGGAAATTTCGGGGTTGTCCAGAGCGTAATACAGGTATTCGTGGCGCCTTATTTCTTGTTTCAGGGCCTCTATTTCTTCAGACGGGGACCGGCGGCTGTTCATTTTTCCCAAATCATCTAATACGGGAGGATTCGGGACCTCCGGGACTGATGTGAGAAACCAATTAAAAATTTTTCACCCATTTGGTGAAGCTCCATTTTCCGCCGGATACTGAAACCCCCCGCCGGCAAATTCACCCAACTACCTGCGGCAGGTGCCGGGGTTATTGCCAACGTCATAAAAAATCAGTTTTATCTGATTTTTTGGGATCCGCTTTGGGACCGACGGGCGGACGGCTTTTGCGGCGTGCTTTGCCGGCAACCGGATCGGCCGCGCTCCGGCGCCGATGCGCGGTTTTCACCGCACGCGCCTTCGCGCCGCCTGCCCCGCCCTTTTGCCCAATGATTTTCAGCTCAGTTGGCAAAAGGGCGGGGCCTGCGCGCGCGGTTAAGTCTTCACCCCCAATACCCGCCGAAAGCGGATATTGCGGAAAAATCCCGGAAGGACCTTTCATCAGGTTATTATTTTTAGCCACGCTGTCCAGCACGCCGTTAACGAATTTCCCGGAATTCTCGGTGGAGTATTTTTTGGCCAGTTCTATGGCCTCATCTATAATTACCGCCGCAGGAGCGTCGCGAAGGATCATCATTTCACAAACCGCCATGCGCAATATGGCGCGGTCCGTGGCGGACATTCTGCCCATGTCCCAATTGGTGCTGGTGGAACGGATGATGGAATCTATTTTTTCAAGGTTGGAAACCGCGGCGAAAAAAAGCTCTTTATAAAAATCAAAGGTTTTTCCCTCCAGAGCGAAGTCAGTCATCTGGAAACTGGCCAGCACGCTGTCAGAGCCGTAGGCGCCGATGTCGGTTACATACAGGGACTGCAGGCAGTTTTCTCTGGCGAGCCGTCGTTTGCTCATAAATTTCCGCCACACATTCCTGCCGGACCCGCCGAAGCTGTTTGGCGGGAAAGGCCTTAGCCTTGCGAATATATGATACAAAATTTATGATATAATCGCTGTGCAATGGACGAGGATAACGTAGACATTGACGCCTTACTTAAAAATCTGAAAAATAAATATTCCGGAGGCTTTCGCATGGAAAAAGATTTCATCGGTAAGATAATAACGATAGCTATAGCCGGCGCGGCCGCGATCGTGCTGCTGGGCTCGTTTTTTATAGTTTCACCCGGTGAAGTGGCCATAAAGACCCGCCTGGGAAAGATCGTGGACTCTTACGAAGAAGGAATGCACTTTAAAATACCGCTGGTGGAGTCTATTATAAAGTTTTCCATACAGATACAGCGCGCCGACATTAAAACCCAGGCTTTTTCCAAGGACCTGCAAACCATGAACTCACACCTGGTGGTCAATCACCGCATACAGAATGGCACCGTGGTCAGCATTTACAGGAACCTCGGTCCCCGTTACGTGGAAACCATTGTAGATCCCACCGTACAGGAAATCTTTAAATCCATAGCGGCTAAATTCTCCGCCGAAAGGATCATCGCCGACAGGAACATCCTGGTGCAGGAGATAAACATGAGCGCCAAGGAGAAGTTGATGAAACAGGAAATAATCGTCACGGACATCTCCGTAGTGGACCTGGATTTCACCGAGCAGTTCCTTAAGGCCGTGGAAGACAAACAGGTGGCTGATCAGCAGGCCCAGATGGCCGGGAAACTCGTAGAGAAAGCCAAGCGCGACGCCGAACAGCAGATCGCCAAGTCCCGCGGCGAAGCTGAAGCTCTGCGCATGCAGCGTGAGCAGGTTACCCCCGCCCTTATAGAACTCCGAAAAGTGGATGCCCAGCTTAAGGCCATAGAAAAATGGAACGGCGTCCTGCCAGGCTACGTAGGCGCGGGCGTGCCTTTTATTTCCATTGAGAAAAAATAAAGCGGGCTTTTATCGCCGCACATCAGCAAGATCAAAAGAGCCGGGGAGAGGAACCCCGGCTCTTTTGATTTGTGGTAGACATAAAAACAGGTTATCGTTAGTTACCACCACTTGAAGCTTCCGAATACCTGAAAAATTCGCGGAAAACGCCCCTATCGCTGATATAATATAATGTCGAAAGCAGGGTTGGTTTTAAAAAGTTTTGCAAAGGTATCCCACATCAAACCGGTTTTTAAAGCGGTTAATAAGAAATGAGTATCATCCTTAAAACCATACTGGGCCTAGCGACAGTTTCCTTCGGCTGGGTTTACTTCACGGACCTTTTCCGGAACCGCAGATCATTTTCAGATAAATCCGGCCCCGGGCTTACAGCCATAGGCTTCATAACAAATTTCCTAGACACGCTGGGCATAGGCAGCTTCGCACAGCAGACCGCCCTTTTTAAATTCTTCCGGCTGGTGGATGACCGGCTTATACCGGGAACCATGAACGCCGGCAACACCACGAACACCGTGGCCCAGGCGTTCATATTCATGTCCTCCATAAAGGTTGACCCCCTCACTCTGGTTTCGATGTCAGTTGCCGCGCCGCTGGGGGCCGTGCTTGGCGCGGGCGTGGTGGCAAAAATGCCGCGCCGCCGCATACAACTCGGCATGGGTATAGGCCTGCTGGTGGTAGCGCTTACCATCCTGGCGGGACTGACGGGCATTATGCCGCCAGGCGGCGAGGCATTGGGACTTAAGGGCGGCAAGCTTGTTTTCATCACCCTGATGAGTTTTATTTTCGGAGCGCTGCAAACTATCGGCATAGGTTTCTACGCCCCCTGCATGGCCCTGGTTTATTCGCTGGGCATGCACCCGCGCACGGCTTTTCCCATAATGATGACGGCCACAGCCATGCTGATGGCCGCCGGCAGCACCCGCTTCGTGAAAGAGAACGCTTACGACCGCAAAGCCGCGCTCGCCCAGACTGTCGGCGGACTGGCGGGCGTTTTTCTGGCCGCCTTCGTGGTGAAGTCCCTGCCTCTGACGGTGATGAAGTGGGTGGTGTGCGGCGTAGTTCTCTACACTTCCATATGCATGTTCATCTCCTCCGCCACAAAAAAACAGCTTTCCTCCGCCTGAAAAAACCCGGCCCTCAATTCTCCAAGGAGACTCTTACCAAAAGGACAGGGGGGCCCCGTTCCCTTCCCAAATCCTCCGCTAAGGTGAATACGCAGTAGGAATTACCTCCAAGTACAACTTTTAGACTTTAAATTGGTGATTTTCCCCGGTTGGGTTGG
>MGTS01000013.1 GCA_001799565.1 Elusimicrobia bacterium GWA2_51_34 | reverse complement strand
GTGGTAATCCGAGTAAAGCGTAGCTTCACCCATTGGGTGAAATCTGCTTCCCAATACAAAAGTATAGTTAGCGGAGGATTAGGGGAAGGGGCGGGTGTTGCCCCTCATGGATTGTTTTTGCTATCCTTGAAAAATGACCTATATCCTGTCGGCCGTGATAACGGTTTTGCTTGCCGCGGTGGCGCTGCTGCTTAAGAAACTCTACTCCGCGCGCGTGGAAGCGCCGGCCAAAGAAAGCGACGACGGCGCCGCACTAAAAACCACCTGGTCCAAATTTGACGAACTGCTTACAAGTCTTCTCACAATCCACGAAACAGGCATGGTTAACTCCGGCAGCGTAAAAAAAGAAGAATTTTACCAGACCGTGCTTGAAAGCGCAGGAGACCTCATACACTCGCCCCGCGGCTCGCTGATGGTTTTTAACGAGGCCTCCGGCGACCTGAAAATAGTGGCATCAAGAAATATCTCGCCCGAAGTGGTAAAGACCACGAACATAAAACCCGGCGAGGGAATAGCGGGCCGCGCCTTCCAGACCGGGGAAACTATTTTTGTCACCGACCCCGGGCAAAACACGCAATATAAGGACTACATCGGTAAAGAGGAGCAAAAAGACCCCTTTATAGCCATACCGCTTAAAGTTAAAGATAAGCCTTTCGGCGTGCTGAACCTGCACCTTTCCCGCGAAAAGGAGTCTTTCACGGATTACGACCTTAAATTTTTAACTCTGCTTGCCGGAGAAGCGGCCGTAACGCTTGAGAACATAAAACTTTACGAAAGCATTGAGAATTTTTATCTGGAGATGGTGCAGACGCTCGCGCGGGTTATAGACGCCAAAGACGCCTATACGGGCGACCACGCCGGCCGCGCGCGCCAGAAAGCGCGCCAGCTGGCCGAAACGCTTTCTATGCCGGAGCAGATGGTCCGTTATGTGGAATACGCGGCTCTTCTCCATGATATAGGCAAAATAGGGATAGACGGCTCAATTCTGGCCAAACCCGGCCGCCTGACTCCGGAGGAATACGAGGAAATAAAAAAACACCCGGCCATCGGCTACCAGATACTTGCACCTATACATTTTCTTGGGCCTGTGGCGCAGATGGTGCTTTATCACCAGGAATGGTACAACGGCATGGGCTACCCTGAGGGGCTTAAAGGCGAAGAAATACCCCTGGGGGCGAGAATAGTAGCCATCATAGACGCCTGGGACGCCATGATGAGCGACCGGCCTTACCGCAAAGCCCTTTCCCGCGAGTATGCCGAAAGCGAACTTACCAAAGGCGCGGACCGCCAATTTGACCCGAAAGTAGTGCAGGCTTTCCTTGGCCTTGAAAACAGCCAGTGGCAGGCGCCGAAGCAGAGGTAACTACTAGGTGTAGACAGTTAGGCTGTTAGGTAAGAAACAAATATTAATTAATGCCTTCTGCCTTCAGCCTTCAGCCTAAACAACCGTGCTCTACATTGTTCCAACCCCAATAGGCAATCTTAAAGACCTTACCTTCAGGGCGCTTGACGCGCTTAAGGAAGCCGACGCCGTTTTTTGCGAAGACACCCGCCGCACGCTTGCCCTGCTGAACCATTACGGCGTGACAAAAAAACTTTTCCGCTACAACGAACATAGTGAACGCTCGCTTGCCGAAGCCCTGGACTGGCTGAAGCTGGGAAAAATTGTGGCGCTGGTAACCGACGGAGGCACACCATGTATTTCCGATCCCGGCAGAAAGCTGGTGGCGCTCGCCCGGGAAAACGCCGTAAAAGTGGACGTTTTACCGGGCCCCTCGGCCCTTATAACCGCGGCGGCCGGATCGGGCCTGCCTGTGGACTCTTTCGTTTTTTTGGGCTTTTTACCCCGCTCAGGAGGTAAAATAAAGAAAGCCCTTCAAAGCGCCTTTGGAACCGGCAAAACCGTGATCCTTTACGAATCACCATACAGGATAAAAAAATTCCTGGCCCTGGTAGCGTCTGAGTTCGGAGCGGATATTAAAACTGTACTGGCGCGCGAGCTTACCAAGGTTTACGAAGAGTGGCTGACCGGCACGGCGCAAAGCGTTTTGAACGATCTGGAAAAAAAGCCCTCCATCAAAGGCGAATTCGTGGTGTTGCTGCGCCCGCCTGTTGTGGAAGTGGAAGACGCCCCGGAAGAGTCGCGGGAGGATGAACCCGCCGAAGGATATGGTGAAAGTTGCGCTTGAAAAGCTTCAAAAAAAAGTAAAATAAATCATTCGCTTTTACAAGGAGAAAACCAATGTACGAAGAAATAAAAAAGGATGACCCTCAGCTTTATAAAGCCGTCAGCGGCGAACTCGCGCGCCAGCAGAACAAGCTGGAACTTATTGCCTCGGAAAACTACACTTCAAAAGCCGTGCTAGAAGCGCTGGGCTCGGTGCTTACCAATAAGTACGCCGAAGGTTACCCCGGCAAACGCTATTACGGCGGCTGCGAATTCGTGGATGTGGCCGAAAAACTCGCTATAGACCGCGCAAAAAAACTCTTCGGCGCCGAACACGCCAATGTCCAGCCACATAGCGGCACCCAGGCGAACATTACGGCCTATCTCTCGCTTATAAAACCGGGCGACACCGTTTTAGGCCTCAACCTCTCGCACGGCGGCCATCTTTCCCACGGACATCCGCTGAATTTCTCCGGCCGCTACTTCAAAATAGTTACCATGAATGTGAACAAGGAAACCGAGTTACTGGACTACGATGAAGCGGAAAAAACCATAGAGAAGGAACGCCCACGCCTTATCATGGCGGGCGCCTCCAATTACTCCCGGGTCTGGGACTGGGCGCGCCTTAAGAGAATGGCGGATGCCTGGAAAGCCTATCTGGTAACCGATGTCGCCCACTACGCGGGCCTTATAGCCGCGGGCATTTACCCCTCACCGGTGGAATACGCCGATATCGTTACTTCCACCACCCATAAAACCCTGCGGGGCCCGCGCGGCGGCCTTATACTTTCAAAAGCCGTGTACGCGAAAACCATAGACCGCACCAACTTTCCCGGCAACCAGGGCGGCCCTCTTATGCACGCCATCGCCGCCAAGGCCGTCTGCTTCAGGGAAGCGCTTTCCCCCTCCTTCGTGGAATACCAGAAACAGGTGCTGAAAAACGCGCGCAAGCTGGTCCGTGAACTGCAGGGGCTGGGTTACCGCATAGTCGCGGGCGGAACTGACTGCCACCTTATGAGCGTTGACCTGCGGGCCAAAAACATAACCGGCAAGGACGCTGAAATAGCCCTGGACAAGGCCGGCATCACGGTAAATAAGAACACTATTCCGTTTGACCCCCAGCCGCCCATGGTAACCAGCGGCATAAGGATAGGCACCCCCGCCATAACAACAAGGGGAATGCGGGAAAAGGACATGGCTGTTATAGCGGGATATTTGGACGAAGCCATAACCAATAAAAGCTCCGACGCGGCCCTGAAAGGCATAGCCGGGAAGGTAAAGGAGATGTGCGCCAGGTTCCCCATATACCCCGGATTTTAAAAATCCCGAAAAATCAGATAAAACTGATTTTTCGGGACATTGGGAATGAATTTGCTTTTTATCTAAGTCCCAGAAGTCCAAATTCTCCCTTATCGGGGGATTTGGAAAAATAAGTGCTCTATAAGGCGTTCATTTATTATAGAATCTTTACAATAGAGCTGAAGAGTTGGAAGCGCTGAAGTTCTGCATACTTCAGTTCTTCAGCACTTCAGACTTCAGCGCTTTATTTAGGAGATTTTAATGGTGTCTAAACATAAAGCGGAAATAGCCGTAATAGGCGGAAGCGGACTTTACCGTATAGATGAACTTAAGGATAAAAGGGAAATCAGGGTAAAAACTCCCTTCGGCAACCCCTCGGACGCCATAATCACCGGCAAAATCTCCGGCATACCGGTGGCCTTCCTGCCCCGCCACGGCCGCAAGCATACCATCCTGCCCGGTGAAATACCGCAGAGGGCCAACATGTGGGCGCTAAAATCCCTGGGAGTGTCAACCATCATCTCGGCAAGCGCCGTGGGTTCGCTAAAAGCGGGGCTGGTCCCCACCCACTTCGTATTTCCCGACCAGTTCGTGGATGAAACTAAGGGCAGGGTTTCAACATTTTTCTGCGGCGGCGCGGTAGGACATGTGCCGATGGCTCATCCCTTTTGCGGAGCCGTTTCGGCTATGCTGTGCGCCGAGGCGAGGAAACTGGGCATAAGATCCCACCGCGGCGGAACATATGTCTGCATGGAAGGCCCCGCTTTCTCCACAAAAGCGGAATCCCTTTATCACCGCAGGATGGGCTATGACATTATCGGCATGACCGTGGCCACCGAAGCGAAACTTGCCCGCGAAGCCGGCTTCCACTACGCCCCGGTGTCGCTGGTAACGGATTATGACTGCTGGAAAGAAGGTGAAGAAGTTGACCAGGAAAAAGTAAGCGGTACCCTTCACAAAAACATTGAAAATATCCGTCGTCTGCTGGTGAAAGCCATTCCGCTTGCAGTCTCGCTAAAATGCCACGCACATTGCCCGGATTTCACTAAAACCTCGCTTTTGACAGCCAGAGAGAACATCCCGTCATCGGTTTATAAACGCCTGAGCCTGATCCTTGGATAACTTTATGAAGAAATGGACGCACAAAGCCAAAAAACCGGCCCGCAAAAGCTGGTTGATATCCGTCAGGAAGAAACTGATAGCCTCAGCAAAAAATGCTCAAAAAAACGCCTATTGCCCCTATTCCCGCTACCCCGTCGGCGCCGCGGTGCTGATGGAATCCGGAAGGACTTATACCGGCTGCAATGTTGAAAATGCCTCCTTCGGCCTGGCCTGCTGCGCAGAGCGGACCGCCATTTTCAACGCGGTCAGCCACGGAGAGAAGAAGATACGCGCGCTGGCTGTGGTGGCAAAGTCCGCCCGGCCCTGCGGCGCCTGCCGCCAGGTGATAATTGAATTTGCCGCCAAAGACGCTGAAATGATTTTTGTGGATTGGCAGCCGCTTGAAAAAAAAGAGAAGATAACCTATACCAAGGCCGCGAAGCTGCTGCCCAAACCTTTCAACCCCTCGGAAGCGGGGTTATAGGGAGGTAATCGGTAACCGGTGACCAGTAACCAGTAACTAATTACCGATTATTTCAATTCTCTTCTATTCGCCGTTACCGATTACTGGTTACTGATTACCGATTACTGCTTTTAACGGAGGAACAATGGACGTGAAAACACTCAGCAAGCTCACTAAATGGATGGAAACCACCGACCTTGAGGAAATCACCTGGAAAGACGGGGAGGGAAAGATAAGCCTTAAGTTAAACAACCAGCCGGAACACCACGCCGCCCTCTCATCCACGCTTATTCCGGTATCCTCGCCCACTATAGGCATTTTCCGCTTCTCCCGCCCGGGAAAAACCAACACGCTCAAAGAAGGGGCCTCCGTTAAAAAAGGTCAGGAACTGGGAGCGGTGGAAGTAGGTAAAGACCACAAACCGGTGCCGGCTCCCGCGGACGGCTTTTTAAAAATAATCTCCGTAGAAGAAGGTAAACCTGTGGAATACGGCCAGCCGCTTTTCTTTATAGAACCGCGCTAGCCCAGCTAAGCTCTGAAGTCAGAGGAGCTGAAGCGCTGAAGTTAACTGAATTTGAAGAAGTGAACACTTCGGTTGTGTCTTCCAAAACTTCAGCACTGATATATGCCGCAAAAACGCGAAGTTCGCGCCTAAAGACACCTGGAGCGCCGCGCACATAACCGGCCCGGAGACCAGGTTTTTTTAAGACAGGAAACGGCAAAAATGGTTTTCACCGTTAATCTTCGGGCTGCCAGGGCAAAAATAGAAAGAGGCTCGCCGCCCGGCAACAACGGTAATCAGTATCCGGTATCCGGTAAAAGCAGTTGAGTTTCCCGGATTTACCGGTTACTGGCTACCGATCACTGGTTACTGATTTACTGGAGGCCTGATGTTTAAGAAAGTCCTTATTGCTAACCGCGGCGAGATAGCCGTACGCGTTATACGCACCCTTAAAGAAATGGGGGTACAGTCCGCGGCTGTTTATTCCGAGGCCGATCGTTCCTGCCTGCATGTGCGCATGGCCGATGAGGCGGTCTGCATAGGCCCCGCCATGGCCCGCGAGAGCTACCTTAATATCGCAGCGGTAATTTCAGCCGCCAAACTGACAGGCGCCGAAGCCATTCACCCCGGATACGGTTTTCTTGCCGAAAACGCCGAGTTTTCCGAAGCCTGCGCCAAAAACGGTCTGGTATTTATAGGCCCGTCGCCAAAATCCATACGCCTTCTGGGACACAAAGCGGAAGCCCGGAAAATGGCCGTTAAAGCCGGCATTCCAATAACGCCTGGGACCAAGGACTGCGTTTCAAAAAACTGCGGGCCCGAAGCCGAAAAAATAGGCTACCCCGTTATGATAAAAGCCGCAGCCGGCGGCGGCGGAAAAGGCATAAGGATAGTGCGGGAAAAGTCGCAGCTGGCCCACGAACTGCAGATGGCCCAGTCGGAAGCGGGCGCCGCCTTCGGCAACGACGAGGTTTATCTTGAAAAATATATAGAGAATCCGCGCCACATAGAAGTGCAGTTCGTGCGCGATTCGCACGGTTCGGCGGCGGCTTTTCCCGAGCGCGACTGCAGCATACAGCGGCGCCACCAGAAACTGCTGGAAGAATCCCCCTCTCCCGCGGTAAACCAGAATTTAAGGAAAAAACTGGAAGAGGCCGCCTTGAGCCTGGCCGAGGCCGCCGGCTATGTGGGGGTCGGCACGGTGGAGTTCCTGCTGGATAAAGACGGAAATTTTTATTTTATGGAAGTAAACACCCGCCTGCAGGTGGAGCACCCGGTAACTGAATTCATTACCGGCGCCGACCTGGTGCGCGAGCAACTGCTTGCGGCGGCGGGAGAGAAAATCTCTTTTGCCGGCGGCCGCAGCGTGCCGTTCCGCGGGCACGCCATAGAACACCGCATAAACGCGGAAGATTACACCCGTAATTTTGCCCCCTCAGTGGGCCGGGTAGAGGAATGGCTGCTGCCCGGCGGCCCCGGCATACGGGTGGATACCCATGTTTATCAGGGCTACAGCCTGCCTATTTACTACGACAGCATGCTCGCCAAGCTTATAATCTGGGGCGAGAACAGGGATTGGGCCGTAGCGCGCTCGGTTCGGGCACTGGAAGAATTCCGGGTTAGCGGCATTAAAACTACGCTTGACGCGCACAGGCTTATAGTGGAAAACGAAGATTTCCGCGCCGGCCGCACAGACACCGGCTTCATGGAAAGGCTGCTGGCCCCGGCGGATTTAGCTATTAAATAAGATTGATAGCAACGGAAAGCAAAAGAAAGCAATTGAATGCCACAGAAAGCAAGAGAATAAAACAGTTTTCTTTCTTACTTTCAGTTGCTTTCCGTAGCTTTCCGTAGCCTTCAGTTGCCATCAATAATAACAGCCTTAATCCTAAACATAATGAACACCCGTTCCAAACTGATTTCTCTCAAAAAGGCGGTTATCCTGCGCCGTGCCCTTGCCAGAAAAGGCAAAACTGCCGTTTTCACCAACGGTTGTTTTGACATTCTGCATTCGGGACATATAACCCTGCTTGAAAAGGCCGGCTCTCTGGGCGATTTTTTATTCCTTGGTCTTAACTCCGACGCTTCCGTTAAACGGCTTAAAGGTCCGGGCCGCCCCGTAAACAGCCAGAAAGACCGCGCCAGATTGCTATCGGCACTTTGCGCGGTGGGTGCCGTTGTAATCTTTCGTTCCGACACCCCCCTTGAGCTGATTAAAGCGCTTAAACCCGATATCCTTGTAAAAGGGGCTGATTATACCGCCCCGAAGATAGTCGGCGCCGCATTTGCCGGGCGCACGGTAAGGATTCCGCTGGTAAAAGGCCGCTCTACCTCGGCTCTGATAGGAAAGCTGTCCAAAGGCTGGCTTTCCAAATCGCAAGGCACAAGTCACAGGTCACAAGTGGAGAGATAAGAGGCGGGATGCCGGCCAATAATCGGTTAACAGTCCAGACTCTAAATAATTTGAATCCTCAATCTTTCTTACTTGTGACTTGCAACCTGTGACCTGCAACTGCGGCGCGAAGCGCCGCATTCATTGAAGAATCTTGACCAATTTACTACAATAATAATATGAGGACTTCATGATCGATTTATTCGAAAAATGTCACAATTTCACTATTGTTAAAGAACTGATAAAGGCCGGAATTTACCCCTATTTTAAAGAACTGTCATCCGAACAGGCCCCTGAAGTTGAAATTGAGGGGAAGAAATTTATAATGTTCGGCTCAAACAACTACCTGGGGCTTGCTAATGACCCCAGAATGAAGCAGGCCGCTATTGACGCCGTAAAAAAATTCGGCACAGGCGTGGCCGGTTCAAGGTTTTTAAACGGCAATACCGTATTACACACCGAACTGGAAAGGCGGCTGGCCGCTTTCAAAGGCAGGAAAGCCGCCCTTATATATTCTACCGGCTACCAGATGAATTTAGGCGTAGTCTCGGCCCTGGTGGGAAAAGGCGACGTGGCCGTGGTGGATAAACTTGACCACGCGAGCATCTTTGACGGCTGCAAACTTTCAAACGGCGAAATCCGCCGCTTCAGGCACAATAATGTCCAGGACCTGGAGCGGGTGCTTAAAGAAATAGGCCCCAAGCGCGGAAAACTGGTAATAGTGGACGGCGTTTTCTCCATGGAAGGCGATATCGCCCCGATACCGGAAATAGCCAAAATCTGTAAAACATACGGCGCCCGCTTTATGGTGGATGACGCCCACGCCACCGGCGTTCTAGGCAAAACGGGCAGGGGCACCTGTGAACATTTCGGCCTCAACCACGGCGAAGTGGATCTGGTGGTAGGCACCTGTTCAAAGTCTTTTGCCTCTATAGGCGGGTTTGTGGTGGGAGATAAGGATATTCTGCATTATATCCAGCATATTTCCCGCTCCATGATGTTCTCAGCGGCGCTTCCGCCCGCGTCAGTGGCCTCCATCATCAAAGCCATAGACATTATAGAAACCGAACCCGAGCGCATAAAACGCCTCTGGGACAATTCAAAGTATCTGCTTGAGAGCTTTAAGGCCATGGGATTTAACACCGGCGAAACCAAAACGCCCATTATCCCAGTGATCATCGGAGACAACTTAAGGACTTTCACACTCTGGAAGGACCTTTATGAGCACGGCTTGTTCACCAACCCTGTGGTCAGTCCTGCCGTGCCGCCGAAGCGTTCCCTTATCCGCGTGGCCGTCACCGCCACCCACACACGCGCTCACCTGGACCGCGCCCTCAATATTTTTGAAGATTGCACAAAAAAAATTCTTAAGCGCAAATCATCCATTCTGGTACGCTGAAGGTTAAAGCGCCATAGGCCATAAGCCTTAAGCTATAGGCTTTAAGGAACTCCTTACATATGGCGTATGGCATATGGCTTATGGCAGGTTTACTATGGCGATAACGGTCGAAGAGATACCAGACACCAAGCTTTCCGCCTTTATAAACTACCCTTATTCACTCTTCAGAAAACATCCTTTTTGGGTGGGCGAGTTGAAGAAAGACACGCATCACCTGCTGGGCTCAGGCCACCCTTTCTGGCGCCACTCTGAAAGGAAGCTGTTCATGGCTTTCAACACCAGCGCCGGGGGAACTAAACCGGCGGGCCGTATAGCGGCTATTATAAACAGCCAGCACAACTCTTTCCACGAAGAAAAATGCGGTTTTTTCGGCTTTTTTGACTGCGTAAACAACCCTGAAGCTGCGGCGGCTCTTTTTGGAGCCGCCTGTAACTGGCTGAAAGAAAAAGGGATGGATATCGCGCGCGGCCCGGTAAACCCCTCCACCAACGAAACCTGCGGAATGCTCCTTGAAGGGTTTGATTCCCCGCCGATGGTGAGGATGCCCTACAACCCGCCCTATTACCTGAAACTTACCGAGGAAGCCGGCTTTGCCAAAGCCAAAGATCTTTATGCTTTCAAATGTATGACGGCGGACGGATTCCCGCAAAGACTTGAAAAGATCGCTGACCGCGCCATGCGCGGCTTGAATATTTCAATAGAACTGATTGATATGAAAAATTTTAAGCGGGTGGCTGCGGAGTTCAAAGATATTTACAACTCTGCCTGGAAGAAAAACTGGAGTTTTGTCCCCATGACGGACGCGGAGCTGGACGATATGGCCGGCTCACTTAGACCGGTGCTGAAACCTGACTATTTGTTTTTTGCGAGGGTGGACGGGAAACCGGCTGGAGCCGCTTTACTTTTGCCAGACCTTAACATCCCGCTTGCCGCCGCGCACGGGGCTTTAAACCTTTTTAATATATTGCCTTTCCTGTGGAAAAAGAAATTTTCAATGAACCGGGGCAGAATGCTCACCCTTGGCGTAAAGAAGGAATTCCGCAACCGCGGGCTTGAGATACTGCTTATAAAACAGGGACTGGCCGCCGCAAAGAAGATGGGCTGGGAGTACGGAGAAGTATCCTGGACGCTTGAAGACAACGACAAAATAAACAACCCCATAAAAGCCATGGGAGCGACAATTTATAAAAAATACCGGATTTACGAAAAGAAACTATAAATAAAGAAGGGCCAAGGGGTTAGAGGCTAGGGAAAGAGTTCCTTATGCCTCTACCCTCTCCCCTATACCCTCTACCCTAAAACATGGAAAACATTAAACGACTACTTTTCATTGAGGACGAAGGCTACGTGATAGGCAGAGTTGAGGAGATACTTAAAAACTTCCCACAATTTGAAATAACACGCACCGACAAGGCCAAAGACGCCAAGGCGCTCCTTGCAACAGGAACATTTGATATCGTAATAACCGATATATACCTGGAAGGGGTTTCGGGCCTGGAACTGCTTCACCTGGCCCGTCAGGCCAACAAGGACGTCTGCGTGATAATTATAACCGGCGCAGCCAACACCGATCTTGCCAACAAAGCCCTGAAAGAAGGCGCGCTGGATTTTGTAATAAAACCCCCCGGCCTGGAACGCCTAACCAACATCCTTAAGCTTGTCTCCCTGGTAAAACCTTAATTTTTTTCACCAAAAACGCCTTTTTAAAGGGAACCGGCAAATTCTCTGCGCGCTCCAAGATCGGGTTTTGGCTGATAAGGCCGTGGGCTTCCGCCGGCTCCGGAACGCGCCGGCCCGGCAAAGCGGTCCGGCTTGAACGGTCCTCGCCGTCCCTTAATGATAGGTATACGCCCCAGCCCCGGCCTTAAATCCTCAAAGGAGCGCGCAAAGAATCCGCCGTCTCCCTTTTTAAATAACAGTTCCCCGCCCTCAATGTCGCAACATCAATATTTACCCACCCGGTGGAAAACAAATATCCTCAAAACAAAACCGGAGAGCTCTCAATTAAAGGAAACGCCGGAGGATCGGCCTGAGAAATCCGGAAGGACACCTACCTTATACCTAAATAACTTCCTTTAAGGGCTAGGCATGGGTTTGCTCTGGAGCCGCATAGCGGATGGGAGGCTCCAACCCACAATCCGGGTTGGAGGGAAACCACGGGAGGGTTTCCTACGCGGCGGAAGGGCAATCCCATGACTGGCCCGCTTCCCCACCCGACCCCCGCAAACAAATCCCAGTGACAGGACCCCGACTTTACTACTACACACTTCTACCTAAAGCACTAATCGCGGCGCTACCTTATTTGTAGAACCGGCTGGCTTCTTTTTGGAATTCCGACAGGTCGCTGCTAAAGGCTTGCGCCGCCTTTTTGGAGTCCACCTCGCGGTAATCGGCGTCGTAAACTTTCACCCCGCCAAGCCTGTAAGCCTCCAGCGCCATGGTCAAAGTTCCGGATTTTGTCACAATAGCCGCGGTATCCCAGGAAAAAACGGATAAAAAGGTTCTTTTATCCGGTCTGAACAAATCAGTCCCGCTGCTGTAATCGGATGCCGGGTTTTTGGCGCCCAATAGCTGTAATACGGTGGGCGCCACATCAAAATGGCTGGTAGGACCTTCATAAGTTTTTGGGGCAAGACCCGGCCAGTAAAAAATCAGCGGTACTTTTATTTCAGTGGGGCAATAGCCCTGGTTGTGCCCGTGATACCCGTATTCAAAGAACGGTTCTCCGTGGTCGCCGGTGACTATTACCGCTGTGTTTTTCAAGCCATCGTCTGCGGCCAGGGCGTCAATTACCTTCATAGCCAGGCGGCTGTCATAGTAAATGGAATTTTTATATTTGTTTAAAACAGGCAGAGCTTTTTTGTTGTTAAGCGTAAGATAGTTAAATGAATAAGCCGCCGGCTTAAACCGCCCGTACTCCGGCGGATACTCATAACTTCCATGCGAAGCGTCAGAGAAAATAAAAGCGAAATACGGTTTTTTCCTGTCCCTCTTTTTGACAAATTCTATAAATTTTTCGAAGATCTCTGCGTCTTTGGCGGCCTTGCCCTCAGCGGCAGGCTCATCATAAACTTTGGAACGCGGGATATCCACAAAGCAGGTCCTGTCGAACTCCGGAAAGCTCAGCTTAGTACCCGCGTAGATACTGAAATCGTAGCCGAGCCCGGCCAGGGCCTGCGTTAAGACCGGCGGCCTTCTTTCGCCCAGCACCGGAAACCAGTAATTTCCGTAAATGCCGTAAATCAGCGAGAAAATGCCGAAGCGCGTGCAATTCCCGCCGCTATAATGGTTCTTAAATACACGGGCTTTTTTTGAGAAAGCCCACAGCTCCGGGGTAACCTCCGGGGTAAGCATGTCGTAACGGAAAGAGTCAATTACTATGTAAACAATATTGGGCCGCTCGCCCGGGGCGAATTCAAGCGGTTTTTTAGGGTAATCAAGCCTTGAATATTTCAGGTCCAGCTTAAAACTCACGGGCTTATCCAGGCGGGTGCCCAGATGTTTTTGCATAAAAGTCCGGGCGGTAAAAGGCTGGTAAAGGGGAAATAACTTGGCGTTTCTGGTGATATAAACCATATCGTAAGCCGCGCCCCAGGCAAACAGCAGTTTATCAAGCAGCGTGAAAAAAAACAAAATTCCCAAAACGGGGGCCAACCGTTTTTTAAAAATTCCGGGGCCGGCAAAATTCGTGCGCGCCATGTTTCCTGCAAACATATAAAACCAGACTTCAAGCCCCGCAAGGCCGGCCGCTATAGCGCAAAATAGCACCTTCATCCAAAAACTCTGGTCAAGGGACTCAAATCCTCCCGGGGTAATAAGGATGTTTACCACCATGGAATTAATGTGCTGCTTGAAAATTTTATAGATAGCCGCGTCCAGTACCAGGCCCAACTGGAAAGCCGTCATCAGACCCGCGAAAACAGGGCGGGCGGCTTTGAGCCAAAAAACCGCCAGGCCCGCAAGCGACAAGACGGCGTACAGCATGAAAGTATTTGAAATAAGCGCGGCCACGGCAAAAAGCAGCTCAAGCGGGGAGCCGGCAAAAAACAGATACACCGAGCCTATCAGCAAAGACAGGAGGAAATTAAGAGCCAGATAGGCCCATAAGCGCGTGTAAACCAGGGTTTTCATACGGTAAAAATCAAAAACAAGCTTGAAATGATATAATGATTTTACAAATTATATTATGAAAAAAGTGAAATTGCCGGTTTTAATCCTTTTACTGCCGTTTTCCTGCCGATGGTAGCGCCGCAGGTGATCTATCCGGAAAAGAATTAATTCAAAACGAGCCATCCCGCGTATCTTCCTATGGACCTTAAAAATCTTGCCGTTTTTTTGAAAGAAAACTCGCTGCCGGCCTTCAGGCTGGCGCAGATAAAAACGGCGGTTTACAAAAATTTCGCCTCCGGTTTTGAGCAGATAACCGTGCTACCCGAGACTCTGCGCTCCAGGCTTAAATACGATTTCCGTTTTTCCTCGCTTGCCGCGGATAAAAGGCAGGTTTCAAAAAAAGGCGACGCCGTGAAATTTTCCTTTTTGCTCAAGGACGGCCTTAAAATTGAGACCGTGCTTTTAAATCTGATGGCGGAAAAATGGAGCCTTTGCGTTTCCACACAGGCGGGCTGCCCCGTGCGCTGCCCCTTCTGCGCCACCGGCAGGAAAGGCCTGAAACGCAACCTTTCTCCGGAAGAAATAACCGACCAGTTCCTGGCGGCCGCCGCATATTTAAAAAATGAACACGCGCAAAAAATACACAGCGTGGTTTTCATGGGCATGGGCGAACCCTTCCTGAACTATGACGCCGTGGCCGAAGCCATTAAAACCATTATTGACCCCGACTTTATAGGCCTCGGCCAGCGGCATGTCTCGGTGTCTACGGCGGGGCATGTGCCCGGTATAAGACGTTTTGCAAGGGACTTTCCGCAGATAAACCTGGCGCTGTCGCTGCAGAGCGCCGACAACGGGCTGCGCGATGCCCTGGTACCCTTAAACCGCAAGTACCCGCTTTCCCAGCTCTCAAAAGCCCTGAAAGACTATTTATTCGCCACCAAGCGCCGCGTGTTTTTGGAGTATGTCCTGCTTGAGAACGTAAACGACAGCCGGAGCTCAGCCAAGAAGCTTCTTGACTGGCTTAAATCCGTGGAAGCGCTTAAATATTTCAATGTAAACCTGATCCCCTACAACGAAACAGGGCGTTCATTTCGGAAACCGACAAAAGAAAAAGTCCGCGCCTTCCACGATTATCTGCTTGAGCTGGGCATTCCCGTAACGCTTCGAAAAAGCCTCGGTGAAGACATAGACGGAGCCTGCGGCCAGCTGGCAGGGAAATAGAAACAAGCCGGGACTGCCGAAGTTTTCGGCGTTCCCGGCTTTTTATTTTCTTAAGCGGCGGACTTGCGCCTTTTATGTCTTATGTATTCAATAATGCCCGGCAGGATGGAGATGATTATAATGGCGAATATTACCAGCGTAAAATTATTCTTAACAACAGGAATATTACCGAAATAGTAGCCGGCCAAAGTAACTGAAAACACCCACAGCACGGCCCCCGCCACGTTATAAGACAAGAACTTCATGTAGCTCATGGCGCCCACGCCGGCGACAAAAGGGGCAAAAGTGCGCACTATTGGAACAAAGCGCGCGATAATAATGGTCTTGCCGCCGTATTTCTCGTAAAACTCGTGAGTTTTCTGAAGGTATTCTTTCCTGAATATCCGGGAATCCTTGTACTGAAAGACCTTAGGCCCCATATAGTGGCCTATAGCGTAATTGACAGTATCCCCTAATATCGCCGCGACGGAAAGAACAGTCAGAGTTTTAGCAAGGTCCAGGGAACCCAGGGCGCAGAAAGTTCCTATGGCAAACAACAGCGAATCGCCGGGTAATATGGGAAATACCACCAGCCCGGTCTCGCAAAAAATTATTGCAAACAGTATCAGGTAAGTCCAATTGCCGAAATTCTGTATTACCAGGGGCAGATATATATCAAGGTGCAGAAGAACATCTATAAATTTGAGCACAAGGGCCAGAAGACGGTGAATAATTTCCATGCGTGAGTGTAAATAGTATCAAAATACCGCGCGCGGGTAAACGCTCCCTGCGGGAAAACAGACCGGAAACGGACAAAAGCGAGAGCCCCCGATCTCGGGGGCCCTTCACTTTAGTTGCTGCCTCACTACGCTGCACGACACTTAGGGAGCGGCTTCAAGGCCGAAAAGCGCTGAACGCGCCCGGCCGCACCGCCCATCCGGGAACCGCGCCGGGGCCGGGGCAACCCCCGAACCCAACCATACCGCCACCGGAACCGCCGAACCGGCGCGCCGAAGAATTCATGCCCGAATATATAGTATAGCGGGCGCCCCTTGACTTGTCAAGACCCAATTTGAAAATTGCTTTGCGGGCTTTTCCGGCGGTGAAAGTTCCGTACGCGCTGGATATTCTTTACCACATAAACGATTAACACTCTCTGTAATAAATTAAATTTCATAAAAACCCTATTTCCCGTCTTCATTACAAAATACCACAAATGGTTCAATATTTTTGGGGCCAGGCTAAGATTATTCTGCTGGGTCTTATGGATCTTTAATCTGTTGCGGTCAGAAGAGCTTTACTTGCACGGGACACCCGAAGAGTTGCCAAGTTCTTTCAATTCCCCGGGAAGCGAAAATTTTTTCTCAAGCCTGGAAAGTATTTTAACCCTTCTTTCCAGCGGCCACATCAAAAGAATATCACGCGCGTGTCTTCGCCAAAAATATTCCGTGTCCCTGCTTATGCCGGCCGCCAGCTCCCTGTCTCTTTTATATGGTGTCCCGCGTAACATATGCCAGGCCGCATTATGTATCTCAGAAATCTGCCTGAAAGAAGCTATGGCCGATGTTTTATCGCCTAATTCAAATTCCCTGAACATCTTTGCCGTCAGGCATCTCCATAATTCCCGGTTTTTACCGACCGGAGGAGCCAGTTCTGACGACGAACGGGCCGCCATGATGGAAAGGAAATATCTGTAAAAAAGATCGTCGAATTTTTCACTGTAACCGACAAGACATTTGTAATATCCGGGGTAATCACATGAATCCAGCATCCTCCGGCACTTCATCTCCTGAAGCGCGCGGTCGTTTGGAAAGCGATCCAGTGTCCGGACAAAAGCTTCATTGCCGGCACTGTTTTGAGCGGCTCTGTATGGATAGACTATCATAAGCGCTTCTATGCTTAAAACGGCGCAAAATGACAGCAAAAAAAACAGAACCGTTGTTTTTTCCGCGAAAACACAGGACCCCGGAGATTTGATAAGGCGGCGCGGCAGCAGACTCGCCGCGATAATTGGCGGCAGAACATACAGCATTGGGTAAAAATAGCGCTTATCAACAGAGAGTAAAGAATGAATGGCGATAAAAAAAATCGGCAATCCAAAAATAAGCCGCCGGTCTCTATCCCTGTTCACAAGCAATGCAAGCAGGAGAAGACCGAATAACAGCGGATTAAACAGAAAAATATGCCAAAGTCTTCTTAATACGGTAAGAATGAAAAAAAGCGGGTTTTCAGCCGCTTTACGCACGTAAAAAACAAAGGCACTGTCATCTGACCCGATTCCGGCCAGCTTGCGGGCGTCCCCCTCCATGGTATAGACGCTGCCCAGGGCGCCGGTTATAACATTGCTCTTCGCGCTGTGCGCATCAAAAAGAGTGAACCTGCCAGTAAGCGAATGGTTTAAAATATTCCAGGGAACAAGCAAAACATAAGAAGCCGCCATAAATACCAGAGAACGCCGGACAAACGCCCGCGTGCGCTCACCGTAAAGCCAGTCACAGAGTATCAGCACGGGAGGGAACAGAAACAACGGTGAACGCACAAGCATGGACGCGCCAACCGCCAGGCCGGCCAGAAGATTATTTTTAAGAGTGTTTTCCCGCCGCTTTAAATGCAGAAGCGCCATAACCAGCAACAGAAAAAAACTGTAAAAAGACTGTTCTACGTCATACGTGACCGCTCTGCCAGCCTCAAACAATCCCGCCGTCATAAGAGCTAAAACACCTGCCCAATAACCGCGTAACAGGCACCCGGCGCAAAAAACAAGCGCGTAAATAAGCAGTTGCGAAATTATAAACAGCAGGGCGGGGGGTATCCCCAAATTGAGAGTCATGGACACAAAGGTCCCGAATAAGGGCATATTAACGGTCTCATACCCGGGCAAACCGGACAAAAGAAAGCTTCCGTGCCCCGCCATAAATAGAACTGACCCATCGCTTGAGAAGGAAGAGAACTTCTGCAAATTTAGAACAGAGAAACTAGCCCCCATTAATACCGGGAGGGCCGCTATAAACCATTTTGAGGCGGTGAAACCGGCAGGCCCCTGTTTGACCCGTAAATTATTACTTAAATAATTTCTCATTTTTGGGAATAAGAAAAGAATCAGTCCGCCAGGCCTCTGATTAACCCTTTGGTCATAAAAGCCCGGTCTTTTAGCCAGTGGAGCGAGTTCATTCCCCTTCCGGAAAAAGGCGGATATTTTGGAGAATCCGGTTACAACAGCGGATTTGAAACCATGCCGTCGGCAAGCTTTGGCTCAAACCAGGTGGACTTGGGCGGCATTACCTGGTTATCGTCGGCCACCGCTATCAACTCATCAAGCGACGGAGGGAAAAGCGCGAAAGCCGCCTGCATCTCGCCTGAGTCCACCCTTTTTTCAAGTTCTTCAAGGCCGCGGATTCCCCCCACAAAGTCAATGCGGTCGGATTTACGCAGATCCTTAATGCCCAGTATTTTATCCAGGACAAGGTCCGACAGCACGCTGACATCAAGCGAAAGAACGGGATCGTCCGTTTTTACGGGCGCGGGCGCTGCGGGCTTAAGCAGGTACCATTTGCCGCCCAGATACATTCCGAACTCACGACGGGCGGCCGGCTTGGCTCGGCCTCCTGCTTCTTTAACTTCGAAACTCCCCTTTATTATTGCCATAAACGCTTCCGGCGAAAGGCCGTTCAGGTCTTTAACCACCCGGTTATAATCCCATATCTTCATTTCATTTATTGGATAGGCCACGGCAAGATAATAGTTGTAAGGTTCCGCCCCGGTATGCGCCGCGCCGCGCTGCTCAATCATAAATTTCCTGACCCTGGAAGCGGCCGCCGAGCGGTGATGCCCGTCGGCTATGTAAACGGCGGCCTGCCTCTCAAAGGCGTCTGCTATTACGCGGATATCATCTTCGTTACCCAAAACCCAAAGCGTATGTATTACCCCGCCTATGCCTTCCACAGAGAATTCCGGTTTCTCCCCGGTCTTTTTCTTAATGACGGCGGCCACTTCAGGTATCTGCTTATAAGCTATAAGCCCGGGGCCCGTTTGCGCTTGAACAAATTTTATCTGTTTGGCCCTGTCTTCTTCTTTCACTGGGCGGGTAAATTCATGTTTCCTTATGCGGTTCGCGTCGTAGTCTTCAATACACGCGCCCACCACAAGACCGGTCTGAATATGGGCGCCCATCTGCAAACGGTAAACATAAAAACACGGTTTCTTTTCGCGCACCAGCATACCGGCGTCAATCATTTTTTTAAAGTTGTCGCCCGCCTTCCGGTAAACCGCGTCGGAGTAAACATCTACGCCATCGGGGAAATCTATCTCGGCTTTTGACACATGCAGGAAACTCCATGGCTTGCCCCTGGCCATTTCGCGCGCCTCTTTGGAATTCAGCACGTCGTAAGGAGGCGCAACCACCTCCTGCGCTTTGCCTTTTGCCGGTCTTATGCCGTAGATTGGACTGAATAAAGGAAGTTTGGACATTGTATTAACCTTGTTTGCCGGTAGGCTGGTATGCTTGTAGGCTAGTAAGCTTCAAGGAATTGCTCATAAAGCCTACCAGCCTACTCGCCTACCAGCAATCGCTATATCTTATCGCCGTTAATCGCATGCGTCTTTGTGCCGTTAAGCAGGTAGTCCGCTATCTGTTCCGCGGCCTGGCGCGCCACGGTTACCTGCGCGTCCTTGGTTGACGCCGCTATGTGCGGCGTGGCTATCACCGTCTCCATACCGAAAAAGATATGTTCGGTGGCCGGCTCTTTGGAGTAAACATCGCAGGCAAACCCGGCTATATGTTTGTTATCAAGGGCTTCTTTTATATCGGCCTCAACCATGATCCCGCCGCGGGCGCAGTTTATCATACGCACGCCTTTTTTCATTTTGGCTATGGCGGCCTTGTTTATCATGCCTTTGGTGGCGGGGTTCATCACGACATGATAAGTTATAAAGTCCGACTTCTGATAAAGCTCGTCAAGGCTGACCATCTTCACGCCCAGCTCGCGGGCCCTTTCTGCGGTCATGACCGGGTCGTAAACAAGCACTTTCATCTTCAGGCCCATGGCCCTGTCGGCCACCACGGCGCCGATGTTGCCGCAACCCACAACGCCGAGTGTTTTACCGGTAAGCTCCACGCCCTCAAACTTCTTCTTTTCCCACTTGCCGGCGTGGGTAGAGGCGTTGGCCTGGGGTATATGGCGGGCCAGCGCCATCATCATGGCCACGGCATGCTCGGCGGTGGAAACAGTGTTTCCGAATGGAGTGTTCATTACCAGCACTTTTTTGGCAACACAGGCCGGCACGTCTATATTGTCCACGCCGGAACCCGCGCGTGCCACGGCTTTGAGCTTCGTGGCGGCCGCTATAAGGTCGCAGGTAAGCGTAGTGGCTGAGCGCACAATTATGCCGTCAAACTCCGCTATACAGGCTTTCAACTGCTCCGGGGTCATACCCGTTTTTACCACCGGCTCCAGTCCTTTTTCCCTGAGTATTTTTTCGCAGATCGCGTCCGCCTTATCGGCTATTAAAACTTTTTTCATTTTACAGTCTCCTTCGCATATTCTTTGGCCACCTCGCCATACGCCCAGTCCAGCCAGCGGGTAAGGGTTAGAACATCGGAAGTTTCCACGGTGGCGCCACACCATATGCGGATACCCGCCGGAGCCTTGCCGTAAGAATTAATGTCGTACGCCACGCCTTCCTTGTCCAGCATGGAAGTGATCTTTTTGGCGGCCTTGGTCTTGTCTTCATCTCCCAGCTTTTTGAACCAGTCGGCGGTGATCTTCAGGCATACCGAAGTGCTGGAGCGGATCTCCCTGGTTTCCGCCAGAAAATCCACCCAGTCGGCTTTCTCCACCCATTTTTCAAGAGCGTTCAGGTTGGCGGTAGAACGGGCCACCAGGCCTTTCATGCCGCCGATGGACTCCGCCCACTTAAGGGCGTCTATGGCATCCTCCACACAGAGCATTGAAGGAGTGTTTACCGTGTTGTATTCCAATTCGCCCGGTTTCAGCTTTCCCTCGGCGGCCAGCCTGAAAAGCTTAGGCAAAGGCCAGGCGGCTTTCGGTTCGTTCTCCTCCATCCTTTTGACCGCCCTGGGCGAAAGGATGATCACCCCATGCGCGGCCTCGCCGCCTATAACCTTCTGCCAGGAGAAAGTTATAACATCCAGCTTAGTATAATCCATCTCCATGGCGAATATCCCGGAAGTTGCGTCGCAGATAGTAAGGCCTTCACGGTTCACGCTTATCCAGTTGAGGTTTGGGACTTTAACGCCCGAAGTTGTGCCGTTCAGGGTGAAGACTATATCATTAGCGGGATTGGCCTTGGTCAAGTCCGGTATTTTACCGTAATCAGCTTTATATTCGTTCACCTTCGGCAGTTTAAGCTGCTTTACGGCGTCGGTAATCCAGCCTTTGCCGAAAGATTCCCAACCGAATATGTCCACAGGGCGGGGCCCGAGCAAAGTCCACATGGCAAGTTCAACGGCGCCGGTGTCGGAGCCGGCCACCACGCCTATGCGGTAATCCGCGGGCAGTTTAAGTACTTTTTTCATGCGGTCTGAAACTTCGTTCAATCTGGCTTTTCCCTCTTTAGAGCGGTGAGACCTTCCCACAAGGGCGTTCTTCAAGGCGTCCACGGTCCAGCCCGGCCTTTTGGCGCAGGGACCTGAAGAAAAATTAGGGCACTTGGTTTTTATTGCGGGTTTTTCCATTTTTTTAGCCTCCTTGAATGCGATATCCTATTTACATTTAAATATATTAGCCGAACATTTGCAACACACACTCACACAGATTATCCTGTTTGGGCAATGGAAACAAAGGCGGTGCATATTTAGGTAGAATAACAATAAGCTCAGGGAATAGCCCTCCAGATGAAAAAGAACGCCATCAGCGCCACCTTCAACAAAAGACTCGGATTCGCTCCGCTTTGGGCCTGCAACCAGAAATGTTCCTTCTGCGCCAAGGGCAGCCCCCCGCCGGGTGTTAAGGCAAGCCTCTCCACCGCAGAGGCGCTGGCGGTCCTCAGTAAAGCCAGGCGCGAAGGTTATGATTTTCTCTCCATAGACGGGGGGGAGCCGACGTTGCGCCGCGACCTGCCGGAACTTGTTTCCGCGGCGGCAAGGATGGGCTACGGGATGCTGGCAATAACAACCAACGCCGTCGCCTTGGCTGACGGCAAAATGGTGAACGAATTCCTCCGCAGGCTGAACCCGCCTGGATGTTTGGGCTTCTGCGTTTCCCTCCACTCGCACCTGGCCGGCGTGTCCGAAAAACTAACGCGCGCTCCCGGGACTTTCGAAAAGACCCTGTCAGGGGTCAGGGCGATAGACCGTGCGGGTTTTAATTTTTCCTTTTACTTTGTGATAACCACGCTGAACTTCCGTTCAATACCCCGATACGCGGATTTCATCATAAAAAATTTCCCCCGGGCGAACGCCGTCACTTTTTCCTATATATTCCCTTCAAGCAACCTGGGAGCGGAAGCGCTTGACCTTTACCCCAGGATAAGCCCTACGTCCCCTTACCTGGCGAAAGCCGCCGGCATACTGGAAGCAGCCGGGATCAACACGTTCCTCGGCAGTTGCGGGGTGGTTCCCCTCTGCCTGATGCGCGGAACCGAACAGCTTTTCCTTGACACCTCAAAGATGGCAGGCTCGGAGTTCATGACCTTCGATACCCAACGAATGGCCCCTTTCCCCTTTTTTGACAACGCTTTCAACCGCCAGAATCGGACTAAAGGCCCGGCCTGCGCGAAATGCTTCATTAACCGGGCCTGCAACGGAGTTTGGAACTTTTACGCGGAGAAATTCGGATTTTCAGAATTGCGTCCCTTTACAGGAGCTTATTTCCGACGGCTTCCCCGCGCCCCCGGCACAGCGGCACTTGACCTCACGGGTTGCCTTAAGTCTCCTGACCCGGAAACACTTGCCATGATCAATGTGATCGATCTGCGTTACCGCGGTTTTTCCAGTCTGCGCCTTGTGAACGCGGACGCACTCGGCGGGGGAGGCTGGCGCCTGGCGGCTTTCGCCCGCAAAGCTGGTTTTAAAATAATCCACTGACTGTCCGCGCGAATAACACCTTGGTATTACAGCGTAACTGATAAAATAGGCCCCAAATAAAAACCGCAAAAAAAAGGGCCCGCGAGACACCTGTTTAAAAGGGCCGCGGACCCACTGATAGTCTAGCAGACAAATTCCAATTGTCAAGGCCCCATCCCTGGGGATATTTGCCTTACCCCCTCTCTACCCTAACCCCTGCTGTTTCACGCCCACTGGCGGCTGCACATTATTTTAAACGGGCAGAACTCGCAGGTTTTTATGTCGGCGGCGGGTTCAAAATCAAGCTCCGCGGAGCGGATTTCATAGACCAGGTAAGAAACGGCCTTCCGCAGCCTGGCCAGGTCCGCGGCTTTATCTTCGCTTTTGGCAAAAAGAAATTCTTCGGTTATCTTATGCGAACCCAGCAGCATAAGGCAGGCATCCACGTACTGAAGGGTGATTTCCGGGTTTTCAGCCATATAAAACATTACATACAGCGGCAATTGCACCGATTTAAGCGTTTTGGGCCAGGCGTCCCTGTCTTCAAGATCAAATTTTTTAAGGTTGGGCGTGGAAGCCTTTGAGCCGGTTTTATAGTCCACAATAATATGGGTGTTGCGGCCATTCTCATCCGGGCGAAGGTCTATACGGTCGGCCCGGCCTGTGAATTTAACTCCGTCCAGCGTAAGATTGAAAATTTTTTCACAGTTTTTTATCTGCGCTTTCCCTATGTTTTCCTTATGATAAAGCAGAATGTCACGCAGGCGGCGAAGTATCTGCTTTTTTATAAGATATTCATAGCCGGAGTCGTGGTTTTTAAGCTCGGCGTTAAATATGTCTTCGGCTATTTCGGCCGCGCGCGCGAGTATCAGCTCTTCATCCGGTTTATGCTCTTTTCCGTCAAAGGCGGACCCGCCTTTGACGGAGAATAGGCTCTCCAGGATCTTGTGCACAATTCTGCCTATTTCAATCTGGCCGATTTCGTCCCCCACTTCGTCTTTTTCCCGCACGCGGAGCACATACTGCCAGTAGAATTTCAGACCGCAGGCGAGATACGCGTCAAGGCTTGACGACGAGAAGGTGAAATTTTCAAGATATGCCAGCACATCTTTGGTTTTGGCTATCGGGCGCGGCTCCTGCTGGACGAAGCTAAGCCGGAAGTGAACCTCTTCTTCTTTGGGGCTTTGCCCCACGGTTTCAAGGTCCCAGATAATTTTCTGTACGAAAGGGCTTTTTTCAAGCTCGGGCGCGTCTTTGTAGAAAATATAGGCCTCTTTAGCCTGGGAAATAAGCAGGTTAAAGTAATATTTCGCCACGGACTCGCGCGTTTTGCAGGTAGGCAGGCCAAGGCCCCGGCGGATAAAATGCGAAAGGATGGTGTCTTCTTTTTTTGAGCCGGGCAGGATATCGGCGTTGGCGTCCAGAAAATAGACGCGGTCAAATTTAAGGTTGCGGGTTTCAAGCGCGCCCAGCACCTGCAGGCCGGAAAGCGGCGTGCCGGGAAACGGGTAGGCGGAACTTTTTATATAGGACTTGAGCAGCTTAAAGCAGGAGGAAATGCTTTCCAGGCCGCGGCCGGCAATCGTTGAGTTGGAGAAGGCGTGAAGGTCTTCGTAAAGCTGCTCTATGAAAGGCGCGGAATAGGGGTGAAGGTTCGCGGTGCTGGCGCCTGAAATAAATGAGACTACGGCTATAAGGTTATCCGCGAAGTCTTTTATGCTGCCCGGCTTTTCGAACGGGCGGATGAGTTTATTGTGGATGTTTTTAATATGCGCCTGTATGTCTTTAGCGGTCAGCCGGGCATCGGCATAGTTTTTGAGCAGAACCGAGCATCGTTCAAGCAGACCGGCGTCTCCCTCCAGGTCCTCAAGGGCAAGGTATTTGTTTATCTTTGAGGCCAGTTCCGTTTCAATGGTCTGAAAGATAATTCTGGTCGGATCCGCCGATTTACCACTCTCGACTCCCGACTCCAGACTCTCGACTTTCATATATATATTTTTTACATACGGGTGAAAAACAAATTTGAGGTAATTGGGCGCGAAATATCGGTCGCCGGAGCGTTTTTCCAGTAGATCGCCAAGCGAATCCATAAGCGAATACACCGGCGTAGCGGCTATGGGATATCCCATTGAAATATTATAGGCCTTCACTTCACCCAGCACATTAAACAGCACCGGGAACAGCGCGTCCGGCGACGGCAGGACCACCACATCTTTGGAAGTGAGTGTTTGGCCTTTTAAAATATCCGCAAGTTTAAATACTTCCCCATGCAGATCCGGCGCTTTATAAAAATGCAGCGCTGTTTCCGGCCTGTGACTTGTGACCTGTGACTTGTGACTTGTGACTTGTGACTGCAATTCCATGAATTGGAATTGCTTTTCAAGCCCCGGGCCCTCCTGCAGCAGGATAACGGAACCGGGGAGTTTGGAAAGGGCGGCAAAAATTTTCTTTTCGGAATTTGTGAGCGCGAAGAAGCCGGCAAGAATTATTTTTCTGCCGGCAAGGTCCAGGTCCCGTATCTTCTGGGCCGCCCGGGCGTATTTAAGCGACCGGGTCAGCAGATTTTCCTTTTCAAGATGGGCGTAGAAGCGTTCGTACACTCCGGAGAAGCTTTTTAATTTTTTAATAAAAGAGTCCGAACCTTTTATTTCGCCTGGCAGGATGGAATCAAAGTCTTTAAGTTCGCCGGGGGTTTTGAGCTCAATTTTCAGCTCTTCAAAGTCTGAAAATATTTTAAACCCCCATGGGAGAAATGTGTCCAAAGATACATTGCCGGTTTTGCCTATAACGCCGGTGAGGTCACCCAGCATATTGTCGTAAAGGACGCCCACGGCATCGAGGTTTGAAAGTTCCGTGCCTTTTATTCCCGCCAATTCCACAAGATAATCCATGAGTCCGTCCATGGAAAGTATGACGGGAGGCTCAAAGGCCGCGCCCAGCTTATCGGCCAGGTATTTACGAAGGAAATGGGCGGGACGCTTTCCCGGGAAAACCACAATATTCTTTTCCAAAGCCGCCGATTTAAGCAGGATCTCCCCCGCCATCTCCACAAGGGATTCTTTATGGGAGATTATCTTTAAATTCGTTTTCATTTAAATTTAGAAAAGCGGTACTTCCCGCAGACTTTGGAAATGAAATCGTCCAAGGTGACGGCCTCTATACCGTTCAACCCGCCGGAAAGCCCCTCATACCCACAAAACGGATACCTGGATATCCAGAAAACACCTTCCCCTGTATAAATAATTGCCGCCGTAAATCCGAACTCGGTCTCATCTTCATCCAGCGCGCGCACAGCGGCCCATTTCCCGTTTTCAAACTGCCTGGTATATATGAAGTCCGGTCGATAGCCGGCGTCCAACTTCCGGATATCCGCCAAAGAATGCGCCGTGGACAGTATTGCCACGGTTTCTTTGATAAACTTAGACCGCTGCCTGGCGGCGGATATAAGCAAAGCCCCGACAAGAAGCGCAATAGCAAGCACTCCCGTTAAAAAAACATATCCAATAACCTTAAGAAATTTTTTCATTATTGACTCAATACCCGCCTTTTTATCCACTTATATTATACCCCGTAATTCCCGATTTCCAATCAGGCGGATTTTAAGCGGCGCTTTCTATCTTCCCCTGAAGTATTTATGGGAAAGGATATAAAGACACTTCAGGGATACGGGGTCATGCCGGCGGCATACGCGTTGTCCGCCTAATTTATACAATAAGGTATGTTACGCCTGATAGCGGTCTCCTGGCTGTGGGCTTTTTCTTTCGGGATAAACAAACAATGGGTGGCCGGCGCGGACCCGGTGATGGTGACTTTAATCCGGCTGTGCCTGGCCCTGCTTACGCTCCTGCCCTGGATGCGCCTGCCGCTCGGCGGGCGCGCGGGAGTCCCCCGCTTAATGGTTATTGGAGCCGTTCAATACGGCGTGATGTACATTGCGCTCAATTACTGTTTTATTGTCCTGCAGGCTTACCAGGTAGCGCTGTTCACTATCCTGACCCCGCTGTATGTCGCCATAATCTATTCCTGGCGCAGCGGCCGCTGGCCCGGCAGCTTGTTTGCCGCCGCGGCCGTTTCTTTGCTGGGAGCGGCGCTTACGGAAAGCTGGCAGATAGACCGGCGCACTTTCTGGGGCGCTTTCGCGGTGATGCAGATTTCCAACGCGGCATTCGCCTGGGGACAAGTCGCTTATAAAGACTGGCGGAAACTGCGCCCTCTGGAAAATGACGGCCGGATCTTCGGCTGGCTCTATCTTGGCGGCGTGCTTGTTTCACTGGTGTGGGCGCTGTTCAGATTCAACTGGGGAGAAACGCTTGATTACAGTTCAAGCCGCTGGAGCGCCCTGTTGTACCTGGGAATCGTGGCTTCCGGAGCTGGATTTTATTTATGGAATACCGGCGCCACTCAGGTAAAAACCGGAGTTTTGGCTGTTTTGAATAATCTCAAAAGTCCGCTGGCCGTGTTGGTTTCCGTTATTTTTTGGGGGACTTCCGTTAAAATGTCTCCGGGCGACTGGGGCTTCCTGGCCGCGGGAACATTATGTATTGTCGGCGCGGCCTTGGCGGCGCTCAAGGCAACCGAAACCGTTGTTTATCCGCCGTAAAACCATACGGCCATTATTATAAGGAAAAGAAGTCCCGCAAAAAGCACTGTAAAAACAGCCGGCAAACATCCGGATGGTGTAATGGCGCGCCCGTCCCCAAAACCGCCGTCTTTGTAGCCTGCTTTGATATATCCTCCTGATTCGCGGTAAATAAAAAAGCCCTTGTCACGGTTGCGAAGCACAATCCTCCGGATGAGGATTCCCGCCAGAGCCCAAAACCTTATTTATTACCGGCCCTTTTTATGCATTCCAGAGTCAAAGCCGCCATATCCCGGACATTGAAATTATCGTTGTGAAGCGCCTGGTTTAAATAAGGGCTAGAGGCCCCCCCTATTGCGCAAAGCGAAGCGGACGCCGCACCCCGGACTTCGTTCCAGCTATCCCCCATAGCCAGCACAAGAGCGGGAATCACCATATCGGAATCCGCAGCCCTGTTCTTGATAAGTTCTGCGGATATCAGGCGATGCAGCTCATTATCTCTTTTAAGACCGTCCAACAGGCGTCCGGTGGTCCACCAAGGGTTGGGGAGATAGAAATATCCCCCTCCGGCCAAAGCTATAATCAGCGACCCTGCAATAATAAATTTAACACGCAACGCTACCCCCGCCGCAAGCAGCGAATATCCTATTTTTTTATCCATATAAATTTTTAAGTGTTATCTCCCTGGAATCCAGTCCAATTATACTATACCCCGGATTCCTTATTTTCAATCATGAAGACCTCAAGCGCCGCCGCTGCCCATGTACAATTTGCCGGTTTGCGGAGCAGGCCTTGTGGCGGAAACAGGTGACAAGGTGGTCGTTAACAAGGCCGGTAGCCTGCAAGTGGGCGTAGACTATAACTCTGCCGACGAACATGAAACCCCGTTTTTTAAGGTCAGCGCTCAGGGCGTCAGATTCTTTCGAGGTGGCCGGGAGCTGGGAAAGTTTTTTCCAGCGGTTTACTTTCTGTTTTCCACCTACGAAAGACCAGATATATTTTGAAAAACTGCCGAATTCTTTTTGCACTTCCAGGAATCTTTTCGCGTTGTTTACCGCGGCGTTGACCTTCAGCCGGTTGCGGACTATGCCGGGGTTTTTCAGCAGCGCGGCGATCTTTTTCGCATTGAACCTGGCTACTTTCTTCGGGTCAAAACCGGCGAACGCTTTACGGTAACCTTCCCTTTTGTTGAGTATCGTGGACCAGCTCAGCCCCGCCTGCGCGCTCTCCAGCGTCAAAAACTCGAACTGTCTCCTGTCATCGCGCGTCTGCACCCCCCAATCACTGTCGTGATAAGGGATATATAACGGGCTGGCCCCGTAGGCCCAGGGACACCTTTCCTGTTTTTTCATAGATCCCCCCTGTTCCTTCAACACAGCGCCCGGCCGGTTTGGTTTATCAAATGGTCTTTCCGGGAACAATTATTGCGGTTTTGCCACAGCCAGTAACCCCGCGCGCTGGCGGGTGCCCGGACCATACGGCAGTATTTCTTTATCGAACCTGTCGCAAAGATTCACGAATTCATTGAAAACTTTTTTATTTTTTAAAACCATTGACAGAGTTTCCGCTCCGCATAATTGCGATAAGGAGCCTAATGCGCCAAGCCTTACTATTTCCATGCCGTTTTTTTTCAGTATTGACCGCAATCGCTCTGGTGAATACGCCTTAAACGTCCCCAAATAGTCCTGGGTAAGACCTTTGGCTAGAACGCGGTTTTCCGGAAACCTTTCCTGATGCCATAATCCCCGCTCAAACATTGCGTATACGCACCGCAGTAATTTATGGGAAGTCTTAAGACTTACGCCGGTCAATACCGGGATCATGCCTGAGAGGTTGGAAACGGTGAGGATAAGTTTTTTTCGGGTAACACGGCAGGCTTCCGCTATCGCCTTGTCGGCCATGGAACCGGAGAATGAAACAGCGCCGTCCATGTTCAAAACAAGATCAAATCCGCGAGACTTGAACATGGAGAGGTTTGTGGAGTTCGCCCGCACAAAATCCAGATTTTTAACCCCCTTCGCTTTTCCTTTCGCTATTTTCAGCATTTCCAAAGAAAAATCCACATATGTTACCTTAAATCCTCTTTTTGCCAATGGTATTGAGAACGCTCCGGTCGCGCCCCCTATATCCAATATTGTTTTTACGCCTTTCAAATGTTTTTCTATCTCTATCCAGCGCAAAGCCCGGTTTATCCGTTCATCGGAACCATCCCGTTCCTCAGCCGGAGCTTTGGCATTCCACCACTTCTGTTCTCTTGCGAAATCGATTTTCATATATTTAAAAATTCATAGCCGCTTTTTTAAAATCGGTCAGAACCACGGCCACATAAAACAATAACAAAACTGCCCTCGCAATTACACAATATTACGACAATCGTAGTCAAAGGTGTAAAAATATTGCGGAATTTTTGGCTGTACGTATGCCGTCCGGATAAAATTCGGCTGCTTTTTTGGGATAAAAAGTGAGAGCCCCCGTGAAGCGGGGGCTCTTCAATTGGCACACGGGCCAGACCACTTATACCGAGTACTTTTAAGGGGCGGACCGGCAACTTGAAGGCGCATTAGCGCCGAGAGTCGAGAGCCGGAACACCCAACCCGGGAGCAGGACCGCCGATGGCGGGCCGCCGCACCAGGACCCTGGCAAACCGCGCCGCCGAAGAGGCGGGAGACGGACCAAGGAACACCCCGTAGAACACACTGCTGCCGACACATCAAAGACACCGAACGAACACTGACCACGAACCGGGGGAACTGCGCCGGGGCGGGGCAGAACCCATCAAACCGCACAAACAACAACATCCCAACTACACCACCAAAACATTTAAAAGAACAAGACTGCCTACTGAGTATAACAGGTGGATGTTGACTTGTCAAGGCCTAATTTTAAAAATGTCGAAATTTTTTTAAAATGTCCTGGTTGCGTTTTTTAGAAATGTCCTGGTTATGTGCTAAAACCTCTCTTTAAGGCATCCAGCCGGGA